>JAXDNY010000133.1:0-12462 GCA_034669145.1 Hyphomicrobiales bacterium
TTGCCAAGGTCGTGCTCGGCGACATCCTCGGGCTCGGCTACATCATCGACCCGCGCGTGCAGGGGACCATCACACTCGCGTCGGGCCGCCCGGTGCCGAAGGGCGATCTGCTCTACGTGCTGGAAAGCGCGCTGCGGCTCTCCGGCGCCTCGCTGGTGCGCGACCGGCGCGGCTACGTGATCCTGCCGGCCGCCGAAGCGATCGGAACCGGCGGCGTCGACAGCATCGCCCGCGCCGACCCCGGCTTCGGCATCACGGTCGTTCCGCTGCAATACGTGTCGGCGACGACGCTCACCAAGCTGCTCGACAGCTTCGCCCTGAAGGCCGGCAGCGTGCGTGTCGATGCGCCGCGCAATCTGGTGGTGATCCAGGGCAACGGTCCCGACCGGCGCAACGCGGTCGAGACCGTGCTGAGCTTCGATGCCGACTGGATGCGTGGCCAGTCGGTCGGCATCTATCCGGTGCGCAATTCGACGCCCGAGCCGGTGATGAGCGAGCTCGAGCGCATCCTGGACTCGGGCGACGGCGGCTTGAGCCAGAGCCTCGTGAAGCTGCAGCCGATCGCGCGCCTCAACGCCATCATGGTGATCACCAGCAAGCCGGCGCTGCTGCGCACGGTCGCGACCTGGATCACCCGCCTCGACAAGTCCGACACCGCCACCACGGGCGTGAAGGTCTATCAGGTGCGCTATGGCGATGCGCGCCAGATGGCCCAACTGCTCAACGACATTTTCGGCGGCGGGCGCGGCGGCGCGATCGACAGCGCGACCAACCAGATCGCGCCGGGCGCCGGCGTCATGACCAGCACGAGCGAGGCGATCCAGCAGGGCGGCCTGCGCATCGGCGGCGCCCGCACGCAGCCGGGCGGATCGTCGTCGGATTCGCGCATCAGCGGCGGCACGACCAGCCCGGCGATTGCGGCGACCTCCGGAAGCCCGAACGACATCGTGGCGCAGCGCAGCGGTTCGTTCGGCCGCGGCGGTGCGGGCGGTGCAGTCGCCGTCGCAGTCAGCCCCGGTGCCGGCGGTTTCGGCAGTAGCGCCGGCGGTACTGGCGGCGGCCAGGGCGCCATTCTGCCGGGCGTCCGCATCACGGCCGATGCGGTCAACAACACGCTGCTCATCTACGCCAATCAGGAAAACTATCGCGTGATCGAGCAGACGCTCAAGCAGCTCGACCGGCCGCAGCTTCAGGTCTCGATCGACGCGACCATCGCGGAAATCACGCTCAACGAGAACCTGAGCTACGGCGTGCAGTTCTTCCTCAAGAGCAAGGACGTCGGTTACAAGGAGGATTACGGCTCGGCGGCGCTGAGCCGCACCGGTAGTGCGATCCTGACCCGTGCGCTTCCGGGGTTCAATTTCCTGCTCGGTCCGGAGTCCGAGCCGCGCCTGATCCTCGATGCGTTGCGCGGCGTGTCCGACGTGAAGGTGCTCTCCACGCCGTCGGTCGTGGTGCTCGACAATCAGACCGCGACCCTGCAGGTGGGCGATCAGGTGCCGGTCGCGACCGCGAGCGCGACCGTGCTCACCGGCACCGGCGCGCCGGTGGTCAACACGATCGATTACCGCAACACCGGCGTGATCCTGCGCGTCGTGCCGCGCATCAACGCCAACGGCAACGTGCTGCTCGACGTCGAGCAGGAGATCAGCAACGTGGCGGCCGGCAGCGCCGGCAGCCTGACGCCGACGGTGTCGCAGCGGCGTGTCAAAAGCTCGATCGCGGTCGCCAGCGGACAGACCGTGCTGCTCGCGGGGCTGATCAGCGAACGTCAGGAGAACAGCCGCAGCGGCATTCCGCTGGTCGATCAGCTCGGCGAACTGGGCAAGCTGATCGGCAGCAACAACAAGACCGCGCAGCGCACCGAACTGATCATCTTCATCCGGCCGCAGATCATCCGTGACGGCGTCGATGCGATGCGCGTCGCCGAGGAGATGCGCACCAAGCTGCGCGGCCGGCTCGGCACGACGGACCCGCGTTACCTCAGGCAATAGACCGATGGTGCGGATTTCGGTCGTCGACCGTCTCACCGGCTGGCGGGAGCGGCCGCTCGCCGCCGCGGCGGTCGTGGCAGTGACGCTTACCGCGTGCGCCGCGAGCCTGATCGCGGCGCCGGGCCTGCCGGGCACTCTCGGCGCGGCGCTGGCGCTGATCGCGATGGCGATTGCGGTGATCGACGCGCGCTATTTCGTCATTCCGAACGAGCTATCCGCCGTGGCCTTCGCGCTCGCGCTGGTGAATGCCGCCGTCACGGCGCCGTTCGCCCTGGGGGAGGCAATTGCCATCGCGCTGCTGCGCGCGGCCGTGCTGGCGCTGCTGTTTCTCGGGCTGCGCGAAATCTATCGGCGCGTGCGCGGACGCGACGGCATCGGGCTGGGTGACGTGAAGCTCGCGGGCGTTGCGGGCGCGTGGCTCGACTGGCTGACTTTGCCGATCGCCATCGAGATTGCGGCGCTCGCGGCCATCGCGGTGTTCGGCTTGCGCCACTACGCCAAGGCGCGCGCGTTCGATCCCGCGCTGAAATTTCCGTTCGGCCTGTTTCTGGCGCCGGGCATCTGGCTCGGCTGGCTGATCGAAGCGACGTTGCTGAGCTAGCTCGCGCGCAGCCGCGCGAGCATCGCCGCAACCGCCACGCCCGCGCAGCCGCCGAGCGCATCGACCACGAAATCGATCAGGCGCGGGTGGCGTCCCGGCGCGTAGAACTGCGCAAGCTCGATTGCGCCCGCGAAGACGGCCATCATCGCCATGTGCTGCGCGGCGCGGCCCGGATAGCCGAGGCCGAACGCGAAGCCCGCAATCGCGAAGGCCGCAGCATGCTCGAGATTGTGCGGCAGGAACGTGACCGGCCGCAGCGACGGCGCGACCAGCGAGAGCACGACGATCGCGGCGACGAGCAGCCAGCCGGCGGCTTGGAACAAGCGGCGCGCGGTCATGCGGGGGCGACGAAAGCCGGTGTCATGGGCGCATGCCTTATCGGGCCGCGGTTAACGGATCGCCATGGTCGGTTAGCCCGTTGCGGGCCGGAAAATTCCTAGCACTGACCGAAAACTGGTGCCCCTGGCCGGACTCGAACCAGCACGATGTTGCCACCACCTGATTTTGAGTCAGGCGCGTCTACCAATTCCGCCACAGGGGCTTACCGGGCGGACCATACTGGCGCGGGCGGCTGCGGGTCAACGATTGTTGAAAGCCTTGACGGAACGCCCGAATCGACAGGAGCGCGGCCCGGCGCTATGTGAGCCGCCATGCTGGCTCCCGCGCGCGATCAAAGCCCGACGACGGCGCAGCCGTTCTGGCGCGCGAACCCGGCCGCCGCGGCGGCTCTTGCGATCGCGCTTGTCGGCGCGGCGACAATTGCGGGGGCGTGGTTCTTCGAACTGGTCATCGGGCTCAAGCCGTGCCCGCTCTGCCTCGAACAGCGCGAGCCCTATTACATCGCCATTCCGCTCGCGCTGATCGTCGCGTTCGCGGCGTGGCGCAAAGCGCCGCGCGCCATCGTCCTCGGCGGGCTGGTCGCGCTCGCGGGGTTGATGCTGTGGAGCACCTATCTCGGCGTTTTCCACGCCGGCATCGAATGGGGATGGTGGGCGGGCCCGCAGGAATGTTCCGGCGCAGCAACGCTCGGCCCGGCGGCCGATTTCCTCAAGCGGCTGGAGACGATCAACATAACGCGCTGCGACGAGGCGGCGTGGCGCTTCCTGGGGATTTCGCTGGCCGGCTACAACGCGCTAATTTCGGCCGCGCTCGCGGCGGTCGCGCTGAGCGGCGCCAAGGCAGCTCACGGCTCCAGCTCGGTATCCCAATAGAGATAGTCGAGCCAGCTATCGTGCAGATAGTTGGGCGGGAACAGCCGGCCGTTGCGGTGCAGGTGCTGCACGCTCGGCTGGAACGGCATCTGCGAGGGATACATGCCGGCCTCGTGCGGGGTCATTGAGCCTTTGCGCAGATTGCACGGCGAGCAGGCCGCGACGACGTTGTCCCACACGGTGTGCCCGCCGCGCGAGCGCGGCAGCAGGTGATCGAAGGTGAGGTCGTCGCGCGAGCCGCAGAACTGGCAGGAAAACTTGTCGCGCAGGAACACGTTGAACCGGGTGAACGCCGGATGGGTCGAGGGCTTCACGTAGGTCTTGAGCGACACCACGCTCGGCAGCTTCATTTCCAGGCTGGGGGAATGCACCGCCTTGTCGTACTGGGCGACAATGTTCACCCGCTCGAGGAAGACGGCCTTGATGGCGTCCTGCCACGACCAGAGCGACAGCGGGTAATAGCTGAGTGGCCGGAAGTCCGCGTTGAGAACCAATGCGGGCCATCCGCTGTTTGGCACGTGCGCGTTCAAGGTTGTCCCATTCTCCTCATGCCGCAGCGCGGCGACGCACATAGTCTACAGGGAGGGTGACGGGATTGTGAAGCAGGGCTAGGCGGTTAGGCTGTCATGCGGGCCTTCAGCCGCCGGGCGAGAAATTGGCCCCCATGGCGCAGGCCTTCGTCGTCGATGCCGTGGCCGATGCCGGCCGAGATGTGCCATTCAACCGGAACTTCCAGCGCGGCGAGCGCCTGAGTCGAGTGAAGCAGCGCCTGCACGGGGATGAGGTCGTCGGCGTCGCCGTGGATCAGCAGGACCGGCGGGCGGGCGCGCACCTGCGGCTTGTAGCCCTCGACGTCCGAATCATCCTTGAGAATCAGCATCCCCGAATAGCCGACGATCGCGGCGGGCGCGGCCGCGCGGCGCAAGCCCACCTGCAGCGCCATCATGGTGCCTTGGGAAAAACCGACGAGCGCGAGCGCGGAGGGCGGAAGGTTATGCCGCGCCAGCTCGGCATCGAGAAAGCTGTCGAGCCCGGGTGCGGCGGCGTTGACGCCGTCCCAACGCTCGGTCGGGTTACGGAAGGTGAGGGGAAACCATTCGCGCCCCATCGGCGCCTGCCCGCAGGGGTGCGGCGCATGCGGCGACACGAAGGCGGCGTGCGGCAGGAACGGCTGCCAGGCGCGGCCGATCTCGATCAGGTCGTTGCCGTCGGCGCCATAGCCATGCAGGAACACGACGAGCTGGCGCGCCGGGCCGTCCTTCGGCGCAACCCTAGGGCCGTCAAGCCTTGGGCCGTCAAGCCTTGGGCCGTCGCGTTCAGCGGCCATTCTTGCCCCGCTTCGTTTTCTTCGTTGTCTTCGGCTTCGCCTGCGCCGGTGCCATCAGCACGCCTTCGCGCTTCTTCACCGCGCGATAGTAGGTCCACAGCAGCCGCGCCGCCACCGCCCGCCACGGACGCCAGCGTTCCGCAAGCGGGCCCATGTCCTTCGCGGTCGGGCGTGTCGGCAGATTGAACGCGATGCGCGCGGCTTCCTGCAGCGCCAGGTCGCCGGCCGGCCACGCGTCGGCATGACCGATGCAGGACAGAAGATAAATGTCGGCGGTCCACGGCCCGATGCCGTGCAGCGCCACCAGCGCGGCATGGGCGTCGTCGGCCGGGAGAGCGGCGAGCGCATGAAGGTCGACCGCACCGGAGTCGATTGCCTTTGCGATGGCCTTCAGCGTCTTCACCTTGGCATTCGAAAGCCCGACACGCAGGAGCTTGTCCTTGCGGGCGCGCAACACAGCGTGGTGATCGAACGGATCGGCGATTGCGATCAGGCGGCTGTAGATCGCTGCGGCGCTCGCGGTTGAAACTTGCTGACCCATGATGATCTGCGCGAGCCCGGCGAAGCCGCCCTCGCGGCGGCGCAGCGGTGGCCGTCCGCTGCGCTCCGCGACCGCGGCCCAGCGTGGATCGGCGGCGACCAGCGCCGCGATGGCGGCGTCGAGATCGGCTTCGGTGTGGATATGCGTTATCATTCGGCCGGTCAGACTTAGTTCCCCGCCGTGCGGATGACAATTGTCTGCGCTCGCGAGCCGTCTCATCATTGCGACATGAAACAACCCGTCCTGCGTTTCGCGCCGAGCCCGAACGGCTATTTGCATCTTGGTCACGCCCTCTCAGCGCTGATCGATGTCGAGATGGCGCGCGACCTCGGCGGGCGGTTCCTCTTGCGCATCGAGGACATCGATGCGGCGCGCTGCCGGCCGGAGTTCGAGCAGGCGATCTACGAGGATCTCGCATGGCTCGGCATCGGTTGGGAACAGCCGGTGCGGCGTCAGTCCGAGAATCTCGACGCGTACCGCGATGCGCTAACGAAACTCGAAGCGCAGGGGCTGGTCTATCCGAGTTTCGAGAGCCGCGCCGAGATCGCGCGCCACATCGCGCAGCACACGGGCGCGCCGTGGCCGCACGATCCCGACGGGTCGCCGCTTTATCCCGGCATGGCGAAGCAGCTCGGCGCGGAGGAACGCGCGCGGCGGATCGCTTCGGGCGAGCCCTATGCGCTGCGGCTCGACATGGACGCCGCCATCAAGCGCACCGGGGCGCTCACCTGGGTCGAGATCGGGACCGATCCGAAGCAGGACCACGAAACCCTGATGGCCGAGCCGCAGATGTGGGGCGATGTCGTGCTCGCCCGCAAGGACACGCCGACGAGCTATCATCTCTCCGTCGTGGTGGATGACGCGCTGCAAGGCGTGACCCTCGTGGTGCGCGGGCAGGACCTGTACCAGGCGACCAGCGTGCACCGCGTGTTGCAGACGCTGCTGGGGCTGCCGCCGCCGCTTTATCACCATCACCGCCTGATCCTCGACGCCGAGGGGCACAAGCTCTCGAAGTCGACGCAGGCGACCGCGTTGCGCGAGTTGCGCCAGCAGGGCGCGACAGCGGCGGACATCCGCCGCATCGTCGGGCTCGCGCCTGCCGCTGCCACGACATCATCCGGCCCATAATCCGACATCCGAGCTTGCGCTGATTGGCCTCCAGAGGGCGCCCGTGGCATCCTGTCTGCGGGCTGGGATGTGGGATGCGTAAGGTTCGGGGTGCGAAGGCCGTCAAGCCGCGGCGCAAAACGCGCACGCGCCGCCGTGCCGCGTCCGCCGATGCGGTCGAGACCGCGCTCGCCATGCTGGCGCATGAGATACGCACGCCGCTCAACGGCATTCTGGCGATGAGCGAACTGATCGCCGCGGCCGACCTGCCGGAGCGCGAGCGGCAGTGGGCGAGCCAGGTGAAGGGCGCGTCGGAGCATCTGGCCGCGCTGGCGACGCTGGTGGTCGATGGCGTTCGCGCCAGCAAGCGCGGCCTGGTGTTGCGCGATGAGCCGTTCCGTCTGCGTGCCCTGGCGGAAGCGGTCGGTGCGACGCTGGCGGCACGCGCCGAGGCCAAGGGGCTCGCCGCCGATCTCGCGATCGCGGCCGATCTGCCGGACCTCGTCACCGGCGATCGCGTGCGGCTGCGTGCCGCGCTGGAGAACCTCGCCGACAACGCGGTGAAATTCACCGAGCGCGGGCGCGTCGCGATGGCGGTTAGCGTGGCGCGCGCGCCGCGCGGGCGCCACAAGCTCACCGTCACGCTCACCGACAGCGGCATCGGGCTCACGCGACAAGAGATCGCGCGGCTGTTCCGCCCGTTCGCCCAAGCCAACACGGCGGTCGCGCGCCGCTATGGCGGGTCCGGCCTCGGGCTTGCCTTCGTGCGCAGGCTTGCGAAAGCGATGGGCGGCGATCTCACGGTCAGGAGCCGCCCCGGACATGGCAGCACGTTCGGTTTCACTGTGACGCTCGCGCAAGCCACCGCCGCAGCGGCCGGCGGCGGCGGAAGCGCTGCGGCGAAAACCGATGCCGCAACAAAAAGCCTGCGCGTGCTGTGCGCCGAGGATAACCCTTACGCGCGCGTGGTGCTCAACACGATTTTGGTCGAGCTGGGACACCGCGTCGATTTTGCCGGCACGGGCGAGTCCGCGGTCGCTGCGGTCAATCGCGGCGGCTACGACCTGGTGCTGATGGACGTGACGCTGCCGGGCATGGACGGTCTTCGCGCCACGCGTGCGATCCGCGCGCTGAGCGGGGCGGCCGCGCACGTGCCGGTCATCGGCATTTCAGGCCGGACGGCGATCGCCGACGAGGAAGCCGCACTTGCCGCGGGCATGAACGCGTTCCTGGCAAAGCCCGTCAGCCCGGCGGCGCTGGCGCAGGCGGTGGCGAAGTTCGTGCCGCAGCCTTGAAATTTCCTGCTATACGTATAGTATACGTATATGACGAAGAAGCTTACCATCACCGTGTCCGACGAGGTCTACGACGGGCTGCACCGCCGTATCGGCCGGCGCAAGATCAGCCGATTCATCGACGAGTTGGCGCGCGAACACGTGGTCGAGAAGCCAGAACTTTTCAAAGGCTCACTCGCTGCAGGGTATCGGGCCATGGCCGCAGATGAAGAAGCCGAAAAAGAAGCCCGCGAGTGGATCGACGCCAATTTCGGCGAAACCCTACCTGATGAGGACTTCAGTGACTGGCCCGGCTATCCGTCGCGGTGAAATCTGGTGGACGCTGTTTGAGCTATCGACCGGTAGCGAAGTTCGAAAGACGCGTCCGGCCGTCATTGTCTCGAACGACGACGCCAATGCTAACCTCAACCGCGTGCAGATCGTACCATTGACCACCAACGTGCGCCATGTTTTCGAGTCGGAAGCTTTGATAAAAATCGGAGCGCGCCAGAGCAAGGCTATGGCGGATCAGATCGCAACCGCGGACAAAAGCCGGTTGCGCGAGCGAATCGGTCGCGTGACCGCCAGCGAGCTCAAGGCGATCGAGAAAGCAATCCGGACGCAGCTCGCGCTGTAAATGAACTAAGCCGCCTCGTCGGCGCTCGTGTCCACGATGCGCACGATGTCCGCCATGATGCGGTTGAGCTCGAAATCCTTCGGCGTGTAGACGGCGGCGACGCCCGCCGCCTTCAACGTTTCGGCGTCCTCCGGCGGGATGATGCCGCCGACGATCACCGGCACATCGCTCAAGCCCGCTTCCCGCATGCGCGCGACCACGTCCCTCACCAGCGGCACGTGCGAGCCGGACAGGATCGACAGTCCGATCACGTGGACGCGCTCCTCGCGCGCGGTTGAGACGATCTCGGCCGGGGTGAGGCGGATGCCCTGATAGACGACGTCCATGCCGGCATCGCGCGCCCGCACGGCGATTTGCTCGGCGCCGTTGGAGTGGCCGTCGAGGCCGGGCTTGCCGACCAGGAATTTCAGGCGCCGGCCGAGCTTCTTCGACACGCGATCGATGTCGGCGCGGACGTCGTCCGGCGCCGCGCTCTCGTTGCGGGCGGCGCGGCCGACGCCGGTCGGGGCGCGGTATTCGCCGAACGCTTCGCGCAGCACGAGCGCCCATTCGCCGGTCGTGACACCCACCTTCGCGGCAGCGATCGAGGCCGGCATGATGTTACGTCCGGACGCCGCCACCTGGCGCAGCTCGCGCAGCGCGGCAGCGACCGCCCTGGCGTCACGCGCGGCGCGCCATGCCTTGAGCCGCTCGATCTGTTCGGCCTCGACTTCCGGCGGCACGGTGAGGATCGAGCCTTCGCCGGTCGAGAGCGGCGATGGCTCGCTCTCGGTGAATTTGTTGACGCCGATGACCACCTGCTCGCCGCGCTCGATCGCCTCGACGCGGTTCGAATTGCTCTCGACAAGCTGCGCCTTCATGTAGCCCATCTCCACGGCGGCAATCGCGCCGCCGAGCTTTTCGATGTCGGAGAGCACGTCGCGCGCCTCGCGCTTGAGCTCTTCGACCTTGCGGGCGATTTCGGCGGAGCCGTCGAAGATGTCGCCGTATTCCAGGAGGTCGGTCTCGTAGGCGAGGATCTGCTGCATCCGCAGCGACCATTGCTGGTCGAACGGGCGCGGCAGGCCGAGCGCTTCGTTCCAGGCGGGAAGCTGCACGGCGCGCGCGCGCGCGTTCTTCGAAAGCGTCACGGCGAGCATCTCGATCAGGATGCGGTAGACGTTGTTTTCCGCCTGCTGCTCGGTCAGCCCGAGCGAATTCACCTGCACGCCGTAGCGGAACAGCCGCTGCTTCGGATCGGTGACGCCGTAGCGGTCGCGCGTGATCTCGTCCCACAGTTCCGAGAACGCGCGCATCTTGCACATCTCGGTGATGAAGCGCAGGCCCGCGTTGACGAAGAACGAGATGCGGCCGACCACTTCGCCGAAGTCTTCCGGCTTCACCTCGCCGGAGGCCTTCACGGTGTCGAGCACCGCGATGGCGGTCGCGAGCGCGTAGGCCAGCTCCTGCACCGGCGTCGCGCCCGCCTCCTGCAGGTGATACGAGCACACGTTCATGGGATTCCACTTCGGCAGCTCGGCCGTCGTGAACAAAATCGTATCCTTGATGAGCCGCATCGAAGGCGCGGGCGGAAACACGTACGTGCCGCGCGAGAGATATTCCTTCACGATGTCGTTTTGCGTCGTGCCCTGCAGCGTGGCACGCGGCACGCCCTGCTCGTCCGCCACCGCGATATAGAGCGCGAGCAGCCACGCGGCCGTCGCGTTGATGGTCATCGAGGTGTTCATCGTATCGAGCGGGATCGCGTCGAACAGCGTCCGCATGTCGCCGAGATGGCAGATCGGCACGCCGACCTTGCCGACCTCGCCGCGCGCCAGCACGTGATCGCTGTCGTAGCCGGTCTGGGTCGGCAGATCGAACGCGACCGAAAGGCCGGTCTGCCCCTTGGCGAGATTCTTGCGATAGAGCGCGTTCGACTCAGCGGCGTTCGAATGCCCCGAATAGGTGCGGAAAATCCAGGGCTTGTCGCGTCGCGGCTGTTCGGTCATGGCGCCATCCCGTGCCGATAGCGCACGGATCAGCGCTTATTGTGCACCGCAAAATGCCGGGACGCAATTAGCTTCGCGCCCCGGCCGGGTCGGGCGATCTAGGTGGCCCGTCTGACAAGCCCGATGATGACCAGCAACACGACCGCGCCGATCACCGCATTGATGATGGCCGCGACCATGCCGACGCCAAGGCTGATACCAAGCTTTGGCAGCAACCAGCCGGCGATCACCGCGCCGACGATGCCGACGACGATATTGCCGATCAGGCCGAAGCCGAAACCCTTTACGAGCAGGCCGGCGAGCCAGCCGGCAATCGCGCCGACGATCAGCCAAGCAATCAGACTTTCGACCATGGTGTGCCTCCCCCGGGGATGATGATTCTGCGCTTTCGCGCGGCCGCAAAGCTACGCCGGGGCGCAGGCCGATACCAGCGGCGGACACCTGCCTGTGGAACAATTGCTGTGGTCAAAGCCTTGTCAGTGCGGCGCAGCGTAATCTATTGCATTGCAATATCAGTTGCGGCAGACTTCGCGCGCGCCCTTGTTCCGCGCGCAGCTCTGGGAGACCGGGCATGTCGACTGTGGTGCAGCTTTCCACGCCTCACGCCGCGTCCAGGCAGGCCGTGGCCAAACCGCTTTACGACATCGGCGAAATCCCGCCGCTCGGGCATGTACCCGAGAAGATGTACGCGTGGGCGATCCGCAAGGAGCGCCACGGTCCGCCCGACTCGTCGTTTCAGGTCGAGGTGCTGCCGACATGGGAGATCGCCGACGACGAGGTGCTCGTCCTCGTGATGGCGGCGGGCGTGAATTACAACGGCGTTTGGGCGGGGCTCGGCACGCCGGTGTCGCCGATCGACAGCCACAAGAATCCGTATCACATCGCGGGCTCCGATGCCTCGGGCATCGTCTGGAAGGTCGGCGCGAAGGTGAAGCGCTGGAAAGTCGGCGACGAGATCATCATCCACTGCAATCAGGATGACGGCGACGACGACGAGTGCAATGGCGGCGATCCGCTGCTCTCGCCCTCGCAACGCATCTGGGGATACGAGACGCCGGACGGATCGTTCGCGCAGTTCTGCCGCGTGCAGTCGCGCCAGCTGATGCCGAAGCCCGCGCATCTCACCTGGGAAGAGTCGGCCTGCTACACGCTCACGCTCGCGACCGCCTATCGCATGCTGTTCGGCCACGCGCCGCATACGCTCAAGCCCGGCGACAACGTGCTGGTGTGGGGCGCCTCCGGCGGGCTCGGCGTGTTCGGCCTGCAGCTCGTCGCGGCCTCGGGCGCGAACGCGATCGCGGTCGTCTCCGACGCATCGAAGATGGAATACGTCTTCAATCTCGGCGCCAAGGGCGCGATCAACCGCAAGGAGTTCAAGTGCTGGGGCCAACTGCCTCAGGTGAACTCCGCCGAATACAATGACTGGAGCAAGGAAGCTCGCCGCTTCGGCAAGGCGATCTGGGACATCACCGGCAAGCGCGACGTCGACATCGTGTTCGAACATCCGGGCGAGCAGACCTTCCCGGTGTCGTCGATGGTGGTCAAGCGCGGCGGCATGGTGGTGTTCTGCGCCGGCACCACCGGCTTCAACATCACCTTCGACGCGCGTTATGTCTGGATGCGGCAGAAGCGCATCCAGGGCTCGCACTTCGCGCATTTGAAGCAGGCCTCGCAGGCCAACCGCTTCGTGCTCGAGCGCCGCATCGACCCGTGCATGAGCGAAGTCTTCCCCTGGGGCGATATCCCGCTGGCGCACACCAAAATGCTGAAGAACCAGCACCC
>JAXDNY010000134.1:0-4067 GCA_034669145.1 Hyphomicrobiales bacterium
ACAGCGAACGCGCCGAACATCCCGTCGATGTCGTCGAGCGCCTCGCGGCCTTGAACGAGTGGGTCTTCAATCGCGACGACGACGACGAGATTTCGATTTCGGTGACGGGCAGCTGGTCGGATTACCACATGGCTTTCACGTGGCTGCCCGAACTCGAGACGCTGCATATCGGCTGCGCCTTCGATCTGAAAGTGCCGGAGCGCCGGAGACAGGAGCTGTTGACGCTTGTCTCGACCGTCAACGAGCAGCTTTGGATCGGCCATTTCGAGCTTTGGGCGAGCGAGGGCGTCGTCATGTTTCGGCAAGGGCTGATCCTGGCGGGGGGCGCCGTGCCGAACAGCCGGCAATGCGAGGTGGTACTGACGAACGCGCTGGAGAATTGCGAGCGTTATTATCAGGCCTTCCAGTTTGTCGTTTGGGCTGGCAAGAGCGTAAGAGAGGCGCTCGAAGCGGCCATGTTCGAGACGCACGGGCACGCCTGACCCATGGACAATTCTGGAGTGACCGAGCGCCCGCTTTCCCTGGTCCTGGTCGGCGCGGGCAAGATGGGCTCGGCGCTTCTCGGCGGCTGGTTTGGGCGAGGGGTCGACGCCAGCGCGATCACGATCCTCGATCCGGCGCCGAGCGAAGGAACGCAAATGGCGGCGCGCTACAAGGGGGTGCGGATCAACCCCGCGGTGGCTGACATCGCTCCGCCGGCCGTGCTGTTTCTGGCGATCAAGCCGCAAACGCTGGATGACGCCGCCCCGCAGATCGCGCCGCTGGTCGGACCGCAGACGCTGGTTCTGTCGATCCTGGCGGGAAAAACCACGGCCAACCTGAAGGCGCGGCTGCCTGCAGCCACTGGCATCATTCGCGCCATGCCGAACACGCCGGCGGCGATCCGCCGGGGCATTACGGCGGCATACCCGACGCCGGGCGTGAATGTTGACCAGCGCGCCACCGCGGATGAACTTCTCTCCGCCGTCGGGCGAGTCGAATGGCTCGACGATGAGGCCCATATCGATGCGGTGACGGCGGTCTCCGGCTCGGGACCAGCCTATGTGTTCCTGCTCGCCGAATGTCTTGCCGAAGCGGGGGCAGCGGCCGGCCTGCCGCCGGATCTCGCGGAGCGCCTTGCGCGCGCGACCCTCGAAGGATCGGGCGAGCTCATGCATCGCTCGCCGGAGAAGGCAGTCTCAAAATTGCGCGAGGAGGTCACCTCGCCCGGCGGCACGACCGCCGCGGCGCTAACCATTCTCATGGGCGAGAGCGGACTGAAGAAGCTTATGGAAGCCGCCGTCGAAGCCGCGAAGCGCCGCGCCGCCGAACTTTCCGGCTGACTTGATTTCTTCGAACGCGCTTGGAGCGCTACGCTCCGGCCCTAAATAAAGGGGTCGGAGGAATTCATGTCGCAGTTCAACGAACCGGCCGCGCCGGAAGGCGTTACCGCTCCCGTCTCGCCGCCACGCATCGGCGATCCCAAAACCCGCATCGTCGATGCGCTCATGGAGCTTGCGGCCGAACGCCGCTGGGAAGAGATCACCCTCTCCGATATCGCACTTCGCGCCGGGACTTCCCTTGCCGATTTCCGCGACCATTTTCCTTCGAAGGGGGCGGTGCTCGCCGGGTTTGCGCGCCGGATCGACAGGATCGTGCTCGAAGGCACGACTACCGATCTTGTCGGCGAGACGGCAAAGGAGCGGCTCTTCGACGTGCTGATGCGCCGGATCGATGCGCTGAAGCCCTATCGCGACGCGCTGCAGAGCATTTCCGACTGGTCGCGCGGCGATCTCATGACGGGCGCGGCACTTAACGGGGTACTGGTGAATTCGATGCGCTTCATGCTTGAAGCGGCAGGGATCGACAGCGAAGGCCCGGTCGGCACGCTCAAACTGCAGGGTCTGGCGTTTGCCTGGAATCGTGTCCTCGACACCTGGTTCGAAGACGACGACCCCGGCCTCTCCGCGACGATGGCCGCGCTCGATCGCGAGCTCACGCGTGGCGACCGGCTTGTCGCGCGTGCGGAGGATCTGCAGCGTCTTACGGCGCCGCTACGCGCAGTCGGACGCGCGCTGATCGCGAGCCGCCGCACCTGGCGCCAGCGAGGGCGCGACCGGTACCGTGATCGTGGTGAGCGCGACTGGGAACGGCGCGGCGACATCGTTGACGATCCGACAATCTGATCAGATCGGAACCCGCAAAGTCGCGCGAAGGCCGCCAAGCGGGCTCGTCGAGAGCTGAATATCACCGCCATGCGAGCGCGCGATATCGCGCGCGATCGCAAGCCCAAGCCCGGTTCCGGCCTCGTCCTGATTGCGCGCCTCGTCCAGGCGGAAGAAGGGCTTGAACACATCCTCGCGCTGCTCGGCGGGAATGCCCGGCCCATCGTCATCGACATTGATGGTCAGGAACCTCTGATCGCTTGATCCTTCAACGCTGACCTTGCTGCCATGGCGCTGCGCATTGGCAACGAGATTGGCGACGCACCGCTTGAACGCGTCTGGCCGCACCGAGATGATTGGATCACCACTGAACGTCACCTGCGTGTCATGGCCGTCTTCATCGAGTTCCTCTTTCACCTGCCTCAGCAATGATGCGATGTCGCTTGGAACCGAGGTCTCGCCGCTGTCGCCACGCGCAAAGGCGAGATAGGCCTCGATCATGCGCTGCATCTCTTCGAGGTCCTTCTGCATCGCGCGGGTCTCGGGCGTGTTGCCGATGACCGCAAGCGAAAGGCGGAAGCGCGTGAGCACGGTGCGCAGATCGTGGCTCACGCCATTGAGCATCGTCGTGCGCTGCTCGATGGCCCGCTCGACCCGGCGCTTCATCTCGACAAAGGCGAGGCCGGCTTGGCGGACCTCGCGCGCTCCCTGCGGCCGGAAATCGATCTGTCTCCCTTTGCCGAAAGCCTCGGCGGCACGTGCAAGCCGGAGAATCGGTTTGATCTGGTTGCGCAGGAAGGCGATCGCCACGAGGATTAGCACGAATGACGTGCCGAGCATCCACATGACGAAAATGTGGGAATTCGACGCATAGGCCTGACTGCGGTGCGCAATGATGCGCATTACCGCATCTTCGAGCTGAATACGGATCTCGATGAGATCGGAGCGTCCCACCGTGTCGAGCCAGAACGGACGGCCAATCTGGCGGCGAATTTCGTTCGATAGTGCACGATCGACGATCGAGAAGAACGGTTTCGGCAGCGCCGGCGGAAGCGGACCCGGCGGAAGAATGTCCAAGTCGACGCGGAGACGCTCGGCTGCAATGCGCTGCAACGTGTCGTAATTCTTATCCTGCGGGTAACTCTGATAAATGTCGATCAGCGCGGCGATATCTTGCGTAAGCGCGGCAGACAGGCGAAACGTCACGACCTGCCAATGCCGCTCCATGAAGAAGAACACGACTGCCGACTGCAACAACACCATCGGCAGAATGACGATGAGCAACGCCCGCGCGTACAGTCCCTTCGGCATTTGCCGGCGCAGCCACAGCGCAAAATCGCGATAGACCTTGTGCGGTCTGGCGAGCGCTGCAGGTAGGGTGATGCTCATCGCGTCGCCTTACCCATCCAGCGCCAGGCGGTAGCCCGTGCCGCGCGCGGTTATAAGGTAGGCCGGATCGGCGGGATCGCCTTCGAGCTTGCGGCGCAGGCGGTTGATCTGCACGTCGACGCTGCGTTCGTTGCATGGCGTGCCGCAACTGGCGAGCGCGTGCCGCGATACGACATCGCCGCGCGCGCTGGCGAGGAGCCGTAGCATTTCGCGCTCGCGTTCGGCGAGCGCGACGCGTTTGTCGCCGCGGCGCAAATCCCCATGCGCGAGATCGAAGCGGAAATCGCCAAAGCGCACGACGGGTTCTTGTGAAACGACGATTTCCCGATCTTTGGTTCGGCGCAGAAGTGAGGCGATCCGCAGCGTCAGTTCGCGCGGGTCGAAGGGCTTGGCGAGATAATCGTCGCCGCCCGCCTCGAGCCCTTCGATCCGATCTTCGACCTCGCCTCTCGCCGTCAGAAAAATAATGGGAACGCCCGTGCCAGCCTCGCCATGCTGCCGCACGTCACGGGCGAGCGAAATGCCGCTGCCACC
>JAXDNY010000135.1:0-18788 GCA_034669145.1 Hyphomicrobiales bacterium
TCTCCCCGCCGCTTCGCGGCGACCTCCCGCAAGCGGGAGAGGGGAAAGAAAGAAGGGCTCGCTCCGCTACTGCTTCGGGGGCGGGGGCTTGGAGGCCTGGAAGCTCGGGCGGGCGAAGTGGCGCTCCATGTAGGCGGACAGGTTCCTGGCGGCGGAGAGCTGCGCTTTGCCCTCCTCGAAGCGGTTCACGTAAAACAGCATCGGCAGGATGTTGATGTCGGCGAGCGTCAGGCTGTCGCCGACCAGATGGCCGGAAGCCACCGCCTTGTCGAGCACCGCGATCTGCGGCTTCATCTTCTCGGCCGCCGCGCCGATCGCCGCCATGTCGGGCTTGCCGGGCTCCTTGGGAAACGCGTAACCGACCACGTATTGGCGCATCATCAGCCTGTCGAACTCGACATTGCCGAGCGACACCCATTGCTCGACCTGCGCGGCGAGCCTGGGATCGTCCGGGATCACCTTCGGGCCGTCGAACACGCGGTCGATATACGTCGCGATCGCCTTGGACTCGCACAAGGTCACGTCGCCGTGGCGCATCACCGGGATCTTGCCGAACGGATGCAGCGCATCGACATCGGGCGAGTGCGGCCGCGCGGGATTGAGGTCATAGGGCACGCCCTTTTCGGCGCACACCATGCGCACGGCCCAGACGTAATTGGACTGCGGCGCTCCGATGATTTCCAGTGCTGGCATTGTCCGCTCCCCATTTGAATTCCGGCATTATGGCACAACCTGTCGCAGCTTGCGTTCCCTGGCTGGCTGGCGTTCCATAGGTTTGAAGAGCGGTCCAAAAGCCACGAGGGGTCCCGTCATGAATCGTATCGTTGTTGCGTCGCTGCTCGCGGCCAGTGCGCTCGTCTCCGTCGCGAAAGCGCAGGACGTGCCCACCATCCGCGTCGGCTGGACCATTCCGGCCGAGGAGGCGAAATACTGGATGATGCGTCGGCCGGACAGATTCCCGGACCTCGGCAAGAAATACAAGATCGAATGGTCGCAATTCCAAGGCACCTCGCCGATGTCGCAGGCGCTGATCGCGGGCGCGCTCGATTGCGCGACGCAGGGCGTGCTGCCGATCGCGCAGGGTATGGATAAGGGCACGTTCTCGACCTACGTGGTGGCGCAGCACGTGGGCGAGCGGCCGGGCAGCTTCTCGGTCTATTGGGCCGTGAAGGAGGATTCAGCCATCAAGACGGTCGCCGACCTCAAGGGCAAGACCGTCGGCATCTCGATCATCGGCGGCGGCACGCACGGGCCGTTCGCGCTGATGCTCAAGCGCAACGGCGTCGATCCCGAGAAAGACATCAAGCTGGTCGAAGTCTCGTTCTCGCTCTCCGAGGATGCGTTGCGCGCGGGGCGCGTCGACTCCACCAACATGAACCAGCCGTTCGCGGCGCGCGCCGAGGCGAAGGGCGGCGTCCGCAAGCTGTTCTCGCTCGATCAGGCGGTGCCGAACATCGTGCATATCGTGGAGGCGTGCCGGAAGGATTTCGTCGACAAGAATCCGGACCTCGCGAAGCAATACGTCAAGGATATCACGGCAGGCCTGAAGATGGCGCTCGCGGATCGCGACGAGACCATGAAGGTCGTCTCCGAAATCACCAAAGCGCCGGTCGCGGTGCTCGACACGTATCTCCTGAAGGGCAACGACTTCGCGCGCGAGCCGGGCGCCGCGCCGAACTTCGCCGGCATCCAGGCGATGTTCGACGTCTATACAGCCGAGAAGATGCTGGAGAAGAAGCTCGACGCGAACGCGCTGAAGCATCCGACGATCGTCGCGCCGATTGAGTGACCTCATGGTGAGGAGCGCCGCGCAGCGGCGCGTCTCGAACCATGGCCCGAGCGCGCGGCCATCCTTCGAGATGCCGCCTTCGGCGGCTCCTCAGGATGAGGATTGAGGATCGGGCCACACCACGCCACCGGCGTGAGTGACCGCGCCCTGATCCGCTTGCCCGACGCACTGCGCGTATTTCGCCAGCAGCCCCGCCGTGTGACGCGGCGCGGGCGCCTGCCATGCCGCACGGCGGCGGGCGAGTTCGGCATCGTCGATCAGCACGTCGAGGCGCCGCGCGTCGGCATCGATGCGGATGCGGTCGCCGTTCTGAACCAGCGCGAGCGGCCCGCCGACCGCCGCTTCCGGCGCGATGTGCCCGATACAGATGCCGCGCGTGGCGCCGGAGAAGCGCCCGTCGGTCAACAGCGCGACCTTCTCGCCCATCTGCTGGCCGTAGATCAGCGCCGTGACGCCGAGCATCTCGCGCATGCCGGGCCCGCCGCACGGGCCTTCGTAACGGATCACCAGCACGTCGCCCGCCGCGTAGGCGCGGCTGCGAACGGCAGCGGCGCAATCGTCCTCCGAGTCGAACACGCGCGCGACGCCTTCGAAAGTGCGCGCCTTCAATCCGGCGACCTTGAGCAGCGCGCCGTCCGGTGCGAGATTTCCCTTCAGTACGACGAGCCCGCCATCGGGACGCAGCGCGTTACCCACAGCGCGCACGATCGCGCCATCCGGGGAGGGCGCTTCGCCATGCTCCTCGCGCAAGCTGCGGCCGGTCACGGTCAGGCAATTGCCGTCGATGTGCCCGCTCTCGATCAGCGCGCGGATGATCACCGACACGCCGCCATGCTGGTACACGTCCTTCGCGAGATATTGTCCGCCCGGCCGCAGATCGCCGATCAGCGGCGTGCGCGCGAACACCGCCGCCACGTCGTCCACGGTGAAACGGATGCCGGCCTCGTTGGCGATGGCCGGAATGTGCAGCGCCGCGTTGGTCGAGCCGCCGGTCGCCGCCACGATGGCGCTGGCGTTCTCCAGCGCGCGACGGGTGACCAGATCGCGTGGCAGCGGGCCGCCGCGGTTCAGTATCTCCATCACGATTTCGCCGGCGCGCCGCGCGATCGCGAGACGCTCGGAATAAACCCCCGGCACCATCGCGGAATTCGGCACGGTCAGGCCGAGCGCCTCGGCCACCATCGCCATGGTGTTGGCGGTGAACTGCCCCGCGCAGGCGCCGACGCTTGGCTTGCAGGCGCGCTCCAGAACGCTGAGATCGGCTTCGCTCATCGCGCCGGTCTGTACCGCCCCCACGCCCTCATAGGCATCGAGCACCGTCACGTCGCGCCCCTGGAAGCGCCCCGGCAGCGCGGCGCCGCCATAGAGAAACACGCCCGGCACGTTGCAGCGCGTAAGGCCCATCATGGCGCCGGGCAGCGTCTTGTCGCAGCCGCCGAACGCCACCAGCCCGTCATAGGCATGGCCCTGCACCACGGCTTCGATCGAGTCGGCGATCAACTCGCGGGAAACCAGCGAGAACTTCATGCCCTCGTGGTTCATCCCGATGCCGTCGGACACCGAGATGGTGGTGAACTCGCGCGGGATGCCGCCGGCTGCGCTCACGCCATCCTTCGCGGCATCGACCTGCGGGGCGTGCGTCATGTTGCACGGCGTGGTCTCGCCCTTCTGGCTGACCACGCCGATCATCGGCTTGGCGATCGCCGCATCGTCCAACCCCATCGCGCGCATGAAGGCGCGATGCGGCGTGCGGTCGAGGCCGTCGGTGGTGATGCGCGAGCGCAGCCGCATGCGTCAGCTCGTCTGCGGCTCGGCTTGCGCGGTCGCGGCGGCATCGAGAATGCGGCGGATTTTCCGCGCCAGCGCGTCGGCGGTGAACGGCTTGCTCAGAAGATCGATGTCGGGATCGAGCCGGCCGTGATGGATGATGGCGTTGCGGGTATAGCCGGTCATGAACAGCACTTTGATATTGGGCCGGCGCCGCAGCACCGCCTCGCTCAGTGCACGCCCGTTCATGCCGCGGGGCAGCACGACATCGGTGAGCAGCAGGTCGATCCGCGCGGCATCGTCGAGCATTCGCAACGCCGCCGGGCCGTCGGCCGCCGAGAGCACGCGATAGCCGCGCTCCTCCAGCGCATCGACAGCGAGCTTGTTGACCTGCACGTCGTCTTCGACCACCAGCACGGTTTCGGTCCCGTCGGTGCGCATGGCCGGCAGCGCTGGCTCGCGCGCGCTCCACACCGGGATGTCCGTGCCGGTGAAGCGCGGGAAATAGATCTTGATGGTCGTGCCCTGGCCGACCTCGCTGTAGATGCGGATATGCCCGCCCGACTGCTTGGCGAAGCCATACACTTGGCTAAGCCCGAGGCCCGTGCCGACGCCGGTCGGTTTCGTCGTGAAGAACGGCTCGAACGCGCGGCTCTGCACTTCGCGCGTCATGCCGGTGCCTGAATCGCTCACCGCCACCATGACGTATTGCCCGGGCGCGACGTCGGTACCCGCCTGTTCGATATAGTGTTCGTCGAGGTGGCAATTCGCCGTTTCGATCGTGAGCTGCCCGCCGTCCGCCATCGCGTCGCGCGCATTGACCGCGAGATTGACGATCGCGTTCTCGAGCTGGTTCGCATCGATCGCGGCATTCCACAGTCCGCCCGCCAGCACGGTCTCGATCGCAACGGTCTCGCCGATCGTGCGGCCGAGCAGGTCGGACATGTTCTGCACGAGGCGGTTGATGTCGACCGATTTCACTTCGAGCGGGTGCTGGCGCGAGAACGCGAGCAGGCGCTGCACCAGGCTGGCGGCGCGGTCGGCAGCGTGGCGGCAATTGCCGAGCCAGCCGCGCACGCGCTCCTGGCCGTCGATCCGGCGCAGTGCGAGATCGAGATTGCCGATGATCGCGGTGAGCAGATTGTTGAAGTCGTGCGCGATGCCGCCCGTCAGCCGCCCGACCGCTTCCATCTTCTGCGCCTGGCGCAGTTTTTCCTCCGACGACTCGCGCCGGGCGATTTCGGCGCGCAGCATCGCGTTCGTCGCCGCCTCGCGCCGCGTGCGCGACAAGGCGACCAGGCAGAGCGCGACCATCGCGGCCGTCGCCGGAAGGCCGAAGATGAGATGCCGCGCCATGCCGGTCGTCCAGGCCTCGGTGATGTCCGCAGTATCGATCCCCGCGGTCACGTACACGTCGATGCGCGGAAGCTTGCGGAACACGAAGATGCGCTCCTTGTTGTCGAACGCCGAAACGGTCGTGAGTGTGCCGTATACCTGCCCGCTCGCGATCTGCGTGCCGAGCGGGCCGCCGGGGCTGAGCCGCGCGGTGACTTGCGGCAGCTCGGGGTATCGCGCCAGCACCAGCCCGTCGCGGCGGACCAGCGCCGCGACAACCGGCTGGGTCAGCGTGGCGTAATAATCGCGGAAATAGTCAGGCGAAATGGAAATGACCACCACGCCGGCGAACCGGCCGTCCGAGGTGACGCGCTTGCGGCTGATCGAGAAAAAGCGCGGCTGGCCGCGCTCGTTGGTGGCGCGCGCGGTGACGACTTCGCCGACAACAAGCCCCGTCGCCGCATCGTTCTTGTGGACGCGGAAGTATTCGCGGTCCGACAGATCGAGCTGGCGCGGGATCGGGAAGACGGTACCCGAGACGAGCGGACGCCCGCTCGCGTCGACCACCCAGATATCGGCGAGTTGCGGCAGCGTATCGGTCAGCGCGTGCAGGCGCCCGTTGAAGCCGGCCTCCGTCGCGCGGATATCGTCGTCGGTGACGTTGTCGAGCAGTTCGTCGACATAGCGCGAGGACAGCTCGATCGTCTCGAGCACCTTCAGCGCATGCTCGTAGACCGTGCCGAGATTGCGCCGCAGCCGGTCTCGGGCATCCTCCTCGTGCTGGCGATAGGAGATCACGGACCCGACCGCGAACACCGCGAGCGGGAACACGATCGCGGCCGCCAGCATCCAATGTCCGGCGCGCTCGGCGCGTCCCGTGCCTCCGGCGCGGAGTGGCGCGACGATATCGGCTAAGAAGCGCTTCATTCAGGCGGTGGTCCCGACGCGCCGGGCGGCGCGCGATCGAAACTACGGGCTGCGGCCCGCAAACTCAATCAAATCAGCCATGCGCGAAAGTTCCCTCTCGTGTCTTTCGTCCCTTGCGGTGAGCCGCTAGGCTCCGGCAACGCGAAGAAAGCAACAACCGGAGGATTCGATGGCCCAGGCCCAGGCTCAACGCAAGCAACAGGCGCGCGACTGGCCGTTCGCCGTCAAGCCGCTGCATCCGGCGCTCGGCTGCGAGATCACCGGCATCACGCTCGCGGAAGCTGTCGAACCTAAAATGTTCGGCAAGGTGTACGAGGCGTTCCTCGACTACGAACTCATTCTGTTCCGCGACGTCGACCTGCCGCCCGCGACGCAAGTCGCCTTCGCGCGCTCGTTCGGCGAGATTCAGATCCACGTGATGAACCAGTACCAGAAGTATCCGGAGTTCCCTGAGATCTACATGCTCACCAATGCCGACAAGGACGGCAAGCCGACCGGCAAGCATCCCGACAAGGGCACGCTGCATTGGCACACCGACGGCTCGTGGCGTGAGCGCACCGGCCAGGCGACCATGATGTACTCGGAAGTGTGTCCGCCGGTTGGCGGCGAGACCGAGTTCGCCGACATGTATGCGGCCTACGACAATCTGCCGGCCGAGATGAAGAAGAGGATCGAGAGCAAGCGCGCGATCCACAATCTCGATTTCTCGCGCACGCGCCGCCACGGCGAGGACCCGATGACGGCGGAGCAGAAGGCCAAGGTGCCGCCGATCGCGCATCCGATCGTGCGCACGCATCCCGAGACCGGGCGCAAGGCGATCTTCCTCGGCGATCATGCGCAGGAAATCGAGGGCATGGACTACGACGAAGGCCGCGCGCTGATCGAGGAGCTGAACGTGCTGATCACGCCACAGGAGGATGTCTACACGCACGTGTGGAGCCCGCGCCAATGCATCGTGTGGGACAACCGCTGCACGCTGCACCGCGCGACCGGATTCGACGAGGCGAACCACGTGCGCGTGATGCGCCGGTGTACGATCAACGGGGATAGGCCGTTTTGACGGACCTGTAGCCCGGATGAAGCGCAGCGAAATCCGGGTTGTTTCCCCAATCGCGCTCTCAACATTGTAGTCTATCAGGAACAGGACCCCGGATTGTGCTTCGCTCCATCCGGGCTACGAAGGAAGTCTCATGCCCCCCAAAATTCTCGTCTCATGTCCCTCCGCCGAGGTCGCATCAATCGCGCGCGAGATGGCGCCGGGCGGTTTCGAGACCGTGGTGGTCCACAACGATGCCGAGGTTGTCTCCAACCTGCCCGGCATCGAGTACATGATCTGCTATCCGCACATTCCGATGAAGGATGAATTCTACAAGGCGGTGCCGAAGCTCCGCCTCGTGCAACTGCTCTCAGCCGGATACGACAATGTCGATCTCGAAGCAGCCAGACGCGCCAAGGTGCCGCTCTCGAACAACGGCGGCGCGAACGCGATCTCGGTGTCCGAGCATGCGCTGATGCTGATGCTCACGGTCTATCGCAAGGTAGTGTGGCAGCACGCGAGCGTGTCGGGCGGGCGCTGGCGCGGCAACGGGCCGGCGCCGCGCATGTACGAGCTGCACGATAAGACGCTCGGCATTATCGGGCTCGGCACCATCGGCAAGAAGGTGGCGCGACTTGGGCGCGCATTCGGTATGCGGGTGCAGTATTTCGACATCGCGCGGCTCTCCGAAGACGAGGCCGACGCGCTCGGCGTGCGCTTCCGGCTGCTGCGCGAATTGCTGCGCTCGTCCGATGTCGTGTCGCTGCATGTGCCACTCAACGAGTCGACGCGCCACATGATCGGCAAGGAAGAACTCGAACTGATGAAGCCGGCCGCGATCATCGTCAACACCTCGCGCGGGCCGGTGATCGACGAGAGCGCGCTCGCCGCGCATCTTTCGGCGGGCAAGATCTTCGGCGCCGGCCTCGACGTGTTCGACCAGGAGCCGCCGCCGTCGAACAATCCGCTGTTCCGGCTCGATAACGTGGTGCTCACCGCGCACTTTGCCGGCCCCACTTGGGATAATCACGCGGCGCGCTTTCGCAACGCGTTCGACAACGTGCAGCGCGTCGCGCGCGGCGAGCCACCGCTTTGGGTCGTGCCGGAGCTTGCCGGCTAGGCGTCTTTGGCTGCATCCGCGAAGACGTTGCCGACGGTCGCGGCCGAGCGCGGCCGCAGGATCTGTAAGGCGCGATCAACTGGCCGATCAGCCGCGCGATTCCCCTGTCGATACCGGACGCAACCAATGCGGCACGAATCCGGCTGCGCGGGCGCGGCGGCTCCGGCCGCTCGCCCATCAATCGGAGCGCGCGTAGGACCGGCAATTCGGCAAAAACCCACCAGCCGCCGCAAGACCGCCACAGGCAGGCCGGCGCGGGCGAACTACAAATGCGGCGGTGGCGCGTGGTCCGGGAGCGGACATGAACAATCGTTCGAGGCTGATCGTGACATTCGGCGCTTGCGGCATGATCGCGGCGATGCTGGCCGCCACTACTCCGGCATCCGCTCAGGCTGCCGGCGCGCCTCGCCATCACATGGGCGCGCCCGATGCGTCCGTGCCGACCTTTTATTCCGAGATGATGGGCGTGCATGCGCGGATGAATGCAGGCATGCACGTCGCTCCGACCGGGGACGTCGATCGCGACTTCTTGCGCATGATGATCCCGCATCATCAGGGCGCGATCGACATGGCGCGCCTTCTGCTGAAGTACGGGCACGACGACAAGCTCAAGCGCCTGGCGCAATCGCTCATCGTCGAGCAGACGCAGGAGATCGCCTACATGCGCACGCTCCTCGATCCCCCGCACGCCGAGACAACAGGCGCCGCTCGCACCGACCATTGAGGAGAACGACGTGAGCTTCCAACGGCTGCTGTCTCTTGCCGTGCTCCTGCTTGCGAGCGAACCGGCCTTCGCCGGCCAGGCGCCGTTTGCGTCCGGCGCGCCGGATTTTCCTGTCAGCGCGCGAGACCGCGTCTATGCGGCCGAGCAGTTCTCAAACACCGTTTCGGTGATCGACCCATCGACCAACACGAATCTCGGCGTCATTCGTCTCGGCGATCCGCAGCCGATGAACATGTCGCCGCTCTACAGAGGTCAGGTGCTGGTGCATGGCCTGGGCTTTTCGCCGGACCGCAAGACGCTGGCCGTTGTTTCGATCGCTTCGAACTCGGTGACGTTCGTCGATACCGCCACAAATCAGGTCAAGCACACGACCTATGTGGGACGCTCGCCGCACGAGGCGTTCTTTACGCAAGATGGCAGCGAAGTGTGGGTGACGGTGCGCGGCGAAGACTATGTCGCCGTGCTCGACGGCACGACATACGGCGAGACGATGCGCATCAAGGTGCCGAACGGGCCCGGCATGACGATTTTCTCGCCCGACGGCCGCTACGGCTATGTCTGCTCCAGCTTCACGCCTGAAACGGTGGTCATCGACACCGAATCCCACGAGATCGTCGGGCGCGTGACACAGGTCTCGCCGTTCTGTCCCAACATCGCGGCCTCGCCGGATGGCGAACAGGTGTGGCTCACGCTGAAGGACGTCGGCAAGACCATGGTGTTTTCGGCGAAGCCGCCGTTCGACGTGTTGCGCGTCATCGACACCGGCCCGATCACCAATCACGTCAACTTCGTCAGGACGCCGGGCGGCCAGCTCGCCTACGTCACGATCGGCGGGCTCAATGTGGTGAAGGCGTTCCGCACCAGCGATTTCCAACAGGTCGCGACCATCCCGGTCGGCGCGTTGCCGCATGGCATCTGGCCGTCCGGAGACGGCACGCGCGTCTATGTCGGGATCGAGAACGGCGATGCCGTCACGGCGATCGATACGTCGAGCAACCGCGTCATCGCCACGATCCCGAACGGACAGGCCGCGCAGGCGCTTGTCTACGTTCCGGCCATCGTACCGACGGGAACGGCCGCGACCGAAAATCTGAAGCCGCTCGGTCTCGCCGGCGCCGCCGTGCACCTTGTCTTGCAGGCGCCAGGCAGGCCGCACGCAACGACCGTTTCGCTGTTCGATCAGGGCCTGACGCAGGTGCTGCAGGCTGCGGTGGTGGGTCTTGAGCCGGGCAAGCCGCATGTGCTTGCACTCACGTCGAACGCGGACGGCACAGGCGCGGTCGAGCCGCTCGCGCAATTCATGACCAACCCCGCGGGTGCGCAGATCGTGAATGCGGTCGGACCCATTCGACAGATCGTCGACCCGGCCTCCGAAACCCGCGACGAGCGCCGATACCTGATGGTCATGACGCTCGAGAACGGCAAGCCCGGCCGGCCGGTGCAGTTGCAGCAATCCACGGTGACGACGTCGCTCGCGCAATAGCGCGGCTCCGCGCCAAACGCGTTGCGAGGATCGCGCGCCATAGCGGCGATTGACTCTCTGGAAGTTAGGTCCAGACTGGAGGCTTCTGCCGGGTACCTGCCTGGGGAGTTGCGCCGTGGCGGCACGTCCCAATTTCAGGTTTTCGCTCGCTTCTTGTCGTGTCGCTGCTTTCTGGCCGGCACCACCCTCCAAGAGATTTCCTTCCAGCGCGTCCAAAAGGCGACCGCTACCCGGAATAGTCGCGATGACGGCGGAGTAAACTGATCGGGGAGCGGGGCATGATTACGAAAAAGCCAAATCAAGCGGATTTCCCCGCGGTTGCGGGAAACGGTCTGATCCATCGCCGCGCGCTGCTCGGGCGGGGAGCGGCAATTGCCGGCGCACTCAGTGTTGCCGGGCCGGCTTTCACCACGGGTGCGGCGGCCGAACCGCTGGCTGATCCGCCATGGAGTCTCCAGGTCGGCGACGCGATGCCGCCGTATCAGGTGCCGTCCCGGTTTGAAAAAGGAGTGGTGCGAACCGTCGATAATCCGGACAACCTCCCGCGTAATTCGCGGGCACGCACGCCACATCACCTGCTTCAAGGCATCATCACGCCGAACGGGTTGCATTTCACGATTTGCCATGGGGGTGTCCCGGATATCGATCCGGACAAGCACAAGCTGGTCATTCATGGTCTGGTCAAACGACCGTTGGTGTTTACGCTCGAAACCCTCTCGCGATATCCGCAAACATCGCGGATCGGCTTCGTCGAATGCGGAGGCAACAGTGCGCCACTGTTCTCTAACGAGCCGATTCAGGCCGACGTTCAGGCGCTCCACGGCCTCGCGTCATGTTCGGAATGGACCGGCGTACTTCTCTCAACGCTTCTCGAGGAGGCCGGTATTCAGCCAGAGGCGAAATGGATCATCGCCGAGGGCGCGGACGCACCGCATGCCAGCCGCAGCGTACCCGTAGCCAAGGCTTTGGACGATGCGATGATCGCCTTGTACCAGAACGGCGAGCGTATCCAGCCTGGGCAAGGTTATCCAATGCGGCTGTGGCTGCCCGGCTACGAAGGCAACATGAACATCAAATATCTTCGCCGTCTCAAACTCACTTCGGAGCCGGCGATGAGCTACTACGAGTCTCGCACCTACGCGCAAGTGCTGCCGAATGGGAAATCTTACCGGTTCTATTTTCTGCAGGAGGTGAAGTCATTTATTTCCAGTCCTTCTCCCGGACATGTTCTCAAGGAGCCGGGCTACTACGAGATATCCGGGGTCGCCTATTCGGGTACCGGGCGCATCACCAAGGTGGCGGTGTCGGCGGACGGAGGACAGAGCTGGGGCCAGGCGGCATTGCAGGAACCAGTTTTGCCGAAGGCATTCACGCGATTCAGGATGCCGTGGCGATGGGAGGGGGGACCGGCGGTTCTCCAAAGCCGCGCTTGGGATGAAGCCGGCAATGTTCAGCCGACGCGCGCGGAACTTGTCGCGATGCGAGGCCAAACGACAAGACCTCCTTCAGTCCTCGCTTTTCCGAGCCAGCACTTCAATGCGATTACCAGCTGGGCTGTCGACACCAAGGGAGGCGTCCGCCATGTTTATGCGTAGCACCGCTCTTGCCGGCCTCGCACTCGTCTTGGCGGCGACCGCGGCCTGCGCCGATGGTCCGAACCTTGGCAAGTCAATCGACCCTGCCGACATCGCGCCGTGGGATATCAGCATCATGCCTGACGGTGCGGGGTTGCCGCCCGGAAGTGGAACGGCTGCTCAAGGCGCAAAACTTTTTGCCGAAGGATGCGCGGCATGCCACGGCGATAATGGCAAGGGGACGGAGTTCGGCTCCGCAGTCGTGGGCGGTCCGCCGCGCGCGAGTCTCGACGGTGGCAAGACCATCCGTAACTACTGGCCCTACGCGACCACGCTATTCGATTACATTCGCCGTGCGATGCCGTTCACGCAGCCCAACACTCTGACAAATGACGACGTGTACGCTCTGACTGCATACATCTTGGCGCTTAATCAGCTGATCGGCGAAAAGGACGCGATGACGGCGGAAACATTGCCTCGGGTGCAAATGCCAAATCGTGACAACTTCATCACCCGCTTTCCGGATCGGATCTAGCGTCCCCTTCTATCAGCAGGCCGTGTGCTGCTCGTCGCCGCTCTTGCTCCGCCCGACCACCGCGTCGGGCACCGAGTCCACCGACGCGAAATAGGGCTTGATGTCGATCAGCGGCGTGCCGTCGAGGCAGTCGAGGCCGACGACGGTGAGTTTCGTGCCCTCGACACGCACGAGCCGCACCACGCTCATTGCTATTGGGTTGGGCCGCACCGGCGAGCGCACCGAGAAGGTGCCGCGCGGCTCGGGATGGTGCCGCGGCGCCTGCATGAGAAGATCGCGCCGCGCCTGATGCATGAAATAGAGCACGACGAGATGCGAGCAGCCGGCAACGCCGTCGAGCGCCGCCGCATAGCGCGGATCGAGTTCGATGGTGCATTCGGCATCCGAGCCGCGCGCGTTCTTTGGGCAGTCGCTGCGCTTGGTCCACGGCGTGCGGATGCGGCCGATGAAATAGACGCCGGCATCGAATGCCTCCGGCAAGCTGACGGCGATCTCGCCTTCGCGAATGTCTTCACTCATGCGAGATCGCTTACAATGCCGCTCGTCCCCGCGAAAGCGGGGACTCAGGCCCATGCGAAGAAAGAACTGGATTCCCGCTTGCGCGGGAATGAGCGGAGTTTGGGTCTCAGTTCAGCGGCTTGATGTCGTCCGGCGCCTGCGGCGGCGTTTTGATGGCGATCGCCTTGAAGTGGCCGCCACTCTCGACCTTGGTGCCGCCGTGCGCGGTGCCTTTCGGGATGATGACGAGATCGCCCGGCTTGATCTGCACTTCCTTGTCGCCGAGCCAGATCGTGCCGGTGCCTTCGAGATAATACTGAATCTCGTGGGCGTTCATGTGCATGTGTTTCGGCACGGGACCGTGCTGCACCGCGAGCGTCATCCCGTCCTGTACGACCAGGGCCTTGTTTCGCATTCCAGTGCCCGACGGCATGCTGAGCTTGTCGCCAGCGAGGTCCGGAACGTGAATCACCATCGGTGTAAGCTCGGGAGCCTGCGCCTGAGCTTGCGAGGGATGGAAGCGTGAAACTGTCATGCCCGCGACGAAGGCGAGGACGACGGAGCCAAGAAACACGGCGCGATGCATCAGAGCCTCCCTGATATTGTTTTATTGCGCGGCGAACGGTATTCCGCCGCCCACCGCCTGCACAAGGACGTCCTTTGCAAATCTCCATCGCCGACATCACGAACGCGTTTCCCGACTACCGCGTCGCATTCGTGGTGGCCGAGAACCTCGCGATCGCGCCGGAGCGGCCCGCCGCGCTCGATGCGCTGATCGCAGAGCGCGAGGAAGCCGCGCGTGCGCGCTGGGGCGGCACGGAGCTGTCGCAGATCCCCGGCATCGCGGCATGGCGCGCGGCTTACAAGGGCTTCGGCATCAAGCAGACGCGCTATCGCTCCTCAGTCGAGCGGCTCGTCAAAAACGTGCTCGCCGGCCGCTCGCTCGCGCGCGTGAACGCGTTCGTCGATCTCTACAATGCGGTGTCGCTCGCCCACGTGCTGCCGCTCGGCGCCGACGATCTTGACCGCGTCACGCCGCCGCTCGCGTTTCGCTATGCGCGCGAGGGCGACAGCTTCGTCGACATGTCGGAGGAGGGCGATGCGCCCGAGGTCCCGAAACCGGGGGAAGTGGTCTATGCGGACGCGGCCCACGTGCTGTGCCGGCGCTGGAACTGGCGGCAGGATGCCCGCTCGCTGATTACCCCCCGGACCGCGCGGGCGGTCGTGACCGTGCAGGCGAATGGCGCCGGGGGCGTGGGGGCGAGTGCGGACGATCTCATTGATCTGATAGGGAGATTCTGCGGCGGCCAAGCCCGCGCGGTCGTCCTTGATCGGGCTCACCCGACCGCCGATTTATAGGCAGCGGCCCGAAGTCTGCCCACAGGATCATATGAATCGACCTGCCAGCGGCTTGCGTCCGCCTTGCCGGTGACATAAAGATATCCTTATATGTTTATGTGAAACAGTTGGGACCTGTCCCACGATGCGTTCGGCGCCACTCGATTTCGACTCCCTGCATGCGGCGCTCCGCGCCGCCGGCGAGGGCACGCGCCTGCGCGTCTTGACGCTGCTGGCCGAAGCCGACCTCACGGTTTCGGACCTCACAAAAATCCTGCGCCAGTCGCAGCCGCGCATCTCGCGGCACCTGAAGCTGTTGGCGGAGGCCGGACTGGTCGACCGCTTCCGCGAAGGAAGCTGGGCGTTCTATCGCCTCGGCGAGCGCGGCGGCGTCGCCGACATCGCGCAGATGCTGGTCGGCCGGCTCGATCCCGCCGATCCGGTCGTGCTGCGCGATCGCGGCCGGCTTGCCGCGGTGCGCGCCGCGCGCGCGGCCGCCGCGCAAACCTATTTCAGCCAGCACGCCGCCGAATGGGATCGCATCCGCCGCCTGCATGTGACCGATGCGGCGGTCGAGGGCGCGGTGCAGACCGCGCTCGCGGATCGCCCCATTCGTTCGCTGCTCGATCTCGGCACCGGCACGGGGCGCATGCTCGAACTGTTCGGCCCCGACATCGAGCGCGGGCTCGGCATCGACATGTCGCTCGACATGCTGGCGCTCGCGCGCGCGCGGCTGGAGCGCGCCGGGCTGAAGCATTGCAGCGTGCGCCAGGGCGACATCTACGAACTGCCAGTGCCGAAGGACTCCTTCGACGTCGTCGTGATCCATCAGGTGCTGCACTTCCTTGATGACGGCGCACGCGCGATTCACGAAGCCGCGCGCACCTTGCGCCCGCAGGGCCGCCTGCTGGTGGTCGATTTCGCGCCGCACGATCTGGAATTCCTGCGCGAGGAGCACGCGCATCTGCGCCTCGGCTTCACGCCCGAGACCGTGGAACAGTGGATGAAAGCCGCCGGCCTCGACGTGGCGTTGCATCGCACGCTGCCGCCGGAGCCGGGCTCGGATGGAAAGATCGCCGTCTCGCTGTGGCTCGCGCGCGATCCGCGGCTCGCGCTGGTGTCGTCGGCTCAAGGAGTTGCCTGATGAGCGACAATGAGCGGGCCAGCCGCACCATCGGGAGCCCTCGCATCCACGTCTCGTTCGAGTTCTTCCCGCCGAAGACCGACGAGATGGAGCGCACGCTGTGGGAGTCGATCGAGCGCCTTGGCCCCCTGCGGCCGAATTTTGTCTCCGTCACGTACGGTGCGGGCGGCTCGACGCGCGAGCGCACGCACGCGACGGTGAAACGCATTCTCGCCGAGACCGCGCTGACGCCGGCCGCGCATCTCACCTGCGTGAGCGCGACCCGCGACGAAGTGGATGAGGTCATCCGCGCCTATCATGGCGCCGGCGTGCGCCACATCGTGGCGCTGCGCGGCGATCCGGTCGGCGGGGTCGGCGAAAAATACGCGCCGCATCCCGGCGGATACCAGAATGGCGCCGATCTCGTGGCCGGCATCAAGCGCATCAGCGATGCCGAAGTGTCGGTGTCGGCCTATCCGGAAAAGCATCCGGACTCCGCTTCGGTCGATGCCGACATCGACATGCTCGCCGCGAAGGTCGATGCCGGCGCGACGCGCGCCATCACGCAGTTCTTTTTCGAGAACGATCTTTACTTCCGCTACCTCGACCGCGTGCGCGCGCGCGGTATCGCGGTGCCGGTCACGCCCGGCATCCTGCCCGTGCAGAATTTCAAGCAGGCCAAGGGCTTCGCCGAGCGCACCGGCGCTTCGGTACCGGATTGGCTGGCGGCACGCTTCGACGGACTCGATAACGATCCGGCAACGCGCAAGCTGATCGCGGCGGCCATCGCCGCCGAGCAGGTGCTCGATCTGGTCGATCGCGGGGTGAGCGACTTCCATTTCTACACCATGAACCGCGCCGATCTCGTCTACGCGATCTGTCATCTGCTGGGCTTGCGTCCCGCCGTAAAGGAAGCCGCGTAATGAGCGTTGAGAAGACCCTGCTCGCGGAAGCCGCCAAGCGCATCCTCATTCTCGACGGTGCGATGGGCACCATGATCCAGGAGTACAAGCTGGATGAGGCCGGCTATCGCGGCGCGCGCTTCGATGCGTGGAACCGCGAGGTGCGCGGCAACAACGACCTTCTGAATCTCAGCCAGCCGAAAGCGGTGCGCGACATCCATCTCGCCTACTTCCGCGCTGGCGCCGACATCGTTTCGACCAACACGTTTTCGTCCACGTCGATCGCGCAAGCCGATTACGGCATGCAGGACATCGCCTACGAGCTCAACTTGGAGGGCGCGCGGCTGGTGCGCGCGGCGGCGATCACGGCCGAGAATGAGGACGGCCGCAAGCGCTTCGTCGCGGGCGCGCTCGGGCCGACCAATCGCACAGCGTCGATCTCGCCGGATGTCTCCAACCCTGGATTCCGGGCTATCACGTTCGATCAGCTGCGCGAGGGTTATGCCGAGCAGGTGCGCGGATTGCTCGAGGGCGGCGCCGACCTGCTGCTGATCGAGACGATCTTCGACACGCTCAACGCCAAGGCCGCGATCCACGCCATCATGGACGAGACCGAGGCGCGCAGCGTGAAGGTACCGGTGATGATCTCCGGCACCATCACCGATCTCTCCGGCCGCGTGCTGTCGGGCCAGACGCCGGCGGCGTTTTGGAATTCGGTGCGCCATGCGGCGCCGTTCTCCATCGGGCTCAACTGCGCGCTCGGCGCCAAGGAGATGCGCGCGCACATCGACGAGCTGTCGCGCATCGCCGGTACGCTGGTGTGCGCCTATCCAAATGCCGGCCTGCCGAACGAGTTCGGGCTTTACGACGAGAGCCCGGAGTTCATGGCCGGCCTGCTGGAGGAATTTGCCAGTGCCGGCCTCGTGAATATCGTCGGCGGCTGCTGCGGCACCACGCCGGCGCACATCCGCGCCATCGCGGATGCCGTGAAGGACAAGCCGCCGCGCAAGATCCCGGACATTGCGCCGCTGCTGCGGCTTTCCGGCCTCGAGCCGTTCACGCTCACTGCGGAAATCCCGTTCGTCAATGTCGGCGAGCGCACCAACGTCACGGGCTCGGCCAAGTTCCGCAAGCTGATCACCGCGGGCGACTACACCGCCGCGCTCGCGGTCGCGCGCGATCAGGTGGAGAACGGCGCGCAGGTGATCGACGTCAACATGGACGAGGGCCTGCTCGATTCCGAAGCCGCGATGGTGAACTTCCTGAACCTGATCGCGGGCGAGCCGGACATCGCGCGCGTGCCGGTGATGATCGATAGCTCCAAGTTCAGGATCATCGAGGCCGGCCTGAAATGCGTGCAGGGCAAGGCGGTCGTCAACTCCATCTCGATGAAGGAGGGCGAGGAGGAGTTCATCAAGCACGCGAAGGTCGTGCGCCGTCACGGCGCGGCGGTCGTCGTCATGGCGTTCGACGAAAAGGGCCAGGCCGACACGTTCGCACGCAAGACCGAGATTTGCGCGCGCGCCTACAAGATCCTGACCGAACAGATCGGCTTCCCGCCCGAGGATATCATCTTCGATCCGAATATCTTCGCGATCGCGACCGGCATCGAGGAGCACAATAACTACGGCGTCGACTTCATCGAGGCGGCGCGCTGGATCAGGCAGAACCTGCCCGGCGTGCACATCTCGGGTGGCGTGTCGAACCTGTCGTTCTCGTTCCGCGGCAACGAGCCGGTGCGCGAGGCGATGCATTCGGTGTTCCTCTATCACGCGATCAAAGCCGGCATGGACATGGGCATCGTCAATGCCGGCCAGATGGCGGTGTATGACGACCTTAATCCGGAGCTGCGCGAAGCGTGCGAAGATGTCGTCCTCAACAAGCGCGAGGATGCCTCCGAGCGGATGCTCAGCGTTGCACAGCGCTTCCAGGGCAAAGGCAAGGAAGCCAAAGAAGCCGATCTCGCGTGGCGAGAGTGGGATGTCGGCAAGCGGCTATCTCATGCGCTGGTGCACGGCATCACGGATTTCATCGCGTACGATACCGAGGAAGCGCGGCTTGCCGCGACGCGCGCGCTGGACGTGATCGAAGGCCCGCTGATGGCGGGCATGAACGTGGTCGGCGACCTGTTCGGCTCGGGCAAGATGTTCCTGCCGCAGGTGGTGAAGTCCGCGCGCGTGATGAAGCAGGCGGTCGCGTACCTGTTGCCCCACATGGAGCAGGAGAAGGCCGCGAGCGGCGCGAGCCAGGCGAAGTCCGCCGGCAAGATCGTGATGGCGACCGTGAAGGGCGACGTGCACGACATCGGCAAGAACATCGTCGGCGTCGTGCTCCAGTGCAACAATTACGAGGTGATCGATCTCGGCGTGATGGTGCCGGTGACGAAGATCCTCGAAACCGCGAAGGCCGAGAAGGCCGACATCATCGGCCTGTCCGGTCTGATCACGCCATCGCTCGACGAGATGTGCCATGTGGCGGCCGAGATGGAGCGCGAGGGCTTCGCGCTGCCCCTGCTGATCGGCGGCGCGACGACGAGCCGCGTGCACACTGCGGTGAAAATTCATCCGAACTACCGCCGCGGGCAAACCGTATACGTCACTGATGCGAGCCGCGCGGTCGGTGTGGTGTCGCAGCTGA
>JAXDNY010000136.1:0-17337 GCA_034669145.1 Hyphomicrobiales bacterium
CCTCGACCGGATGAGGGGTAACTTCAGTCAGAGCAAGCGGCCAAGAGACCCCTCACCCGGCTCGCTTCGCTCGCCACCCTCTCCCTCAAGGGGAGAGGGTTGCACCGCGCACGCGGCCCATCAAAACAACTTCAGCCCCGGCGGCAGCGGCAGCCCGCCGGTGAGGCTCTTCATCTTGTCGGCGAGAAGCGCTTCGGCCTTGCGGCGCGCGTCGGCATGCGCCGCCACGATCAGGTCTTCGATGATCTCCTTCTCGCCGGGCTTGACCAGCGTGTCGTCGATGCGCACGGCCTTCAGGTCGCCCTTGGCCGACATCGTGACCGACACCAGGCCTCCGCCGGCCGCGCCCTCGACCGTGATCTGGTCGAGCTCGGCCTGCATCTCCTGCATCTTGGCCTGAAGCTGGGTCGCCTGCTTCATCATCCCGAGAAAATCAGCCATCGTTCACCTGTCATCCTCGTCTGCGCCGTAGTCTTCGGGATTGGGCAAGGGCTCGTCAGGCGCCGGCGCCGCGGTCTCGGGCGTGCTCAAGTCGTCGCGCCGGCGCACGCCGACGATCTCGGCGCCGGGAAAGCGCGTCAGCACCGCCTGCACCAGCGGATCGGCCCGCACGCCCTGTTCCAGTTCGCTGCGCTTGACCTCAACTTGCGAATTCACCGTCGGGGCGCCCGCCTCCGACGACACCACCACGATCCAGCGGCGGCCGGTCCATTCCGACAGCCTGCGCTGCAAGTCCTGAACCATCGTTTTGCGCGCACTCGGCTCGAGTGCAATTTCGAGCTTGCCGTCCTCGATGCGCACCAGCCGCACGTCGCGCTCGAGTGCAGTCTTCATCAGGATGTCGCGCTTCTCGTTCGCGAGCGCGATGAGGGCCGGGTAGGTCGCGACGCTGAGCGTCGGCGCCGCCGCCGGATCGGCGCGCAGCACCGAAATATCCGGCACCTGCGCGGTGACGAGTTGCGCGGGCGCGAGCGATGCGCGCGGCGAGCCGCGCGGCGGATCGAAGCGCGGGGCAGGCGCGCCGCGCGCCGCCGGGCCGCCGTTCGCCGGGGCAGGCGCCGCGGGGCCGCTCTGAATATCGCGGATCACCTCGTCGGGCGTCGGCAGATCGGCCGCATAGGCGATGCGCACCAGCACCATCTCGGCGGTGGCGAGTGGCTTGCCGGCTTCCTTCACCTCGGCGAGCCCCTTGAACAGCATCTGCCAGGCGCGCGAGAGCACACGCATCGAAAGCGCCGCCGCGAAAGCGCGCCCGCGCGTGCGCTCCGCCTCGGCGAGCGAGAGATCGTCGGCGACCGCCGGCACGACCTTCACGCGGGTGACGAAATGCGTGAACTCGGCCAGGTCGGAGAGCACCACCGCCGGATCGGCGCCGGAATCGTACTGGTCGCGCAATTCGCCCAGCGCCTTGCCCATGTCACCGCGCATCAGCGCCTCGAACAGGTCGATGATGCGCGTGCGGTCGGCGAGACCGAGCATCGCCCGGATGTCTTCGGCACGCACGGAGCCCGCCGCATGCGCGATCGCCTGATCCATCAGCGAGAGCGCATCGCGCACCGAGCCTTCGGCGGCGCGCGCGATCAGCGCGAGCGCCTCCGGTTCGGCCGAAATGCTTTCCTTGGCGCAAATGCCTTCGAGGTGCTTCACCAGCAGCGCGGCATCGACACGGCGCAGGTCGAAGCGCTGGCAGCGCGACAGGATCGTGATCGGCACTTTGCGGATTTCGGTCGTGGCAAACACGAATTTCACATGCGGCGGCGGCTCCTCCAGCGTCTTCAACAGCGCGTTGAACGCCGCCGTGGAGAGCATGTGCACTTCGTCGAGGATGTAGACCTTGTAGCGCGCGGACACCGGCGAATAGCGCACCGCCTCGTTGATCTGGCGCACGTCGTCGACGCCGTTGTGCGAGGCCGCGTCCATCTCGATCACGTCGACGTGGCGGCTCTCCATGATCGCCTGATCGTGCAGGCCGAGCTTCGGCATCGCGATGGTCGGGCCTTTGACCGAGCCGTCAGGCAGTTCGTAATTGAGCGCGCGGGCGAGGATGCGCGCGGTGGTCGTCTTGCCGACGCCGCGCACCCCGGTGAGGATCCAGGCCTGCGGAATGCGGCCGGTTTCGAACGCGTTGGAGATGGTGCGCACCATCGCGTCCTGGCCGATCAGGTCGGCGAAGGTCGAGGGACGGTATTTGCGCGCCAGCACCCGGTACGACGGCCCGCCCGGCGGAGCAGTCGCACCGAGGTCAAGGCCGGGCTCGGGGCTCGTGGCGTCGTTCATCGTGACCTACGCTGCGGCCCCACGTGGCACTGAAATCTGAAAGTGGGAGGCTGACGAGCGACCCGAGTCGAAGCTCGTTAGGGCTGCTTCCTTCCGGACCTGACCCGGTTGGCGAGTGGCTCGTCCACCGCCAACCTCCCGGCTCCTATATCAGGCGAACAAAGCACGAATGCAAGCGCCGCGCGGCGCCGCCGTGCTAGCTTTCCCCGGCCGATTGATTTTCCGGACGAATTTCATGGCCGATGCCTGGACGCTGCACCCGCAACTCCACCGCGATACCGCGAGCCTGGGCGATCTGCCGCTGTCGCGCGTGCTGGTCATCAATGACGCGAATTATCCCTGGCTGCTGCTGGTTCCGCGCCGGCCGGATATCACCGAGGTGATCGACCTCGACGAGGTGGAACAGGCGCAGCTGATGACCGAGGTGACGCGCGTCGCGCGCGCGTTGCGTAACGTGACCGCGTGCCACAAGCTCAACATCGCGGCGCTCGGCAATGCGGTGCCGCAACTGCATGTGCACATCATTGCGCGGTTCCGCAACGATGCCGCGTGGCCGAAGCCGGTTTGGGGCGCGGTGCCGCCGCGCAATTACGAGCGCGAGGACCTGCACAATTTCGTGGCTCCGCTGCGGAAGAAGATCTGGCTCGACTAAGCGCGCCCGGTCGCCTTGAAGGGCGGACGCTCCCATGCCACGTTCGCGCCCTCGCCGGAGTTCTCTCATGCCGTTCGATCTCGGGCCGAAGCCGTTGCTCGGCTACACCGCCAGCATTCTGGCGCGCGTCGCCGAGCGCCGCACCGATGCATCGTTCCTCGCGGCCTGCGAGGCGGACGCGCGCGCCCGCACCGTCGCGATCGGCGGCGAACTCGTCGTGATGAAGAAGGGCGCGAACGGCGCCGATCCGATGTTCCGGCCCGACGAGGCGCGCGCGCTCGCGCCGACCGCCGAGTCCGTGTTTCTCGGCCTTGCCGGCGAGGCCGGCCGTTTCGGCATCGCGCTCGATCCGGAAGCCACGAAAGCCCTCAAAGGGCGGCCTGATCTCTTCGTGACCGACCTGCGCTCCATCGCCGTGCAGGGTCTGGTGCCGCCGGAGGATCTGGCGCCGCTTGCCGAGGCGAAGGCGCTGCTCGCGTGGCACGCGCGGCATCGCTTCTGCGCCAACTGCGGCGCGCCGACGAATGTCTCGCAGGCTGGATGGAAGCGCGAATGTCCCTCCTGCAAGGTCGAGCATTTCCCCCGTACCGATCCGGTCGTGATCATGCTGGCGGTGAGCGGCGACAAGTGCCTGCTCGGACGCGCCGGGCGTTTTGTCGCCAACATGTGGTCGTGCCTTGCGGGCTTCGTCGAGCCGGGCGAGAACATCGAGGAAGCGGCGCGGCGCGAGACATTGGAAGAAGCCGGCATCAGGTGCGGGCGCGTGAAGTATTTCGCGTCCCAGCCCTGGCCGTTTCCGATGTCGCTGATGATCGGCTGTCACGCGCAGGCGATCGACACCGACATCACGGTCGACCGCGAGGAGCTCGAGGACGCCCGCTGGTTCACGCGCGACGAGGTCGCGCTGATGTTCATCGGGCAGCATCCGGAAGGCATCAGCATTCCACCGCCGATCGCGATCGCGCACCACATCATCCGCGCCTGGGTCGAAGAGGGCGACGGTGTCTTTGGCTAAACCGAAGAATGTGGTGTGTACCGGCATCGCGGTGCTGGACATGGTGTTCCGTGTCGAGCGCTTCCCGCGGCCGGACGTGAAGACGCAGGCGAGTGAATTCCGCACCATCAACGGCGGCAACGCGGCTAATGCCGCGGTCGCAATCGCGCATCTGGGCGGTCGCGCGCGTTTCTCAGGCCCGTTCGGCGGGCCCGCGGGCACCGATAATGTCGGCGACACGATGCTGGCGCTCGCCGCGCGCGAGGGCATCGCGTGCGTGGACTGCCCGCGCGTCGACGGCATCACCTCGCCGCTCTCGGCGATCTCGATCGACGGGCGCGGCGAGCGCGCGATCGTCAATTTCCGCGACGATGCGCTGATGGCGGCGCGCCCGCACGACGCTGCGGCGCTGGTTGCGGACGCGGACGCCGTGATCGCCGATAATCGATTTCCCGGCTTCGTCAGCGAGGTGTGCGTGGCCGCGCTCAAGCGTGGCATCCCGGTGGTGCTCGACGCCGATGAGCCGCGCCACGACAGCAACATGCTGCTGACCCAGGTGTCGCATGTGGTGTTCTCGGCCGAAGGCTTGCGCGCGACCGCGGGTAGCGATCACCTCGGACGCGCGCTGATCGATGTGTCGAAGATGACGAAGGCCTTCGTCGCCGTGACCGACGGCGCGAACGATGTGCTGTGGCTCGCCGATGGCGAGTTGCGGCAGGTCCCGGCATTCGCGGTCGACGTGGTCGACACGCTCGGCGCCGGTGACACGTTCCACGGCGCGTTCACGCTGATGCTGGCGGAAGGAAAATCCGAGCGCGAGGCGATGCGCTTTGCGGCGGCCGCCGCGGCGCTCAAATGCACGCGCTACGGCGGAATCCTGAGCGCGCCGACGCGTGCCGAGGTGGAGGCGTTTCTGGCGAGGCAGGAATAACTCAGGCCTCATCCTGAGGACGCCGAAGGCGCGTCTCGAAGGATGGCCGCAGACTCCGAGCGTGTGCCATCCTTCGAGATGGCGCTGCGCGCCTCCTCAGGATGAGGACCTTACTTCCTCTGCGCCGAAGGACATGGGGCGCCGCAGGGCGCGCACGCGCCCGCGAAATCTTCCGGTGAAACGGCCCGCGCGGATGACGGGCTGGTGAGATGGTCGGCGACCACGGCACCAAGCCCCGCGATCAGCACCACTGCATAGACAATGCGCATGCTAGTGCCCAGAACCCGAAGTTCGCTCACGTTATGCAGCCCGTTCGATAGCGAACTTCGGGTTCGAAGGGCACTAGAGTCGTAACGTTGCTAGTGTCCGTCGATTCCGAAGTTCGCATAGAGCCTGCCGCGAACTGTAGCGAACTTCGGAATCGGGACACTAGCCCTTACTCGCGCGACAGGCCGAACAGCGGACGCAGGCGGATGCCGATCGCGCATCCACCGAGCGCCGCCGCGAACCAGATCCAGCCGTGCAGCGAACCGGACGCGACGCCGCCGACGAAGGCGCCGATGTTGCAGCCAAAGCCGATGCGCGCGCCCCAGCCCATCAGCAGCCCGCCGATGGCCGCGGCGACGAGCGAGCGCGCTGGCGGCAATGCGGTACGGGCGAACGGCTTTGTGGCCGCTGCCGCCGCCATCGCGCCGAGGATCATGCCGAGGTCCGTGAGGCTCGATGTATCGGAGAGAATCGATTCGGCGAGCGCGCGCTTCGGGCCGGGCCATTGCCAGAATTCCGCAGCGGAAAAATCGACGCCGGCGAGCGCGGCGAGCTTCGCACCCCACACGGTGAAGCCGAACGTCACGCTCCACGGGTGGTGGCCCGCGAGAAACACGCCGATCGACAGCGCGCCGATTGCGATTGCGCCGATGACGATGAGCGGGCGCGGCTTGAGATTCGCGCCGCGCGCGTTGGCGATGAGCGCGATGACGAGAGCCACGGCCGCAATGCTGGCGAGCGTCACCGCCAGCCCGCCCCACGGCCCGAAATAAGTCGAGGCGAGAATGGGATCGACGCCGCCGAGCGCCAGGAATGCCGGCAGATGCAGGCTGCCGATGACGCTGCCGGCGATGAACAGCGCAAGCGCGATCAGCATACGGCCCGAACCGCCGCCCGCGGTGTAGAGCGTGCCGGAGCCGCAGCCGTTCGCAAGCTGCATGCCGATGCCGAACACGAAGGCGCCGATAACGAGCGACGGGCCGATCGGCGCGATGGCGCCGCCGAAGCCGGGGACGAGCGCTGCGACCGGCACGATGACGAGCGCCGCGACCGCGATCAGCAGCAGTGCGGCGAGCAGCCCGCCCGCCTCGCCGTTCACCAGGAAGCGCCGCCACGCGGCCGTGAACGAGAACTCGGCCTTCAGGAACGCGACGCCGAGCGCGAAGCCGAGGATCACCAGCGCGGCCGACGCCGGATGCCCGTCAAGCGCGACCAGCGCGACGAGCACGGCGGTGCCGAGCACGGCGGCGAAGAGGAACGGCCAATCGAGCCGCGGCAACGCGGCTGGCGTTTCAAGTGTCGTGGTGGTCATAACGACATCCTGATTGTCATCCCGGCCGAGCGCAGCGAGAGCCGGGACCCATAAAACACAAATCTAAGATCAATCGAAAGGTTGGTGTCATGGAATCCCGGATAGCCGCTTCGCGGCTTCCGGGATGACATAGCTGAGAGCTACGACCCGAAGCCGAGCGTCTTCTTCAGGTCATCCCACTTGGTGCGCGCGGAGGCAAGCGGGCGGCTGGCGTCGGAGGTCCAGTCGACCATCGAGCCGTAGTAGAGGCGCACTTCGCTGCGGCCGAGAATCTCCGAGAGCACGAACCAGTCCGTCGCCGCCCAGTGCCCGGTGTTGCAATAGGTGACCGCCGGGCCGCCCGGCAACGCCGCTGCGATCGATACAAGCTCGGCCTGCGGCTTGAGGCGATTGCTCTTCGCGTCATAGAACGTCGCGCTGTCCACGTTCACGGCGCCGGGAATATGCCCGTAGGCAAGCGCTGCCGGTGCCTTCTGCTTGCCGGCGAAGAACGACGCGGGCCGCGAGTCGATCAAGGTCGCGCCCCCCGACTGTTCGATCTTCTGCACGTCGCCGCTTTCCGCGAGCAGCGCCTTGTTCAGCGTCGCGGTGAAGATCTTTGGCGACGGCTTGCTCGGTCCTGTTTCGATGGCGTTCTGTCCGACCGCCCAGGCGGCGTAGCCGCCATCCAGGATCGAGACCTTGGAAAGCCCCGCGACCTTGAGGGTCCAGTAGGTGCGTGCCGCGGAACCGAAATCCGTGACATGCACGCCGGCCGGCACGACGACCACGTGGGTGTCCTCGTCGATGCCGAGTTCGCCGATCAGCTTTTCCAGTTCGGCGAGCGTCGGCAGCATGAACGGCACGCCGCCGCGCGTGACGCGCCAGCCGGCCTTGTCGTAGTCGCTATGGATCGCGCCCGGGATGTGCCCCTTCTGGTACGCCTCGACGCCGCCGCCATCGATCGCGGAGCGCACGTCGAGCACGAATACGTCCGGGTCCTTCAGATGCTCTTTCAGCCAACCGGTCGAGACCAGCGGCGTCGCGCTGTCGGCGCGTGCCGCAGCGGCGAACATGAGCGCGGCCAGTGACGCGAGAACGAGGGTCAGGGAGCGCAGCGCAGAAGCGAGAGTCATGGGTGGCGGCCTCGGTCGATCTCCCTCTTGAAATAGAATATTTTTCTCTATAGTAACAGATAGCGGCACTAAATAAGAATGATATTCCAATATGACGCCGAGTGAGAAAAGTTCGTCTCGATTTCCAAGGAATTTTGGCATGGACGCCATCGACCGGAAGATCCTCACGGTGCTGCAGCAGGACGCTTCGCTATCGGTCGCCGAAGTCGGCAACCGCGTGGGGCTGTCGTCGACCCCGTGCTGGAAGCGCATCCAAAAACTGGAAGCCGAGGGCGTGATCCAGAAGCGCGTCGCCGTGGTCGATCCCGACAAGGTCGGGCTCGGCGTCTCGGTGTTCGTCGCAATCGAAACCGGCGATCATTCGGAGGAATGGCTCGCCCGTTTCGCCGAAGCGGTGCGCCAGATGCCTGAAGTGATGGAATTCTATCGAATGGCCGGCGATGTCGATTACATGCTCCGCGTCGCCTGCGCGAGCATCCAGGACTACGACGCGTTCTACAAACGGCTGATCGCCGCGATCCCGCTGAAGAACGTTACGTCGCGTTTCGCGATGGAGCGGATCAAGCAGACCACGGTGTTGCCGATCGCGTAAGCCCTAACAGCTGTTGCACGCCACCGTGTCGGACAGCCGCGGCCGCATGTAGATCTGATCCTTCAGCGTCATCGTGCCGGTGATCACATAGCCGATGGTCGGCGTGTAGGCGTACTCGGTCTCTGCCCAGATCAGCGACGTGTTCGCGGTGTTGAGCGCCGCCGGCAGCGTCACGCTCGAATTCACGGCGCGCGCGGTGCCGTTCTTGGTCTTGCTCCAGATGACTTTCGCCGCGCTGTTCGCGTCGACGTCGACGCGCGAGACGACGACCTTCAGCGGCGTGTCGGGATAGGGCTGGACGACCGTCGTCGCGGCATTGAGGATGTTGGTCATGTCGGTGGCATTGACGGTGGTCGACTGGGCGACGAGATCGCCGAGCGTGCGCGCCACCAGCGTCACCTTGCGGTCGACCGCAATCGCCGACGACACTTCGACGCCGCCGATGTAGAGCGTGACCATCAGCGGAAGCAGCATCGCGAACTCGACCGCCGAGACGCCGCGCTTGTCGCCCGCGAAATCGCGCAATGGCCGCCGCACGCGCGCGGCGAGCGAAGCGAATGCCATGACCCAGCCTCTCATTGATACGGCTCGTTGCGGAATGCCGCGGTCGCCATCACGAGCCGCTTGCTGCTCGACATGTCGCTGAGATTGAATCCGAGCAGCGAGGCGTAGACCGGGAATTCGTACATCAGGCGTACGACCACGATTTCGCCCGGGCCGCCCGGTGAATAACCGAAGTTGGTCTTCAGGTTGCCGTTCGCGTCGACCGGCTTCGAATTATCGACCGATCCGAATGCCGAGTAGGTCTTCACGTCGATCTTCAAGCCGCTCGCACAGTCGAAGAGCCCCTTCACCTTGTCGCACACCGCAGTCTTGAACTGCGCCGCCGTGAAATTCTGCGACTGCGCCTGGCCGGTCATGATGAGGCGCGCCGAATCCGCGACCGCCGTCTCCAGCGTCTGGCTGGCGAAGAACACCAGCGACGTTTCCATGATGGCGAACATCAGCGCGAGGAACGGCGCGGCGACGATGGCGAACTCGACCGCGGCGACGCCGTCGTCGCCCTTATGGAACCGGTGGACGGTACGGATGTGGAAGATACTTCCGCGCGAAAGCGGCCTGGTCTTGAAGGCAAGCCCCGCCCTGATTGCTTGGATCATGACGCCTCTGCTCCGGATCATGCGGTGCTCTGCGGCACCGGCGGTCAAGCGATACGCTCGAACCCGTTGAGGCTTAGCAAAATCATGTTGTTGAATTGTTGCTTCGATTGAAGACAGACTGGGCAGCGGCGTTCATACTTCGCTAACCACGACGGGAAGCGGGCTCCGTCTGCGCCAAGCCGTCAGCGAGCCATGATTGGCAGTGTCAGCGCGCTGGAGGCTTGGCTGCTGAACCGCCGGCGGTGTTGCTGCGGGCCTCGGATTGACCGATGGTGGCGGTAAAGTAGTCGGCGGAGTCGCCGAGCGTGATGCGGCGCTCGCAATCCGGTGCGCAGCTGTAGGTCTCGCGCTGGACGCCGCGATAGACCCGCACGGTCGGGCCGACCGGGCCCCTCACCACGATCGAGCGCTCCATCAGCACCGTGCCGGCGCGGTCGAGCGCGATCAGGTTGGTCGCGCCGAACCCTTTGCCGGTCACGATGACCAGCCCGCCGGACTGCACCGCCACGTCGGCGATCAGCGGATTGCCGACCACGATGGTCGACACCTTCTCGGGCAGCTTCATGAGCGTGGCCTGATCGAGCGCGATGTCGAGCGTCTCGGCGGCTTTGGCAGGCGGCGGCAGCAGGAGTGCGGCAAGCAACAGGCCGGCCAGTCTGGCGCTCGCGCGGCGCGACGTCTTCGCCTTCATCACAGCGTCTCCGGAAAACTCTGCCTGCCGCGGGGTCAACGCATCCGCATGGACCGCCAGGGCCAATTTGACTGCAAATTGGTGAATGAAGTGCAAATGCAGCGTGTTCGTGGCGAACCGGGCCTGCTGATTCCATGAAGTTTTTCGTCTGCGATGTGGAATTTCTGTCAGCATGACCATCGTTGTTCCGAGCAATTCTTGGATATACGCTAGTTGTCATGAATATTCGAGGGTAATAATAAAACATTCGGTGACTTTTATACTTTGGTCTTTCACAGAAAGGCATTCTTAACCACGTCACTAACCTCAAGAATGACTGCGTATTTCCTCGATCGGATTAACGTTGTCGCAATTGGTGCCTGTTAACGTCCCGGATATCGCATCGGGTCGGACAACAACCCCGGGCGGAAAGTGCTCAGACAGCCACGTGTGGACCATAGGAGCCTACCCATGAAGACCCTTGTTACGCGTTTTGCGAAGGACGAGTCGGGCGCGACCGCCATCGAGTATGGCCTGATCGCCGCCGGCATCTCTGTTGCGATCATCACGGTCGTGCAGGGCCTCGGCACCAAGCTGAATACGACCTTCAGCAACATCACCGCCGCGATCAAGTAATACAGATCCGGCCACGCAAGTTCTAAAAGGCTCCGGCAGGTTTGCCGGAGCCTTTTCTGTTTAACGAATTGGGCGATCAGCAAAAGTACGAACACTTTTCGAAATATATCCGTGGAAATAGGTAGGGTGGGACTCAAGAATTCTTCAAAGATAGCGCGTATGACTAGAAGCGCTGGGCACGGAGCCGGCAGACACTTCAATCTTCCAGGGAGATAACCACCGATGACCATCCTCACGTCCTTTGTCCGCGACGAGTCGGGCGCGACCGCCATCGAATACGGCCTGATTGCCGCCGGTATCGCGGTCGCAATTATCACGGTGGTGCAGGGCCTCGGCACCAAGCTGAGCGACACCTTCACCAACATCACCACCGCCATCAAATAATCCTTCGCCCCCCCCCCGGCCGATCGGGGGCACGATCGGCGAAAAGCCGCTTGCGACAGGAAGCGACGCCGGCTTTCGCCGAATTTACCCCGCGTCGCTAACCGATCCGCAACGCGCCCCGGCTATGGTCGGCCCGAGGGCTGGCGGCCAACGCGCCAGCCCGGCGGATTGGATTTCATGATGGCCGATGCAATCAGATTGCTGCTGTTTCCCGCGCTGATGGCCTTCGCGGCCTCGAGCGACCTGCTCACGATGACGATCTCCAACCGCGTCTCGCTGATTCTGGTGGGCAGTTTCTTCGTGCTCGCCTTCTGGTCGGGCATGCCGCTCGCTACGATCGGCATGCATGTGGCGGCCGGGCTCGTTGTGCTGGTCGTGACGTTCATTTTCTTTGCCCGCGGCTGGATCGGCGGCGGCGACGCCAAGCTCGCGGCCGCAACCGCGCTGTGGCTCGGCTTCGAACAATTGCTTAACTACCTCACCATCGCGTCGCTGCTCGGCGGCGTCCTGACGCTGCTGATCATGCGCTTCCGGCTGATGCCCCTCCCCGCTTTGCTCGCCAACCAGGAATGGGCGAAGCGCCTGCACCGCATGGACGCGGGCGTGCCCTACGGTATCGCGCTCGCGGTCGCGGCGCTCTGGGTCTACGCCGATACGCCGCTGATGAAATCGCTCGGCATGTAGCCGGCGCCTCCAGGCATTCACGCATCGATAAATTCGCCGGCGCTGCCCGCTGCCAAATGCCGCGCGCGAGCAACGCCGAATCCGCGCGCAAAATCCGGAGAAACAATCGGTTAACTCAAATTCGATACGCGCCATTAACCATGGATTGACGTTTCACTGGTGAAATCCCGATGTCGGCCGGGTTCGGCCACAGCGTCATGTGGAAAGTGAAGCGTATGAAAGCCGCGCGTCTCGTGGTTCTTGTGGTTGCGGTCGCGGCGGGTGGCGTCGCGGCGCTGCTGGCCGGGCGAGGCGGCGACGAGCCCCCGCCCCCGGCACCCGTCCAAACCGTCAAGATGGACACCGTCGACATTCTCGTCGCGCGCGGCGACATCGCGCTCGGTCAGGCCATTTCCGCTCAAGACCTGCAGTGGCAGCAATGGCCGACGCAGGCCGCAAGCCCCGCTTTCGTGCGTAGGACCGACAAGCCGGATTCGATCGAACAGCTCTCCGGCGCGATCGCGCGCTCGCCTTTCGTTGCCGGCGAGCCGATCCGCGAGGCGAAACTCATCAAGGCCAACGGGTCGGGCTACATGGCCGCCGTGCTCGACAAGGGCATGCGCGCGATTTCGACCGAGATTTCGCCGGAAACCGGCGCCGGCGGGTTCATCCTGCCGAATGACCGCGTCGATGTGATCCTGTCGCGGCGCGACCGCGAAGCCGAGAAGACCGGCGCCACCGAGTCGCACATCAGCGAGACCATCCTGTCCAACATCCGCATTCTCGCGATCGACCAGACACTCGGCGAGAAGGACGGCCAGAAGGTCGTGATCGGCAAGACCGCGACGCTCGAACTCTCACCGCGCCAGTCCGAGACGCTCGCACTGTCGCGTCAGCTCGGCACGCTCTCGCTCGCGCTGCGCAGTCTTGCGGATGCCGGCGAAGTGACGCTGCCGGAGGATGGCGCTGCGGGACGGCGGGCCGGAATCAACACGGTGCGCTTCGGCATCAGCACCATGTCCATGCCGAAATGAGCTTTGTAGGGGAATGAGTGATATGGCGACGCGTAAACTGACACGGGCCGCGCTCACCGCGATGCTCGCGGCGGCGTGCTTCGGCGCAGCGCTCGACGCGCGCGCCGCGGAGCCCAACGGCTTCGTGCCGGCGCCGACCGGATCGATCCAGGTGGTCGGCTCGGATTCCTCGTCGCGCTTCGTGCAGCTCGGCATCGGCAAGTCGGTTGTGATCGACCTGCCGCGCGACATCAAGGACGTGCTGGTCGCGGAGCCGAAATTTGCCAACGCCGTCGTGCGCTCGACGCGGCGCGCCTATCTGATCGGCGTCGCAGTCGGACAGACCAACATCTATTTCTTCGACGCCGAGGGCAAGCAGATCGCCGGCTTCGACGTGGCGGTGACGCGCGACCTCAACGGCGTGCGGGCGATGCTGCAGAAGCTGCTGCCGCACACTGATGTGCGCGTCGACGGCGTCGGCGAGGGCGTCATGCTGTCGGGCACGGTCGCGAACGCGGCGGAATCCGCGCAGGCCGCCGACGTCGCCGCCAAGCTGGTCGGCAGCGCCGACAAAGTGGTCAACAATCTCAACGTCCGCGGCCGCGACCAGGTGATGCTCAAGGTCACCGTCGCCGAAGTGCAGCGCGACGTGATCAAGCAGCTCGGCATCGATCTCAACGGCGGCTTCAGGTACGGAACCGCGGTCATCGATTTCAACAACTCCAATCCCTTCACGGCGCTCGGCCAGCCGCTGGTCGCGGGCAACGGCATCGCGGGCACCTTCCTCAACAGCGGTGGGAGCGGCATACAGGCGACACTGCGCGCGATGGAACGGGCCGGCATCATCCGCACGCTCGCGGAGCCGAATCTGACGGCGATTTCGGGCGAGAGCGCGAGCTTCCTTGCGGGCGGCGAGTTTCCGGTGCCGGCGGGCTACCAGTGCGACCCGCAGACCCGCATCTGCCAACTCTCGATCCAGTTCAAGAAGTTCGGCGTGGGCCTCAACTTCACGCCCGTGGTGCTGTCGGAAGGCCGCATCAGCCTGAAGGTACTCACTGAAGTCTCCGAGCTTTCCGGCGAAAACGCGGTTCAGCTTGTGGGCGGGGGCGGGGGAACGCAGACCATTCCATCGATCAAGACCCGCCGCGCCGAGACCACGCTGGAGATTCCGTCCGGCGGCTCGCTTGCCATGGCGGGCATGATCCAGGAACAGACCAAGCAGAGCATCAGCGGCCTGCCCGGCCTGATGCAGCTGCCCGTGCTCGGCACGCTGTTCAAGAGCCGCGACTACGTCAATCGCCAGACCGAGCTGATGGTGATCGTCACGCCTTACATCGCGCGCGCGGTGGCGCAGAAGGACCTGTCGCGGCCGGATGACGGCTTCGCCGACTCGTCCGATCCCGCCGCCTTCCTGCTCGGCCGCCTCAACCGCATCTACGGCGCGCCCGGCAAGCCGAGCCCGGCGCCGGCCTACCACGGCAAGTACGGCTTCATTCTGGATTGATGGACGCGACGGGACCAGTGACATGAGAAAACTTCCCCACCTCGCGCGCGCCCTCGCGTTCGTCAGCCTCGCGGCACTGCTGGCCGGCTGCAAGACGACGTCATCGACGGACGATGTCACGGCGAGCATTCCGAGCGACTACCGCCTGCGTCACCCGATCGCGGTGCGCGAGAAGACGCAGACCATGACGGTCTTCATCGGCGACCGCCGCGGCACCCTGACGCCGGCGCAGCGCGCCGAAGCCGGCGCCATCGCCTCGAACTGGCGCCAGGATGCGACCGGCGGCATCGTGATCGAAATCCCGCTCGGCGCCAGCAACGAGCGCGCGGCGGCCACCGCGGCGCGTGAGATCCGCTCTATTCTCGGCGCAGCCGGCGTGCCGCACCACGCGATCGAAATCCGGCCCTACCCGGTTGCGGAGCCGACCCGGCTCGGCACGGTCCGCGTCAACTATCCGCGGATGGCGGCGGAGACCGGTCCGTGCGGGCTTTGGCCAAACGACATCGGCCCGACCTACGACCCCGTCTACTGGTCGAACAAGCCGCACTGGAACCACGGCTGCGCCAGCCAGCGCAATCTTGCGGCGCAAGTCGCGAACCCCGCGGACCTCGTGCAGCCGCGCGCCGAAGGGCCGGTGCTCACCTCGCGCCGCGCGACAGTGACCGAAAAGTATCGCAAGGGTGAAGCCACGGCGACGACCTATCCGGATGCCAATAAAGGCAAGATCAGCGACCTGGGCCAATGATCAAATTCGCACTCAAAGGCGGCGATCAAAGCGCCGCACCCGCCGAAGCGTCCGCGCCGGAAGAGCACATCGCGCCGGTGCCGCGCATCTCGATCCAGGCGTTCTGCGCCTCGGCCGACACCGCGGCCGCCATGCAGGCGGCGAGCGAAGACCGGCGCATGACCAAGGCGCATCTGAAGATCCAGATGGGCGGCATCCCGGCGGCGACCGCGGCCTACCGGGCATCGGCCACGCCGAACGTCGTCATCATCGAGTCGGACGGCCGCGGCGAGGAACTGCTCGGCGGCCTCGATATGCTGGCCGAAGTCTGCGACGCCGGCACGCGCGTCGTCGCGATCGGCCACCTCAACGACATCGTGCTGTATCGCGAGATGGTGCGGCGCGGGGTCAGCGACTACATGATCGCGCCGGTCGGCCCGGTGGATCTCATCCGCGCCATCTCCGGCCTGTTCCATGCTGTCGACGCCAAGCCGGTCGGACGCACGCTCGCGATCGTCGGCGCCAAGGGCGGCGTCGGCGCGTCCACGGTCGCGCACAATATCGCATGGGCGATCGCGCGCGACGTACACCTCGATGCGGTGGTGGCCGATCTCGACCTGCCGTTCGGCACCGCCGGGCTCGACTTCAACCAGGACCCGCCGCAGGGCATCGCCGATGCGGTGATGTCGCCGGATCGTATCGACACAGCCTTCGTCGACCGTCTGCTGTCCAAATGCACCGACCATCTGAGCCTGCTGGCGGCGCCCGCGACGCTCGATAAGGTCTACGACTTCGGCGCCGAGGCGTTCGATTCCACCTTCGATGTGCTGCGTGCGACCGTGCCGTGCATCGTGCTCGACGTGCCGCATGTGTGGACCGGCTGGGCACGGCGCACGCTGATCGGCGCCGACGACATTCTGATCGTCGCGGCGCCCGATCTCGCCAACCTGCGCAACACCAAGAACCTGATCGATCTCTTGCGCGCTGGGCGCCCGAACGACACCCGCCCGCAATACTGCCTGAACATGGTGGGCGTGCCGAAGCGCCCCGAGATCAAGGCGGGCGACTTCGCCAAGGCGCTGGAATTCGATCCGATCGCCTCGATCCCGTTCGAGCCGCAGCTGTTCGGCACCGCTGCCAACAACGGACAGATGATCGCCGAGGTGTCCTCCGGCCATCGCGCGGCGGAAACCTTCCGCTCGCTCGCGCAAACACTCACCGGCCGCACCGAGACGAAACGGTTGCGGACGAGCTTGCTGACCCCGCTCATCGAGAAGCTCAGGCGCAAGCAGGCTTAAAGCCGCGGAGACAAGCGTGTTCGGAAAGCGTTCCACATCGGGCCCCGACCTGCGCAGCCCGGTTCCTCCGCCGGTGGCGGCGCCCGAGCCCGCGCGCGCGCCGGTGCCTGCGAGTGCCGGCGGCAGCGATGTCGGGCTTGCGCCGTTGCCCTCCGACGGGCTCGGTGCGCCGATCACGTCGCCGCCGCTCGCTCCTGGACGCGGCGGGCAGAAGCAGATCGTCCCGACCGCGCGCGACTCGCGCCGCTCGGAATCCTACTACGAGGTCAAGGGCGCGATCTTCTCGGCCCTGATCGAGGCGATCGATCTGTCGCAGCTCGCGCGGCTCGATGCCGAATCCGCGCGCGAGGAAATCCGCGACATCGTCAACGAGATCATCGCGATCAAAAGCATCGTGATGTCGATTTCCGAGCAGGAAGAACTGCTCGACGACATCTGCAACGACGTTCTCGGGTACGGGCCACTCGAGCCGCTGCTGGCGCGCGACGACATCGCCGACATCATGGTGAACGGCGCCAACACGGTCTACATCGAAGTCAACGGCAAGATTCAGCAGACCAATATCCGCTTCCGCGACAATCAGCAGCTGCTGAACATCTGCCAGCGCATCGTCAACCAGATCGGCCGGCGCGTCGACGAAGCCTCGCCGATCTGCGACGCGCGCCTCCCCGACGGCTCGCGCGTCAACGCGATCGTGCCGCCGCTCGCGATCGATGGGCCTTCGCTCACCATCCGCAAGTTCAAGAAGGACAAGCTTACCCTCGATCAGCTGGTCAAATTCGGCTCGATCTCGAAGGAGGGCGCGGACATCCTGCAGGTCATCGGCCATTGCCGCGCCAACGTGCTGATCTCCGGCGGCACCGGCTCGGGCAAGACCACCCTGCTCAACTGCCTGACGTACTATATCGAAAACGACGAACGCATCATCACCTGCGAGGACGCCGCCGAATTGCAGCTGCAGCAGCCGCATGTGGTGCGGCTGGAAACCCGCCCGCCCAATCTCGAGGGCGAGGGCCAAGTGACGATGCGCGATCTGGTCAAGAACTGCCTGCGTATGCGCCCTGAACGCATCATCGTCGGCGAGGTGCGCGGACCGGAAGCCTTCGACCTGTTGCAGGCGATGAACACCGGCCATGACGGCTCGA
>JAXDNY010000137.1:0-25307 GCA_034669145.1 Hyphomicrobiales bacterium
GGTCGCGCTCACGTTCGGGCTCCTGCTCTGGATGGCGTATACGCGCCGCTCCAGCCTTTCGCGCGGCGAAATCAAGGTGCGCGACATGGCGCTCGGCCAATCCGCATGGCCCGCCAAGCCGCAACAGGCCAGCAACTGCTTCGACAGCCAGTTCCAGATTCCGCTGCTGTTCTATGTGCTGGTCGTCCTCGCGTGGATCACCAAGCAGGCCGATCTGATCTTCGTCGTGATGGCTTGGATTTTCGTCGTGTCGCGCCTCGTGCACGCCTATATCCACACCACGTCGAACCATGTGCCGACGCGCTTCAATGCCTTTGCGCTCGGCGTCGCCGTCCTGCTGATGATGTGGATCATTTTTGCCGTCCGCATCCTTGTCTCTTGAAAGATTGAATGACCCCATCCGCTCGGCTCTCTGCAGCGATCGAAGCGTTCACCGACATCGAGGCGCGCCGTCGCCCCGCCGGGCAGGCGCTGAAGGACTGGGGCCTGTCGCACCGCTTCGCCGGTTCGGGCGACCGCGCCGCCATCGCCGGACTCGTCTACGACGCGTTGCGCCGCAAATCGTCATCCGCCTGCATCATGGGCGCCGACACGCCGCGCGCGGTTCTGCTCGGCATGTTCGCGCGGGAACGCGGGCTGGACGTTGAAGCGATTTCGAAGCTCGCGAACGGCGCACGCTTCGCCCCCGAGCCGCTCTCGGATGACGAGCACGCGCGCCTGCGCGCCGCGAGCCTCGAGGGCGCGCCCGCGCATGTCCTTGGCGATTATCCCGACTGGCTCGACACGCACCTTGCGGCGACCTTCGGTGACGACCGGGTGGAGGAGGCCGTCGCGCTTGCGGCACGCGCTCCGCTCGATCTGCGCGTCAACACGCTGAAAGCAACACGCGAGGAGGCGGCCGAGGCACTGTCCGAACTAAAGCCGCAGGACGCGCGCTGGTCCCCATGGGGCCTGCGCATTGTCGTCGCGCCGGATTCAAAAAGTCCGGCCATCCACGCCGAGACCGCGTTTCTCAAAGGCCATATCGAAATCCAGGATGAGGGCTCGCAGCTTGCGTCGCTGTTGAGTGGTGCGAAGCCGGGCGAGCAGGTGATCGATCTCTGCGCCGGCGCAGGCGGCAAGACGCTGGCGATGGCCGCCGCGATGGACAACAAGGGACAGATATTCGCCACCGATACCGACAAGCGCCGCCTCGCGCCGATCCACGAGCGGCTGGAGCGCTCCGGTGCGCGCAACGTGCAGGTGATCGCGCCACGCGGCGACAAGGACGTGCTTGCCGACCTGAAGGGGACAGCGGATCTCGTGCTGATCGATGCGCCGTGCACCGGCACCGGCGCGTGGCGGCGCAACCCGGACGCCAAGTGGCGCGTGCGACCCGGCGCGCTCGCCGAGCGGCTGAAGGATCAGGCCGAGGCGCTCGATCACGCCGCTGCGCTGGTCAAGCCGGGCGGGCGGATCGCCTACGTCACCTGTTCGGTGGTGGATGACGAGAACGGCGGACAGGTGCGCGCCTTTCACGGGCGTCACACGGGATTTTCCATCGTCCCCCCCGCCGAAGTCACGACTGCGCTCGGTGAACGTGCTTTCCTGTTCCGCCGCGCCGTCAAGATGTCGGACGAAGGCCTGCTGATGACGCCGCGCCGCACTGACACCGACGGATTTTTCGTCAGCGTGCTGCGGCGACCATAGGGACTGACATCCCGGGCGAAGCGCAGCGAGACCCGGGACCATCTGGCACCAGCGCGATAGGAGAAATGGGCCCCGGATAGCCGCTGCCGCGGCTTCCGGGATGACAGCCTGTGTGCTGGTCCGTCCCCGCCATTGCGGCACGGGCTTCGATTCGCTACCTGCTTAGGATGACGCACGACAAGATTCTCATCGTCGATTTCGGCTCCCAGGTCACCCAGCTCATCGCCCGCCGCGTGCGCGAGGAGGGGGTCTATTGCGAAATTGTCCCCTTCCAGAAGGCCGAAGCTGCCTTCGACGAGATGAAGCCGCGCGGCGTGATCCTGTCCGGCGGGCCTGAATCGGTTCACGAGGCAGGCTCCCCGCGCGCGCCGCAATCCATTTTCGACTCCGGCGTCCCGGTGCTCGGCATCTGCTATGGCCAGATGACGATGGCGGCCCAGCTCGGCGGCACCGTGGAGGGCGGGCATCACCGCGAATTCGGCCGCGCCGACGTGGAAGTGAAGGCCCCAAGCCACCTGTTCGAGGACGTCTGGCGCGCCGGCGAGCGCTATCCGGTGTGGATGAGCCACGGCGACCGCATCACCGAAATGCCGCCGGGCTTTCAAGTGGCGGGTGTGTCGGCGAATGCGCCGTTCGCCGTCATCCAGGACGAGAAGCGCAAATATTACGGCGTGATGTTCCACCCCGAGGTGGTGCACACGCCGAGCGGTGCTGCGCTGTTACGCAATTTCGTGCGCAAGATTTCAGGCGCGCGCGCCGACTGGACCATGCGCGCCTTCAAGGACGAGGCAATCGAGAAAATCCGCGCGCAGGTGGGCAAAGGCCGGGTGATCTGCGGGCTGTCCGGCGGTGTCGATTCAAGCGTCGCCGCGGTGCTGATCCATGAGGCGATCGGCGAGCAGCTCACCTGCGTGTTCGTCGATCACGGCCTGATGCGGCTCGGCGAGGGCGAGCAGGTCGTCACGCTGTTCCGCGATCACTACAACATCCCGCTCGTGCACGTGCAGGCCGAGAAGCTGTTCCTCGGCGCGCTCAAGGGCGTCAGCGATCCGGAGGTCAAGCGCAAGACCATCGGCCGGCTGTTCATCGAGGTGTTCGAGGCGGAGGCGAAGAAAATCGGCGGCGCGGATTTTTTAGCGCAAGGCACGCTCTATCCCGACGTGATCGAGAGCGTGTCGTTCACTGGCGGTCCTTCGGTGACGATCAAGTCGCACCACAATGTCGGCGGCCTGCCCGAGCGCATGAACATGAAGCTGGTCGAGCCCTTGCGCGAACTCTTCAAGGACGAAGTGCGCAAGCTCGGCCGCGAGCTTGGGCTGCCCGACACGTTCGTCGGCCGTCATCCGTTTCCCGGCCCCGGTCTTGCGATCCGCTGCCCCGGCGAGATCACGCCTGAGAAGCTCGACATACTGCGGCTCGCCGACGCCGTCTACATCGAGGAGATCCGCCGCGCCGGCCTCTACGACGATATCTGGCAGGCCTTCGCCGTGATCCTGCCGGTGAAAACCGTCGGCGTGATGGGCGACGGCCGCACCTACGATTTCGTCGTCGGCCTGCGCGCCGTGACCTCGACCGACGGCATGACCGCCGACTTCTATCCCTTCGAGATGAAGTTCATCGGCCACGTTGCAACGCGCATCATCAACGAGGTGAAGGGCGTCAACCGCGTGGTGTACGACGTGACCTCAAAGCCGCCGGGGACGATCGAGTGGGAGTAGCCCCATGCAGTACGACGTGTTCATCAGTTATAGCAGCGCCGACAGGGATTTTGCGGATGCGCTTCAGAGGCGCCTGAGTTCCGACGGCGTGAGTGTCTTCATCGACACCGTCAACATAGGATGGGGGGAATCAATCCCCAGAGCGATCTCTGAGGCCTTGGATAATTCCCGCCATATCGTCTGTCTTCTTACGCCGGATTACGCGAGGTCGCGTTGGGCCGAGATTGAACGGTATTCGATTTCTGTTGACGATCCGGACGCCAATCTCAGAAAGCTCTTACCGATATTGGTTCGCGATACGGATCGGCCGAGGCTGCTTAAACCACTCAAGTATATGGATTGCCGGTCGCAGGAGAAGTTCGAGCGCGAGTATCCTCAGATGCTGCGCAGCATTCGCTCCGCACGCGGCGAGCATAAGCTTTCCATCGATCTGTTCGGGGGCTCGGATCTGCTGGCCCCTCTGCACTACGTTTTCATCGTGGGTCGCCCTGCTTCCGGAAAATCGACCTTCGCGCAAATTCTGCGGGCAAGGCTCGCGGCGACAGGACGCTCCGCGGAACTGAGGAGCGACTACTCGTTTCTGCAGGCTTTGTTTAGGCTTGATATGGCGCGAGGTCGTTTTGACAGATTTGAAAGGCATCCGACATCCGAATTCAAGGTAGTCGACAACACGGCATACGACGAAGCCTTGCGAATGGTTCACGATGAAATCATCCTGCCCGGTAAAGGGAATGCGGACGTAACGGTCATCGAGTTTTCGAGACCTGCCTACGATACGGCCTTTCTCTATTACACGCTGAAAGGGCTGACGAGCAGCGCGATCATACACATCGATGCTCCGCTCGATCTTTGCATCGCACGCAACGAGCATCGTCGGGTTCTTTTGCAAGCGAAGTTAGAGGGCGCTGATCCCAACGCGGATGTGTTCGCCGAAATGCCCGAACTTCATTACGTGCCAGCCCCCGTTTTCGACCGTTATCGCGCCACTCCCTCGCAGTCTTCCGAGCAAGCCTTGGTCCTCGCGCTCATGCCGTCACGTGCTTACTTCAATTTCGTGAACGATTCGCGGGATTTGCCACGGTTCAAGACGTCGAGCGCGGATTTCATAGATAACAACCTTGTGCCGCTCGTGGAGAAGGAAGAACGCCTAAAGGATTATTACGCGCGGCGTCTTTCCGCACTTGCCAATTTCGCATCGTCGGCTTCGCATTCCGGGACCTAAGCTCGCCGAGCATGAGCCCGAGGGAAGGTTAGCGAAGCATAGTTCGCCGAAACACATGGACATCTTCGATCGCCTCAAATCCACCGCCTCCGCCGACTGGGCGAGCTATGTCGACCACGAGTTTGTCCGGCAGCTGGGCGACGGCACGCTGCCCGAGGCGGCGTTCCGCATGTATCTCGTGCAGGACTATCTGTTCCTGATCCAGTTCGCGCGCGCCTATGCGCTCGCCACCTACAAGAGCCGCACGCTTACCGACATGAAGGCCGCGCAGGAGGGTCTTGCTTCCATTCTCGACGAGATGGAGTTGCACGTCCGGCTGTGTGGGCGCTGGGGCTTGTCGCCCGCCGAGATCGAAGCGGCGCCCGAGCATCAGGCGACCGTCGCCTACACGCGCTTCGTGCTGGATTGCGGCGCGGCCGGTGATTTGCTCGACTTGCACGTCGCGCTCGCGCCGTGTGTCATCGGCTATGCGGAGATCGGCCGCAAGCTGGCGCCGAACGGCGCGGACGCGCTCGGCGCGCATCCCTATCGCGAGTGGATCGGCGAATACGCGGGCGACGGTTATCAGACAGTCGCCGCGAAAGCGCGCCGTCATCTCGACGATCTGGCCGCGCGGGCAATGACGGAACAGCGCTTCGTCGAACTGGCTGCGCTGTTCGGGAAGGCGTCGCGGCTGGAAGCGGATTTCTGGCAGATGGGCCTTGCGGCGGTTCCGCCTTCGCGATGAAGCTTTTTGGTAATATCGCGACGGGATGAAAGGCGAGAGTAATGGCTAAAGTACGCTGTATCACCGAGATGGGCATGGGCGTCGATGTCCACGGGCGCGACGCCACCAAGGCCGCCAAGCGCGCGGTCTCGGACGCGATCCGCCATTCCAGCCTCGGCTTCGTGCGCCTGTTCGGCAAGACGCCGCATGACATGTTCGTCGATGTCACCATCGGCGTGCCGAACCCGGAGGATGTCGACACCGCGGCGGTCGCGAAGGAATTGCCCTACGGCACCGTGACGGTGAACGCCGTGAAGGGCGGGCTCGAAATTCCCTCCCAAACCGGCAGCGACCCGATCCTGATCGCCAATGCGGCGGTGATCGTGAGCCTCGACGACGGCAAGTGAGGGGACCCTTGCCCACCATCTACGGCATCAAGAACTGCGACACGATGAAGAAGGCGCGCGCGTGGCTCGACCAGCGCGGCGTCGCGTATGCGTTTCATGACTACAAGACCGCCGGCATCGAGCGCGGCAAGCTCGAAGGCTGGGCGAAAAAGGCCGGCTGGGAAACGCTGCTCAACAAGGCCGGCACCACGTTTCGCAAGCTGCCCGAGAAGGACAGGGCAGGCCTCACCGAGAAGAAGGCGATCGCGCTGATGCTCGCGCAGCCCTCGATGATCAAGCGCCCGGTGCTGGAGCTTGGCGGCGGCAAATTGCTGGTCGGGTTCAGGCCGGAGCAGTACGAGGCGATCCGATAGGTCTCTCGATTCGTCATGCCCGGCCTTGTGCCGGGCATCCACGTCTTATTACGGTGCGTCGAAGGCGTGGATGGCCGGGCATAAGGGCGTTCACGCCCGTCTTCGACGGGCTATGCCCGGCCAGGACGAGAGGATGGATCATGGACGTTTCACTGAAAGGCCGTTCCGCTATCGTCACCGGCGGCTCCAAGGGCATCGGCTTTGCCATTGCCAAGCGCTTCGCGGCCGACGGCTCGGATGTCGCGATCGTCGCGCGCGGGCGCGAGGCGCTCGATGCGGCCGTGGCTGAGATCAAGGCGGGCACGAACTCGCATGTGATCGGCGTGCAGGCGGACGTTGGCAAGGCCGACGACGTGCAGCGCGCCTACGACGAGGCGATGGCTGCCTTCGGCAAGCTCGACATCGCGGTGAACAATGCCGGCACCTCGCGCGCCGGCCCGTTCGAGGCGATGTCCGACGCGGTGCTGCAAGACGACCTTGAGCTCAAGCTGTTCGCCGCGGTTCGCATCTCGCGGCTCGTGCTGCCGCAGATGAAGGAGCGCCGCTGGGGCCGCATCATCAACGTGCTCAACATCGGCGCGAAGGCGCCGCGCGCCGCGAGCGGGCCCACTTCGATCACGCGCGCCGCCGGAATGGCCTTCACCAAGGCGCTCGCGAGCGAATACGCGCCGTTCAATATTCTGGTGAACGGGCTGCTGGTCGGGCTGATCGATGCCGACCAGCATGTGCAGAAGGCGAAAAGCCGCGGCATCTCACTCGATGAGTACAAGGCGGGGCTGGCGAAGGACGTTCCGCTCGGCCGCTTCGGCCGCGCCGAGGAGTTCGCCAACATCGCGTGCTTCCTCGCCTCCGACGCCGGGTCCTACATCACCGGCACGGCGATCAACGTCGACGGCGGACGCTCGCCGGTGGTTTAGCTCAACCCCTCGATCGCAAACACGCGCGCGGGCGCGCCGTCGGCGCCGGGGATCTTCAGCGGCGCCGCGCACAGGAACGTGCGCGGCCCCTTCAGCGCCGACGTATTCACCAGATACTCGATCAGTGTCACGCCGCTGCGCAGCAGCACGTCGTGCGTCACGTGCTCCGCCGTCGGCGCCATCACGCCCTCGAGCAGCAGCCGGATTGGGTAGTCCTGCGGAAAGTCGAACGCGACCGCGGTCGGCTTGCGCGCCTTGAGCCAAACGGCAGCCTCGCGCGTCAGCCATGGGGCGTCCTTCCAGAACGCCGCCGTGGTGTTGTCGCGTTTCATGTCCCATGCGGCGGACAGCAGCAGCATCTCGCCCTCGGCGCCGCCGGGATCGGCCTGCGCGAGACGCGCCGCATCGATCGGCGTGTTGGGCGCAACGTCGCGCAAATTGAGCACGCGCGCCGGGCCGACCACTTGGCTCAGCGGCGTCGCCTCGATGGTCGGTGCGTGGGCGACGAAATGCGCTTGCGCGTCGACATGCGAAAAACCGTGGCACGTCGTCGCCAAATGCGACACGCGGAACTGATCGCCGGCCGCGATATCGCCCTTGATTGTCAGCGCCGGTGACCAGCGGAAATGCGGGCCGATCGGCATGCTCAGATCGATGATGTCCATGCGCGCTCCGAAACCGGCTGCGAAACGCCGGCAGGTCGGCTTACACTAGATGCCGCGCACGATAGAACAATGGGAGTAAGGGATGTCCGGCCGGCTTGCCGACAAGGTTGCGATCATCACCGGCGGGGCAGGGGGCATTGGTGCTGCGACCGGCCTGTTGTTCTGCGAGGAAGGCGCGCGCGTCGCGCTGGTCGACAGCGACCGTGATGCGATGGACGCGGCGCTTGCGGACATCCGCGCGAAGGTCCCCGGCGCACAGGTCACCGGCATCGTGGTCGACGTGGGCAAGGAGAAGGAGGCCGCCGAAGCAGTCGGCGCCGCGCAAAAGGCCTTCGGTGCGATCGGCGTGCTGGTCAATCTCGCCGGCATGCGCTCATACGAGCCGCTTGCCGAAGCGAAGGCCGAAACCTGGCAGCGCATCCTCGCGGTCAATCTGTTGAGCTATGCGTGGTTCACGCAAGCCGCGATCGCGGACCTGCGCGCGCAACGCGGCAGCATCGTCAACATCTCGTCGACGCACGCGGTCAATCCGCGCGCCGGCATGGGGCAGTACGACGTGACCAAGGCCGGTATCGTCTCGATGACCAAAACGCTCGCGTTCGAGGAGGCGCGGCACGGCGTGCGCGTCAACGCGATCTGCCCCGGCGCGACGCTCACGCCGTTTCACCTGCGCCGCGCCGCCGCTGCCGGGCGCATGATCGACCGCGAGACGGAAGACGGCTGCCTGCTCGGCCGCTGGGCCGATCCGCGCGAGGTCGCGTATCCGATCCTCTGGCTCGCCTCCGACGAGGCGTCGTATGTCACGGGGAGCGTGCTGATGGTGGATGGCGGACGGTATGTGAAGTGATTGGGCTACGACGCGCCGCGAGAACGCGGGCGGCTGTTTGAAAATTGAATCGAGAGGATGTGCGATCAGCGAGCGGCGTGCTCCGTCACCCTCCCCTGGAGGGGGAGGGTCGGCGAGCATGCAGCGAAGCGAATGCGAGCCGGGGTGGGGTGAAGTGTTCGGGCGAAGGCGATACTGAAAAAGAATCACCCACCCCGCCGCTCGCCTTGCTCGCGGCGACCCTCCCCCTCCAGGGGAGGGTGAAGCGGAATGCGGGGCTGCGATCGCTAATTCACCTTGATCCCGGCGTCCCTGATCACCGGCGTCCAGCGCGCGAGATCGCCATCGATCTGCGCCTTGAACTGTGCCGGCGTGTTGCCGACCGGCTCCATGATCTGGGCTGCAAATTTCGCCTTCAGCTCCGGCGAATTGATCGCCTCGGCGACCTCGCGCTGGATCGTCGCGAGCACCGCGGGCGGCGTGCCGGCGGGCGCGATCAAGCCGTTCCAGGCGTCGGCTTCGACATCGATACCGCTCTCCTTCAGGGTCGGCACGTCGGGCAGCAGCGGCGAGCGCTTCGGCGTCGTTACGGCGAGCATCTTCACGGCACCCGACTGCACATGCGGCACGACCGAAATCGCCGGCATCACCACCATTTGCACGTCGCCGCGAATGACCGCGGTCATCGCCTGCGGCGACGAGCCGTAGGGAACGTGCACCAGCTTCGCGCCGCTCTTGATCGCGATCGCCTCCATGGCGAGATGCGACAGCGAGCCGTTGCCGATCGAACCGAAATTGTATTTGCCCGGATCCTTTTTGATCAGCGCGACCAGTTCGGCGACGTTGTTGATGCCGAGATTGGCCGGCACCGCGAGCGCGCTCGGCTGCGTCGTCAGGATGGTGATCAGCGCGATGTCCCGGAACGGATCGTAGGGCATCTTGGAGAACAGCAGCGTGTTGATCGCGAGCGGCCCGCCGATCGAAATGCCGATGGTGTAGCCGTCGGGCTCGGCCTTCGCGACCGTGTCGGTGCCGGTCATGCCGCTCGCGCCGGGCTTGTTCTCCACGATGAAGTTCTGGCCGAGTTTCTGCTGCAGCTTGTCGGCGATCAGCCGCGCGATGATGTCCGGGGTCGCGCCTGCGCCGAACGGCACGATCACGCGCACGGTCTTCGACGGCCAGTCCTGCCCCAGCGCCGGCGTGGCGGCGCAGAAAACGAACAGCACAACGGCGGCGAGGCGTCTCAATTGATCCTCCCAAGGCCCTGCGTTCCGGGCGCTTCTTTGCTGCGGCATATGTCCGGCGCCGGTTGCGCAGGTCAAGGGAAGTGTGGTCAGGGTGCTTCATACGGATCCCAAGGAGGACGGCATGGGCCTGGCGATCATGATCCTCGGGCTTGCGGCGTTCATCGGCATGCATGTCGTGACCACGCAGCGCGACACCCGCGCGGCGCTGATCGCGCGGCTCGGCGAGGGGCCGTACAAGGGGCTCTACGCTCTCGCATCCATCGTCGGCCTCGTGCTGATCGGCTGGGGCTTTGGAATGTACCGGGCGACCGGCTGGATCGACGTCTGGTATCCGCCGGCGTGGACGCGCCACGTGACCGTGCTGCTGGTCCTGATCGCGTCGATCTGCGTGGTCGCCGCCTATTCGCCGGGCCGCATCAAGACGACGCTGAAGCACCCGATGCTGGTCGGGGTAAAGCTCTGGGCCGTCGCGCACCTGATCTCGAACGGCGATCTCGGTTCCATCATCCTGTTCGGCTCGATCCTCGCTTGGGCGGTGTTCGACCGGATTTCATTGAAGCGCCGCACCGACCCGGGCGCGCCGCCGATTCCGGCCGGTGGGCCGATGAAGGACGTGGTGGCGGTGGCCGGCGGCACGATGTTGTTCTTGGTGCTGGGCTTCCTGTTCCACCCCTATGTGGTCGGGGTGCCGGCCTTCGGCCGATAGGCCGCCCCGAAGCGGTCCCGGCCGTAAACCCTGATCCGACGGGGCGAAGCTTTTGCCTTGCGCTTGCCATATCGCTAGTTTACCGCCCGCATTGATGGGGATGGCGAGAGACCCCGCTGAAAGTGCTTTCAGTCCGGGCCGGAGAGCGTTGAAGTGTCTGACATTTTCCAGGAAGTCGATGAGGAAGTACGGCGCGAGAAGCTGAAGCAGCTCTGGGAGCGGCACAGCAATCTCATTGTCGCGCTCGCGCTTCTCGTCGTCCTCGGCGTCGGCGGCTGGCGCGGCTACGACTGGTGGGAGACCAAGAAGGCCGCCGAGTCCGGCGCGGCCTTCGAGTCCGCCGTCCTGCTCGCCGAAGGCGGCAAGCAGGCCGAGGCGCAGGCCGCCTTCGCCAAGCTCGCCAAGGAGGGAAGCTCCGGCTACCGCACGCTCGCCCGCTTCCGCGAGGCGGCCGAGCTTGGCCGCACCGATCCGCCGGCCGCAATTCAGGCCTATGCGGCGCTCGCCGCCGATTCCAGTCTCGATCGCGCCCTGCAGGACCTCGCGGCGGTGCGCGGCGGGCTGATCATGGTCGATACCGCGCCGCTTACCGAAATCACCGCGCGGCTCGAGCCGCTGACCGCGGCGAACCGTCCGTTTCGCCATACCGCGCGCGAGCTGCTTGCGCTCGCCGCTTGGCGCGCCGGAGACACGGCCGCCGCCAAGCGCTGGTTCGATCTAATCGCCACGGATGCCGAGACGCCGGCCGGAACGCGCCAGCGCATGGACGTGCTGCTGACGCTTTCCGGCGAGAAGGCGAAGACATGAAGCGAGATGTGACGGAGCCCCAGATGCGCAGCCGCGTTCTCACTGTCGCAGCGCTCGCGCTCAGTGTCGCGCTGGCGGGATGCGAGTCGTTCGATCCGCTCGACAAGCTGTCCGAGCTCGACATCATGGGCGTCTCCAAGAAGCCCCTGCAGGGTGAGCGCCGCCCGGTGTTCGACTCCGGTGTGCCCGGCGTGCCGCAGGGCGTGCCGCCCGAAATGGTGAGGGGCTATCAGGCGCCGGCGGAAACCCCGCCGCCGGTGGTCGAGGCGAAGCCGGAGAAGAAGGCGAAGCCGAAGAAGACGGCGAATGCGCCGCGCCGCGCGTCACCGCCGCAACAGCAACAGCAACAGCAGATGCGGCAGGCTCCCGCGGCGCAAAGCCGGACGACCACGCAACAGGTCGACCAGAGCGCCGGCCAGATGCAGACGATGCCCGGATCGCAGCCGACCTGGCCGAGCAACGCCCCGGCAGCCCCCGCCGCCTGGCCCGGCCCGCAGCGCTAATTCGCATTGTAAAGACTATATAGAGAGCCGCGCGTCCCGCGGCCGACCGGTTTGATTTTGCCATGAGCTTCACTCTCGCGATCGTCGGGCGGCCGAATGTCGGCAAGTCGACGCTGTTCAATCGTCTCGTCGGCATGCGGCTCGCGCTGGTCGACGACCGGCCCGGCGTGACGCGCGACCGCCGCGAAGGCCAGGCGCGCCTCGGCGATCTCGCGTTTACGGTGGTCGATACCGCGGGCTTCGACGAAGGCACACCCGACAGCCTCATCGGCCGCATGATGGAGCAGACCGCCGCCGCGATCGAGGGCGCCGACGCGGTGCTGTTCCTGATGGACGTGCGTTCCGGCCTGACCCCGATCGACCGGCAGTTCGCCGATGTCGTGCGCCGCACGGGCAAGCCCGTCGTCGTCGTCGCCAACAAGAGCGAGTCGCGTGCCGGGAAGAACGCCGTCGAGGCCTATGAGCTGGGCCTTGGCGATCCCATCCCGATTTCGGCCGAACACGGCGAAGGCCTGTCCGATCTCTACGACGCGATCCGCGCCGCCTTGCCGGAGCACACCGCGCCGGCCGAGGAGGAGGACGAGGAGAGCGAAGCCGACATCGCCACCCGCCCGATCCGCGTCGCGGTCGTCGGCCGGCCCAATGTCGGCAAATCCACCCTGATCAACCGCCTGCTCGGCGAAGAGCGCCTGCTCACCGGCCCCGAGGCCGGCATCACGCGCGACACCATCGCGGTGACGCTTCGATGGCAGGCCCGCGAATTCCGCCTGTTCGACACCGCCGGCATGCGGCGCAAGGCGCGCATCGAGGAGAAGCTGGAGAAGCTCTCCGTCGCCGACACGCTCAACGCGATCCGCTTCGCCGAAGTCGTGATCGTGCTGATGGACGTCCAGCGCCCGTTCGAGGAGCAGGATTTGCGCATCGCCGATCTGGTGCAGCGCGAGGGCAGGGCGCTGGTGCTCGGCATGAACAAATGGGACCTGGTCGACAAGCCCGGCGCGGCGGGCAAGCTGCGCGCCGAGGCCGACCACTGGCTGCCGCAGGTGAAAGGCGTGCCGATCGTCGCGGTGTCCGGGCGGCTCGGCGATGGCCTCGACCGGCTGATGCAGGCGGTGGTCGATATCTATGCCGTCTGGAACAAGCGCGTCGCGACCAACCCGCTCAACAAATGGTTCGAGGACGCGGTGTCGTCGCATCCGCCGCCCGCCGTCAGCGGCCGGCGCCTCAAGCTTAACTACATCACGCAGGTGAAGTCGCGTCCGCCGAGCTTCGTGCTGTTCTGCTCGCGCGCCGACGCGATCCCGGAAAGCTATCTGCGCTATCTCACCCACGGCCTGCGCAACCATTTCGACCTGCCCGGCACGCCGATCCGCATCACCTTGCGCGAGAAGGCCAATCCGTACGGCCACAAGAAATCGAAACAAAGATGAGCGAGGTTGCGCCGCAGGTCAGTGCGCCCGGCCGCGCGAAGAAGAAAAGATGATCAAGCTTTCATCCTACACCGTTGGCGGATGTCGCCGCCGGGGCCGCTGAGACAACTTCATGATCGCGGATGAAATCGCCACCACAGCGATCGTCGTGCAAATCAAGCCGATGACAATGACAGCGACCCAAACCGATTGGGACCCTTGAGCAACGACGGTTAGCTCGAAACGTTCCATGCTAATCCTCGAATGCTTCACGTTCGCGACGCGAGTCCTCGATCTCGCGCTGCGCGTCCTTGCGAACCCAGTCATAAAGCTCATAGGCCGGTGAAAACTTCGAGAGCGTCTCAAGAATTTTCTCGGCTTCGGCCTTGGTCTTTAGGTCTCGATCGGACGGTTGGCCGGCCACACCCTGCCTAATGCCGCCAATGGAGCTGCTATACAGGGACGAGCTGAGGTTCTTGTGCGTATCGCCTCCGACACGCTGGGCCTTCGTAAGCAAGTCAATGACAAGAGGAGCCTGGTCAAAGATGAAGGTGTGCGGCGCTTCATTGAGAATGTTGGCGATGATATCGAAGGCCGCCGCGTCCGCGGTGTCTGCCCAGCGTGCGATAAATTGCGTTACTTCAGCATCGAAGCTGCCAAACACTGCCTCGAACAGCTCACGCGCCCGATAGCGGAAGAGCATCTGCCGATCTTCGCCGAACGAGGCGGTCGACATCCAGCTAACTACTCTCGCCAGCAGAGCGCCGTACTCGGAAGTATCCTTAAATTTCAGCGGAACATGAACATAGGGTCCGTGATTGATCGGCCGATAGTCCCAGTTTTCCTTTGCAGCAGCACGTTCGGTGCGCCTGATGAAAAACTCGAGCGTCTTACTGGGATAAGCCTGTGACGCACTGGCGAGGAAGGTCTCAGTCCAGTGGCCGTCCAGCTTGGGCACATCCATCAGCTTCTCGAGGAAAAGGTCGACGTCGCCATCGCTAAGACGATTGAACGGAAGCTCGGCGCCGAACTCAAACAGGCATAGCAGGTCATCCGCGACCGCGGCCGAACCAGCGACGTTCACTTCGCGCGCCATCGCCAGTGCTTCGTCAGCGTTGTGACGCAGCACGGATCGTATTGCGAGAATCCCAGTCGCGACCACATTCGGGTTGCCCGATGTGATGAGCATCTTGATGGCAGTGGCTTCGTCGTCGCCATAAGGGATACGGATAAAGTCCAAAGATGCCAATGTCCGGCCCAGCATGATCCGCAGTTCATCCTGCCCGGATTCCAGAAACTCTCTGGCGATCTTTCTGGCTTCGTCGGCATCGCCCTGCCATATGGTGAGCAACGCAGAGGCAGCAAACCAGGCAGTGACGGACTGTGGATTGCTGAGAGCATCGGTGAGCGTTGCCCGCGCGAGCGATGGAGACTCCCTCAATAAGGTTGCATACAGAACATGGGGTGACCCGTTCCCAGACTTCGATGTGCCCTTGTCGATGTGATCGAGCTGCGCGGCAATGTATTTTCGCAGCGCCTCCCCGTCCGGATAAACGGCAATGATATCCGCCGCGAGCGACCTCAGGTGTTCGTCCCAACGGGCCTCGAAGTTCTCGCGGTCCTGACGACGCAACTCCGAGCCATATCCGTCGCTAAGGGCGGCCAGGACGCGATAGTCGAGCGACGACGACAAAGCGCTTCGAACGCGTTTGGCATACGTCGACGTATCGGACTTGCTGTAGTTCGCGTGCCAAGAAACCGCCTTTGCGATGCCGACCAGGACAAGCGGGTCATAGGTGTTCTGCCCAACAACTTCTTCGATGCGTTCAAGCGTTGCGCAGAACACTTTCATCCACTTCGTTCGATCCTCCTGGCTAATCTTGGCGTTGAACTGGCCTATCGGGCCACGGAGCGATTCACCAAGAGCCGATGCAGCACGCATCGCGACACGCGTGTTGGCGTTCCGCAAAAGTCCGATGACAAGATCCAAGACCCGTTCGCGCAGCGGGGCGACGAAGTCGGCATTGATCGTAAACGGATGGAAGCTGATGGTGTGATTCCGAGAGGTCGTCGTGTGCCCTTCGGTCTTGAAGATCGTCCCCAGAATGTCGAGCGGCGTATAGTGGAACGACCATGCATTTGGATCGGCGGCAAGTTGGAGACCGAAGTCCACGACCGCAGCGCTGTAGGCGAAAGGTTTGTTGGGTTGGACCTCGCAGAGTTCCGCCAAGACCCGGATCGGATGTTCCGGGTGTTGGTGGAGTTCCCGATTGTCATTCTTGCCGAGTTGCCAGAGAGCGGCACAGGCACGAGCTACGTGCTGTAGATTAAACGCAGCGTACTTGAAGATGAGGGGAAGCTGCCGGAGATATTCGCCCTTCCGGATGAGGGCTTCACCAAACTCAATCGCTCGCAGTGGCTGGTAGAAGGCAATCGCGCGCACCGCGCGAATGTGGGGGTCGTCATATTCCGAGCGAGGTCGTAGCTTTGCCCAAACCCCATCCAACAAGTTGCTATTGCTCGCGTCGCCGTTGGCGAGATGCCAGTCGAGCTTGCCGAGATTGAGAAGTAACATTTCCACCAAGCGATCGTCGGCGGCATCAAATGCTTTCTCCGCATAGCTCGTGGACCGACCATTCGGTCCAACGCACGTTGCCTCGATGACGTAGTCTGCAAGTACGTCAGGCGATAAGCGGTACCGTGCGCCGCGCTTGAACAGAACGCCGCCGTCAATCAGAAGCTTGAAGAGACGGTTGGTGTCGTGGGGCGCGATCCCTTCCAATTTCTCGATCACACTCAGGAGGGCCTTGTCGTCCAGATAGAACGGCTGAAAGAGAGATATAACCCGCAACAGCTTTTTGATGGCGTCCGCATCTGCGCGCTGCCCAAGCTCGCCGGCAATGACGCTTTCAAAACGGCCGAACAGCGTGACGCGAAAGGCTTCTTCATTCTTGGCGAGGTCAAAGTGCTTTCTTTCCCTGGCGACGATCTGCGCGCCGACGACAGTGGCGAGCGGGCAGTCGTAAGTGAGGTTGGCAATGTCCTTCGCCGCCTGGATTGGCCCTTTCTCCTTCTCCAAAACCTGTTTTGCGAGAAGTTCCGCATCCGCCCTAGTCAGCGATTCAAGTTTGACTTCTCGCACCGCGTCGAGAAGGGAGAAGTTGCTTGCTTGCGCTTTGAGATGCTCCAGGCCGTATGGCCGAAGCGCCAAAAGGAGCCGAACCCGGCTGATCGTTGCGGCAAATTGAAATAGCAGTCCTAAGTCGCTTCGATCGTGGGCGTCGTCGACAATGAGAAGCGACGGCTTGTCTCCAAGCTGTTCCAGACTTTTCCTGGTGATTTCTGCGGTGCGCGCGACGAAGCGGATAGTGATTGCTGGCGTCGCGGCTTCATACGTCTCGATCGCTTGCTTCAGCACTCGCGATTTGCCAGACCCGCCTGAACCACTCAGGAAAAGCACGCGAGCGGAGGTGTCGGCGAGGTGTTCCTGAAGTTCGGAGAGCGGCTCTTCGCGGCCAACCAGCTTCCAAGCATGGTTGAACAGGCGATCTGCGTCCTGAAATGGAGCAAAGAAGTCGTCGGTTGTTTCCCAGACCCCTTCTTCTGAGACGCCGAGAAGTTCCAAACGACGCCCGGCGAAGAAAACGTCCACGAGCGCGATCTGGTCTATTTTCGGCAAGGAGCGGATCTTGGCTGACAGATCGTCCTTGTCCCAAAGGTCCCAATCCTTGTGGCCGCCAAGGGCTTCGCGGGCCTGAGGACTCGCCACCCTGCTCAGCAGCAGAAATTTTTTCTTGGCCGGGACCGTGTGCTTGGCGATCGCCGCGAGTACCTTCTGCGGTCCGAACTCTTCCGTCCTCTTGCACTGGAAAGAGTAGATGGCGCCGTCCTCGAGTTTGAGAACGATGTCGGTACCCTCCTGCGTATGACCTCGCGCTCCTTGCTGGTGAACGGCTGCGTCCCGGTAAAGCCGCTGCAGGAGATAGGCGCAGAACCGCTCGAAACTCTCTGGCGAAAGCGCATCCAGCGGGAACGGCTCGTCGAAAGTCGCCACGACGGTCTTGGCGGCATACCCCGCCGTTCGCCGAAGGCCTTCGACACCGGTATCGAGGACTTCGGCAAGCAAGGGAATTTCGTGTTCACGGGGCCGAGATAGGCCGGCCTCCCACCGGCTGACGGTTTGCTGAGTCGCGCCCACCAGCGTCGCCAAGTCCGCTTGTCGGTCGATCCGCTTGAGACGGCGCAAATGGGCAAGTCGCTGTCCGAAGGGCAGATACCTTGGATTAGCGCTCTTTTTCTGAGTGCCCATTGTCGTACACATATACTGTGTGCGACAATGTTTCAAGAGCCTTGCCCCACCAGCGCTAGCACGCGTGACAGGTGATACACAATCATAGCGGAGTAGGGTGCTACCGTTTGCTGCGCTTTTGGTGTGGATCATGCACAAAGACGAAATCACGCAGGTGAAATTCCGCCCGCCGAGCTTCGTGCTGTTCTGCTCGCGCGCCGATGCGATCCCGGAAAGCTATCTGCGCTATCTCACCCACGGCCTGCGCGAGCGCTTCGACCTGCCCGGCACGCCGATCCGCATCACCCTGCGCGAGAAGGCCAATCCGTACGCGGGCAGAAAGACCAGGCAGCGATGAACGAGGCGGCGGCGTTGTGCGATCGGTTCTGCGCCACGGCGGCGCGCCAATGCTGTCAGGCCAGTGCGCCATCATCCGGTGCATGAACGTTCTGCTCGCGCGCTGGTCTCCTCTTGGACCATTCAGCGCTTCGACCGCAGCCGGTCGGCAACGCGGCGCGCGATCTCTCCAGACGCCTCGTCGGGAATCGGGAACACCGAACTGACATTGATCTCGCCAAGCACGTAGCTGTCGGTCCCGTCGGCCGCGCGCGGACCGAGCATGAAGTCCGCGTCCCAGATCATCGGCAGGTCGCGCCGCGGGATATCCAGCAAGGAGGTCAGCTGCGGCGTCCACTCGTCTTCCATCAACCGGCGCAGGCGCTGGAAGCGCGGGTCGTCCTTGGAGGTGTAGAGCCGGCGTCCGGCCTCGGCGCGCGCGGTGGGTAGCTCGACCAGGGCCTTGACCTTCTGGTGGCCGAAGCCGGCGCAGCGATCGCCGGCCATGTAGCAGCGCACCACGCCTTCGCTCAGGCGTGCCTGGAACGGCTGATCGATCACGCAGCCGTCTTCAAAATATTCGATGCACCGCGCGAGAAACGCGTCCAGCGCCAGGTCCTCCGATGCGTCCTTGGTGGCATCCAGCACGCGGACCGTCGATCGGGTGCGTGGACTTGCCGATGCCTCGACCTTCCAGACGCCCTCGCCGCCGTTGCCGCGGTTACGCTTGATCACGCGCGGGCCAGCGGCGAGCCGCGCCGGCAATTCCGCGCGCATCGCCTCGGCGGTTCGATAGAGCGCCGTGTCGCAGCCCCAGCCCATTGTGCGGGTCGAATAGAGCACCTCCTTGGTGCCCATCTTGAGGATCACATCGGGATGGGCGCTCACCCAAACGCCGCGCTCCGCGACCTCGCGCAAGAGCGCGTCCAGATTGGCGCGGTTGCGTCCTTCATGAATGGGGTTGACCCAGACGAGCACGCCATCGTGCGTGGCAAGCTGCGCACGCACGGCGTCGAGGACATCGTCCTCGTAGACCACCGGCTCCGCATCGACGCCGACATCGGCGAGCGCCGCGAAGATGGCCTTGAACCGGCTGCTCGCCGGCGTGACGCCACGGCGCGCTGCGTCGTCGCCCCGCGACAGGATGGCAATGCGCCCGAGGCGGGCTGTGGCTTGAGACATGGAAAACGGCTCCGCATTCATGATCGTGCTCTGGCCCACGCGAACGCGCGGACCGCGAGCAGGACTTGGACGGGGAGCCGTCTTTGAGAGGCCGGGAGCCTGCGAAGCCCCGGCGCTCGAGACATAGACTCGACACGGTGTTCGATCAAGGTCCGGGTTGGTCCCCACCTCGAAATCGCCTTGGCGGGGCTGACGGAGCGATCCAACCTTCGTGCGACATTCGCGGTTTCGCGCGCCCGGCGTCGATCGGCGATACCCCGATGTCGCGCAGCAAATGATCATCGAGGTCGCGGAGAACCCTCCGCCGGTTCGCTCGGGCGATCCAACGACCGATCATTCCAAACAGGGTTCGCAGGACGCTGGCCCATATCGAGACGCCGCCGCGCGGCGCATGCACAGGCCTACTCGAATAGCTTGACCCGGCCGTTGATGGCTTTCCACGCGTAGTGGCCGCCGGCCATGTATCGCGCGTCAAATCCCGCCTTGCGCAGCGTCACGGCAGTCTCGCATCCGATATGGAATCCGTAGACGCAGAACGTAACGACCGGCTCGGTCTTTGAAAGTTCGCCGATCCAATCGTCCAGACGCTCGGGATCGCGCCAGACCGCTCCCTCCATCATGTCTTGCGCTCTCGCCGTATAATGCCTTGGACGCGTGTCGATGATCTGCACCTTGGCGCCGGAATCCAGCATTCCCTTGATTTCTTCGACAGTGATCGATGGCAGGTCACCGAACTGCTTTTGTTCAAGCCGTTTCGGTGGTTTGACTTCGGACGCATCCTGGTATCGCGCCTGCACCGCGGTCCAATCGATGTTGCGCATGAACGTCGCGATATAAGCGTTCGCGTTTGCGCCGAAATCAAGCTGATAGGCGTGCTCGTACATGTCGATGGCTAAAATCGGAATGCCGCCCGCGATGCTTTGACCGTGATCCGATGCGGTTTGGTTGATCAGCCGGCCATCACGCGGCACGTAGGAGAGCAGCACCCAGCCGGAGCTTCCCGACAGAGCCGTCGCCAAGGCAATGAATTCATGCCGCCAACGGTCGACCGAGCCAAAATCGCGAGCTATCGCGCCACCAATGCTCTCAGGAAGTGTTCTTCCGTCCCCGCCGAGGCTCGCAAAATACAGTTCATGCAGGAGCGTAGAGTTGAGTTCGGTAAACTGGTCGCGCTTCAGACGGTTGATAACCTCGGCTGGCGCCGTGGCGTCAAGCGCTTCGAGTTCTTTTGTGATCCGGTTCAGCCGATTGATGGCCTGGCCATAGATATGTTCGTAATGGCTCTCGATCAGGCGGGGTGAGATTCCATTCAGCGTCCACGGCCGGCAGAATAACGGGGCGATGCGGTATTGCATGAAGTGGACTCCTTGAAGTGTTGAAGTGAGGAAACATAATTGGCGGAGGCTTCCAGTCTTTTTGCTTTGAGGGGACCTAGCAACGCGTCGTTCTCGAACGTGCCTTGGCAAGTCTCATGGTTCCATCGCCTGTCCTACCGGCTCGCTGCCCAGCAGAGCGCCCTTGGCCTTTTCAACGCCTCGACACCGGGAATCCGACAGGCGAGCATGTGTCACAGACTTGGCAACACATCAGGAACACGCGGGACTCGGGGTCCTTGAGCCGAGTGCGGTTGAACGCCCGTTCGCATTGCTGCCAGGCCGTTTCGATGGCAACGTACCCGCGGCGCGGCGGCACGACGCGCCAGCATGCTGGTTGGGTCCAGCCACAGCGGTTCGGCGGCGTCGTACAAATCAGTGCGCGTCAATCCGATATCAGCCAGCATATGGTCGTCGAGGTCGGCAAGATATGCGAGCTCGCGGCGATGTTTGATGGCGAGAACCAGCCGCCAGACTCTCAAGGCTAAGGCCGCGACGGCGTGGCCGATTGGCGCGAAAGGCACCGCCGTGCCGTTCTTTCTCGTTACGGTTTTCGAGGTCATCGGAGCCTCCCTGTTCGCGAGGTGCCTGCGGGATATCTAGGCTATGGCGGCCTGTGCGACGATCCTCTATTATTTCACCATGCCCGATAAAAAACGCACAGACGCCCTCGACTGGGAAGACCTTCGCTACTTTATCGCGCTTGCGCGTTACGGGACGCTCTCGGCCACGGCACGCGGACTAAGAGTCAACCATGCCACCGTGGCACGTCGCGTCACGAGTCTTGAGACGCGGCTTGGACGCACGTTGTTCGACCGGCGCGCCGACGGCTACGCGCTCACGGTGGAAGGCAAAGCGGTGCTCGACGCGGCGCGCCCGATGGAGGAGGCTTCCCTATCCGTCGTGAACCGTCTGGATGCCGGAACGGACTTGAGCGGCATGGTCCGCCTGACCGTCGGACGCGTGCTGGCCGAGCGCTTTCTCATCGAGCGCCTCCGTGCGTTTCACGAACGTTACCCGGCAATCGATCTGGAGCTCGTTGGCGGTTCCCGGGTCGTGAGCCTGGCCAGACGTGAAGCAGACGTCGCGTTGCGTTTTGGGTCTCCCAAGGACAGCGAACTTATTGCCCGGCGCGTGGCGAGGATCGCGTTCAGCCTCTACGCCTCACCCACCTATCGGGACAGGCTCAAAGCCGGGGATACGCCAGTGTTCGTGGGTTTCGACGAAGAGAGTGACTTCGTTGCCGAGGCCGCATGGCTCACGCGCCGGTTCGGCGACCGGCGATTTTCATTTCGAACCCCAAGCCAGACGACCCAGGCCGCCGCGGCACGCGCCGGCTATGGCGTTGCGCTTCTCCCGCGCTTTGTCGCTGCGGATGATCGGGACCTCGTGCAAGTCATGCCTAAAGAACGCCCGCCCGAGCGCGACGTGTGGCTTCTCATCCGCCGCGACCTTAAGAGAGTTCCGCGCGTGAGGGCAGTAGCCGATTATCTCGCCGAGGTGTTTCGCCGCGAACGAAGGCTCTTTGCAGGCGGCTAGGGCTTCGTCAGGCTGTGCCCTCGCTCAACGCAATGTCGCCAATTGCCCCTTGGCGGACCTGCGGGCTTTTGCTCGCCGCGATAGCGATTGCATGGCGCGTGACGCGGCGCTGAAGCGAAAATTCCGCCGACTTACCGTTCGCGTTCATACACGTTCGGTCTTACGAAGACGCATCCCGCTGACCTTTGTGCAAGTGTCCGGGAAATGCGAGAATGTCACTCGATCGAGATGTCGCTCGACGAAGCAGGGAGATCGACAATGATGAAGACAAGTAGATTCATCTTCGTACCCTTTGCGCTTGGCATCATCGCCACGGCCTCGATTGCGTTCGCCCAGGAGCCAGTTCAGCTGAAATTCAGCCGGGTGGTGGATCTGACGCTGCCGATCGAGACCAACATGGCCGGAATTCCCGGCTTCAAGATCTACGCCGACAATCCTTCCCAGGTCGCCATCATCGCAGCCATGACCGAGGGCCAGAAGGAGATGTTGCGGTCCGAAGGGATGACGCTGAGCAACAATGTTGAGATCAACGGGCGGTCAATGATCTCAGTCCTGTCCATCATGACGCACAACGGCACTCACATCGACGCTCCTCGCCACATGATGGAAAAGGGGTTCCCGGTCGACCAACTACCGTTGGCACAGGTGGCGAAGGAAGGAGTGTTGATCAGCCTGCCGAACAAGGGGCCGAATTCGTCCATTTCCGTGAAGGACATTCTGGATACGGGCGTGGCGCTCGGGCCGGATCGCATTCCCGTCATCCATACCGGGTGGACCGACAAGATGTGGGGCAAGCCCGAGTTCTGGGCGCAGATGCCCTATCTCGAGCCAGGCGTCGGCGAATTGATGGCGAGCAAGGGCGTACCGGCTTTGGGAATGGATGTATTTCCGGAAAAGCCTTTGTGGCGCGGGGTGAAAGTCGAGCCCGGTGAAGTTTGGCAGGGAAATCATTTGGCATTGATGAGAAAAGGCATTCCATTGATCCAGTTCATGACCAATCTTTCGCAGATCGGCTCGAACAAGTTTGTCCTGATCGCTCTACCCTTGAAGATGAAAGGTGCAGACGGGAGCCCGGCGCGTGTGATTGCCCTGGTGGAATGATCGATGCCGCAGGCGGCTCAATACCCCAGCGCGAGGTCGACTTCTTCCAGCAGCGGTCCCCCGGCTTCGATACTTCGGATATTCGCGACCATTTCGGTGACGAGCTGGGCGACGGTGGGCCGCCGCGCCACATGCGGCATCACGGTCACCTTGGGATGCAGCCAAAGCGGGCTCTCCGGCGGCAGCGGCTCGGGCCACAATGCGTCCAAGGCGGCGTAAGACAGCTGGCCGGAATCGAGCGCGGCGATCAGATCCTTGTCCACTACATGCTTGCCGCGTCCGACGTTCACCAGCATGGCGCCTCTCGGCGTCATGGCAAACGTGCGCGCGCAGAAGATGCCTTCGGTTTCCGCTGTCAGCCGCAACAGGCAGACCGCGATGTCGGTCTGATTGAGAAACGGCTCGAGCTGATCCGGCCCGTGGAAAATCGGGACCTCTTCCGTCCGCCGTGGCGAGCGAACCCACGCCGAGACCGGAAAGCCGAGCGACTTGAGGATCAGGGCCGGCGCCTTCGCCATCATGCCGAAGCCGAGAAAACCGACGCGCCTATGCTCGGGCCGGGCGATCGGCACCCTGAGCCATTCGCGCCTGGCCTGCGCCGCCTGATAGCCAGGCATGTCGCGATGCAAGCGCAGCACGTGCATGACGACATACTCGGTCATCATCGGATCGCCGCCCGGCGGCTCGACTTTGCCAAGCGGGACCTTCGGCAGTTTTGGATGCTTGACGATGTCGTCCACGCCGGCCGCGCGGCTGAACATGGCTTTCAAGTTCGGGAACGCCGGGAGCACGTTGAAATCCGGATGCATGAAGGCGAGGTATTCGATGTCCTTCACATCGCCCGCATCGGGCCAGATGCGGATGGGCAGCTCAGGGATTTGCGCCTTGAACGTGTCGCGCCATTCCTTCGCATTGCCGATGCGTTTGTCGAGCTCGATGATGAGTAGCGCCATACGTCCTCCAGAGCGGCTTCTCGGGCTGGTTTAGGCCAAGACAATTTATCAAGGAAAGGCTTAGCCCGGCGGCGTCCAGTTGAGGAATTTCTTGACGCGATAATTATAGAGCGTGCCGGTTTCGGTGTAGCCCGGCAAGCAGAGGTCGAGGATCTTCTCGGCGCAATTCTCCGGCGTATCGAGCGTCATCGGGTCCTCGCCCGGCATCGCGGTCGCGCGCATGCGGGTGCGGATCGGGCCGGGGTTGAAGATGTTGACGCGCAGCTTCGTGGTCGCGGTCTCGGCCGCGTAGATGCGCGCCATCAGTTCGACCGCGGCTTTCGACACCGAGTAGGGCCCCCAGTAGGCCATCGGCGTCCACGCCGCGCCCGAGGTGAGAAACACCGCGCGCCCGGCATCGGACTTCTGCAGCAGCGGATCGAGCGAACGGATCAGGCGATAATTGGCGGTGACGTTCACCGCCATCACGTTGTCGAACACCTGCGGCTCGACGTGGCTCATCGGCGACAGCGCGCCGAGCAGGCCGGCGTTCGCCACCAGCACGTCGAGCTTGCCGTAGCGTTCGTTGAGCGAGGCGCCGAGCCGGTCGATGCCCTCGTAGTCCTTCAGGTCGAGCGGCACGAGGGTCGCCGAGCCGCCCGCAGCGTTGATGGCATCGTCGAGTTCTTCCAGGCCCCCGACCGTGCGCGCGACCGCGACGACGTGCGCGCCGGCTTTCGCGAGCGCGAGCGCAGTCGCGTGCCCGATGCCGCGCGAGGCACCGGTGATCAGCGCGATGCGGTCGGCGAGGGGAAGGGGCATTCGTTACTCCGTCATTCCGGGGACCGTGCCATAAGCGCGTTTACGCGCGTCTTCGACGCGCTATGGCACGGGAGCCCGGAATCCATAACCACGATCCGAGCGATCATGAAAGGTTGGGGTTATGGGTCCCGGGCTCGCCGCGGAGCCTGTCATCGGGCCGGCCTTTGGCCGGACCCGTTGGCGGCGCTCCGGGACGACGCGGGAGGGTTCAACTCGCCTCGGCCAGCAGCGAGAGTTGCCGCGGCGAGTGGTCGCGCGCGTTGCGGTCGGTGAGGGGGGTCGGATATTCGCCGGTGAAGCAGTGATCGGTGAATTGCGGCCGCTCCGGGTCGCGCCGCTCAAAGCCCATCGAGCGGTAGATGCCCTCGACCGACAGGAACGCGAGCGAATCCGCGCCGATGAAACGGCGCATCTCTTCGACGGTGTGCGTCGCGGCGAGCAGCTTATCCCGCTCCGGCGTGTCGATGCCGTAATAGTCCGGGTGGGTGATCGGCGGCGAGGCGATGCGGAAGTGCACTTCCTTCGCGCCCGCGTCGCGCATCATCTGCACGATCTTGGT
>JAXDNY010000138.1:0-7761 GCA_034669145.1 Hyphomicrobiales bacterium
GTTCCGTTTTCATTCGGCTCGCTGCGGCTGCACCGGATCGAAGCCGCCTGTATTCCCTCCAATGCCGCCTCGATCCGGCTGCTCGAAAAGACCGGTTTCGTGCGCGAGGGCTACGCGCGCGAGTACCTCTGCATCAACGGACTGTGGCAGGACCATCTGCTGTTCGGCCGGCTCAACGGCGCGGCCTGATTGCCTTGGGGGCGCCAAGGTTCGGCTGCTATAACGCGGCCGGGCACGAGTGGTCCGATTCCAACATTCGCATCCCAGTTCGGCGAGCGCTTTTGCGAATGTTGGAATCAAAGGACCACTAGCAAATATAAGTGCTAGTGGAGCTTTGGATTTGACATTCGCTTCTGGGACGTGCGGCTAGACGGGTAGCGAATGTCAAATCCGCTCCACTAGGATGGGTGAGTGATGGGACTTTCTGTACGTCAATCGGCGGCCGGCCGCGCCGCGATGCTGGCTTGCGTCTTGCTCGTGCTGGCCTCGCAGGCCGGCGCGCAGTCGATCACCGACAAGCTCGGCAACTGGTTGTTCGGTCGCTCGTCTTCAGAGCCCGGCGACACCGGGAATGCCAACACGGCGGCCGAGGTCGATTGTCCCGGCGTCGATGTGCGCCAGGGTGCGTCCACGCTCGCCATCACGGCGCCTGGCGCTGAGGGCGGCCCGTTGACCACGCGCTATCAGGTGTCGATCGCGCAGACGGCGCGTGAATGCGCGGCACTCGGCGGCGTCATGACCATGAAGGTCGGCGTGCAAGGCCGCGTCCTGCTCGGGCCATCGGGCGGGCCGGGCCAGGTCGACATCCCGTTGCGCATGGCCGTGGTGCAGGAGGGGCCGGCTCCGAAGACCGTCGTGACCAGGTTCTACAAGCTGGCGGTCGCGGTCGGGCCCGGACAGGTCAGCGTGCCGTTCACGCACGTCGAGCAGGACCTGACGTTCCCGATGCCGCGCGCCGCCGATTTCGACGCCTATGTGGTGTACGTCGGCTTCGATCCTGCGAGCCTGAACACCAAGCCCGAGCGCAAGCCGGCCAAGCAGAAGCGCAAGTAGATTTCCCTCATGGCCAAAAAAGCCAAGCCGCGCGTGAAGCGCGCTTCCGCGCGCAAGCCCGGCATGGCGAAAAAGTCGCGCGCGCAACGCCTCCCGCTCACCGGCATCCGCGTGGTCGAGTTCTCGCACATGATCATGGGGCCGTCGTGCGGGCTGATCCTCGGCGATCTCGGCGCCGAGGTGATCAAGGTCGAGCCGCCGGGCGGCGACAAGACGCGCACCATGATCGGCTCGGGCGCGGGCTTTTTCCGTGTGTTCAATCGCAACAAGAAGAGCGTCGTCGCCGATCTCACCAATCCGGTCGACCGCGCGCGCATCGGCGCGCTGATCGCGTCGGCCGATATCGTGAGCGAGAATTTCCGTCCCGGCGCGCTGACGAAATACGGCTTCGACTACGCCGCGCTGAAAAAGAAGCACAAGCGGCTGATCTATGTGTCGCACAAGGGCTTCTTGCCCGGCCCCTACGAGCACCGCGTCGCGCTCGACGAAGTGGTGCAGATGATGGCGGGGCTCGCCTACATGACCGGGCCGCCCGGCCGTCCGCTGCGCGCAGGCTCGTCCGTCAACGACATCATGGGCGGCATGTTCGGCGCGCTCGGCGCGCTCGCGGCGCTGGCCGAACGGCAGCATACCGGCAGGGGCCAGGAGGTGCAGGTAGGGCTGTTCGAGAACTGCGTGTTCCTATCCGCGCAGCACATGCAGCAGTATGCGGCGACCGGCGTCGCGGCGCGGCCGATGCCCGATCGCATCAACGCGTGGGGCGTATTCGACCTGTTCGACACCGCGGACGGCGAGCAGGTGTTTCTCGGTGTCGTCACCGACAGCCAATGGGCCACGTTCGCCCGTGCGTTCGATCTCGGCGAGATGACGAACGATCCGCGCCTGGCCAGCAATACGCTGCGCGTGCGGGCGCGCGACTGGATGATTCCCGCGCTGCGCGAGATCGTCAAACGCTATTCGTCGAAGGACTTGCAGGCAGTGTTCGAGCGCGAGGGCTTGCCTTACGCCCCGATCGTCAAGCCCGAGCAGCTGTTCGACGATCCACATCTGCTCGCGAGCGGCGGCCTCGCGGACCTGACACTGGAGAATGGTGAAAAAACACCTGTGCCATTGCTGCCGATCTTACTCGACGGCCGGCATTTGAAGCCGCGCATGCCGCTGCCGAAGGTCGGCGAGCACAATGCGCTGCTGGTGCGCCCCGGCGCGCGGCGGCGCGTTGCGCGCGGCAAGAAATGACCGCGCCGGCCGATAATCTTGACCGGAGAAATGCTTAGGCCCCGGACCCCAAAGGGTGTATGCTGCGTCATTACCGGCATGTCGCAAAAACGACCCCAGGCGCCGGTAGCTGAGAGATCCTTGCGCTCCCGCCTGCTGGAAGGAGAGCGCGTGTTCAAGTCGCACAATTCATCGGACTATCGCCGGCAAGCGGCCACCTGTGGCACGTTTGCGGATTCCGCCCGGTCGATAGGCGATCGCGAACTGCTGCGTCGCATGCAGCGCTCCCGGGTTGCGCTTGCCGAAAATCAGGAGCGGCTCGACGAACTGCCGCCCTTGCCGCCCGTCAATTCCCGCGCGCTCTCCGTAGTACGCGACGGTTACTGCTGACAACCGGAATCGGGGACAGAAGTGGAAGCATTGCAACTCTATGCGATCTGGACCGTCCTATCGATCGGCGCGGGGGGCGCACTGCTCGCTTGGTGGATCATGTGACGGCCCAAGTGCCGGTGACACCCAAAGCTTAACGTTTCGCAGAAAGGCATCAGCCGTGCGCATCTACATCTTCAAGTCCGAAACGCGGAAAGAATTGCGGGCCTTCGCAAGCGATCCGGCCGGCGCCAAGCTGCCGAAGCAGCACGGGCCCTGGACGGTGACCGGCATCGTCGGGCCGAGCAGCGCGCCGCCGCACAACATGTCGCGCGACACGATCGAAAAGGCGATCGAGGCGGAAGGCTTTCAGATGTGGCGCATGAAGAAAGAGGCGGCCGGGTAACTCGCGCCGGGCGATTACCACGGCGTTCGCTCAGATATTCATCGACTTTGTCGCCCAACAGGCGCATGGTGTGTTCGACCGAAACGCCAGCGCAAAGCGGCCGGGCCTTCAATTCAACTTCATCGGCATGATTGACCGGAGCCCACTCGGGTCTCCGTTGAACTCGCTCCGAAACATTTCGGAGCGACAAGGGGAAACATATGCAGTTACCTGCAATCCTTCAGGGGGATTCACTCACGCGGCTGCTGCAAGGCGCGGCGGCCGGCGCGGTGGCGACGTTGTTTATCGGCTTTTATTGGGGCGGCTGGGTCACCGGCGGCACGGCGAAAGACATGGTGCAAAAAAGCACGACCTCCGCCGTCGTGGCGGCACTGTCGCCGATCTGCGTCGACAAATTCCAGCGCAGCGCCGAAGCGACGACGAACATGACCGAACTCAAGAAGGTCAGCTCGTACATGCAAGGCTCGTTTATCGAGAAGGGCGGCTGGGCGACGCTTCCCGGCAACGACTCGGCAAACTCGTCCGTGGCGCAAGCCTGCGCCAACATGCTCGGCAGCTTGAAGTAGCTCGAACGTGAACCGCGCCGGTCTGCTCATCCGGATCGGCGCGGCGGACATCCAATGTCGCTGATGTTTCCAAACCAGAGCCGCAGCTACGACGCGACCCGGCGCGCGGTCCGGTTCTGGGGCCACGACAGCGCGATGGAGTGGTCGTTCTTTGTCACCGAAGATGCGCTGAAACATCTGCATCCCGCGATGAACCGGGACGAGCCCGGCATGCTCGGCGCATTCGATTCCAACAGCGAACGCATCCGTGCCGCGGCGCTGCGCGCCTATTCGCGCGGACGCAAGGGCTCTTACGAACTTGGTCCGGCGGACCTGTCATGACCGTGCGTACGCGCGACAAGGTGTGGGCGTTCCACAAGTCCTTTTCATTGAAGGGCGTCGACCGTCTGCTCCCTGCCGGCAATTATCGCGTGACCACGGACGAGGTGTTGATCGAAAGCCTGTCGTTCCCGGTCTACCGCCGCGTCGCGACCATGATCCTCGTACCCGGTCAGGGTCATTGGCGCTCATCGGTGGAAATGTTCACGATCGATCCGGCGGAATTGCAGGCGGCGCACGAAAAGGACACGGCAAGCGCGGGCACGGCTGACCACCCGACCGCATGAGCGACGGCGCGCCGCCGGACGGATCGTGAGAATCAGGCGGCGACGGATTCGGATCGGGCCGACAACGTCAAATCGCTCTCGAACACCACGCGCTCGTGCTTTTCGTCGATGCTCTTGATCCGGTAGCTCGGGTCGCCCGCGTCGCGATCGGATGCCGGCATCAACTGGCGAACCTCGTATTGGCCGTTTGCAGCGGCGCGAAGAATTCTGGGAATGAGATCGACGGCTTGTCCGACAAAGAATTTATGCGACACGAAAATATCCTCCCGATGATGCGGTTGACGTGACTTCACATCGTTGTTTTGGCGTCTCGCTCGTCCTGCTCCAGCCCGGACGCCTTGATGAAATATTCTTCCGCCATCTGCCGAAGATCCCTCGCCGTAGCGAGGTCCATGCAGCTTCGCGAGAGCCGCTGACAGCGGTTGCCTTGCGATTGCCAGTACGAGGGACAGCTGAGCGTCAGCGGCTCGATTTCCATATCAATCCCCGTCTTTCCAGCAACCGCATGAGAAATTTTAAAAAAAACGAAGCGGGATGCGTCGCGAGGGGAGAAGTATTCAAACGGCGGAACGTTCCAGAGCGAGCGGTTCTTGCCAAATAAACGCCCAGTATATCCAGAGATATTATTTGGAGCCTTCCGCCATATTATTTGAAATTAGTGAATGATATCAACAAGACACGAGTTGGTGTAACTGAATTATTGAGCGATTTACCATAAGACATTGAACCTTCGTGTGGGCCGCGCGTTCTCTCTCCAGGCGCGCAAGGCGCCGACGGGACCGCAATGTTCACATCCGCCATGGCAAAATCTGTCACGGTCGTTGCCGCCGCCGGTTTGATGGCCGGCTTCGCGGCCCTCTTGATGTCGGCGATACCGGAGGCGAAGGCCAACCCGCAACCCGCCGTGGCCGTCAAGGGCGACAAGCTTCCCATGCGCGTCAGGGGAACCGCCTGCTCGACGCGCAGCTGGCCCTATTACGATCAGAACTGCCAATTCGATCTCAGACGGTCCGCCAACGACGCAGGCGAGGTTCGCCTGATCGGACTCCGCTAGGTCATATGGCGGAGGTTTTTCATTCTCCGGAGCCGAAATACCCTAGGATGGCGCATCGCGGGTCGGACGCGGGCGTGCTTATGGCGAGTGATTTCAAAGGCCTCAAGGAAGACGTGCTGGCGGCGGAAAACGCCGGCCTGCGCGAATTGCTGACACAGGCCGGCATCGACGCGGCGCGCCTGCTGGCTCAGGCGGGCATTGACGCCACCGAGACCGAGGCCGCCAGAAAATTGCAACATCTGCTGTTGGAGGAGCTGCACCATCGCGTGAAAAACACGCTGGCAACGGTCATCGGCATCACGTCGCAAAGCTTGCGCACCGCGGTCAATCTCGAGCAGGGCCGATTGGCGGTCGAAAGCCGCTTGATCGCGCTGGGCAGGGCGCACGATCTGCTGCTGCAATCCAAATGGACCGGCGCGCGATTGATCGACGTGATCCACAAGGCGATCGAGCCGTTCGATACCGACGACACCCGGCGGTTTATCGTGCAGGATACCGAGGCCGAAGTCGGACCGCGGATGGTCCTGCCGTTGACAATGGCACTCAATGAACTGTGCACGAATGCCGTCAAATACGGCGCGCTGTCCGACGGTGCGGGGCGCATCGAGATTACCTCGTCGCTGGACGACGATGCACGGCGGCTTGCCATGACCTGGGTCGAGATCGGCGGACCGTCCGTTTCGGAGCCGACCCGGCACGGATTCGGCACACGCCTCATCAATCGCCTTGCCGGCGAGCTTCAGGGCGAGGTTCAATTGAAGTACGAGCCGGCCGGGCTCGTGTGCGAATTCAGCGTGCCCATCGTGCGGCCGTCGTAACGACCCCGCGTTGACTTCCGGTCCCGCCTCTCTACGATCCTGCCGGCCGCTGTAGTCCTCCCGATTCCGGCGGCCACGACATCAGACGAACCCTGCGGGAGAGACCGGCTTCGCAGCCTCTTCGCGAGACCGGCGCCGAAGGCGCAACCGCCCCGGAAACGCTCAGGCAAACGGACCGCAGGGGGATGAATCTCTGGAAAGCAGCCGCGCCGCAAGGCAAGGGCTCACCGACGGAGTAAGCCGCAGGCGTTCGGCGGCGAAATCTCTCAGGTTCCGCGACAGAGGGGGCTCGGCCGGGTAAGTTGCCCGGAATGAGCCCATTCGCGGAGCCGGTTATGACCGAGATTCAAGCGTCCGAGACCTCGGCAGACACTCCGCCTGAGCCGCAGGCCATCGAACCTGCGGCGCCGGTCGCTCCAGCCGCCCCCGCGCCGCTCCTGAAAACCCCGCTGCATTCGCTCCATGTCGCGCGTGGCGGCCGCATGGTGCCGTTCGCCGGCTACGAGATGCCGGTGCAGTACGCCGACGGCATCATCGCCGAGCACAATCATGTGCGCGCGCAGGCCGGCTTGTTCGATGTCTCGCACATGGGCCAGGCGTTTCTCGTCGGCGCCGATCACGAGACGGTGGCGCGCGCGCTCGAGGCGCTGGTGCCCGCCGACATCGTGAACCTTGCGCCCGGCCGCCAGCGCTACACGCAGTTCACCGGCGACGACGGCGGCATCCTCGACGACCTGATGGTGACACGCTCGGCCGATCCCGCCGAGGACGGCGTGCTGTTTCTGGTCGTCAACGCGTCGATGAAGGAGGCCGACTACGCGCACATCGCCGCGCATCTGCCCGCCGGCATCCGGCTGATCCGCGCCGACCATCGCGCGCTGATCGCCGTGCAAGGCCCGATGGCGCGGCAGGCGGTCGGACGCCATTGCCCCGAGGCGGTGCCGATGCCGTTCATGAGCGCGATCACGACACGCTTCGACGGCATCGACTGCCACATCAGCCGCTCGGGCTACACCGGCGAAGACGGTTTTGAGATTTCCTGCAAGGCGACGCGCGTGCGCGCGATCGTCGAGCGGCTGCTGTCGGAGCCGAGCGTGAAGCTGATCGGGCTCGGCGCGCGCGACTCGCTGCGCCTCGAAGCGGGGTTGTGCCTGTACGGGCATGACATCGATACCACCACGTCGCCGGTCGAAGCCGCGCTCACCTGGTCGATCCAGAAGCGGCGCCGCGCGGAAGGCGGATTTCCCGGCGCGGAGCGTATCCAGCGCGAGATCGCGGATGGGCCCACGCGAAAGCGTGTCGGCATCAAGCCGGAAGGCCGCGCGCCCGCGCGCGAAGGCACCGAGATCACTCTCGATGACAATCCGATTGGAAAGATCACGTCCGGCGGCTTCGGGCCGAGCGTCAACGCGCCGGTCGCGATGGGCTATGTCGAGGCGCGTTACGCAGCGCCCGGCACCGCCGTGATGCTCACCGTACGCGGCAAGCCGATGCCGGCGCGCGTCTCAGCGCTGCCGTTCGTGCCGCACAACTACGTTCGCTAAAGGAAAAGCCAGATGGCCACACGCTACACCAAGGACCACGAATGGATCCGCCTCGACGGCGATGTCGCGACCGTCGGCATCACCGAGCACGCCCAGAATGCGCTCGGCGACATCGTCTATGTCGAGCTGCC
>JAXDNY010000139.1:0-21530 GCA_034669145.1 Hyphomicrobiales bacterium
TTGATCCCGCCAATGCCGTTCGCCTTTACTTCGGGGGTCACGATGTTGTCGCGGATCGCCATCTGCAGCCGCTCGAGCTCGACGTCCTTCTTGGCGACGTCGTTGCGCTTGAGCACGGATTCGACCGCGACCGCCGGCTGCTTGACCGTCTCGCGCAGGCCCTTCAGCAGCGCGCGCAGGAATCCCTTCACGGCTTCCGGCTTCTCGGCGGCGAATTTCGGATTCACGATCACGGCGTTGCCGTAGAGATTGACGCCGTAATCGGCCATCAGCAGCACGACGATGTCGTCGACCGGCACGCCGCGATCCTTCAGATTGATGTAGGAGGAGAACGAGAAGCCCGTGATGGCGTCGACCTCGCCGCTCGCGAGCATCGGCTCGCGCACGGGGAAGCCGACCGACACGATCGTGACCTTCGAGGCGTCGATGCTGTTCGCCTGCACGAAGATCGGCCATTGCGCGAAGGCGCCGTCCGGCGGCGGGGCGCCGAGCTTCTTGCCTTCGAGATCCTTCGGCACCGACACGCCGCGGCTCTTGCGCCCGACGATCGAGAACGGCGGTTTGTTGTAGACCATGTACACGGCCTTGATCGGCGTGCCCGGGTTGGCGTCGCGGAACTTGATCAGCGAATTGATGTCGCCGAAGCCCATGTCGTAGGTCCCGGACGCCACGCGGTTGATCGGCTCGAGCGAGCCGCCCGCGGTGTCGATGGTGACGTCGAGGCCCTCGGCCTTGAAGTAACCCTTGTCGATCGCAACCACGAACGGGGCGGCTGGGCCTTCGAACTTGAAATCGAGCGAGAACTTGATCGGCGTCTGCGCCGAGGCGGCCGTGGCGCCGAGCGCCAATGCGGCGAAAAGTCCGATCCGGCCGAGCCGGACGAAACCGAGGGCGATCATCCAAGTCCCTTTCTTCGAAGCCTACGCCGGACCTGTCCGCACCCGCAGGACCTTTTGTGGCGATGCGATAAACGACAGCTTTAGCAAAGAACATGCCGCCTTAAAGTGCAAGCACGGACCGGCGGAAGAGTGAACGCGTGCACAGAAGCGCGGCAGCGTGCCGCATCCGCGGGCGCGTGGGGTATGCGCGGGCGCAGCGGACGGCGGAATGCTTACATAGACTGGAGCAACTGAGTCGCAGGGAGGCCGGCGATGAGCCGCGCGCGCCTGTCTAGTCAAAGCCACGTCCTTCCGGGCTTCTCGGCGCCCTATGCGGCGCCGGACGAGGAGCTTGCGGCCGCACTGCTCGCCACCGCGCCGCGCGAAGCGGCCGCCGAGGCGCGCATCGACAAGCGCGCCACGCGCCTCGTCGAGGCGATCCGCCAAAAGTCCGGCGGGCTCGGCGGCATCGAGGATTTCCTACAGGAATATTCGCTCTCGACCCCCGAGGGTCTTGCCCTGATGGTGCTGGCCGAGGCGCTGCTGCGGGTGCCGGATTCGGCGACTGCGGACCGGCTGATCGAGGACAAGCTGTCCTCCGGCGACTGGACCCACCATGAGGTGAAATCGAGTGCGCTGCTGGTCTCGGCATCGGCCTGGGCGCTGGGCATTTCGGCGCGCATTATCAATCCGGGCGAGACGCCGGAGAACATTCTGGAAAGCCTCGGCAAGCGGTTAGGCTTGCCGGCTGTGCGGGCCGCGACGCGGCAGGCGATGCGGCTCCTGGGCTCGCACTTCGTGCTTGGGCAGGACATCGGGGAAGCGCTGTCGCGCGCCGCCGGGCACCGTGCGTTTCGCTATTCCTACGACATGCTCGGCGAGGGCGCGCGCACCGCCAAGGACGCTGAGCGCTATTTCCAAAGCTACGCGCAGGCTATTCGTGCGATCGGGCGGACGGCCGGCAACGCGCGTCTGCCGGACCGGCCGGGCATCTCGGTCAAGCTGTCGGCGCTGCATCCGCGCTACGAGGCGATCTCGGGCGAGCGCGTTCTGCGCGAGCTCACGCCGCGTGTGCTCGAACTCGCGCGGCAGGCCAAACAGCACGATCTCAATTTCACCGTCGATGCCGAGGAGGCGGACCGGCTCGAACTGTCGCTCGATGTGATCGGCGCGGTGCTGGTGGATTCCTCGCTTGCTGGCTGGGACGGATTCGGGCTTGCGATCCAGGCCTATCAGAAGCGCGCCGGCGCGGTGATCGACTGGGCGCGCGACGCCGCGATCGCGCTCGACCGGCGACTGATGGTGCGGCTGGTGAAGGGCGCCTACTGGGACACCGAGGTGAAGCGCGCGCAAGAGCGCGGCCTGCCGGATTATCCGGTGTTCACCCGCAAGGCGATGACGGATCTTTCCTACATGGACGCGGTGCGCAAGCTGCTCGCGGCGCGGCCGCATCTCTACCCGCAGTTCGCCACGCACAATGCGCTCACCGTCGCGAGCGTGATCGAGCAGGCGGGCGGCGTCACCGGTTACGAATTCCAGCGCCTGCACGGCATGGGCGAGGCGCTGTACGAGGCGCTGCTGGAGGACGAGCCCGCTGCCGCCTGCCGCGTCTATGCGCCGGTCGGCGGGCATCGCGATCTGCTCGCCTATCTGGTGCGGCGCCTGCTGGAGAACGGCGCGAACTCGTCGTTCGTGTCGGTCGCCGCCGATCCGTCGGTGCCGGTCGGGACGATTTTGAAGCGGCCGCAGGACTGGATCGCCGACGCGGGCCATGCGCGGCATCCGCGCATTCCGCTGCCGCGCGATCTTTACGCGCCCGCTCGCAAGAACTCCGCCGGCGTTGAGTTCGGCGACTGCGCGAGCCTTGAGGCGCTGGTGGCGGGGGTGAAAAGGGCTGCGCCGCTTGCGCAGGCCAAGGGCGAGACCGTCGCGGATGCGTTGACCGGCGCTGCCAAAGGATTCGCGGCGTGGAATAAAACGCCGGTTGCGGACCGCGCCGCCGCGCTCGAGCGCATCGCCGATCTCTATGAGGGCAACCGCGATGCGCTGATCGCGCTGTTGCAGGGCGAAGGCGGCAAGACGCTCGACGATGCGCTCGCCGAAGTGCGCGAGGCGGTGGATTTCTGCCGCTACTATGCGAGCGAGGCGCGGCGCGCGCTTGTTCCGGAGCGCATGCCGGGGCCGACCGGCGAGACCAACGATCTGATCAATCGCGGGCGCGGCGTGTTCGTCTGCATCAGTCCGTGGAATTTCCCGCTCGCGATCTTCACCGGCCAAATTGCGGCGGCGCTGGTCGCGGGCAACGCCGCGATCGCCAAGCCGGCCGAGCAGACGCCGCAGACCGGCGCCGCGGCGGTCCAACTGATGCACGATGCGGGCGTGCCGAAATCCGCGCTGCATCTCGTCATCGGCCACGGCAAGGCTGGTGCCGCCCTGACCGCAGACCCGCGCGTTGCGGGCGTCGCCTTCACGGGCTCGACCGAAGTCGCATGGTCGATCAACCGCGCCCTCGCGGCGAAAGACGGACCGATCGTGCCGCTGATCGCCGAGACCGGCGGCATCAATGCCCTGATCGTGGACGCCACCGCGCTGCCCGAGCAGGTGACCGACGATGTCATCACCTCGGCGTTCCGTTCGGCCGGGCAGCGCTGCTCGGCGCTGCGGCTGCTCTGCGTGCAGGAGGACGTGGCGGACCGCATCATCGAGATGATCGAGGGCGCGGCGCGTGCGCTGGTGGTGGGCGACCCGCGCGAGATCGCCACGCATGTGGGGCCGGTGATCGACCGGGAGGCAAAGGACAAGCTCGACAACTGGATCGCCGCACACAGGAGCCGCGTGATCTTCCGTCACGATGGCGCGCCAGATGCCGGCACCTTCGTAGCCCCGACGATCATCGCGCTGACAAGCGCTCGCGATCTCACCGAAGAAGTGTTCGGCCCGATTCTGCATGTGGTGCGCTGGCGCGCCGGCGAGCTGGACCGGTTGCTCGACGACATTGCCGCCGGCGGCTACGGGCTGACGCTCGGCATCCATTCGCGCATCGACGATACCGCCGAGCACATCGTGGCGCGGCTCGCGAACGGCAACGTCTACGTCAACCGCAACATGATCGGTGCCGTGGTCGGCACGCAGCCGTTCGGCGGCAGCGGATTGTCCGGCACCGGTCCGAAGGCGGGCGGGCCGAATTACCTGCGGCGTTTCGCCACTGAGCAGGTGGTGACGGTGAACACGGCTGCGGCGGGCGGAAACGCGAGCCTGCTGGCGGAGGGGGAGTAAAGCTCCTTCGCGCGCAGGCCTATCTTAGCGGACGGGCGAATTCCCCCGATAAACATTACGTTTTTGTCATTCATCAATCCGCGCGCCGCGTTCAATAGCCATTCAATGGAACTCGCGTATCCTGCCGCACGTTACCAAAGCGAGCGACTTCTCCGCCGCCCGGCGTCGCTCAGTCTGAAGCGCCGAGCGGTAACCTGGGAGAACATCATGATCATCAAATCCACGCTCATCGGCGCGACGGCGATTGCGATCGCGCTGACGAGCTTCGATCTGGGCCCGGCAAAGGCCGGAGAGGGCGGCACCCAAGTCAACTCATACAAGCAAAGCGACGAGATCAGCGCTGCGCGCAAGCGGCGCGGCTATCGCACCAATCCGGCCGTCCCGCTCGCGGCGTTCGGCGTGATCATCGGAACGATCGGCGCCGTTGCGGCGGCGAACAGCCGGCGCGACTACTATGCACCGGGCTACTACGAGGAACCGGCGTACGGATATTACGGCGGCGGCCCCGCCTACGGCTATGCGGCGCCGCGCGCCTATCACTACCAGCAGGCGCCGGTGTACCAGCGTCATTACGGGGCGTCGGCGCAGCAGGGCCGCGACTACTACAGCCGCTGGGGCGGCTCGGGCGGCCAGCCCGGTTATCGTGGCCCGAACGTGAACGTGCCGGGAGCGACCAACTACGGCAACGCGGCGGGCCAGAACGGCCAGGCCCCGCCGGCCGTGCCCACCCCGCCGAGTGGCGGCGCCTTGTAACCAGTCTGACGGATTTGGAGCGGCGGCCTTCGGGCCGCCGTTTCATTTTCGGGGCCTCGGTCGACCCGGCCAGGTATTGCGTCAAAAATTCACGTGTTAACAACTAATAGACTGACTTGCGCTATGGTCAGCGCATGACTGATTCGGTCGAGCGCCTTTATGACGGGGTGATTGCCGCAAAGCATGGCGATCCGGCGCGCTCGCGCACCGCGCGGCTGTTGCGCTCCGGGCGCCCCAAGATCGCCAAGAAGCTCGCCGAAGAGGCCGTCGAAGTCGTCATCGACGCCATCAACGGCAACCGCGACGCGGTCATCAAGGAAAGCGCCGACCTCATCTACAATCTCGTGGTGCTGTGGGTCGCCTCGGGTGTGCAGCCGAAGGACGTCTGGAAGGAAATGGAGCGCCGCGAACGCCTGTTTGGCATCGCCGAGAAACTGCTCAAGGAGCCGGCCGACGCCGATCCGCGCCGCAAGGTGGTGACGCTGGAAAGCCGCCGCATCCGCAAGCGCCGCTGATTTGCCGGCACGATGCAGGTGACGCGCGTCACGCGCGTTCATCCGTAGACTTTCCCACCCCCCACCGCTAATCAGGCGCCCCATGCTCAGACGCCTGTACGATTGGTGTATCCACGCCGCCGAGAAGAAGTCCGCCACTTGGATTCTGGGCGGCGTTTCATTTGCCGAGAGCTCGTTCTTCCCGGTCCCGCCCGACGTGATGCTGATTCCGATGTCGCTCGCGCGGCCGGACAAGGCGTACCACTACGCTTTCATCTGTACGCTGACCTCGGTCGCGGGCGGCATCGTCGGCTATCTGATCGGCGCGCTGCTGTATGACTCGCTTGGGCTCTTGGTCATCCAGCTTTACGGCTATGGCGAGAAGATCGAGGCGTTCCGCGAGATGTACCGGCAATGGGGTGCCTGGATCATCCTGCTGAAGGGCCTGACGCCGATCCCATACAAGCTTGTGACCATTTCGTCCGGGTTCGTCGGCTACAACTTCTTCCTGTTTGTACTTCTCTCCCTGGTCACGCGCGGCGCGCGCTTTTATCTGCTCGCGTTCCTGCTGCATCGCTATGGACCTTGGGCGCGCGAAATCATCGAAAAACGGCTTGGTTTGTGGACCGCGATCGGCGCCGTGTCGCTGGTGGGCGGGTTCCTGATCGTATACGGCATCTTTTAAGCCTCCTCATTTCTGCCACGCGGGAGGCGCAGGAACTGCCCCGTACAGCCATGATCGCAGCGATGCATTTTCCCGGTCGTTCGGCGCGCGCGCTTGTCGGCGCGGCGTTGCTGCTGGCCGCGCCCGCGCTGGCGCAGAACGTAACGCCGCCGCCGGCCGATCCGCCGGCGGTGATCGTCGCGCCGCCGCCGCCTCCACCGCAGGCGGGGCTGCCGCCGCCGCGTGAAGTATTCGGCGCGATCGGCCGTTTCATCGACCAGTCGATCTCGAGCGTGGGTGCGGGTGTGAACGCCGGCGTGCGTGGCGCAGGCGAAACGCTCGGCGCCACCACCAACGCGGCGGGCGATCTCGCCAAGGGCGTTGGCGATGCAGCCGGGACCGTCGCGCGGCTACCGGCAACGAACGTCGTCTCGGGTCACGAGCTTTGCACCGCCGCGCCGAACGGCGCGCCGGATTGTGCCGGCGCGAGCGTGGCGCTGTGCCGATCCAGGGGCTTCGAGCGCGGCAACAGCCTCGACATCACCTCCGCCTTCAAGTGCCCCGCAGCGCTATGGCGGGAGGGCCGCGCGCCCAATCCGCAGGAGTGCCGCGACGAGTCGTTCGTCTCGCGCGCGCTTTGCCAATAAGAGAAGCTGTCATGCCCGTCCCCGCCTGCGCGGGGACAAGCTCCGGCGGGCATCCAGTAGACTCAGATGGTGCGGATCATCGATAATTTGGCGATTACTGGATCGTCCGCCTTCGCGGACGACGACATGGGAGGTAGTGCTCGGTGAATTTGCATGCATTGCTGCTCGAACGGGAGGCCGCGGGCCGGCCCGTGACCGTCGGCCTGATCGGCGCCGGCAAGTTCGGCACCATGTTTCTTGCGCAGATCCGGCGCACGCGCGGCATGCATCTCGTCGGCATCGCGGATCTTTCGGCCGAGCGCACCGGAAAGGCGCTTGCTTCATGCGGCTGGGACGAGCAGCAGTACCAGGCAAGCTCGCTCGGCGACGCGTCCAGGAGCGGCCGCACGCACATCACGCAGGACAGCGATGAACTGATCGCGTTCCCCGACATCGAGGTGATCGTCGAGGCGACCGGCGATCCCAAGGCCGGCATTCGCCATGCGCTCAAAATCATCGAGCACGGCAAGCATGTCGTGATGGTCAACGTCGAGGCCGACGTGGTGGCGGGGCCGCTGCTCGCTTCGAAAGCGCGCGCAGCCGGCGTGATCTACAGCCTCGCGTGGGGCGATCAGCCGGCGCTGATCTGCGAGCATGTCGACTGGGCGCGCGCCTGCGGTTTCGAGGTCGTGTCGGCCGGCAAGGGCACGCGCTATCACCCGACCTTCCATCAATCTACGCCCGACACCGTGTGGGACAATTTCGGGCTGCCGCCCGAGGTGGTCGCGAAGGGCGGCATGAATCCGAAGATGTTCAACTCGTTCATCGACGGCACCAAGTCCGGCATCGAGATGACGGCGGTGTGCAACGCGACCGGGCTGACGCCACAGCCTAATGGGCTCTCGTTCCCGCCCTCGTCGGTCTATGACCTCGCGAAGATCTGCAAGCCAAAGTCATCGGGCGGCAAGCTCGCCATCACCGGCACGACTGAAGTGGTCTCGTCGCTGCACCGCGACAAGACGGGCGTCGAGAACCATCTGCAGCTCGGCACCTACGTGGTGGTCAAGTGCGGGCACGAATACGTGCAGCGCTGTGCCCAGGAGTACAGCATCCTGCCCGACGAGACGTTCGAGCACATGGCCCTCTACCGCCCGACCCACATGATCGGGCTGGAGCTCGGCATCTCGGTCGCGTCCGCGGCGCTGCGCAAGGAAGCGACCGGCGCGCCGACCGGCTTCCGCTCCGATGTGGTGGCGACCGCGAAGAAGAACATGAAGGCGGGCGAGATGCTCGACGGCGAGGGCGGCTATTGCGTGTGGGGCAAGCAGACGCCGGCCGACCGCTCCCTCGACGAGGGGCTCTTGCCGCTCGGCCTCGCGCACAACGTCAAGCTCAAACGCGATGTCGCGACCGGCGAAGCGCTCAAGTGGGCGGATGTGGACTACGACCGAGAAGATTTTGCCGTGAAAGTCCGCCGCGAGATGGAAGCCGCATTCGGGCGGCGGAATGTGTAGCGAGGTCGTCATCCCGGGCGACCGAAGGGAGACCCGGGATCCATAACCACCCGCTGCGCCGATTGGATAAGCTTGCGTTTATGGGTCCCGGCTCGCGCGGCGCTGCGCGCCGCTTGGCCGGGATGACACAAGAGAGAGGGTCCCATGCGCGGAACGTTCAAGACACTGATGCTCGGCATCGCGATGGCGATGACGCTCGCGCCCGCCAGGGCGCAGACTCAGCTCACCGTCATCGTCTTTCCAGGCGTGCAGAACCTGCCGATGTTCGCCGCGCAGGCGAAAGGCCTGTTCGCCAAGCGCGGCTTGGCGGTCGATCTGAAGTTCACGCCCAATTCCGATGAGCTGCGCAACGGGCTCGCCGAAGGCCGCTATCACATCGCGCATTCGGCGATCGACAATGCGTTCGCGATGAAAGACAAGGCCAATGTCGATATCGCGGTGGTGCTCGGCGGCGACGACAGCTTCAACCGCCTGATCGTGCAGCCGGAGATCAATTCGCTCGCCGACATCAAGGGCAAGACCGTCGCCGTTGATGCGGTGAACACCGCGTACGCGTTCCAGCTTTACGAAATGCTGCGCCAGAAAGGGCTCAACAAGGACGACTACGAGGTGAAGCCGGTCGGCGGTACGAGCCAACGGCTTGAAGCCTTGGTCAAGGACAAGACCTACGCGGCCGCGATGATGAATCCGCCATTCTCGATCCGCGCCGAGAAGGCGGGCCTCAAGGCAATCGACACGGCGGCGAATGCGCTCGGCGCGTATCAGGGTTCGGCCGCCTTTGTGCTGCGCACGTGGGGCGCGGCGAACGGCGACACGGTCGTCAAATATGTGCAGGCCTACATCGAGGGCTTGCGCTGGATGCTCGATCCGAAGAACAAGGCGGAGGCGGTCGGTCTGCTGGTGGAGCGGCTGAAGCTGCCGGAGGATGTCTCCGCTCAGGCCTATGACGCGACGCTCAAGGGTTTCCACAAGGACGGCGCGCTCGACATGGACGGCGTGCGCAATGTGCTCAAGCTGCGCGCGCAGTTCGAAGGCGGCACGCCCGCGGCGCCGGAGAAGTACATCGATCTCAGTTATTACCAGAAGGCGCTGGCGGGGCTGTAGTGAGGCGCGTTGCCTTTACTCCGTCCTCATCCTGAGGAGCGCCAACGGTCCGGCCCGTTTGGGCCGGCCCGATGACAGGCTCCGCGCGTCTCGAAGGATGGCCGCGCGCTCGGTGTATGACGCCATCCTTCGAGACGCGTCGCTGGGCGACGCTCCTCAGGATGAGGACTGAGTGAGCCGATCCACCTCCGCCACACCGAGAAACAGGTGATACAGCACGCGCGCGGGCGTGACCGGCGCCACGGGTGAGCCGTCACGCGCGAGCTGATTGTGCCAGTTGGCGCCGTCGGGGCGCATGAACGATTTCGCGATCAGCGCGAGATGCGTGCGGATCGCGGCGCGCGCGGTCTCGTCATTGAGCCATTCGGCGCGCGCCACGCAGGCCTTGAGGTATTCGGTCTGCGGCCAGAGCAGCTTGGTGCCGGCAACAAGCGCCCCCGAGGCATCGACGCCGTCGAACACGATACCGTCCTGATCGAGCCCATGCTGGGTCCCGAACGCGAACAGCCGCTCGGCGTAAGGCGCCACACTGTCGTCGTGCGCGGCGCGGACATACTCGTGCAGCAGCCAAACCCATTCGAACTGATGCCCGGGTTCGCGAAAGGCTCCCTCCGCGCCCGGGGCCGGTGACCAGTCTTCGCCGAAGAACTCAATCAACGCGCCGGTATCGGGATCGGCGAAGCGGCGCTTGAACAGATCGATGAGCGCACCGGCGCGGCGCAGCCAGTTCTTCTCTCCGGTTGCGACGTGAAGCGCGAGCAGCGCCTCGAGCAGATGCATGTGCGGGTTCTGCCGGCGTGGCAGCTTTACTTCCGAGCGGGCCGGCACGAACTCCTCGAGAAACCCGCCATGGCGCGGGTGCGCCAGCCGATGCTGCATGAACTCCCACGTGGCGTCGGCAAGCTGGATCGCGCTGACGTCGCCGGTCGCGCGGAAATACCAGGCGAGCGCGAACAGCACGAACGCGTGGTCGTAAGCATCGCGCGTGTTGTCGAGCGTCGCGCCGTCGACCGACACGTTACGAAACCAGCCGCCGTCCGGCGCGCGCGCGGCGCGCATCAGGAAGGCGAGGCCATGGCGGGCGGCTTCGCGATACGCGGGATCGTGGCTCAACAGATAGGCGTGGCTGAAGACGTAGGTGAGGCGCGCCTGCACCAATGTGCTGCGCCGCTGATTGGCTACGGCCGAGCCCAATGCGTCGAGGTTTTCGAAGAAGCCGCCGGCCGGATCGTGGGTGCGCGCGAGCCAGAAGCGGCAGACGTGATCGATGAGCCACGGCCGCAGCGTGGCGGGGTCGTCAGGGTCGAAAAGCTGCATGGTCGCCCGTCTGCGCCAGAATCGGCGCGGGCGACCTTAGGAAGATTCGGCGCCCTTATCCACGCTCTTGGCATCCACTTTCTTGGCGCGCATCGCCGCGACAGCGCTGCGCAGGCGCTGAGCCGCATTCCACAGCGGTTCGGTTTTTTTGATGGCGCGCTTGATGCGCCGCCAGCCGAGCGAAACGGCGGCCGAGGGCCAGCCGCGGATCGTCACCGCAGCCGCATAGTCGTGCAGATGCTTCTCGCTCTCACACCATTCGCGCTTGTAGGGCTCGTCGCCGATGGTGAAATCGAAACGCTTGCACCCGCGTTCGAGCGCGAAGCGCAGCAGCTCGCGCAAGTGAGCGGCGCCGGGCCCGAAGCGCGAAACCTCGCCGTCGTCGTAGCTCGCGAGCACATGATAGTAGCAGTCGCGGAAGGTGAGCCCGAGATTGACCGCCGCCCAGGTCTGCCCGACATCGAGGCGGCTCAAGTGGACGAGCGAGCGCATGCGCGGCGCGGTCGCGAGCTCCTGGAAGAAGGCCGCATAGCCGGGCCGCTCGAAGATGTTGGGGACGCCCATGCGGGCGAACGACTTGCCCTTCTGCCGCACCAGCGCGTCGAGCGTCAGCGCGAGCTCTGCGCTCGCATCCGGATTGACGAATTTGACCTCGCCCATTTCGCCGAGGCGCTTGACCTTGGTGCGGTCGCGGCGGCGCGTCGCCGAGGAGCGCTTGGCGGTATAGAACTGCTCCCAGTCGGCGCCGAGCATGGTCTCGTAGGCGCCGGCCGGATTAAGCCGGACATCGAGGATGAGCAGCGGGTTAGGCTGCACGCCGATCGTTTCCGGCATTTTGGCGAGCGCGATGGTGTCGTGGCGCAACGCTGGCGTCGCCTGCAGCGTTGCGCGAATGTCGCGCCACAGCGCGGCGAAGCCATCCGGCCCGGCGACGCTCGTGAAATCCGGCGCGAGCAGCGGCGCGTTGTAGTCGGACAGGTCCTGCCCGAGGAATGTCAGCCGGCGCGCGAAGCCTTTATGGAGTGCGAGCGGCAGCAGCATCGCGATGTCGCTGCCGCGCCGCGCCATCACGACCGCTGGCGTTACGCCATTGAGCGTGCCGACGTGACGCTGCCATGTGGAGAGCCAGTCGAAGGTCTGGAACGGCGTGCAGTCGGCGCTCTGCTCGAAGGCGCGCCACTCCTGCTCGATGGCCGCGAGATCGGTGTGCACCGAAAGACCGATCTTGCCGGCATGCGGTGTGGAGTGCCCGCGCACCGCATCCGGGCGCGGCGCAGCGCTTGCGTGCGCCGTGTCGTGCAAGGGTACGCGCGCATGAACGATGGATTTCGCCTGTCCCACGATCGGCCGCTCATATTTGAGGTGAAGCGTTGATCCGCAGAATGCCCGACATCCCTCAATAAACCGTTGTGACGGTCGACCAGTCCCTGACGATGGGCAAGCCGTTGAAATTATTTAACAAAATTGGCTGCGACGGAACGCCGGAAGGACCGGCGGAAAAAACTTGAAGTGCCGGCCTTCGGCAGCCTACCAATTCGGGGCGGCAACTCGACGGTGTACGTGATGAAGCTTGGATACGTGTTCGCTTTAGCGCTGGCAATCGCAGCGATTGCTCCCGCGCACGCCGCGCCATTGGATGGCGCCTATCGTTCCGGCGATCATCTGCGCGCCGTCAAGCGGATCGGGCCTGCGGCCGAACGGGGCGATGCGCGCGCGCAAGCCTATCTGGGGTTCATGTACCAGTATGGGCGAGGCGTGCCGCAGAATTACGGGATGGCGATCTACTGGTACCGGCGCGCGGCCGAGCAGGGCAATGCGGTCGGGCAGCATCTGCTCGGCCTGATGTACGACAAGGGCATGGGCGTTGCGACCGATCACGTGGCCGCGCACATCTGGCTCAACATCGCGGCCTCGCGCACCAAAGGCGCCGAGCACGAGGACAATGTGCGGCTGCGCGATGCGGTGGCATCCAAGATGAGTCTCGGCCAGCTCTCCGACGCGCAGTATCTGGCGCGCGTCTGGGCGCCGAAGCCCGAACGATAGGACTTACAACTGGGGCTCTTGGCCCTTCGGGCCGGCCGGCGCGCTGGGGATGGGCACCGACGGCATTCCGCCCGGCACCGGCAGCGCGAGGGTCGTGGTCTGGCGATCCTTCTGCAAGACCGCTTCGCGCCCCTTCACCGAGCGCAAGACCCATCCCGAATGATCCTGTCCGGTCTTGAGCCGGATGACCGTATTGGTCGCCTGGTCGAGGAACACCGCGTAGCCCTCGGTGTCGCTGGCGATCGCGCCGACCAGGATGAGCGGTGGCTGCTCCTCGACGGGCGGCGGCTTGGCCGGTTGCGGCGCCACGGTGACCGGCGTGTTGGCGACCGCCGGCGCGGGCGCGCGGCGCGAAGGAAGAAACAGCGGCCGCTCGCGCGTCGCGGTCAGCGCGGAGAGCGGGATCGCCCAAAGCGGATTGCCGCTCGGATCGCTGCGGTCGATGCGCGGTGCTGCCCCGGGTGACATGTCCACCGGCGCCGGCATGACATTGCTCGGCGGCAGGTCCATCGCGCCGGGCGGATTGGCGCCCTGCGCCCCGGCGCCGATCAGCAGCGCGGCGGCAAGTCCCACACAGGGTGCGAGCCGCCTCATTTGTCGCCCTGCCAGCGGCCCGAGACTGCGAGCAGCAACCGCATGCGCCCGCCTTCCTGGGGCGAGGCGGTCTGCGGCGATTGCGCCACCACCTGTTCGAGGAACAGGAACGGCATGCCGGCTTCGAGATCGTAGAGCAGGCGCTGCAACGCCGCATGATCGAGTTCGCAGCTCGCCAGCACGTTCACGAAACCGTCCTTCGCCTGCACGCCCTGCACGTCGACCTGCGAGGAGAGCACGTTGCCGCCCACCTTGGTGATGGCGTCCGCGACGCGTTGAAGCAGGGCTGCGCCCGCGACCGTCAGGGTCTGGCCTTCGAGGAATGGCGAGCCGGCCGGAATCTGCGTCGCGGCCGCCCCAGCCGCCGCGAGCGGCGAGGCCTTGCGCCCTTCGAGTTGCGCCAGCAGATCGGATGAGGCGGCGATCGCGTGGCGGCGGTCGAGAATGTCGGCGACGCCAGACCACGCCATCGCGAGCAGCACCACGACGGCCACCGCATAGGCTGCGACCGCCAGCATCGGACGCAGCGACGACAGGCGTGAGGCTTTCTGAGTGCTCATGAGCGATACGCGAAGACGGGTTCGATCTGCGCCTCGATGTGGAAGCGCTCGCCCGGATCGGAGGGCCCCCTTGTGGTCGGCGCGAAGAAGGTGGCGCGGGTGAAGTTCGGCGAGCGCTCCAGCAGGCGGATCAATTCGGGCGCGTCGCGCGTCACGCCGGTCACGCGCACCTTGTCGCCTTCGATGCGCAGCTCCGTGACGTAAGTGTGGTCAGGCAGGATCTGCGACAGCACTTCGAGTACAATCACGCTCGACGGGCTTTGATACTTGCGCCGCTCCAGCGCGCGCTGCGGCGTCGCGGCCTGCGGACCGTCGCGTCCGGCGCGGATCATGGCGCGGCGCTCATTGATGCGGCGGGTCAGCTCGTCCTGCTGGTTTCCGTAACCGACGCCGACCACGGCGGCGGCGCTGAGCGAAATGCCGGCGAGCAGTCCGGCGCCGATCAGCAGCGCGACCAGCGCGCCGCGCACGCGGCTAAAGTCCAGCGCGCCGCGCGCGTGATGATCGAGCACGGTGATCGGCGCGGCATCCGGTGGCGTCGCCGTGACGGCGACAGCTTCGGCGCCGGCCGCGACCAGCGCATCGACCAGCGGCTGCACCAGCGCGCGCGCCGTCGCCGCGACCGTGATGACGATGCGGTCGGCACCGGCCACGACCGGATCGCTCCAGCCGAACGCCGCATCATTCGCGGTCCATGGCGTCAGCCGGTCGATCTGCGCGCGCACCACACCGCCGAGGAACTCGGTCGCGCGCTGCGGCAGTTCGAGCGGGCGGAACAGGACGCGGCTGGGGCGCAGCATCAGCTCGGCGCGGCTGCCATCGAGCAGCGCCGCGATAGTGTCGGGACGGGAGCCGACGAGTTGCCCGTCGACGATCCGGACGCGCTCGCCTGGCGCGTTGCGGCCGGCGGCCTGAATCACGAACGAGCCTTCGCCCTCCTCGATCACCTGCACGGTCTTGCGTTTGCCGAGCGACGAGAACGCCGAAACGATCGCGCCCGCGGCGCCGTCGATCCAGCGCGAGAACAGGGCGGTGATGTCGCTTAAGCCCGTCATCGCGCAGTCACTCGCGTGCCCGAGTCGTCCACGTCGTCGCGCCAGGTGAGGACACGATAGGGATCCGGGCCGTTGTCGACGATGAAAATCACAGCCTCGGTCGTCATACGCTGTCCACTGTCGAACGCGATGCGGGCCGTCACCCGCAGCGCCTTGTTGCTTTGCGTGTTCGCGAGGGTCTGGGCGGGACCGAGCATCGCCAGCAGCCCTTCGGCATTCTGCGGCCCCGCCTCGCGTTGCACAAGGACCGCGTTCAGGCGCGCCGCGTCCATTCCGGGCAACGCGGCAACCACCAGCGGCGCCGCATTGAAGATATTGATCTGCGGCTGCCCGCTATAGACGGTGAGGAACGGCAAGGCTTTCTCGATCAGCAGATCCGGGATGCCGTGCACCAGCGCCAGCTCGCCCGTGTGCGGGAACGGTGAGCCGCGTGGCCCGTAGGGCAGGCCGGCAGCACGATACAGCCCGGCTTCGTCGGCGCGATTGTCTTCGGGGGGTGGCGCGCGCCAGCCGACGATGCGGTCGGCGTAGTAGTCCGCCGCTCCGCGCTGCGCGCCGATCGTTACGAACAGTCCGGCAAGCAATTCCTTCGGCGCGCTATTGAGATCGATGCGCGCGGTCTCGGATTTGAACTCCGCGTTCACCTCGGCGTTGGCGATGCGGAACCGGAAGGTCCCGCGCGACGGCGGCGCCTGCGGGTTGACGGCGACCTGATAGACGGAAAGCTCGATCGCGGCGCGCGCCAGCGCCTCCGCCTGCAGCCGCTCGTCATGCACCGCGAAGGCGACCGCCGTATTGATCACGTACATCGAGAAGATCGTCGCGAGTGTCGCGAGCGCAGCGAGGATCCACAGAACCGCCACGACGATGAAGCCGCGCTCGCCGCGTTGGCCGCCTGATTGCTGTGCGCGAATGTTCATCGGTCAGCCGGAGTTGGGCGGTTGTTGTCCGGGCTGGACAGGACGGTTGAGGCAATCGGCAATCACCTCGGCGAGGATGCAGTCCGCCGGTATTTCGGCGTGAACCAGGGTCGCGGTGGAAACCGAGAGCGTGCGGTCGGTGGTCGCGTCGCGCAGTTGCACGCGGATCGCGGTCGGAAGCTGCCCTTCGCCGCGCCAGATGTTGCGCCACACCCGGTCGGGTCCCGCATAGGAGAACGTCACGCGATAGGGCGCGCGCAAGAGCACGACCGGGTTGGCGGGAGCAGGCTGCACGCTGACGCCGTCGCGGCCCATCGGCAGGAACGGCGCGCGCGTCCGCACCATCATCAGCCCCTTGTCGCCGCCGATCTCCATGATGCGGACGAGTTCGAGCCCGGGCCGCGTGTTCGGTCCGAGCGCGCTGCGCAGGAACGTGACGGACAGCTCCGTGCCGTCGAACACCGGCTGGCGGATGTTCGCGCCGGCCGAGATGAATTCGGCGGCCGCAAGATCGGCGACGATCCGCTCCAGCCCGACGGCAAGAGTTTCGCTCGCCTGCACGCGGGCAAGCCCGCGATTCCAGTTGGGCAGCCATTGCGCCGTCACGGTTCCGATCGCGGCGAGGATCGCGCCCATCAGGGCGGTCGCGAGCAGGGCTTCCACCAGCGTGAAGCCCGCAATGCCGGCACGGCGCGCGCGCTTGCTCATTCAGTCGGCCTCCGGCGCAGCCGGACGGTATTCACCTGCAGGATCGGCCCGGACGGGGACTGCACCCGTACCACGACGGTCTCGGGTATCCAGACGGTCGCGGTCGGATCGATGAAGTTCGCCTGGAACGGCAGCAGATCGACGCGCCAGCGGTGGCCCGCGGCTTCGCCGGAGATATTGCCGGGCAGGAGTTGGTCGCGCCCGGGCAGTCCGGTGACGATCGCGCGCGCGGTTTCCACCAGGGTCAGGTGCAGGCCGATCGAGCGCACGCCGCGCGTCGTCACGGCGATCAGCGAGCCGATCGCCGCGAGCGAGACCGAGACGACCGACAGCGCCACCAGGACTTCGATCAGGGTGAAGCCCGCGCTGGCGCGCCGTCTGCTAGATGCGATCGTACGGAACAACCTCGACACCTCCGGTGAGCCAGTTGACGCGGACCTCGTAGCCGACGCCGAGCCGTGTCAGCGCGATCGCGCCGCCGCACGACATGCCGGACGCGAAGAATTGGATCGTCGGACCCGCCGCGCGCTGGTTGCAGCGCGCCGCCAGCACCGTGTCGAACGCCACATCGTCCGGCACGCGGATGACGCGGCCGCTCGCGCCGGAGCGGACGGTGCGCAGCGGCGCGTCGACTTCGGTCACCACCTGCACGCGGTTGCGGATCGCGGCGTTGCGGTCGGCCTTGAGCATCGCGGCGGTCTCGATTGCGTAGGATTCAAGCCGCGCCCGCGAGGTACCGCGCGGCAGCGCCGGCACCACGATGGCGGCGAGGATCGCGACGATCGCGATCACGCAGACGAGTTCGAGCAGCGTGAAGCCCTCGGTCCCGCTAGCGTTGCCAGCTCGTGATGTCTTGCGCAGCACCTGTTCCACCTTCTGTTCCATCGGCTCCGTAGGAGAGGATGTCGTAGGTTCCGTGCTGTCCGGGGGCGCGATACACATAGCCGTTGCCCCATGGATCGGGCGGCACCTGACCGCCTTTCAGGTAAGGCCCGTTCCATGAATTGATGTTGCCGGGGCGGCGCACCAGCGCGGTGAGGCCTTCCGAGCTGTTCGGGTAGCGGCCGGTATCGAGAAAGAACAGGTCGAGCGCGCTGGCGAAGCTCTCGATCTGGATCTTGGCGGCCTTGGCCTTGGATTCGGTCAGGTAGTTGAGCACGCGCGGGCCGACGATGCCCATGATCAGCGCGATGATCGTGATGACGACCAGCAGCTCCACCAGCGTGAAGCCGCGTTGCCCCTGCAACGCCGAGCGTTTGGCCGACAGCCGTTTGGCAAAGTTACGCATACCTTACACTCTCAGCCGACGATCTGGCTGACGGACAGAAGCGACGTCATCACCGAGACGATCAGCCCGCCGACGATGATCGAGATGGTCACGATCGCGGCGGGCCCGACGATGCCCACCACGCGATCGAGGCTGCGCTGAAGCTTGGCTTCGTAGAACTCCGCGACGCGTCCGGCGAGCATCGGCAATTGCCCCGTTTCCTCGCCCAAGCGTAACATCCGCACCGCCATGGGGGGAAGCGCGGAGGTATCGGTGAGCGCGTCCGACAGCTTACCGCCATGGCGCACGCGCTCCACCATCTGCGTCCAGATCGCGCGGTCGCTCGTCGTCGCCATCATGTCCACCAGGATGCGCAGTGTCGTCGTCAGCGGCACGGCGCTGGTCAGCAGGACGCCGAGATTGCGGCAAAACAAAGTGGTGCGATGGTAGGTCAGCAGCGGGTCGATCAGCGGCAGGCGCGACAGGAACGAGATCATGGCGACGCGCGCGTTCGGCCGGCGCAGCAGGAGCCAGGTGCCGGCGATGGCGAGCGCGATGGCAATGCCGAGCACGTCGCCATGGGCGCGCAGGAACTCCGAGACGCCGATGAACATCAGCACGATCGGATCGAGTTTGGCGTTGAAATCGCGCAGGACGGCGGCGAACTGCGGCAGCACGAACAACAGGAAGAACAACAACACCGCCATGGCGGCGAGCAGCACGAAGGCCGGATAGCGCAACGCGTCGCCGAGCTTGCGGCGCAGCGCCTCGGCCCGCGCCCGTTCGGCGGCGAGCACTTCGAGGATTTCGGCAAGCGAGCCGGAGGCTTCGCCGACGCGCACCAGCGCCACATACATCGGCGGAAACAGGGAAGGATGGCGCGCGAGCGCCTCGCCGAAACTCTCGCCCGAGAGGATCGAGCCGCGCACCTTGGCGACGATCGGGCGCAAGCCGCCGACGTCGGTGTCGCCGGAGAGGAGCTCAAGCCCGTCGTCGAGCCGCGCGCCCGCTTTCAAGAGCAGCGCGAGGTCGAGCGTGAACACCGTCACGTCCTCGGACTTGGCGCGCTGCCCGAATGTGAAGAAGCTCTGCCCCTTCTCGGCGCGCTCCTCGGTGACGGTGTCGACCGGAACGAGACCGAGATACTCGATGCGGCGCGCGACTTCGGTTGCGGTCGGCGCCGTGATCGAGCCGGTGACGATCTCGCCGGCCTGCGTGAGCGCCTTGTAACGGAAATTGGGCACTGGATTATCTGACCGTGGTGACGCGCAGCACTTCGGCCGCCGACGTCACGCCGGCGCGGCACTTGGTGACCGCATCCTCGATCATCGTGGTCATGCCGGCCTTGACCGCTGCCTCTTCGACCACGCCGGTATCGGTGTGCGAGCCGATCAACTTGCGCACCGGCTCGCTCATCTCAAGGCACTCGAACACGCCGGAGCGGCCGCGATAGCCGGTGCCGCCGCAGCGCTCGCAGCCGGCGGGTTCGCATACCGTGTCGCCGGCCACGAAGCCGAGCATGCCGTAGCGCGGGTCGGCGGCGAGATCGGCGGGGGTGAGTTTCTTCTCCATGCGGCAGCGGTCGCACAGGATGCGCACGAGGCGCTGCGCGATCACGGCGCGCAAGGTCGACTTGAGCAGGAAGCCCTCAACGCCGAGATCTAAAAGGCGCGGCACGGCGGCGGCGGCGGTCTCGGTGTGCAGCGTCGTGAGCACAAGATGGCCGGTGAGCGCCGCGTGGATGGCGATATTGGCAGTTTCGGAGTCGCGGATTTCGCCGACCATGATGACGTCGGGGTCGTGACGCAAAAACGAGCGCAGCGCATTGGAGAAGGTGAGCCCGATCGAGGGTTTCACCTGGCTCTGGTTGACGCCCTGGATCTCGTACTCGACCGGATCCTCGATGGTGAGGATCTTGCGCGTCGATTCATTCAGGATCGACATCATGGTGGCGAGCGTCGTGGTCTTGCCCGAGCCGGTCGGCCCGGTGACGACGATCATGCCGTGCGGAAGCATCAAGAGCTTGCGCAACAACGCTTCGTCATGCGCCAGCAGTCCCAGTTTGCCGATCTCCAGCAGACCGCGGTCGCGCGGCAGCAGGCGGATGACGGCGGATTCGCCATGCTGCGTCGGCATGGTGGCGACGCGCACGTCGAACTCGGTGCGCGCGACGCGCACGCGCGCGGCGCCGTCCTGCGGCAGGCGGCGCTCCGCGATGTTCAGGCCGGCCAGAATCTTGATGCGCGATATCAGCGCGGCCGGCAGCACGCCGGACGGCGTCGGCACGGCGCGCAGCAAGCCGTCGACGCGCATGCGCACCACGAGACCGTTGCGGAACGGCTCGATGTGGATGTCGGTCGCGCGCACTTCCATGGCGCGTTCGAGCAGGTCGTTGACGGCACGCACAACCGGCGCGCCGCTGGCGAGGTCGCGCAGACTCTCGACATCGTCGTCGGCGCGCGTCGAGGTCGCCTCGTCGCTGTCGGGCGAGGCTTCGTCGTCCTCGCCGAGGCGCTTCGTCAGCACCGTGGCGATATCTTCGTAGGAGGCGATCTCGATCTCGACCGGGCGCCCGAGCACGATTTCGGCCGCACGCACCGCCGCGACATCGTTCGGGTCCGCCACCGCGAGCCGGCACGTGCCGTCGGCCGCCGAATAGGGAAACACGAGCGTCTCGCGCAGGAAGCGGCGGGAGAATTTGCCGGCCAGCGTCGGGGCCGCGATCAATTGCGGCAGGCCGATCCGCGGCAGGCGATAGAAACCCGCGACCTCCTCGGCAAAGTCATTGGCCGACAGGTCGCTCGCCTCCCAAAGGTCTCTGAGCGTTTTTTCGCCGCTTCGACGTGGGGTGGAATCAAGTTTAGACAGTAAGCCCGCAGCATTGAAATGCCGGTCGCTCAAGTATTTCACAAATTCGTCTACAACACTTGTAGTCATGGACACGCCCGTTTCACAAAGAAGTCCATGTTGCCATTGTATTTCTGTGTATTGCCAGCAGAATTCCCAGCTTGACACTACCCCCAATATTTATCATAGAATACGAAACGGTGTCAATTTGCTCGCGCTCGACTCTGCCTTATGCTACAAAGAGTTAGCGCGACATGCCGCGCAAATAATGATCGGGTGGGGCGGTGCGTAATATCCGTTGGCCGCAGCGGCAATTGCGATCCGTTTTGCGCGGACGGCTGATCGTTTCCGTTTGCCTCCTCGCCATCGCCACCGCCTCCTGCAACGTCCTGTCGAACGAAGACCAGCGGCGCGAGCCCGACGTCTTCGACAAGGTGCGTTCGATCGACCTTCTGCCGCGCTTCCCGCAGCCGACCGGCACGACCTCGACCGGCCGCGGCAATGGCGGGCAGCCCGCGACCTATCTGGGCACCGGTAGCGCCGGTGCTGGCGATGTCTCAGCCGTCGTCGGCGCCCAGCAGGCGGCGGGCGGCGAGGGGTACGAACTGAATTTCGAGAACACGCCGGTCACCGGCGTCGCCAAAGTCGTACTCGGCGACATTCTGGGGCTCGGCTACATCATCGATCCGCGCGTGCAGGGCACCATCACGCTGGCGTCCGGCCGCCCGGTGCCGAAGGGCGATCTGCTTTACGTGCTGGAAAGCGCGCTGCGGCTTTCCGGCGCCTCGCTGGTACGCGACCGGCGCGGCTACGTGATCCTGCCGGCCGCCGAAGCGATCGGCACCGGCGGCGTCGACAGCATCGCCCGCGCCGACCCCGGCTTCGGCATCACGGTCGTTCCGCTGCAATA
>JAXDNY010000140.1:0-21362 GCA_034669145.1 Hyphomicrobiales bacterium
GGCTCGATCCGCTTCCACTGCTCATCGCTCAGCCAAAATAGATTCCTGCGCACGATCCCGATCCCCTTCCAAAAACGAATCAGGATCGTATTGTCAGCGCAGAAAAATTAATGAGTTCTGACCCTAGGCAGTGCCCCTTTGCTTCCGAAGTTCGTGGCAGAGGGCGCTGCGGGGTGAGACGAACTTCGGAAGCGGGGCACTGCGGTCATGGACATCTTTATCCTTATCGGCGTCTTCACGGTCGTCTGCCTGCTCGGCATGCCGGTCGCTTACGCGCTCGGATTGGCGGCGATTGCAGCCGCCCTTTACGTCGATATTCCGCTCGAAGCCGTGATGCTCAAGGTCGCGGGCGGCATGAGCGGCTTCTCGCTGCTCGCGATCCCGTTCTTCGTGCTGGCGGGCGCCATCATGGCGGTCGGCGGCATGGCGGAGCGCCTCGTCAATCTCGCCAAAGTGTTCGTCGGCGCGCTGCGTGGCGGCATGGCGCTGGTGAACATCCTTGCCTCGACGATGTTCGGCTGCATCTCGGGCTCGTCGGTGGCCGATACCGCCGCCGTCGGCTCGGTGATGATCCCGCAGATGATCAAGAACGGCTATCCGCGGCTGTTCGCCGTGAACGTGACGATCTCGGGCTCGCTCCAGCCGCTGCTCGTCCCGCCCTCGCACAACATGATCATCTATTCGATCGCGGCGGGCGGCACGATCTCGATCGGCAGCATGTTCATGGCCGGCATTATTCCGGCGCTCCTGCTCGGCCTGTCGCTGATCATCCTCGTCATCATCATTTCCTATCAGAAAGATTATCCGAAGGGCGACATCGTCCCGTTGCGTCAGGTGTTCAAGATTTTCGTCGACGCGATCTGGGGCATGATCACGGTCGTCATCATCATCGGCGGCATCCTGTCCGGCGTGTTCACGCCGACGGAATCCGGCGCGATCGCATGCGTCTACGCGTTCCTCGTGACAATGTTCGTCTATGGCGACGTGAAATGGAGCGAAGTGCCGGCGTTGATCGGCCGGGTGGTGCGCACCGTCGGCATGGTCATGATCATGATCGGCTTCTCGATCGCGTTCGGCTACATGATGGCGATCATGCGCGTGCCGGCGATCGCGACGCAGTTCTTCATCGACATTTCGTCCGACAAGTACACCTTCCTGCTCTACATCAACATTCTGCTGCTGCTGCTCGGCACGTTCATGGACCTCGCGCCGATGCTGCTGATCTGCACGCCGATCTTCCTGCCGGTGATCAAGACCTTCGGCATCGACCCGGTGCACTTCGGCATCATCATGATCCTCAATCTCGGCATCGGGCTACTCACGCCGCCGGTCGGACCGACGATGGTGGTGGGCTGCGCCATCGGGCGCGTCAGCATGGAAGCGGTGTCGCGCTCGATCCTGATCTTCTACGTGCCGATGATCATCGTGCTGCTGCTCGTCACCTACATTCCGGCGCTGTCGCTCTGGCTGCCGGGCGTGGTGTTCGCGAAGTGAGACTGTCGAACGCGGCACTCGACCGCCTGTCCTCCGGCGTCGCGCGGCCCGGTTACGACCGCGGCGCGCTCGCTACGGGCATCGTTCATCTCGGCGTCGGCGCATTCCAGCGCGCGCACCAGGCGATGTACACGGAAGGTGCGCTCAACGCCGGCGACAAGCGCTGGGGGATCGTCGGCGCGAGCCTGCGTTCGCCTGCGGTGCGCGATGCGCTCAAGCCGCAGGACAATCTCTATGCACTTAGCGTTCGCGGCGCCGAGGGCGAGCGGCTGCAGGTGATCGGCGCGATCAAGGATGTCCTGGTCGCGCCCGAAGACCCGGAGGCGCTGTTGCGGCGCTTGAGCGATCCGGCGGTCAGGATCGTCACGCTCACTGTCACCGAGAAAGGCTACTGCTACGATCCCGCGACCACGACGCTGGATGAGGCGCATCCCCACATCGTGCACGATCTCGCCAACCCTGCGCGGCCGCGCTCCGTACCGGGCTTCCTGGTCGAAGCGCTGCGGCGGCGGCGCGCGGCGAGCGTCCATTCGTTCACCGTGTTGTGCTGCGACAACCTTCCGCACAATGGCCGCACTGTCCGGACCATCGTCACGCGCTTCGCGGCTCTCAGGGACCCAGCGCTCGGCGGCTACATCGCCAACGAAGTCGCGTTCCCCTCCACCATGGTCGATCGCATCACGCCGGCGGCCACGCCGGAGGACCGCGCCGCGATCTCGCGCTCGCTTGGCCTTGAGGATGCCGCGCCGGTCGTGACCGAACCGTTCAGCCAATGGGTCATCGAGGACCGCTTCCCGCAAGGCCGCCCCGACTGGGGAATCGCGGGCGCCGAATTCGTCACCGACGTTGCGCCGTACGAGAACATGAAGCTGCGGCTGCTCAACGGCAGCCATTCGACGCTGGCCTATCTTGGCTACCTCGCGGGCTACGAGACCGTCGCGGACACGATGAAGGATGCAAATTACCGCCGCCTAGCCGAAGGCGTGATGGACGATGCCGCCGCCACGCTGAAGATGCCGCCGGGCGCCGACGTCGCGGCGTACAAGCGCGCGCTGATGGAACGCTACGCCAACCCGGCGCTGCGCCACCGCACCTGGCAAATCTGCATGGACGGCTCGCAGAAACTGCCGCAGCGACTGCTTGGAAGCATCCGCGACCGCCTCGCCGCCGGCGCGCCGGTCGAGCGGCTGGTGATGGGCGTCGCCGGCTGGATGCGCTACGTGACCGGCATCGATGAGCAGGGAAAGCCGATCGACGTGCGCGATCCGCTGAGCGCGCGGCTGCGCGCGATCGCCGATGAGGCCGGACTGGTGGCCGAGCGTCTCGCCCCAGCGCTCCTTGATGTCCGCGAGATTTTCGGCGCCGAGCTTGCCAACGATCCGCGCTTCCATGACGCGGTCACGAGCGCGCTCGCGCGCATCATCGCGAGGGGCGCCAAGGCGGCCGTAGCAGAGGCCTGAAGCGTTGCAATCTCCCGCTGCGGCGCCCACACTAAGTGCTTCATCGCGATGGTGCCGTCATGCGAACCAACCGCTTGCATCTCACCTCCTCACAGATCGCCGCGAGCCTGACCGGGCTCGGTATCCTTGTGGGCGCCGTCGTCGGCTCGTCCGCGCAGGGCCAGAAGAATGAGATCGTCAGCGAAACCAAGATCCCGGGCATCGAAGGTCCGGCGGTCGACGCCGAAGGGAACCTCTATTTCGTGACCCGGACCGGCCTGACGAATGGCAAAATCTTGCACCTCAAACCGGGCGCGAAAAAATCCGAGGTCTTCGTGCCGTTGACCGACGGGAGGCTCGGCAACGGCATCCGCTTCGACAAGGATGGCCGGATGTACGTCGCCGACTTCCGGAAGCACAACGTGCTGGTGTTCGAGAAGGGGCAGAAAACGCCGAGCGTCTATTTCCCCACCAACGACCTGCCGGCGGGCGCCACGAAATTCAATCAACCCAACGATCTCGCAATCGGCAACGATGGCACCCTCTACGCAAGCGATCCCAAAGGCGGCAAAGGCGCGATCTGGCGGATCGCGCGCGACGCCAGCGGCAAGGTTACGGGCGAGCGCATGACGAACGCCCCAAGAAACAAGATGGGCATGACCAATGGGATCGACCTCAGTCCGGACGGCAAGACCCTCTATGTCAGCGAATCTCTGACGCGCGAGGTCTGGGCCTACCGAATCGACGGCACCAAGCTTGTCCCGCTATCGCCGAAGGCGCTGAAAACGTTCGCGTGCCCGACCAACTCCGAGCTCGACGGTTTGCGCACCGACGCCAGCGGGCGGATATACGTCACGCGACCAAGAGGCGATTTCAAGAAGCAATCAGGGTCGTGCACCGACGCCGACGCGCGCATCGGCACGATTGCGGTTCTCAACCCGGATGGCACGCTTGTTCGGGAAATTAGAACGAACGGCATCAACCCGAGCAATCTCACTTTCGGGGGCCCCGATGGAAAGACGGTCTTCGTCACGCAGGTGGACGGAGGCTTCATCGAAAAGTTTGACGTTGAAACGCCCGGCCGCGAGCCCTGTCCACAGCAAAAATCGCCGACAGTCTGCGGACCTTAAGCCGCGTTCGCCGCGCTCGTCTTCGCCACCAGTGCGGCGATCGACGTTTTGTCGAGCGCTTCCATGAACGCCGCGATGCCGCGCCCGATGGTGCGGTCGAGTTCGCGCTCCACCGCCGAGACCGGCGCGTCCGACATCATCTGGCCGAGCGGACCGCACGCCTTGAAGCGCGGCTCGATGGCGCGGATCACCTGACCCACGCGGATCGCGCCCGGCGCGTGGGCAAGGCGCACGCCGCCATGCGGCCCGCGAATGGTCTGCACCAGTCCGGCCTTGGTGAGCGTCTTGATCAGCTTGAAGATGTTCTGCTCGGTGATGCCGGTCACCGCCGCGATGGTCGCGACCTTGGCGAGCGCCGGGTGCTGCACGGCGCAATGTGCGAGCACACGCAAGGCGTAACGGCTCTGCTCGGTCAGTCGCATAAATTGAAATTATTCAAATCCATGGAGTCGCGCAAGCTGCGCGGCCGCGTCGTCGCGGCTACGGCTGATCGGCGGCGCGGCGGCGCAGGAAATTCGGGATCAATGTGAGGATGGCCAGCAGGCTGAGCCCGCAGACGAGGAAGAACACCGCGCGCGGATGGCCGGCGTCCATCACCCAGCCGAACAGCAGCGGCGCGATAATGCCGCCGATGTTGAAGCCCGTGGTGACGAAGCCGAACACCTTGCCGAACTGCCCCTCCGGCGTCACCGCGCGCACGATCATGTCGCGCGAGGGCTGCATCAGGCCGTTCACGAAGCCGTTCAGCGACATCACGACTAGCAGCGGCGCAAAGCTGAGATCCGTGATGCCGATCAGCGCGCCCGTCAGCGCGATCCCGAGAAATGAACCGGCCGCGATCCATTCAGGGCGGCCGACGCGGGCGGCGACAACGCCGCCGGCCAGAACGCCGAATGCGCTGAGCATCAGGTTCGCGGTCAGGGCCGTGTTGGCGATGCCGATCGGCGTGCCATAAGCCTCGTGGAGCGCGACGGCCGAATAGTTCTGCACGCCGGTGGTCGAGAACGTGATCATCACGAAGAACAGAAGGTTGAGCAGGATCGGTCCGGACAGCAGCAGCGACCAGCCGCCCTTGTCCTTCTCCTTGCCGGCGGCCCGCACCGGCTTCGGCGGCGCTTCGAACAGTGCGGCAGGCTGAGCCACGAGCGCGATCGCGACAATCAGGCCCATCATGGACGCGGCGACGAACGCCCCCTGCCAGCCGAGCACGCCTTGCAGGATCAGCATGGTGGCCGGCGTCACGGCCGTTCCAAGGAAGCCCGCAAAGATATGCAGCGAGAAGGCCTGCGGCGCACGCTCCTGCGACACGAGCCGCGACAGGATCGCGTAATCGGCCGGATGGTAGACGCCGTTCGCCACGCCGAAGAGAGCGAACATCGCAACCAGCAGCCAGAACGACGGGATCAAGCCGACGACCGCCAGGCAAATCGCGCCGAGTACCAGCCCGCAGACCAACACGGAGCGTGCACCGATCCGGTCGACCAGAAAGCCCGCCGGCGTCTGGCACAGCGCTGTCGTGACGTTGAACGCGGTCAACGCGAAGCCGAGCTGCGTGTAGCTCACGCCGTAGTAGTCACGGATGAACGGAAACAGCGGCGGCAGCGCGAGGATGTAGAAATGGCTGACGAAGTGCGCCGAGCAGACCAGCGAGATGATGCGGGTGTCGGTGGCGCGAACGCCGCCCGTGACGTCAGTCAGCTGTGTCATCTTGTTATTGGTCTTCGAGCGTTTCCGAAACTTCAGGTCAAGGGCTCGCCCTTGCGCTCCGGTATGAGGAACAGCGTCGCCACAATGTCAACCAGATAGATCAGGGCGAGCAATGCGATGGCCGCCGTGAACGAATACGTCGCTGCGAGCGCGCCGACGACAAAGGGACCGAAGCCGCCGACGCCGCGCCCCAGATTGAACAGCACGTTCTCGGCCGTTGCGCGCGCTTCGGTCGGGTAGAGCTCTGCAAGCAACGCGCCGTATCCGCCGAGCATACCGTTGACGAAGATACCCATGATCGCGCCGCCGATCAGCAATGCAGTGGCGTCGGTAAGTTGTGAATAGATGAGCACCATGATGAAGGCGCCGGCCTGGAACGTCAGCAAGGCGGGACGGCGGCCGACACGATCGGCGAAATGCCCGAATACGAAAATGCCGAGCGCCATGCCGAGCACAGTGACGGCGGTCCAGAGGGCCGATTGCGTGAGGCCGAATCCGAATTTGGTCGAAAGGTAACTCGGCATCCAGATCATCAGGCCGTAGTAGCCGAAGTTCTGCACCGCGCAGAGGATGAACATGCCGATGCTGACTTTGGTCGTTGCGGCATCCTTCACCAGCAGGCCGACCGGCATCGTGCTGCGCGCCTTATGCGCTTGCTCGGTGAAAATCTTTGGCTCGCCGACATACCAGCGAACCGCGAACGCCACGAGGCCGGGGATCAGTCCGACAATGAAAACACCGCGCCAACCAATGCTCGGCAGCATCAGCGGCACCGTCAGTGCGGCGAGCAGCACGCCTGCCTGCCAGCCGAGCGCCACATAGGAGCACGCACGCGCCCGCAGCCGCGCAGGCCAGGTTTCTGCGACCAGCGCCATGCCGATGCCGAACTCGCCACCAAGGCCAAGGCCCGCGATAGTTCGGTAGATCAGAAGGTCCCAATAGCCCTGCGCGAACGCGCACAGGCCGGTGAACACCGCGAACAGCAGGATGGTCCAGGTGAGCACGCGCACGCGGCCGTAATAGTCCGCGAGAATGCCGAACAGGATGCCGCCGGCGACGGCGCCGATCAGCGTCCAGGTGATCAACGATCCGGCCTGCGCCGGTGTCAAACTGAGATCGGCCGAGATCGCGCGCAGCATGAAGCCGAGAATGAGCAGGTCGAACCCGTCCATCGCGTAGCCGATGGTCGAGGCTGCCAACGCCTTCATGGCCGTGCTGTCGGGTTGGTCCGTCGTGGACGCAGCAGCTCCTTCGATCGCGCTCATGATCTCTCCCCCAGAAAATCAGGGGATCAGCATAGCGCAGGAACGGCCGCGTCGCGGGATTCGTCGTCGCAAGGCACCGTGAGTTGGGGACAAGTCGTATGCGTGGAGCGCATACGTGGCAGGCGGATTCCGGAGCTGTGTTGGCTACCGACGTGCCCTCACATCTTTCCCTGCCACTTCTTCAGCGCGTTCTCGACGAAGCGGTTGTCGTAGGTGTCCTCGACCTTGATGTTGGCGGCCTTCACCTCGGGCAGGAACGCGGCGAGCACGTTGAGCACGATCTGCGCGCCTTCCTTCGTGATCTGCCCGTCGGGCGCGTGCGCCTCGCGCATCTTCCGGTAGGAGGCGAGATAGAGTTCCTTGTCGCCCAGCATGTGCTCGGCCGGCACGTTCGCCGCGATGTCGTCGACGGTCGCCTTCTGCATCCACAATTCGGCGCGCACAATGGCGTTGGTCAGCGCCTGGATGGTGTTCGGGTTCTTGGCGATGAAATCCGCCGTGGCATAAAGTCCGGCCTCCGGATACGGCCCGCCGAACAGATCCTCGGTGCCTTTCCGGGTGCGCGTTTCGGCGATCACCGTGACCGAATTGTCCGTCTCGAGCTTGGTCATCACCGGATCGGAGTTGATGATGGCGTCGATTTCGCCGGTCTGGATCGCCGCGACCGCGGCGGCCGAGGTGCCGACGCCGATGATCGAGACGTCGTCCGACGTGAGCCCGACCTTGCTGAGCAAATGACTGACCACCATGTGGGTGCTCGATCCTGGCGCGCTCACGCCGATCTTCATGCCCTTGAGGTCCGTCAGCGACTTGTAGCGGTCGCCCACCTTCTTCGACACCGCGATGGTCAGCGCCGGGTAGCGCACCTGCACGACGAAGTTCTTCAGCTTCTGGCCCTTGGCCGCCATCGTGAGCGTGTTGGAGTAGGCGCCCGAGGCCACATCGCTCGAGCCGCCCATCAGCGATTGCAGCGCCTTGGAGCCGCCGGCAAACGCCGCGATCTCGACCTCAAGCCCTTCCTCGGCGAAATACTTGCGCTGCTGCGCGATGATCAGCGGCAGATACGGGAGGCCCAGCGAGGCGGTTGCGACGTTCACCTTGCGCTTCTCGGGAGCCTGCGCGGCGGCCGCATTCGGCAGCATCGCCAGGAGGGCCGCGAACAGTATCCAGATGACCGGCGTCATTCTGCGCATGGGGTCCCCTCCGGGCGGGCTTGTTGCCTCTTTCCCAGTGTCGGCTTGCCGGCGGATCATTGCCAAGCCTTATTTCTCGATCAAAGCATGGCCATGACCACTGACGGCCGCAGTGCGACGCGACCCTACCGGGTGCGTGTCGGCGATGTCTGGTACTGGGTCGACCCGACAGTGCCCGTGAGCGCGATCGAGCCGGGCGACTTGGTGGTCATCTACCCGGTTGCGGGCGAAACTACGCTGGCGATCCTGCAGACCCCGTTCGATGGATCTGGCGCCCAGCCGGTCGCGTTCTCAGCATTGGAAGGCGAGCGCTTCGCGGTCCCGCGGCGGGATATCGCAGCGCTGCATCTTGCGGCGCGCGACGACGAGCAGACTTGAGGGGCGCCCGGCAGCCCTTGCACGCAGGCTGCCCCTTCCCCCATCATCGGCACCGACAACCGGTCTGGGGAAGGACATCATGCTTCGTGCCATCACGAGCGGCGTGCTCGCGCTCATCGCGCTGACCGCGCCCGCCGCCGCGCAATACCCCAACAAGCCGATCACGATCATCGTGCCGTTCGCAGCCGGCGGGCCGACCGATGTCGTCACACGCATTATCGGCGAGCACATGGGCCGCACGCTCGGCCAGACGATGGTGGTGGAAAATGTCGGCGGGGCCGGCGGGAGCACGGGCATGACGCGCGCCGCGCTGGCGGAACCCGATGGGTACACGATCGCGGTCGGCAACATGGGCACGCAGTCGGCCGCGCCCGCGCTTTATCCGGCGCTGAAATACGATCCGGCGACGAGCTTCGCGCAGATCGGCATCGTCAATTATACGCCACAGGCGATCGTCGCCAGGAAGACCATGGCGGCCCCCAATCTGGTGGATTTCATCGCGCATCTGCAAACGAACAGCACGAAAATGAGCTACGGCCACGCCGGCGTGGGCTCGATTTCCCACGTGTCGGGCCTGGTATTCAACGCGAAGTTCGGCAGCAATCCGACGCTGGTGCCTTATCGCGGCACCGGACCGGCGCTGAACGATCTCGTCGGCGGCCAGATTGACTACATGGTGGATCAGTCGCTCAACGTGATCCCGCAGATCAAGGCGGGTACGATCAAGGCCTATGCGGTGGCGGCGCCGAAGCGGCTCGAAAGCCTGCCCGATGTTCCGACCACGCAGGAAGCCGGCGTCGATTTCATTTTCAGCGCCTGGAACGCGATGGTCGCACCGAAGGGCACGCCGCCGGATATCGTCGCGAAGCTCGTCGCCGCGCTGAACAAGGCGCTCGACGATCCGGAGGTGAACAAGCGCTACATTGAGCTCGGCAGCACAGCGCCTCTGCCTCCCGACCGCGGCCCGGCGGGCTTGCAAAAGTTGGTCGAAAGCGAAGTCGCGCGCATCACGCCGGTGATCAAGGCGGCGGGCGTCGTCGGAAACTGACACCCCGAACCAGGAGGCCGCGCGCCATGCGGCTGACCGACGAAGAGCGCGCCATGCTCGCGGGCGAGCATGGCCGCGCGCGCCAGTGGGCGCTCCGTCACCAGGTCGAGGTCGGGGAGTTCTTCGACGCGCCCGACTTCGTTCCGGTCGGACAGGCGCATGTCATGGCCGACACCGAGAGCCTCGGCGAGGAGGGCGTGCGCTGGCTGGAGGATCTCGCCGCCCTCCCGGCTGACGAGCGCCGCGTGCGCGTCCCCACGATCACCGATCCGCGCGGCGTCGATTTCGACAGCTACAAGCGGCTCGGCCAGACCGACGCGATGGCGGAGATCGAGGCGCGCGCGATCCGTGCCTTCGAGGCGCTCGGCGTGCTGATGACCAATACGTGCATCAACTATCAGACGATTCTGCCACCCGTGCGCGGCGAACACCTCGCGATGGGCGACACCGGCGTGGTCATCTATTCGAACAGCGTGATGGGCGCGCGCAGCAATTTCGAGGGCGGCCCCTCGGCGCTCGCCGCCGGTCTGACCGGACGCACGCCGCGCTACGGCTATCACCTCGATGCGCACCGCGCAGGAACGAAGCATTTCCACGTTGCCGAGCGGCCGCGCGGTCTCGCCGACTGGGGCGCGCTCGGCGGGATCGTCGGGCGCGCGACCAACAGCTATTGGGAGGTGCCGGTCGTGGCCGGCATCGATGGTGCACCCAATTCCGACGAGCTGAAGCATTTCGGCGCCGCGCTGGCGAGCTTCGGTTCGGTTGCGCTGTTCCACATGATCGGCGTGACGCCGGAAGCGCCGACGCTCGATGCGGCGTTTCAGGGCCGCGCGGTGCCGCCGCCTGTTTCGATCGGCGAAGCGGAATTTCGCGCGTTCTTCGCCGCGTACGCGGCGGCGGGTGACAAGGTCGACGTCGTGGTGTTCGGCGCGCCGCAACTCTCGCTTCTGGAAATGGATCGCCTCGCGGCCCTGCTCGACGGCAGGCATATCCATGCGAAGACGACACTGATCGTCACCACGTCGCCCGAGATCAAGTTCGCCGCTGACCGCATGGGCCTGACCCGCCGCATCGAGGCGGCGGGCGGGATCGTGGCAGCGGGCATCTGTTTCTACCAGAGCTACGCGCGCGAAATGGCGGAGGCGAATGGCTGGCAGCGCCTCGTCACCAACTCGGCCAAGCTCACCAACATCATCGCGGGCTACGGATACCGGCCGACACTCGCCTCGACGGAACAGTGCGTCGATTGCGCGGTCGCGGGGCGGCTCTGATGCCGATCGTGCTCAAATGCCACCGCGGCATCGGACCGGCCGTTACCGGCAGCGCGCTGGTCGCGGATGACAATTTTTCGGCACGCTACGATCTCGACCGCGAGAAGGGTATTTTCTCGCGGCCCGCCCATAAGCTGCACGGCCAGAGCTACGTCGGCAGAATCCTCGTGCTGGTCACCGCGAAGGGCGGCGTCGCCTCGGCCTGGATGTTGCGGGACATGACGGCGCGCAACATGGCACCGAAAGCGATCATCTTCGATCGCGCCAACACGATTTTGGCGCAGGGCGCGGCGTTCGCCGGGATGACGATGGTGGATCGTTTCGAAGCAGGCAATCCGGTTGGGCTCATTCAGACGGGCGACGACGTGCGGATCGAGCCGGACAAGGGCCTGGTGACGATCCTCAATCGCGACTGATCACCGGAACATATAAATCGGGCTGGTCCAGATGCGGTGGCCGTCCTCCTGCTGCACGCGAATGTAAAGCCGCGTATCGCCGTTGGGCCGCAGCTTGATCTTGCGGCGCAGGCTCAGCCTGGTTCCGGCCATCTCCTCGGGTAACCGCTGCAGCGAAATCCTGCGATCGAGTCCGCCCGCATCGAAGATGCGCGGCTCGATGCCCACTTCGTTGATGACAACGTCGCCGGACACCGGCGCGGTCTTGAACCGCAGTGTCCCCTCGCCGTTCTCCAACCACAGATCGATTGCGCCATAGTTCCCGGTCGTGACCGCCTTCCATGCGACGCGCGTATCGCTCTGCTCCTTGATGCCGCGATCGAGGTTCCAGTTGTTGATCACGGCCGTGTGCACGATGCGGTTTCCGTCGATGGCCAACTCACCATCCCACGCGGTGGTGCGTGCACGCCCGCGATACTCGGCGCCCTCATAGACAAGGCGCACGCGGTTGCCGCCTTTGGCGTACGGCCGTACGGTTTCGATGAGGTCGAGCCCGTCATGAATGTCGAGCCGCTCGATCGGCGCGGATGCCGCGACGTCGATGACGAATTCGACCTCATCATCGCGTACGCGCGCGATATCGCCCATGATGAGCCGCCGCGATTTCTCGGCGCGCGAGGGGCCCGCCGCGGGATCGCGCCAGAATACCTCGCCATCGCTGGCAAGCTCGACGGACACATCCACGAACGCGCGGTTTCCCGTGGTCGCGTAATGCCTCCGCCGGCGCATCGATTCGAAGATCGCGTCGCGGTCGAGCCGTTCGGCGAGAAAGCAGGTGAGCCCGCCCTGACTGCCGAAGAACGAGGCGCCCGGATAGCAGGCGCCGGGCCGCCCCTTGTGCCCGTCCGAATTGCCGAAAATGCCGACGCGGAAATTCTTCTCGAAGGCATCGTGCAGCAGCCACTCGAACGTGCCCCATGCCGAATGCACCTCGACGGCCGTCTCGAGCGTGCCGTCATGCGCATATTTGATGTCGGCGTAGCGCCCGCCGACGTGGGCTGCGACCACGCAGTCCTTGCCCTTGAGCTTGTCGAACAGCTCACGCGCGTCATGCGCGTCGCTTGCCTCGTCGGCGATATTGGTCGCATCGGCGATCTGCGCATGCGAGGAACGATGGATGGTCTCGCCCTCGTGGCGGTAATGCACATTGCGATCGCCGCCGACCGCCGTGTTGGCCGACCACTCGTAGCCCGGAATGCAGACGAAGCGGCCCGGTCTGTCGAACTCATTCGTCAGCGCGTTGAGTTCGCGCCAGAACGCGCCCGTGATCTGGAAGTCGTTCCCCTGATGGCCCATGACGTCGAGGTGCGCCCTGTCTCGGCCGAACTCGAAATATTCCCGCGCCGTGTTGGTGCCGAGCGTTTCGTCCGACTGCCCGTGGGTGTCGCCCCAGAAGTGCACCTGCGCGGCATCGCGCGCGATGACGCGCAGCGGGTTCGAGCGGCAAAGCTCCGCGCCTGTTTCGTCGAGCACGCGAACCGAAAACTCACCCGGCTCCGCGGCTGACAATCCATCGACCACAGCGCCGAACTTGCCTTGTTGCAGGCGCACCGTCTCCGGCAGCCCGGCAATCGCGCCCTCGGCCGCGAGCCATATCGTCCGCTCGACCCGATCCGACGGATTACCCCATTTGTCGTCGATCTTGAGCGCCAGCCGAAATGGCTCACCCGCGCGCACGCAGGTCGGCAGCAACGCGGACCAGCGCACGCCCGGCCCGGACACGATCCTGATCTTCGGGCTCTCGGGCAACGCAACATAGTCGTAGGTCGCGATTGCGTCGGCGAACACGCGAAACTCGAACTCGCTTTCGCAATAGGTCTGCACGCGGATGCCGGGCGATCCGAAGCGCCGGTCGCCGAAGCAGAGCGTGATCGTGTCGCCCGGTGCAAGAAATTCCTTCACCACGCCGATGTAGAGCGAGCGGCTCCAGGGCCGAATGTTGCGCTTGAATTCCCATTTGGTGTCGAGCGTCGCACCGTTCGAGGCTTCGACGGTCGTGTAGCCCTGCCCTTTCGGATCGGTGAATTGCACCGGGCCGAAGTCGGTTGCGAAGCGAAAGCCGATCTTGATCGAGCCGGTATCGTCGACGCCGAAGCGTCCCGCCGTATAGGTGAGCGTGAAGCTCTGCAGCGAGCCGGCCTCGAAGCTCCCCGTCGGCGCAAGCGTGGCCGTGCCCATCAGGTCCGGGCGGTATTCGGAATACGGCATGTGGGTGCAATCGAATGGGAGGACCGGGCGAGACGCGCAATTGACACCGAAATCGCGGCTTGCGGCAACTGCCGGGCTTGATAGCTTCGAGCGAGCCGGAAAATGAGTTGATGACTCTCACTCGCGATTCGATTGCGCGGCCCGCACGCTCGCACACGGCGGGCGATTTCGCGCGCGAAGAGGTCGGGCTCGCGAACCGCAATTCCGGGCTGCCGCTCGAAGCGCTGCGTTACGACGTCACTCCCACCGGCCTGCATTTCCTGCTGACGCATTTCGACGTGCCGTTCGTGGCATCGGCGCAGGACTGGCGTGTTGAAGTCGGGGGGCGCGTACGGACGCCGCTCAGCCTGTCGCTTGCGGACATCCAGCAGTTCCCGGCGAAGACATTGCGCGTGACGCTCGAATGCGCCGGCAACGGCCGCGCCAATCTGATCCCGCGCTGGCAGACCCAGCCATGGGAATACGGCGCGGTCGGCACCGCCGAGTGGACTGGAACGCCGTTGCACCATTTGCTGGAGCGAGCCGGGCTCGCGGCGGATGCCGTCGACATCGCGTTTCTCGGAGCCGACCACGGATTTGACGCCGGCAGAGAGCACGATTACGGCCGCAGCCTTACGCCCGGCGTTGCGATGAACGAGGACGTGCTGGTCGTCTGGGCGATGAACGGCGCGCCACTCGCGCCGCAGCACGGCTTTCCGCTGCGCCTCGTCGTCCCCGGCTGGTACGGGATGGCGAGCGTGAAATGGCTGAATCGAATTCAGGTGCTGGCGCAGCCGTTCGACGGCTACCAGCAAACGCCCAACTATCACTACCGGCAGAAGCGCGAGGATCCCGGAGTTCCCGTGTCCACCATGCGCGTGAAGTCGCTGATGGTGCCGCCGGGCATTCCGGACTGGTACACCCGCCACCGGACGGTCGAAGCGGGCACGGTCGAACTGACCGGCCGCGCGTGGTCCGGCGCTGGCGTTCCGATCGGCCAAGTCGCCGTCGGCATCGATGGAACCTGGAGCGACGCCGCGCTCGATCCGCCGCTAGGCAAATATGTCTGGCGCGGCTGGCGCTTTGTCTGGCAAGCAGCGCCTGGAGAGCATGTGCTGGAGTGCCGCGCCACCGATGCCAACGGCGAAACCCAGCCGCTTGATGCGCCGTGGGACAGCGTCGGCTTCGGCAACAATGGCGTGCACCGCGTGCCTGTGACGGTGAGGTGATGGCAGCAACACTGCAGGTTTCCCTCTGGCGCGGGGGCGGCGAGGGCCGCTACGTCGATTACGAGGTGCCGCTGCTGCAAAATCAGACGGTGCTCGACGTCGTGACCTTTGTGCAGCGCAATCTCGACTCGACGCTGTCCTATCGCTTCGCCTGCCGGGTCGGCATGTGCGGCTCCTGCGCCATGACGGTGAACGGCCGGCCGCGCTGGACTTGCCGCACGCATGTCTCGAAGGTCGCGGCGGACGGACGGCTCAAGATCGGACCGCTCGAAAACCTGCCGGTCATCAAGGATCTCGCTGCCGATATGCGGCAGTTCTTCGAGAAGTGGCAGGACGCAAAAGGCCGTTTTGCGCCGTCAAAGACGCGTTCCGATCCGATCGAACGTATCCTGCCGGACAGCGCCCCTCGCCTCGCCGCCAACGCGGGCATCGAGTGCATCAACTGCGGCGTTTGCTATGCGGCGTGCGACACCGTGCGGTGGAAGCCAGACTATCTGGGTCCCGCCGCGCTCAATCGCGCATGGACGCTGGTCAACGACGTACGCGATGCCGGCAACATCGAGCGGCTCACCGCAATTTCGGCGAGCGGCGGCTGTCACGCCTGTCATTCGCATCAGTCGTGCCAGGAACACTGTCCGCTGGCGCTCAACCCGACGGCGTCGATCGCGGGACTGAAAAGGCGCACCGCGCAGGCCTATCTGCGCGGCGAGATCAAGCCATGAACGTTCGGCTTTACATTTGGCAGCGCGGCACAGCGGTATTGATGGTGCCGCTTTTGCTCATGCACCTCGCGGTGATCTTCTACGCCAGCCGCAGGGGGCTGTCGGCTGCCGATATTCTGTCACGCACGCGCGGCAGCGTCGCGTGGGCGCTCTATTACGGTGTGTTCGTCGCGGCGATTTGCGTGCACGCGTCGATCGGCGTGCGCTCGATATTGGCCGAATGGACGCCCCTGCCCGCCCGCGCCGTCAATCCGGCTGCGATTCTGTTCGGGCTACTGCTTGCAGTGCTCGGCTTGCGCGCCGTGGTCGCGGTGGTGCTGCCATGAGCCTGCTGGCCCATCGCGCAAGTCCGCTCTGGATCGCTTTCCTTGTGCATCGGCTTTCCGGGCTGGCGCTTGCGATCTTCCTCCCGTTTCATTTCCTCGCGCTCGGGCTTGCGATCTCGGGCGAAGCGCGGCTGGAGAATTTCCTGCGCTGGACCGATCAGCCGCTGGTGAAGCTCTCCGAAACCCTCCTCATCGGCCTGCTGGCGGTGCACATGCTCGGCGGCCTGCGGCTGCTGATGCTGGAAAACTTCGCGTGGTGCGGCGGACAAACGTGGCTCGCGCTCTCGGCCATCGCCGCCGCCACGGTTGTCGCGTTCCTGTTTCTCGCGAGCGTGTTCTGATGATCGAGCGGCGCAAGACCGACATCCTGATTCTCGGCAGCGGGGGTGCTGGATTATTTGCAGCGCTACACGCGCACGCGGCGAACCCGACGCTCGACATCACGGTCGCCACCAAGGGCCTGCTCGGGAAATGCGGCTGCACCCGCATGGTGCAGGGCGGCTACAACGTGGCGCTCAATCCGGGCGACTCCATCGAGCGCCATTTCATGGACACCATCGAGGGGGGCAAGTGGCTGCCCAATCAGGAACTGGCCTGGACCTTGGTGACCAAGGCGATCGAGCGGATCACCGAACTGGAAAACGAGATCGGCTGCTTCTTCGACCGCAACCCGGACGGCACGCTGCACGGCAAGGCGTTCGCGGGCCAGACCTTCGACCGCACCGTGCACAAAGGCGACCTCACCGGCATTGAGATTATCAACCGTTTGATGGAACAGGTGTGGGCGCGGCCGGCTATCCACCGCGTCGAGGAGCATCGCGCGGTCGCCCTGATCCCGTCGCGGGACCGCGCATCGATTGCCGGCGTGCTGTTGATCGATATCCGCACCGGCGGCTTCCTCTTCATCGAGGCCAAGGCGGTGCTGCTCGCGACCGGCGGCGGTCCGACGATGTATCGCTATCACACGCCCTCGGGCGACAAGAGCATGGACGGGCTCGCGATGGCGTTGCGCGCCGGATTGCCGCTGCGCGACATGGAGATGGTGCAGTTCCACCCGACCGGGCTTTACGCCGGCCCCGACACGCGCATGACCGGCACCGTGCTGGAAGAAGGCCTGCGCGGCTCGGGCGGCTATCTGCTCAACGGGTCGATGCACCGCTTCATGGGCGATTACGATCCGCATCTCGAACGCGCCACGCGCGACGTGGTCAGCCGTGCGATGTATGCCGAGATGCGCGCCGGCCGAACGACGCCGAACGGCGGGCTCTACATCAAGATGAGCCACCTCGGCCCGGAGAACGTGCGCAAGCAGTTCAAGGGCATGGTCGAGCGCTGCGAGGACTGCGGCTTCGATCTGGCCGGCGGGCTGGTGGAAGTGGTGCCGACCGCGCACTACTTCATGGGCGGCGTCGAATGCCGCGTGGATACGTCCACCGAAGTTCCGGGGCTGTTCGTCGCCGGAGAGGATGCGAGCGGCATGCACGGCGCCAACCGGCTCGGCGGCAACGGTGTTGCGAATTCGACGGTGTTTGGCGGCATCGCGGGTGATACGATGCCGACCTGGATCGCCGCCAACCCCGGCCATCGCGTGCCGGACGAAGCTGTGCTCGATGCCGAGGTTGCGCGCGCTCTAACGCCGTTTCGCGCAAAGGGCGGCGACGTGAATAACTTGAGGGAAAGACTGCTCGATACCATGTGGAACGACGTCGGCGTGCTGCGCGACCGGGCGGGCCTCGACCGCGCATTGGTCGCGCTCGACGAGATCGAGGCGGAGCTGCTTGCGACCGGCGTGCCGGACGGTGACCGCGCCTTCAATCTCTCCTGGCACGACTGGCTCAATTTGCGCTCGCTCACCGAGACGAGCCGCGTGATTGCGCTTGGCGCGCGCGCGCGTGAGAACAGCCGCGGCGCCCATTTCCGCGAGGACTTTCCCGAACCGGGCGATCTCGCGCGCTCCACCTACACGGTCGCACGGCAGGTGGACGGCCGGATCGATGTCACCGATCACCCGGTTCTGTTCACCATCGTGCAGCCGGGCCAATCGTTGCTCAACCAGGCCGCGGCGGAGTAACAGGGGCCATGATCAAGACCGCCACGCTTGAGCGCACCGGCTTCGACCTGATGGCAAAAGCCGCCATCGAGATTCCCGACGATTATCTCGCGGGGCTGCGGCGCTGCGCCGACACCGAGAAGGGGGACCTCTCCTCCTTCGTCATCCAGGCGATGCTGGAGAACTACGAAGCCGCGAAGGAAGACCGGCGCGCGATGTGCGGCGATACCGGCGTGCCGCGCTGGTACGTCAAGATCGGCAACGACGCGCGGGTCGAAGGCGGCCCCATCGCGCTCGAAGCGGCGCTGCGCCGCGCCACCGCGCGCGCGACGCAAGAGGTGCCGCTGCGTCCCAACCGCGTGCATCCGCTCTGGCGCACCGACCACAACAACAATGTCGGCATCAACGCGCCGGAAATCGAATACGCGTTCCACCCCGATGCGGACTGGATCGATCTGACCACCGTGCACAAAGGTGGCCTGTTCGGCTCGGATTACCGCATGCTGTTTCCCGGCGACGGGATCGAGGGCATCAAGCGCTTCTATCTCGACACGCTGATCGGCTTCGGCAAGCGCGGGCTCGCCTGTCAGCCGGCGATCGTCGGCGTCGGGCTCGGCGGCTCGAAGGACATCAGCGTGACGCTCGGCAAGCAGGCATCGTGCCTGCGTGTCGTCGGCTCGCGCAATCCCGACCCGAAGATCGCGGCGCTCGAGGACGAGCTGAAAGAGCTCGGCAACTCGATCGGCATGGGGGCCATGGGTTTCATGGGCTCGTCGATGGTGGTCGATTGCCACATCGAGGTCGGCTACTGCCATACCGGCGGCATGCCGATGTCGGTGCACATGTTCTGCCTCTCCTCGCGCCGCGCGACCGCGCGCCTGCACGCGGACGGCCGCGTCGAATTCCGCACCGATCCCGAATGGTTCACCGATTACAGCCGGCGCTCGACGGTCGAGTGGGAGCCGCTGCGAGAGGCGGCGGAATAATGGCTGCGCCCGCACTCAAGACGGTTCATCTCAATCTCCCCGCGAGCACGGAGGATCTGCGCAAGCTGGAGATCGGCTCGGTCGTCTATCTGACGGGCCCCGTGTTCACGGCGCGCGAGGGCGTCTACAAGCACGCGATCGAAGACGGCGCCGGCATGCCGGCGTCGCGCGAGGTGCTGGGGCTCGCGAATTTCCACTGCTCGCCCGCCGCCTCGATCAACGCCGACGGCAGCCACACGGTCGGCGCCGTGACGGCGACCGCGTCGTTTCGCTTCGCGCGCTGGCTCGACGACTGGCTCAAGCTCTCGGGGTGCAACATCATCATGGGCAAGGGCGGCATGACCTCCGACATCTACCGGAGCGCATTCGTGCCCAACAACGCGATCTATCTCACCACCGTCGGCTACGGCACCGGCGCGCTGCTCGGCCGCGGCATCAAACGCGTGGCGGGCGTCTACTGGGCCGAGAAGCTCGGGCTCGCGCAGGCGATCTGGGCGCTCGAAGTGGAGAACTTCGGGCCGTTCCTGGTCGAGAGCGATCTTGCCGGGCAATCGCTGTTCGAGCGCGAGAACGCGAAAATCGCACCCGGCCTCGCGCGGCTCTACGAGGGCACCCGCCCGGCGACACTGCGCCGCTATGGCGAGACGGATGACAAGACGGATGAGGTGATTTGAGGGGTTGTCAGGCGGTAACCGACCGAAGCCGGCTATGACCTTCGGAAACGCCCATCCCGTTGGGCGGAATCTGATGAATTCTTGCCACCGCCCCAAATTTTAGTCGTATATTCCCGCGCAATCTTGCTCAGGCTTCGGCCCCATATCAAGATTGCGGCAATCTGCGCCGCAGGCCAACCGAGCAATACGACGATCGCAAACAGAGCCGGTGCCGGAACGCTCATGTGTGGTCCTCATCGAGCCACGTGTAGATTGCATACATAATCGCCGATAGCCCAAGCACCAAGATGATCAATGCCCGATTTTCAACGGCCCAAATTTTCATTTCATCATCATAGCCGAGCAGCCATGAATACGCCCGCGCGGCCCCAATAACTACGACGCTGAACACAATAAAGCGGCGCAGAAAAGCAATCAGCCAACGTAGCACGGCCGCAGCGTCGCCCTCTAACGTTGCATGACAATGGCATGCGGAGGAGCGAATGTCACGTGTGCTTCGCGCGAGCGCTGAGGAGCTTTATGCGCGCGATCTTGCATACACCCCACCGGAACGAAGAAGCTCGGCAACGCCGCGCCGCTATGGCGAGACCGACGAGGTGATTTGAGCGCGTTAAACGATTGGCGCCCAGCGCGCGCTACCTGCGCAGACCAAAAAGCTGCGCGGCGTTTCCACCCGCACCGCGTCCTTCTCGGCGGCCGTCAGGAACGGGCAGTGCTTGCAGAGATAGTCGGCGCATTGCCGGTAGGTGCAGAAGCGCTCGACATTGGGCATGTCCGAGCCAGGGAAAAAAGAAAGACGATTTCGCTATCGGGGCAACGAAGGTAAAGAGGCCCTACGTCCTACGGTCCCGTCGTGGGAGTCCAAAACCCATTGAACGTAAAGTTGCCGAACTCCATCAAGGTGTGACCGGCCGCAATGGGGACAGTCTGAAGCGACGCTCGTGCGCCACGATCTCTCCAAAGCCTTCGCGTCGTGAGGAAGCTCTATGCTGTACTCGCCCATCGTATCAGGGCAGCGAATGACCGCGTGCACTTGTTCTCCTCACCAGAAAAAGGCCCCGCCGAAGCGGGGCCAGTTTCTCAGTAATAACTTTTTATCCGCCAGTCGCTGGCCGCGCCGGAGCGGGAGCCGGTGTTACCGGGGCTGGCGCGGGCATGGATTGGGTTGTGGTCGGAGCGTTGGTGGCGGTGGTCGTGGTTCCGCGAGGGGACAGGAAGAAGAAGCCAAGTACGATGGCGAGGGCAGCAATGCCCAGCGGCACTCCCCATCCGTATCCCGAATTGCCCTCGCGTGGACGGTTCAGGTTGTCGCGATTGTCGATCATTGCCTTCTCCAGGTGTTTGTTAACGTGGCTGTCTAACCCACCGTGGGAAAGAAGGTTGCACGGGAACCGTGCGGAACTCATCGCGTTGTCGCCGCGATATGGAGGACACCATGGCGACCAACAAACCGGCCGGTGACGGACAACGCAAAGGCGCTGTTCGCAAGCGCTCGCAGCTCAAGACAAAGACTCAGGGCGAAGGCACCTGGACGAAGCGCAAGACCAAGGGCGCAGGTGGCGGTCAGTTTATGGACCAGAAGAAAAACACAAAGTTCAAGGGCGTGAGGCGTGAGGCGAAGTGATGGGTGACGAGGGGAAAAAGGGCGGCGATGGGCTGCGCGGTGCGGACCAGCAGCAGGACGACTTGCAGGACAGCGACAGCGGCCGCGAACTGCCTGAAGGGCTGAAGCGTGAGCGCAAGGGGCCATTGAACCCGAAGACCGGACGGCATCAACAGACCCCGTGACACGGCGTGAAACGATTGCG
>JAXDNY010000141.1:0-17048 GCA_034669145.1 Hyphomicrobiales bacterium
GCTCATTTCATTCGCGTCGACCCTCCCCCTCCAGGGGAGGGTCAGCACCGAGTTTGCGGCCCGTGTAATTGCCTCACGCGGGCTTCCCCGCCAGCTCCTTGTCCTTCGCCTCGGCGCGAAGCGCTGCGGGCCGCGCGGCGATGCGCGCCGCATAGGCGGTGAACTCCGGCCGCTCGGGGACCATCTTGAACATCATGCCCCAGCGGATGTGCGAGCCGGTCACCACGTCGGCGGCGGTGAACTGCTCGCCCATCAGCCACGGCCCCTTGGCGACCGCGGCGGCGAGCACATCCATCGTGGTATCGAAATCGCCGTAGCCGAGCATCGCGCGCCGCGCCTCCTCCTTGCGCGGGGCCGCGCGGTCGATCACCGCCGGCTCGACGCAGCCGGGGCCGAAGAACAGCCATTTGAGATAGACGCCGCGCTGCGGGGTCCCGATCGGCACATTGAGCTTGGCCTCGGGAAACGCGTCGGCCAGATAGGTGCAGATCGCCGCCACCTCGGTGATCACCGTGTCGCCGTCGCGCAGCGCCGGCACCTTGCCCATCGGGTTGATCGCCAGATAGTCCGGCGCGCGGTTCTCGCCCTTGGCGAGGCTCAACAGGTGAATGTCGTAAGGCTGGCCGAGCTCCTCAAGCATCCACAGCACGATCGACGAGCGCGATGGAGAGGCGTGATACAACGTCAGCTTGGCCATGTATTGCTCCGTGATGCGCCGCCCGCCGGCGCCGTTTCAGCACAGCACATGCTGCACCGCAATGAGTTATCCGCTCGACAGTCCCATGCTGGCGTGATTCAAAGAATTCGTCTCGGTCGAAAGGGTCGAGTCGCCGCGAACCGCGCCGGACCCTTTGCGTTATCATTTCGGCACCTCGCCGGTTTCCCCGGCGCAGAAGAGGCGCGTGATGGAGCGCATCGAACGCATTCTGGTGGTCGACGACGAGCAACCCGTGCGCGACGCGCTCGCAATGCTGCTGCGCCAGGAAGGCTATCGCGTCATCGTTGCCGAAAGCGGGCACACGGCCGTCGAGGCGATCGAGGCCTTCACCTTCGACTTCCTGATCGTCGACATCTTCATGCCGGGAATGAACGGGCTGGAAACCATCAAGGTGTTTCGCGCCGATGCCCCCGATGTACCCATCATCACGATGTCGGGCTACGCGTCGGGCTGCGGCTTCGTCGACACGGACTTCTTCCGCACCGCGATGGACTACGGCGCCACCTGCTGCCTGCGCAAGCCGTTCAGCCGCGAGCAGCTCTTGGACGCGATCGCGTTCTGCCGGGCGACGCGCACCGCGCTGGTCGCCTGACGCGCGATACGCTATAGTGCGTGCCATCAAGCGGGTCGCGTTCGGCGTGACCGGCAAGGGGGGTGCCCACGTCGTCTCGCGGCCGCTGCTCAGCGGAGGGACGACCATGGCGCAATCGCACGTGATTGTGGGCGAAGGCCTCACCCAGGCCCACCCGAAAGTTCGCAAAATCGGCATCGCGGATCTGCAGGACGCGCTCGCACGCGGCTGGGACGATTTCCGCGCGATGCCGAGCCACGCGGTGTTTCTCTGCCTGATCTATCCGGTGGTCGGGTTTGTGATTTTCCGCCTCGTGCTCGGCGCGAACGTGCTGCCGCTGCTGTTTCCGCTCGCGGCCGGCTTCGCGCTGCTCGGTCCGCTCGCCGCGCTCGGCCTTTACGAGATGAGCCGGCGGCGCGAGCAGGGGTTCGAGGTATCCTGGAAGCACGCGCTCGATGTCTTCCGCTCGCCCTCGCTCGGCGCGATCATCGTGCTCGGCCTGCTGCTGGTCGCGATCTTCCTCGTCTGGATCGCGGTCGCGCAAGCGATCTATGTGGCGACCTTCGGTTATGCGCCGGCCGCCTCCGCCTCGGCACCAGACTTCATCCGCCAGGTGCTCACCACGCCCGAGGGGTGGATGCTGACCATCCTCGGCAACGGCATCGGCTTCCTGTTCGCCGTGCTGGTGCTGACCCTTGGCGTCGTGTCGTTTCCCCTGTTGCTCGATCGCGATGTCGGCGTCGCGGTCGCGATCCTGACCTCGGTGCGCGCTGTGCTGGCGAACCCCGTCACCATGGCGGTGTGGGGCCTGATCGTGGGGGCGCTGCTGCTGATCGGCTCGCTGCCGGCCTTCTTCGGCCTCGCGGTGGTCATGCCGGTGCTCGGCCACGCCACCTGGCACCTCTACCGCAAGGTGGTCGAACCGGACGGGACCGGCCCGAAGTTCTACGAGCCGGTGGCGCGCGAGCAACGCTACGCCGCGGACTTCCCCGCATCCCTGTTCCCCTCGCGCAGACGCGAGTAAGGCGCGCGAGCCGCCACAAAATAAGCTAGCCTCCGGGGCACGATTCCAACCGTGTACTGGAGGCAGCCATGGCGACGGGACAGCGCGGATTCTCGGCCGAAGTGTCGAGCATCATTCTGGCGCTTGGTGTATCGGCCACAGCCTTCGTGTGGTTCCGCTACTTCCCGAACTATTCGCCGGAGCAAAACTGGGTTCGCGGCCTGCCCGGCTGGCTCGCGCTCGGCTACATCACGGTGCAGCTCTGGATGCTGCTCGATTCAGCGCTGCGCATCCGCCCGACCAGCGTGATCGACGCCGTGCTGGCGATCGCGCCCGTGGTGACCGGGATCGTGTGCGCCGTACTCTGGATGGTGGATTACCTGCATCTCTCGCTGTTCCAGCTCAACGCGTTGGCCATGCTGGTGGTGACCGGCGTGGTCGAATTCGTCAGCACGCTGTGGGTGCGCAACGTCGTCCTGCAGCGCGGCGTCTCGGTCATGCCCCACCCTGAAACGGCCTAGAGGACCGGCTCCAGGGGAGTGCCCTGCTCCACCCGCTCCGGCGCATGCACTTCGCACGGCAGCGTGACCGCCTGCGGCAGGTCGAACCCGGGTACGGTCTCATAGCCCGTCACACGCAGCAGCCCCCGCGCGGCGCACATCTCGACCGCGATGCGGGTGTAACGGTTGAGCACGGGCGGCACGACCCACCCGAACTGTCCACCGAACGGCTCGTTCCACGCGGCCAGTGCCTCGCGGCGCTCACGGCTGTTCGCGCCCGCCTCGTGGTAATTCCAGACAAACAGCTTGTCGCCGCCCATGCGCGCTTCCCATGGCTCGGTGGCGGCGAGCCAGTCGTTCGCCGCGCCGGTGTCCTGGAGCCGCGTCGCATAACCATCGACCGTGCGCTCGATCACGCAGCGTTCGCCCGGCTCGCATCCCGCCAACGTATAGATCACGGGACGCGCGATCGGCGTCGTCTCGAGCCGCCGCCGCGCGCTTGAAAAGTCCGGCGCGGTCTCGAACACCTCACGCAGCAACTGGTCCGGCGGCATGTGGCGTAGCGGCCAGGTCGTGGCAGCGTTCGCCATCATGTCGAGTGGCCGCAGCCAGGGATGCCGCGTTCGCCGCCACATCGGCGCTTGGTTGATTGCGGCTGCGAAACGGCCCGGCGCCATGCCGGTCAGCACGCCGACGAAGCCGGGCCACGTCACCGAGTGATATTCACCCGCGCTGCCCGCCATGTGGGCGACCTCGACATGCCGCCCGAGGCCGGGGAACGGCCAATCGAGCGTACGCACCAGCCACGGGGCGTCGTCATCGCGCGCGTACGATGTGCAGCCCCATTGATAGGAGCCGTTGAGGAACCAGACGCCGGAGAACTCCAGCGCCGCCGAGATCGCCGCGATCTCGGCGAGATAGGGCGAGCACGAGCGCATGAGCCAGCGCCGTGTCACGGCGTCGAAGACCGGCATCATGCGTCGCGCGGCCGCGGGTAGCCACGAGAGACAATCGTCGCGTAGCGCGCGCGCACAATCGGCTGCATCGATCGCGTGACGAACCGCCCCGCCATCACCACGAACATCACGTATCGGAATGACGGAAAGTTCAGTGATCACGACGGCGGCCGCTCCATGCCGCGCGCTTTGAGCACGCTCTCCGCCGGCGAGCCGGTGAGCAGCTTGATCAACGCACGCGCAGCGTCGGGCTGCTTCGCCTCGGTGCCGACAGCGGCCGCGTAGGTGGTGTAGTTCTGGATTTCGGCCGGCAGCGGGCCGACGAGCTTCACGCCCTTCACGGGGAGGATCTCGCTGATCTGGTGCAGGCCAAGCTCTGCCTCGCCGCTCGCGATCAGCTCGGCGACGTAGCCACCCTGCTTCAGCTTCGCCTTCGGCTTGATGTCGGCCGCGATGCCGAGCTTGTCGAACAGACCGGTGAGATAGATGCCGCTCGAACCGCCCGAGGCCGGATCGATGTAGGCGACCGACTTCGCGGCGATGAGCGCCCGCTTGAAGGCATCGACATTGCCGATATCCGGCACCGGGGCGCCTTCCTTGACGACGACGCCAACGCCGACACGCGCCACGTTGACGCGACTTTCGCCTACGACCTTTGCCTTCTTGGCCAGATCGCCGATGACGCCCGGCGTGATCACCGCAAGGTCGAAGGCCTCGCCGTCCTCGATGCGCTTCGAGAGTCCGCCCGCGGTGTCATTGTCCACCACGGCCTTGTGGCCGGTTTCCTTCTCGAACTGCGGGACCAGTTCGAGCACGACCGCCTTCATGGCGCCGGCCGTGAGGATTTTGACCTCGGCGGCATGGCCGCTGGTGCAGGCAATTCCGAAAGCCAAGGCAAGGACGATCCGATGCATGAGGGCGCTCCTGAGTTGGGCGCAATCTAGCCGAACCTACGCCCTCCGCCATCGCGGCCTATCGCCCCTAGCTGTCCGGGTCATGCAAATTCCTCTTAGCTGCGGTGCAGCATCGCGTATGCTGCAGTGCAGAATGGCGATTATATCCAAGTTCCAAGGCCGGTCGTCGGCCTCAGAAAGGAATGCCTCCATGCTGATTTCCCGCTTTATCCGGCTGGTCCGGGCGTGGTGGCGCTACAATGAAAGCGTGCGCGAACTCGCCCGCCTCAACGATCGTGAGCTTGCCGACATCGGCATCTCGCGTTCCGAGATCACGGCGATTGCGTGGGACAACGCCCGCAACCACTGAACGTCATCCGCAATCCGAATGTCCGAAGACGCCCGCGCAAGCGGGCGTCTTCGTTTGTCGGACCGGATGATCAGCTTTGCGCGCGCCAGGTTTCCAGCGGCATCACGTCGGGCAATTCGCCGTTACTGTGGGTCCAGCCGTCGACGACCCATTTCTGTCCGCTCTTGCGCTCGCGCACCACGGCGGTCGTGTGCGGCAGGCCGCCGATGATCAGCCCGCGCGACTCCGGCGCGTCGATCACGTGGTGACGCAGCAGTCCCATCTGGTCGACGATTGCGAGCACGCCAACCGTGTTGCTGGTCTTGTCGAGGCAGTCGAATTGCGACGGATCGCCTGCCGAGCCGAGCCCGGCGCGGGCCTTCGCCTTGGCGGTGCCCGCCTCGGCCGCAACGCGCTTTTCGAACCACGCCATGGCGGCTGCCACCGCCTGACGCTCGGCGTCAGCGGACTTCGCCGCGGCCGCGCCGAACAGCTTCTTGATCTGGGCCTTGTCGGCAGTGCGCAGCAGGATCCGCGTCTGATACGCGCAACCGAAGCCGTGACAGACGACCGGGTTCGCCGGATCGGGCACCGGCAGCGAGAGCTGCTCCAGCGTCTTGACGATGCCGAATTCGAGTTCCACGGCCGCTCCGGGGGTGGCGGCGAGGAAAAGTCCCAAAAGCGCCAGACAAGCGATCCGCACTGAATTCATCGTCCCGAACTTGCCTCCAAAATGCACGCTTCCGCGCTGGGTTGACAGGTGTGCTGTTTTAAATGACCACCTTGCGAATGCAACCGGTCCACATCATCGGCGGGGGACTCGCCGGGTCCGAGGCGGCCTGGCAGATCGCAAGCCGTGGCGTTCCCGTTGTGCTGCACGAGATGCGCCCCGTTCGCGAGACCGCCGCGCACAAGACCGCGGCGCTGGCCGAACTGGTGTGCTCAAACTCGTTCCGCTCCGACGATCGCGAAAACAACGCTGTCGGCCTCCTGCACGAGGAGATGCGCCGGCTCGGCTCGCTGATCATGCGCTGCGGCGATGCCCATCAGGTGCCCGCCGGGGGTGCGCTCGCGGTCGACCGTGAGGGATTCTCGGCCGCCGTCACGGCCACACTCGAAGCGCATCCGCTCATCACGGTCGAGCGCTCCGAAATCGCCCTGCCGCCGGACGAATGGGATTCGGTCATCGTCGCGACCGGCCCCCTCACCTCGCCCGCGCTGGCCGACGCCATGCGCTCCCTGACCGGCGAAGATTCTCTCGCATTCTTCGATGCCATCGCGCCGATCGTGCACCGCGACTCCATCGACATGTCGGTAGCGTGGTTTCAGTCGCGCTACGACAAGGCCGGGCCGGGCGGCTCTGGCGCCGACTACATCAACTGTCCGCTGACACGCGAGCAATACGATGCGTTCGTCGATGCGTTGCTCGCGGGCGACAAGACCTCGTTTCACGAATGGGAAGCGAGCACGTCCTACTTCGACGGCTGCCTGCCGGTCGAGGTGATGGCCGAGCGAGGCCGCGAGACGTTGCGCCACGGGCCGATGAAGCCGTTCGGATTGACCAATCCGCATGACCCGACCGTGAAGGCCTACGCGGTCGTGCAACTGCGCCAGGACAACAAGCTCGCCACTCTGTTCAACATCGTCGGTTTCCAGACCAAGCTGAAACATGCCGAACAGGTGCGCATCTTCCGCACCATTCCGGGACTGGAGCAAGCCGAGTTCGCGCGCCTCGGCGGCATTCACCGCAACACCTATCTCAACTCGCCGAAGCTGCTCGATTCCACCCTGCGGCTCAACGCGGCGCCGCGCCTGCGCTTTGCCGGGCAGATCACCGGCTGCGAGGGGTACGTGGAATCCGCTGCCATCGGCGGTCTCGCCGGGCGCTTCGCCGCCGCCGAGCGGCTCGGCGAATCTATCGCGCTCCCGCCACCGACCACCGCGCACGGCGCGCTACTCGGCCACATCACCGGCGGCCACATCGAAACCATCGACGCCGGGCCACGCTCGTTCCAGCCGATGAACGTCAATTTCGGGCTGTTTCCTCCGCTCGCACGCATGCCGACACGCGGGCCCGACGGCGAGCGCCTGCGCGGACCCGCCAAGACGGGCGCAAAGAAGCGCGAAATCTCGCGCCGCGCGCTTGCGGATCTCGACCGCTGGATGGCCGGCGATGCGTTTCCGGCGGCCGCCGAATAGTCATGGCCGTACCGCCCGTTGAGAGCATGAAGGATACGAGCGGGGCGGACGCGTTCGACGACCATGACGACGCTCCGGCCGAACTCGGCGAGCGCTGGCATCGCAGCGTCGTGCTCAAGCGCGACATCTTCTCGATCGTGGAGCGCGGTATTTACCGCGGGCCGGATGGCGACGTCGACGCGGTGGCGCGGCGCATCGATCAGGTGCCGTGGTGGACCTTCGTCTTCGCGCGCAATTTCCTCGCCCGCGAGGAGCGCGCGCTGGCGGTGATCGGCCCGCTCGGTATCGCGCCGTTGCTCTATTTTTCCGGCAAGCGCGTGCTGGTGCGCCGCTGGATCGACGGCGTGCCGCTGCACATCGCCCGCCCGCTCGGCGACCGCGGCTATTTCCGCTCGGCGCGCGCGGTCTTGCGCAAGCTGCATACCGCCGGCTTCTGCCACAACGACCTCGCCAAGGAGCAGAACTGGCTGCGCGGCACCGACGGAAAGGCCTATCTCACCGACTTCCAGCTTTCCGCGCAGCCGGGCAGGCGCAGCCACTTCTTCCGCCTCGCGGCTTACGAGGATTTGCGCCACTACCTCAAGCACAAGCGCTCTTATGTGCCGGAAGCCCTGACCGCCACCGAGCGCCGCATTCTGGCGCGCAAGACGTGGCTGACACTGCTGTGGATGGCGACCGGCAAGCGCGTCTATATCTGGGTGACGCGCGGGCTGTTCCGCTTCACCGACCGCGAGGGCGGCGGACCACGCCTCGTCACCGACGCGCCGCAGATCGCCGCGCGGCTCAAGACCCATCCGCAGGTGCGGGACGTCGTGGTGCTGGCGTTTCCCGACCGTCGCGTCGGCACCGGACTGTACGCCTTCATCGAAGGCAAGCCGGGCGCCGACGAAGAGGCGGTCCATGACTTCATGATGGCGAACATCGGCCGCGCCAAGGCGCCGGAACGCATGCAACTGGTCGAGGCGTTGCCGCGCCATGCCGACGGATCGGTGCGCATCGAGATCCTGCAGCTCATCGCCATGAACCAGCTCGATCAGCTCGACATGCTGATCGCCAATGAGGCGGAGCGCCGCATCGTGGCAAGAATCATTGCCGACCGGCGCAATCTGCGCGATCGTTTCACCTTCTGAACCGACCGGTATGTCGTGTATGAATTGAGCGGCTGGCGTTCGCGCGCCAAGCCAACAGGGTACCGCGATGCCGCACCACTCGCCGCTTGTTTCCACTATCGTGGTCGGCCTGGTGCTCGCATTCGCGTTCGGCGCGGTTGCGCACCGGTTCAAGGCCTCGCCGCTGGTCGGGTATCTGCTCGCCGGGGTCGTCATCGGCCCGTTCACGCCAGGATTTGTCGCCGACCAGAACATCGCCAACGAGCTCTCCGAGATCGGCATCATCCTGCTGATGTTTGGCGTGGGGCTGCAATTCTCGATGCATGAATTGCTCTCGGTCCGCGCCATCGCGGTGCCGGGGGCGCTCGTGCAAATCGCGGTCGCGACCGCGCTCGGGATGGCGCTCGCCACAGCGCTCGGCTGGCCGCTCGGCGCGGGACTCGTGTTCGGCGTGGCGCTGTCGGTTGCCAGCACGGTCGTGGTGCTGCGCAGCCTGCAGGAGCGCCGCCTGCTCGACACCGAACGCGGCCGCATCGCAGTCGGCTGGCTTGTGGTCGAGGACCTCGCAATGGTGCTGGTGCTGGTGTTTCTGCCGGCGCTGGCCGATCTCGCCAGAGGAGCGAGCGTCAATCTTTCGGTCGTCGCGATTCCGCTCGCCATCACGCTCGGCAAGTTTGCCGCCTTCGTGGTGCTGATGTGGCTTGTGGGGCGCCGCGTCATCCCGTGGCTGTTGCACTATGTGGCGCACACGGGCTCGCGCGAGCTGTTCCGGCTTGCCGTGCTGGCGATCGCGCTCGGTGTCGCCTACGGCGCCTCGACGTTGTTCGAGGTGTCGTTCGCGCTCGGAGCATTCTTCGCCGGCATGATCCTGAGCGAGTCGACGCTGAGCCAGCGCGCCGCGCAGGAGACGCTGCCGCTGCGCGACGCCTTCGCAGTGCTGTTCTTCGTCTCCGTCGGCATGCTGTTCAACCCGGCGGTGATCCTGAGCCATCCGGTGTCGCTGATCGCGACCTTGCTGATCATCATGGTCGGCAAGTCGGCGGTCGCCTATTTCACGATGCGGCTGTTCCGGCACTCCGAATCGACCGCGCTGATGATCGCTGCGAGCCGCGCGCAGATCGGCGAGTTTTCGTTCATTCTCGCAGGGCTCGGCGTCGCCCTCGGTGTGCTGCCGCCGCTCGGGCGCGATCTCATTCTCGCCGCCGCCCTGCTCTCAATTCTGGCGACGCCGTTCTTGTTCGTCGCCGCCGACTGGATCTACGCGCATCACGAGCCGCCGAAGAAGGAGCCCGCCGAGGCGCCGGCCGCGCCCGAGCCTGCCGAAACGCCGACGCGCGAGCCGATCCCGGTCACGCACCTGACCAACCACGTGGTGCTGGTCGGTTATGGCCGCGTCGGCAGCGTCATTGGCGCGGAACTCAAGGCCGCCAACATACCGCTGTTCGTCACCGAGAGCGACGAGGACATCGTCGAGCGCCTGCGCAAGGAGGGGATCGAGGCCATTCACGGCAACGCGGCCGACCCTGACCTTGCGACGGCCGCGAATTACCCCGCGGCACGCTGCCTGCTGGTCGCGATTCCGGACGGCTTCGAGGGCGGTCAGGTGGTCGAGCAGGCCCGCAGGCTCAATCCGAAGCTCCCGATCATCGCACGCGCGCATTCCGATGAGGAAATCGAACACCTGAAACGCCACGGCGCCACCAAGGTAATCATGGGCGAGCAACTGATCGCGCACGCGATGATCGAGGACGCCCGCGCGGCGATCACCCCCGCATCGCCCGCGAGTAGCGCCGCGCCGCCCACCACAGCGCCCATTGACGCCGCCACTGCGCAAACTCCACAGCCGACCTGAACGGGTCGTAGCCGGGACGCTCCATGATTGCGAGGTGTCCCGGGACCAGTGCGGCCGGCAGAAACGCGGGCATGGCGGCAGACGGCAGTTGCGGCAGCGCGCTCTCAAACGCCGCGACATGGCGCCGCGCTTCGTTGCGCAACGCGGCGAGCGCGGCGTGCAATTGCGGCGACACCTGTCCGGCGTAGATGTCTTCGATCCGGCCGCCGTGACGATCGAGCAATTCGAGCGGGACATAGACCAGCCGCCGCGAAGCATGGCGCGCGAAGGATCGAAGGATGCCGGTGATCGTGCTGGCGATCCCGGCATGCTCGGCAGCAAGCGCACCATCGTCATTGTTGACAACGATCCGCGCCGCCAGCCTGAACACCGCGCCTTCCGTCTTGCGACCATACGCCTCCAGCGCCACGAGGGTCGGCATCGGATCGTCATACAGATCGAAAGCGTGCGCCTCGATCAGGTCGAGCAGCGGCGCGACCGGCAGTCCGAAACGCGCGATCGTGTCGGTGAGCGCCGCCGCGACCGGGTTTGCCGCCGCCTCGCCTGGCCGCTCGCCATTCAGGACATCGCGCCACCATTGCAGGCGGATTTCGCCCGGCATCGGCTCGCGTGCGCGCGCGCGCACACCGGCAATTTCACGATTGAAGGCATAGAACGCGAACAGCGCCCTGCGCTTATCGGCGGGCGCAAAGAGCGTGGCGAGAAAGCGGTCCTTGTCGGCTGCACGGACCAATTGCTCGCAATGGCGATAACTCTCGTCCATCCTAGTGATCCGATTCTAACATTCGCATTCCTGTGCGGCGGGCTCTCTTGCGAATGTTGGAATCGAAGGACCACCAGCATTCTTATGTACTAGTGGAGCTTTGGATTTGACATTCGCTCCGCGAACTCGCGGCCGGGTGGGTAGCGAATGTCAAATCCGCTCCACTAGCCAAGGTAGCGAAGCGCGCCGCTCAGTCCACCGCGATCAGGGCGGCGCCAACCTTGCGGCCCTCCCCGAACAGGACGTTATAGGTGCGAACCGCCGGCCCCGTGGGCGTCACCTCCACGCCGATGTGCGCATTGCGAAAGCGCCAACGCAGCGCTTCCGGCATCAGCCAGGGCGTATTGCCAGTGCCGACGAGGAAAAGTTCGATATCGCGGCTGGCAATTGCTCGCGCGAGCGCTTCTTCGTTGATTTCCGCAGCTACGGTCACCGGCCAGGCCCAGATGCCGGACGGGAGGCACAGGATCGAGCCGCGATGCGACATGTCGGCAAAACGAAAGCCGCCTTTGCCGTAGGCCTCGATCGCAGCAGCCTGCGGCAGATGCCGGTCATCACCCATCGGCAGGCTAGGTTGAGAACCGAACGTTGGCGCTCTTGACCGGCTCGCCATCGGTCGCTTCCTGTCGGCCGGTGCCGACGCCGAGATAGATTAGGATCGGCGCCGCAATGAACACCGACGTGTAAGTGCCGACCAGCACCACGCCGAACATCATCGTGGTCACGAAGCCGTGGATCGCGTGCCCGCCGAACAGAAACAGCGCAAGCAGCGCCAGCGTCACCGTCAAATGCGTGATGATCGAGCGCGACAAGGTCGAATTGATCGAGATGTTCAACAGGTCGGGCATCGGCAGCTTCTTGTAGCGCCGCAGCATTTCGCGGATGCGGTCATAGATGACGACGGTATCGTTGAGCGAATAGCCCAGGATGGTGAGCAACGCCGCGATACTGGTCAGGTCGAAGTCGACCTGCATCAGCGACATGAAGCCTAGCGTGAGCACGAGATCGTGCACGTTGGCGATCATGGCGCCGAGCGCGAACTGCCACTCGAAGCGGAACCAGAGATAGATCAGGATCGCGCCGATGGCGGTGATGAGGCCGAGCGTGCCGTACGACAGGAGTTCGCCCGAGACGCGCGGGCCGACCACCTCGATGCGACGGTATTCGATGTCCGCGCCCAGCGCGCCTTTGATCTTGTCGACCGCGGCCTGCTGTGCCTGCTCGCCGCCGGGCTGCTGTGCGACGCGAATCAGCACGTCACGCGGACCGCCAAAACCCTGCAACTGGACCTCGCCGATCCCGAGGCCGCCCAATGTGGTGCGCATCTGCGCGATGTCGGCCGGCGCCTTGGTCTGGATTTCCATCAGCGTGCCGCCGCGGAAGTCGATGCCGAGATTGAGGCCGGGATGGAAGAACAGGATGATCGCCACGATCGACAGCAGCGCCGAGACCGGAAAACTGATCCGGCGGAACTGCATGAAATCGAACTTGGTATCGTCAGGGACGATCCGGACCAGTGGGATGTTGAAAAGGCGCATCTATAATTCCGTCACGAAATCTGCAGGCGCTGCGGCCGTGCGTAACGCACCCACCACGACACCAAGAGCCGCGTCAACGTGAACGCGGTGAACACCGTCGTGACAATTCCGATGCCGAGCGTCACCGCGAAGCCGCGCACCGGACCGGTGCCGATGAAGAACAGCACCGCGGCGGCGATGAAGGTCGTGATGTTGGAGTCCAGAATGGTCGCGAGTGCGCGCGTGAACCCGGCATCGATCGCCGCGATCGCGGTGCGGCCCGAGCGGACCTCTTCACGGATGCGCTCATAGATCAGCACGTTTGAGTCCACCGCGATACCGATGGTGAGCACGATACCGATGATGCCCGGGAGCGTCAGCGTGGCATTGAGCAGCGACAGCACGCCGAAAATCATCGCGACATTGATCGCGACCGCGATGTTCGCGATCAGCCCGAACTTCCCATAGATCAGCAACATCGAGAACACGACCAGCACCGCGCCGAGATAGGCCGCGCGCGTTCCGTTGGTGATCGAGTCCTGCCCAAGGCCGGCGCCGACCACGCGTTGCTCAATCGGGGTGAGTTTCGCAGGCAGCGCGCCGGCGCGCAGCAGCACCGCGAGATCGTTCGCCTGCTGCACCGTGAAGCTGCCGGAAATCTGGCCAGAGCCGCCGAGGATCGGCTCCCGGATGACCGGCGCGGAGATCACCTTGTCGTCGAGAACGATGGCGAAGGGGCGGCCGACGTTCTCCTGCGTCACCTGCGCGAAGCGGCGCGCGCCGTTGGTGTTGAACTTGAATGTGACGATCGGTTCGCTGGTGCGCTGGTCAAATCCCGGCTGGGCGTCGGTGAGGTCCTCTCCGGCGACGAGCACGCGTTTCTCGATGAGGTACTTCTGTCCACCTTCGGTCCCATCGAGAACCTCCGATTCCGGCGGCGTGCGGCCTTGGAGCGCCTGCTCCACGCTCATAGACTGATCGACCATACGGAACGTGAGCTTCGCAGTGGTTTTCACAAGCGCGATGATTCGCTCCGGATCGTCGACGCCCGGCACCTGCACCAGAATGCGGTCGAGGCCCTGGCGCTGGATGAGCGGCTCGACCGTACCGGTCGCGTTCAGACGCCGTTCCAGGATTTGCGTGGCCTGCTCGACCACCTGGCGCACACGTTCGGTGATCGCGGGCTGCGTGATGGTGAGTTGGACGACCCGGTTGCCGGGCTCCGCGATGTCGATCGAGCGCTGGCCGGTCGCGCTGAGCAGGCCACCGAGCGGCTGGGACAGTTCGCGCAGTTTGGTGAGCGCTGCGTTGAAATCGCTTTCCTCCCGGATGCGCACCTCGACGGTCAGATCGCGCGCCACGAGGCCGGTGTATCCGACGCGCGCGTCCCGTAGCACGCGGCGGACATCGTCGCGCAACACCTCGGCCTTCTGCTTGCGCACGTCGGCAAGGTCGACCTCCAGCAGGATATGCGAACCGCCCTGCAGATCGAGCCCGAGCACCATGTGGCGCTGCGCCCACGCCGGCCATGACTTGACGGTCTTCTCGGGAAAGAAGTTCGGGACGGCGAACAGGCAGACGATAAACGCCGTCAGCAACGTCGCGAGCGCCTTCCACCGTGAGAAATAGAGCATCCTGGCCGTCCGTGCCGATCCGCGATCAGCTCTTGGTGTCGTCGTCCTTGACCGGCTCGCCCTTGGCGCGCACGTCGGTCACCATCTGCCGCATCTGCCGCACCCGCACACCGTCGGCCACCTCGACCTCGATCTGGTCGTCGTCGATCACCTTGGTCACCCGGCCGACCAGCCCGCCGGAGGTAACCACAGTGTCGCCCTTGCGCACGTTCTTGACCATTTCGGCGTGCTGCTTCACCCGCTTCTGCTGCGGACGCAGGATCAGGAAGTACATGATCACGAAAATGAGGACGAACGGCAGCAGCGACGTCAGCATGTCGGTGTTGCCCCCGAACGGGGACTGGGCGTAGGCCGGCGTAATCAGCATAAGATCCTCTAATCCTGTGACGGGGGGGGGTGGCGATGGCCCCGGTTGGGTCCAAGTATCGAGCCAGCCGTCAAAATCCGCGCGGACTATAGCGACGGGCGCCCCAATTGCAACGCCGCGGGAAAAGCGCCGCAGAAGCGCCGTTAGGCCCGATTCGTGCCCCTCCTTGCGGTGCCAAAGCCCGTTGCGCTAAGGCTCCCGCCACCGATCTAGGACTTCGTTTATGGACGCCAAGACCCCTGCGGCAGACGACCTCACCGATACGCTGCGGCGCATCGCCGAAGCGCTCGAGCGGTTGAGCCCGCGCGTCCCCGCAGCGGCCGACCTTGCGGCGGCGGATGCGTTCGTCTGGCATCCGGACGGCCGCCGGCTGGTTCCCGTCCCCAAAGTCAACCGCGTCGACATGGGACTGCTACGCGGCATCGACCGCGTGCGCGACATGCTGATGGACAATACCGAGCGCTTCGCCAAGGGCCTGCCAGCCAACAACGCGCTGTTGTGGGGCGCACGCGGCATGGGCAAGTCCTCGCTGGTCAAGGCCTCGCATGCGGCGATCAATGCGGCGAGCGGCGCAAAGCCGGGCGCGGGCGTTCTCAAGCTGATCGAGATCCATCGCGAGGACATCGAGAGCCTGCCCGACCTGATGACGCTGCTGCGCGGCCTGCCGCAGCGTGTGATCATCTTTTGCGACGACCTGTCGTTCGATCAGGACGACACGACCTACAAATCGCTCAAGGCCGTGCTCGAAGGCGGCATCGAGGGGCGGCCGGAGAACGTCATCTTCTACGCGACGTCGAACCGCCGCCACCTGATGCCGCGCGAGATGATGGAGAACGAGCGCTCGACCGCAATCAATCCGGGCGAAGCGGTCGAGGAGAAAGTCTCGCTGTCGGATCGCTTCGGATTGTGGCTCGGCTTCCACCGCTGCAGCCAGGATGAATTCCTCGACATGGTGCAGGGCTACGTGAAGCACTATCGCATCCCGGCGCAGCCCGACACTTTGCGCGCCGAGGCACTGGAATGGGCGACGACACGCGGCTCGCGCTCGGGGCGCGTCGCCTGGCAATACGTCCAGGACCTCGCGGGGCGGCTCGGTGTCCCGATTGAGGAACCGGCCGCCCCGCGCTGATCAGGCCTTGGAGGTCAATCTAAGGTCCGATCGAGATCACCCTCCGGTCAGATACTGCGTCGGATCGACCGGGGTTGCGCCTTTGCGGACTTCGAAGTGAAGCTGCGGGCTGGTGACGTTGCCGGTCGAGCCGGCCTTGCCGATCACCTGACCGCGCTTGATGGCCTCGCCCTTCTTCACGCTCAGTTCGCTGGCGTGCGCATAGGCGGTGACGAAGCCGTTCGAATGGCGCACCAGCACGAGGTTGCCGTAGCCCTTCAGCTCGCTGCCCGCGTAGGCAACAACGCCGTCCTCGGCTGCTTTGATCGGAGTGCCTTCCGGCACCGCGACATTGATGCCGTCGTTCTGCCCGCCGGTGGTCTTCGGGCCGAAGCCCTGGATGACCTTGCCGCGCACCGGCCAGCGCAGGCTGACCGAGGAATTTGTGGTGCCGATCGGCGCTGTCTCGGGCAGCGGATCGGCGGCCGGCGCGACGATGTTGGCGCTCGGCGCGTCGGCCTTGGCGACCTTCGAGCTTTGCGGCTTCGCAACGGGCGCCGTCTCGGGTTTGGCGGCGATTTGCGGCGCGGGCTTGGCTGCAATCTGCGGCGCCGCCTGCGCCGTCTTGGGCTGTGCGGCGGGAGCCGGTGCCGCAAGGCGCGGAGCCGCCGACGTCTGGCCCGGAATGACGATGCGGTCGCCGACCTTCACGCGATGATCGAGGCCGACGTTGTTCGCCTTCGCGATCGCCATCGGGGTCAGCCGGTACTGCCGCGCGAGCGAATAGATCGTATCGCCGGGCTTTACGATGTGGCCGCCATTGCCGGCGGGCGCGGGCATCGGACCTGCGACGCGGGTCGTGGGCGGCGACATCTGCGGCGCCGCCGCCATCGGCTGCTGCACGCGCGGGATCACCAGCCGCTGGCCGGGCTGAAGCTGCGCCGCATGCGTCATGTTGTTCGCCTGCATGATCGCATGCGGTGGCACGCCATGACGGCGGGAAATCGTATCGATGGTTTCGCCCTGCGCCACGACGATGGCGGTGCCGCCGTCCCAGCTCCAGTTTTGCTGCTGCTGCTGCTTCTGATGGATGGAAACCGAGCCGGTGACGTCCTGGCGCGCCGGCGGCTGATAAGTGCCGATGCCGGCCGAGCCGCCGTAAGTGGGCGGCGGAAGTGCGGAACTCTCGACCTTGCTGGTCGGCGCGGGCTGCGGGCGCACCGAGCCGGTGACTTCGTTCGAAGCCTGCGGCTTGGAGGCGAACGGCGTTTCGGTGAAGCGGTCGCTGCTGCAACCGGCCATGCCGGCGGAGATGACGGCAAGCAGCGCGAGGCGCGACACGGCGCGCGAGCGGGACGGCTCGACAAACCTGGACATGGATCAACTCACTCAGACGCAACAACTGACGAGTGAGTTAAACACCGAGCCAGTAAATAGAGCTTTAAGCCTAACGGCGGCTCAACCTTAATAAGTTTGCGGGCAATTCCCTACAGTTCGCGGGCCTGGCCG
>JAXDNY010000142.1:0-4095 GCA_034669145.1 Hyphomicrobiales bacterium
CATAAAGCCGGATACCGAAGGCAATGTTTTCATAGATGGACATCGGAAAAGGTGTCGGCTTCTGAAAAACCATGCCGACGCGTGCGCGCAGCAGATTGGCATCGAGATCAGGCGAAAGGATATTCTCGCCGTCGAGCAGCACTTCGCCTTCGGCGCGCTGGTTCGGGTAAAGATCGTACATGCGGTTCAAGACGCGCAGCAGCGTCGATTTCCCGCAGCCCGATGGCCCGATGAACGCTGTCACCTCGTTGCGGTGGAGCGGCAACGACACCGATTTCAGCGCCTGCGTCTCGCCGTAGAAAAAGTCGAGGTTCCGAATCGACATTTTTTCCGGCAGCTCGCCGCTCAGCGTATTGTGCGCGCCCGGAGCGTCCATGATGAGACTCATTTTGTCGCCCTTTGCCTTGCAAGCACGCGCGCCGTAATCGAGAGCGCGAGAACGGCGAGAGTGATGATCAACGCACCGGTCCAGGCAAGCTGCTGCCAATCCTTGTACGGACTGAGTGCGAACTGGAAGATGACCGCCGGCAGGCTCGCCATAGGCGCATTGAGGTTTGTGCTCCAGAATTGGTTGTTCAGCGCAGTGAAGAGGAGCGGCGCCGTCTCGCCGCTGATGCGTGCGACGGCAAGCAGTACGCCGGTGATGAGGCCCGCGCGCGCGGCGCGGTAGGCGATTCGCGTGATCACATAGGAACGCGACAGGCCGAGCGCGGTTGCGGCTTCGCGCAAGGGGCCCGGCACGAGAAGCAGCATGTCTTCCGTGGTGCGCACGACCACCGGCACCACGATTACCGCAAGCGCCAGCGCGCCGGCGAGGCTGGAGAAGTGGCCCATGCGCACCACCACGACTTCATAGATGAAGAGCCCGATTACGATGGATGGGGCGCTGAGCAGGATGTCGTTGATGAAACGCACGACAGTGGTGAGTCGGGAGTAGCGGCCGTATTCAGCCATGTAGGTGCCCGCTAGCATACCGAGCGGCGCGCCGAGCGCGAGGCCAAGCCCGGTCATGATCAGGCTGCCCATGATCGCGTTGAGGAGACCGCCCGCAGAGCCCGGGGGCGCCGTCATCTCGGTGAAAACGGCAGGCGTCAGTCCGGCCAATCCGTTCCACAGAAGCGCGCCGAGGATAAGCACCAGAAAAGCCACCCCAAACGCCGACGCGGCGACGCAAAGGCTCATCATGAGGCTGTTCGTGCGACGGCGCATTTGGTAGATCGCCGCCATGGCTCAAGCCCCCGCTTGCTGTTGAACGCGCATCAGCATCAGCCTTGAGGCGGCAAGCACGATGAAGGTGATAATAAAAAGAATAAGCCCCAGTTCGATCAAAGCGGACGTGTAGAGATCGCCTACTGCTTCGGTGAATTCGTTGGCGATGGTCGCCGAAATTGTGGTTCCCGGCGCGAGCAGCGAACCCGAAATTCTATGCGCATGACCGATCACGAAGGTGACCGCCATGGTCTCGCCGAGTGCCCGGCCGAGACCGAGCATGATGCCACCGATCACGCCGAGACGCGTATAAGGAATGACGACCCTGCGGACGACCTCCCATGTCGTACAGCCAATGCCGAAGGCTGCTTCCTTCAGCACCGGCGGAACGGTCTCGAACACGTCGCGCGAGATCGAGGAGATGAACGGCAGCACCATGATGGCGAGAATGAAGCTCGCGGTGAACATGCCAATGCCGTATGGCGGCCCAGCGAAGAGCGTCGACAGGCCGGGAATGGGACCAAAGAGCGAGATCAGCGCGGGCTCGACATATTGCTGTACGAAGGGCGCGAAGATGAACAGGCCCCAGATGCCGTAGATGATGGAGGGAATGCCGGCCAAAAGCTCGATCGCGATGCCGATCGGCCGGCGCAAGGCGTGTGGGCAGAGTTCGGTCAAAAAGATCGCAATCCCAAGCCCGACCGGAATGGCGATGATCATCGCCAGGATGGATGTGACGAGCGTTCCGTAAACTGCCGCGAGCGCGCCGAACTTGTTGGTAACGGGATTCCAGGATTGGCTCGCGAGAAAGCCGAACCCAAATTCGCGAATTGCCGGAATCGAGCCGAGCACGAGCGACAGGATCACCCCGCCTAGGACGACGAGAACGGCCATGGCCGCGCACTGCGTCAGCAGGCGGAAAGCGCTGTCGGTCAGCTGCAACCGCCGAAGGACTTTGCGTCGGTTGCGTTCCACAGGGCGCGCCTGCGATACGTCCGCAACTGCTCGGGCGTCCATCACCGCGGCGTTGTCATTCGTCGCGCGACTTGGTTCCGCCACCATCTGCTCGATTGACATGAAGGGCTTGCCTCACATCAAAGGCTTGCCACTCGCATCCTTGATGTCGCTCGCCCATGTCTTCTTGATCAGCGCGACGACATTTTCGGGCATCTCGATATAGTCGAGTTCCTCGGCCATTTTTCCGCCCTTCGTAAAGGCCCAATCGAAGAACTTCAGCGCTTCCTTGGCGGCAACTGCGTCCTGCGGCTGCTTCGGCATCAGGATGAAGGTTGCAGCCGTGATCGGCCATGACTCCGCGCCGGGTTGATCTGTCAGCATCTGGAAGAATCCTGGTGCATTGGCCCAATCCGCATTCGCCGCCGCAGCTTGGAAACTCGGTGAAGTCGGCGAGACCACCTTCCCCTCATGATTCTTCATGTTGGTATAGGTGAGCTTGTTCTGCTTGGCGTAAGCATATTCGACGTAGCCGATCGAGCCCTTCGTGTTAGCGACGTTGTTGGCAACGCCTTCGTTGCCTTTGGCGCCGATACCGACCGGCCACTCGACCGCAGTATTCTCGCCGACGTTGGATTTCCACTCGGGGCTCACCTTGGACAGATAGTTGGTGAAATTGAAGGTCGTGCCCGATCCGTCGGAGCGATGCACGACGGCGATCGCGCTCGATGGCAATTTGGCATTCGGGTTCAGCGCCTTGATCGCGGCGTCATCCCACGCCTTGATCGTGCCCATGAAAATCTTCGCCAGCGTCACGCCATCCAGCGTGAGATCGCCGGGGTTCGCGCCGGCGAGGTTGACGACAGGCACGATGCCGCCCATCACCATCGGCCATTGCGCAAGCCCGTCCTTCTGCAATTCGTCGGCTTTGAGCGGCGCATCTGTCGCACCGAAGGTCACGGTCTTCGCCTTGATCTGCTTGATGCCGCCGCCTGAGCCGATCGACTGATAATTGAGGCTGTTGCCGGTTTGTTTTTTGTAAGCGTCCGCCCACTTTGCATAGATCGGGTATGGGAAGGTCGCACCGGCGCCCGAGATATCGGCGGCGCGAACGGTGACGCGGGCGGATGTGGCAATAGCTGCCACGAGTGCAGCGCATAAGATCGTCATCTTCATGAAGCCTCTCTGGAGACTCGGGTGTGCGGGAAGTCGCCCGGAATCGAGGGTACTGGCGGCACGCAAGGCCTCTACGACATCCAGATGACACTTCGGTGACAGCGTAAGCCCAAGCAAGGGCTGGCTTTTCTCACCCTACGCTTTGCCTAACGGCAGAATCGCGGAAAAGGTAGCGCCTTGGCTGCGATCAGAATCGATTGTCAGCCGTCCGCGATGCCGCGCGAGGATATGTTTCACGATCGCGAGGCCGAGACCCGTGCCGCCTTTGGCACGGCTCTCCCCCGCATCGACACGATAGAAGCGCTCGGTCAGCCGCGGCAGGTGTTCGGGTCCTATTCCCGGCCCGTGATCGCGCACGATCAGAACGCCGTTGCCACCATGCTCCCCGACGGTAACTTCAAGCGGTTTGTCGGACGCGCCGTACTTCATCGCGTTCTCAATCAGGTTTTCGGCAACGCGAACGAGCTCGTCGCGATTGCCCCGCACGAGGACGGGCTTTTCTGCGTGATAAACGATTTGCGTTTCGCTCTCCGTGATCGTGGGCGCGAGTGCATCGAGAACGTCACCTGCGATCGCGGCAAGATCGACAATGGTCGTCGGCTGCAAGTGCGAGCTTTGCTCGATCCGCGATAACGACAGGAGATCGTCGACCAGCCGCGACATACGGCGCGCCTGCTCGCCCATGATCGCCAAAAATCGATCCCGCGCGACAGGATCGTTGCGCGCCGGACCCTGCAACGTTTCGACAAAGCCGAG
>JAXDNY010000143.1:0-30317 GCA_034669145.1 Hyphomicrobiales bacterium
CGCGCATGTCGAGCAGGGAACAGGACACCAGGTCAAACTACCTGCCAACTGGGCGGCGCAGTATCTTGATACTCCAGTCGCTCATTACGCTCTCGGCGCGACCGCGGAGCTGATGACCGCCTTGCCCGGTGAATCGGGCATAATTCCGACCGGCCCGATCTTAACTCTCGATGCGATGTCCAAATGGTTTGTCGCGCAAGGTAAGATCGTCGATGTCGACAAGCTCGATTTCAATCGCACGCTCGCCTCCTATGGTTTGAAGAAGTCAGATGTCACCAAGCTGTCCAAGATGGTGATTGCGCGGGTGGCGAAGGAGACGGGATACGACGTCAAGCTCCCGACCAAGTGGTCGTGGCAGTATCTTGATGCGCCCGTCGGTTATTTCGCGGCCGGGGCTACCGCGCGCCTGATGGAGGCGCTGCCCGGTGATCCGGGCACGATTCCGACCGGCCCAATCGAAACAAAATAATCGGGACCCCGATGCTGTCATCGCTTCCGAAGCTCGCCGACAAAGCCTTCATTCTCGGGTTCTTTCTTCCAACGCTGCTATTCGTCATCTGTCTGATTGCGCTCTTTTCGGATCAAGAATGGACCAAGACCGTCCTGCAAGCCGCATTCGAAAAGGATGCCTGGGACAAGCTCGCGTATTTTGTCCTCGCTGTGTGGAGCCTGTCCGTCCTGCTGATGATGACCAATCACCTGCAATTCCGACTTCTGGAGGGTTATCTCAAGCCAATTTCGGGTATTGGATGGTTTCGGAAGCGCGAGGCCGCGCGCTTCAAGGAAAAGAATGAGCGCTTTGGAGAACTGAACGACGAATGGAAGCGGCTGGGGAACAAATTCCCGGAAGAGCGCAAGCGCGAGTGGCTCAAGGCGCGCGCAGACCTCGTTAGAGCATTCCCGCCGAAGGCAGCGTTGCATCTTCCAACAAGGTTCGGAAACGCGATCCGAGCTTTTGAGTCCTACTCGCGCGACGTCTACGGCGCCGACAGCATTCCGCTCTGGCTTCACCTCTCGACCGTTGTTTCCAAAGAATTCACAGCGGCCCTTGAAGACGCCCGCTCGCAAGTGAACTGCATCATGAACATCTGCTACTTCACCGCTATCTTGGCCGCGGTCGCGTTGGCGCGGTCGATAGAGGGACTCGACTGGAGTGCGCTCGCGGTATCGCAACCGTGCTGCGAGCTGGCGAAGGTGATCAATTGGCAGAGCGCACTGTTTCTCGCGCTCGCACTGGCGGCGGCCGGTGTCAGCCGTCTTGCCTACCTGTTTTCGGTCGTCCTGGTCTACGCATGGGGCGACCTAGTCAAGGCGGCGTTCGATTGCTACCTGCCGGCGCTGGCCGAGAAGCTCGGATACAAGCTTCCCGAAACCGGCGCGAAGCGTAACGCGTTCTGGGTCGCGGTCAGTCTGCAGGCGATCGCCTGGCAGCCGTTCAAACCCGAGGATTGGAAACCGGCGGAAATGAAGCAAGCTCCTGGCTCCGACGCCCACACCTGAGCTTCGGGCGCCCGCCGCCTCGCGCTACGCTTCACGGAGGCGCTACACTAATTTCCCGCGCTCTGCGCCAGCTTGCCCCAGTCGGCGGCCTGGAAGCGGGCGACCAGCTTGTAGCCAGTGCCGTCCGGCTTGAAGATCGACGCCTCGCCCTCGCGCACGTCGGACCAGTCCTTGCCGAACGCATCCATGATGTTCGGCTTGTGCGACACGAGGATCGCGTTGGTGCCGGCGGGCGGCATTGTCGCGGCAAGCTTTTTCATCGCGGCGGCGCGCCGGTTGTTCTCGGCCGGCGTCACCACGAGCCCGCCTTCCGAAATGTCGGCGGTCGAGGTGACGGCGCCGAAGCCGAGCAGCGTACCGGTCTCGACCGCGCGATTGAACTGACTGGTAACGACCTGCCCGACCGGAACGTTGAGCTTGTGCATCGCCTCGCCGATCTCGCGCGCGAGCGCGCGGCCGGAATCGTTGAGCTGCCGCTGCTTGGCGACATTGGCGATGTTCAAGGGATCGGTGTCGGCCTGATCCGCATGGGTCGCGCCATGGCGGAACACGATCACGTGCCCGCCGCCGCGCAGCGCCTTCAAGATTTCCAGGTTGCCGGGATCGACCTGCGCATGTGCCGGAGACATGAACACCAGGGCCAACAGGCCGAACCACAAGTGCCGCATCGCGTGCCTCCTCGTTTGACGCCCCTGCCCGCGCGCATTCTAGACCTCGCGGCGGAGACAGGCGAACAACAATCTGGGCGTGCTATCGACGCGCTCGCGCCTAAGCCTTCCGCAAGATCATGTCCTTGGCGGCGAGGACGCCGCCGCCGGTGACCAGGATCGCGGCGATCACCAGCGTGGCGTTCGCCGCCGCGTAACCGGCCAGCACGAGAAAGAAGGTCGAAAGCAGCGGCGCCACATAGGACGCGACGCCGAGCACGCGGATGTCGCCGCGCTTGACCCCGATGTCCCACGCATAGAACGCCGCGCCCACCGGCGCGATGCCGAGCGCCGCGACCGCGAGCCATTGGCCAGAATTCTGCGGCCACTGCGTTTGCTCGAACAGCAGGTGGAAGACGACAGCCAGCGCCGACGTCGCGAGGCAAAATCCCGCAACCGCGTCCGTCGGCACTGCGGCGAAGCGGCGCGAGAGCACCGAATAGGACGACCAGACGAAAGCCGCCACGAAGGCGGCCGCGAAGCCCGGCAGATAGCCCTGCGCGAACGTGATGCCGCGCGTGGCAAACAGTAGCGCCGTTCCGGCGAACGCGATCAGGGCGCCCGCGACATGATGCATTTTCAAGCGCTCGCCCGGCAGGAACGCCGAAAGCAGTACGATGAGTACCGGCCAGAGATAACTCACAAGCTGCGCTTCGGCCGGCGGCGCAAGCCGCAGTGCGAGAAAGAACAGCGCGTGATAGCCGAACAGTCCGCCGACGCCGAGCGCCCACACCTCAGGCGGCTGTTTGAGCGCGGCCGCGGCGCCGGGGCGAAACAGCCATGTGGCGGCGCCGATTCCGCCGCCGATCGCGAACGTCATCGCGGCCAGTTGAAACGGCGGCACCGTGCCGGACGCCACCGTGAGCAGCGAGAGCAACGACCACATCAGGATCGCCGAGAAGCCGATGAGGGTGGCGGTGGATGAGGTCATGGCAGGCGTCACGCGGCTTATCGGAGCGGGGCGGCAAGCGCAATTGCGCCGCGCAGGCGAGCGTATTTCGTGAACCAAACAATTTTAGTTTGCAAAAGGCCGGGTTATGGTCGGCATCCGCCCGTCACGAGGAAGGCAAGCCATGGCCGCCCCAAATCCAGCCCCCGACCTGCTGACGTTCCAGACGATGTATCTGTGCGGCGTCGCCTATATGGCCGACACCGCGCTCATGCCCGGCATGATCGAAAAGAATCGCGTGCCGCCCGCCGACGGGCGCTGGAAGTGCCTGTGGGGGCCGGCGCAGAACGACGATGACGCCAACCTTGTATTCGTGGCGGGCTACCTCCCCGATCCGAATGCCGCGCCGGAATCCATCTTCGTCACGATCCGCGGCACCGATGCCGACGTCGACGACATCTGGGGAATCCTCTGGCAGATCTGGGAAGACCTCGACGCCGCCGATCCGCAGCCGATGCCGTGGGCGCTGAACGACCCGGCGCGCGTCGCGTCGGGTACGCTGGACGGCCTCGCGACCATTCAGGGACTGGCCGACTTCACGCAACCCGTCAATCAGGAAACACTCAGCCAATTCCTGACGACGTTCTTTGCGAACCCTGAGAACGCGAACGTCACCACGGTCGTCACCGGCCACAGCCTCGGCGGGTGCCTCGCCAGCATCGTTGCGGTGTGGATCCGCGCCCAGTTGCTGCCGAACAATGCCGGCGCCATTCAACCGATCACCTTCGCGGCGCCGACGGCGGGCAACGGCCGTTTTGCGCAAATCTGCGACGCGCTGTTCCCTTTGGCGCGCCGCTTCCAGAACACGCTCGATGTCATCCCACGCGCCTACTACGATCTCGGCGCCATCGACGGCATCTATGGCGCCTCGCTGCCTGCGCCGGACCCCGTCGAGGTCGGTCTGGCCATCATGGAGAAGGCGCTCAGCGACATGGGTGCGAGCTACGCACAGCCCGCTCAAGGGCAGCAGATTCTGACCGGCTCATTCTATCCCGCCGACTCCACGGACTGGGACGCCCAGGCGTTCCATCAGCATCATCTCGCGACCTACCTGGCGATCCTGACCGGCACGCCGGTCGATGTAGCTGCGCTGCCGCAGCCCAATGCTGCTCGCGCCAGGAAGGCACGGCTGCTCGAACTCATCGGCTCCGCGCGCGCGCTGGAGCGGCCGAAGGGAAGCTAGATCATCACCTGCCCGCCATTGGCGGAGAGCGTCGAGCCGGTGATGAAGCCGGCATCGTCGGAGGCGAGGAACACGACGCAGCGCGCGATCTCGTCCGGCTCGCCGAGCCGGCCGGCGGGGATCAGCGGCAGGATGTTCTTCTCCAGCACGTCCTTCGGCACCGCCATCACCATCTCGGTCGCGATGTATCCGGGGCAGATCGCGTTCACCGTGATGCCGGCGCGCGCGCCTTCCAGCGCCAGCGCCTTGGTGAAGCCGAGATCGCCGGCTTTCGCGGCCGAATAGTTTGCCTGTCCGAACTGGCCCTTCTGCCCGTTGATCGACGAGATGTTGATGATGCGGCCGAACTTGCGCGTGCGCATGCCTTCCCAGACCGGGCGGCTCATATTGAACAGCGAATTCAGGTTGGTGTTGATGACCTGATTCCATTGGTCCGGCGTCATGCGATGGAACGGCGCGTCGCGGGTAATGCCGGCATTGTTGACCAGCACCTCGACCGGACCGAGATCGGCCTCGACCTGCTTGAGGCCCGCCGCGCACGCGTCAAACGACGACACGTCCCATTTGTAAACGTTGATGCCGGTCTCGGCCTTGAACTTGTTCGCGGCCTCGTCGTTGCCGCCGTAATTCGCCGCGACGTTATAGCCCGCGGCCTTCAAGGCCTTGGAGATCGATGCGCCGATCCCGCGCGTGCCGCCGGTCACCACTGCTACGCGTGCCATCTCATTCCTCCCCATACTGCGCGGTCATGCCGGCCTCAACGCCCGCATCCACGCTTGTTTGCCACACCTTAAAGACGTTGATGGCCGGGACAAGCCCGGCCACCACGGCAACATTGGTCTGATTATTGGTTTGGCTCTCAGCGCTCCACGCACATCGCAATGCCCATGCCACCGCCGATGCAGAGCGTGGCGAGGCCCTTCTTGGCGTCGCGCTTGCCCATTTCGAACAACAGTGTGGTGAGCACGCGCGCGCCGGATGCGCCGATCGGATGGCCGAGCGCGATCGCGCCGCCGTTGACGTTGACCTTGGAGGTGTCCCAGCCGAGGTCCTTGTTGACCGCACAAGCCTGCGCCGCGAAGGCCTCGTTCGCCTCGATCAGATCGAGATCGCCGATGCTCCAGCCGGCCTTCTTGAGCGCGGCGCGCGACGCCGGGATGGGGCCGGTGCCCATGATCTTCGGATCGACGCCGGCATGCGCCCACGAGACGATGCGCGCGAGCGGCGTCTTGCCTTCCTTGGCGGCCTGCGCGGCGCTCATCAGCACGATCGCGGCAGCGCCGTCATTGAGGCCCGACGCATTCGCGGCCGTCACACCGCCTTCCTTGTCGAAGGCCGGGCGCAGCTTGGCTATGCCTTCGAGCGTCGTGCCGTGCTTGGGGTACTCGTCGGTGTCGACCACGATGTCGCCCTTGCGGCCCTTGATGGTCACGGCAACGATCTCGTCCTTGAACTTGCCGGCCTTCTGGGCGGCTTCGGCTTTATTCTGGGAGGCAACCGCGAACTCGTCCTGCTGGCCGCGCGTGATCTGGTACTGCTTGGCGACGTTCTCGGCGGTGTTGCCCATGTGGTAGCCGTTGAAGGCATCCCACAGCCCGTCCTTGATCATCGTGTCGACCATCTCGAGCGAGCCCATCTTCTGGCCCGCGCGCAGGTAGGCGGCATGCGGCGCCATGCTCATGGACTCCTGCCCGCCCGCGACCACGATCTCCGAATCGCCGTTGAGGATCGCCTGGTAGCCGAGCGCGACCGCGCGCAGGCCGGAGCCGCACAGCTGGTTCACGCCCCAAGCCGGGCTTTCCACCGGAATGCCGGCCGCGATCGAGGCCTGCCGGGCCGGGTTCTGGCCCTGCGCGGCGGTCAGGATCTGGCCCATGATGACTTCGGAGACACGTCCGCCCTCGACGCCGGCGCGTTTGAGCGCCTCGGTGATCGCGGTCTTCCCCAGTTCATGCGCCGGCAAGCTGCCGAACGCGCCGTTGAACGCCCCGACCGGCGTCCGCGCCGCGCCAACGATTACGACTTCATCCTTCATGGAAATCTCCTGTCCGTGCGGTTCCGCCGCAGCTCAAGTCCGCCAATTCGTCTGCATCCATGATAGCCCGCCGAAGGGCTGTCAATAAGACCAAGCACGCATGCCCGTATTGCGTAGCACCATGGTCTTCCGTACGGCGCCACAAGGCTTTTTCGGCAGATATGCCGCCCCGCACAAAAAAGTAGCCCGGTTCAGCGAAAAGTGCTTATGCTGGCGCGAGTTACCGCGCACAATTTCTCCCCTCCTGGGCCAAAGGCACAGTCGAGCAATGAGCACCGCAACCAAATCCGACGGCCCGGTCACGATCAAGAAGTACGCCAACCGGCGGCTCTACAACACCGGCACCAGCACCTATGTGACGCTCGAAGACCTCGCCGTGATGGTGAAGAACGGCGAGGATTTCGCCGTCTCCGACGCCAAGACCGGCGAGGACATCACGCGTTCGGTGCTCGTCCAGATCATCTCCGAGCAGGAGAACAAGGAAGGCACGCAGAACCTGCTGCCGGTCAACTTCCTGCGTCAGCTCATCCGCTTCTACGGCGACTCGATGCAGATGCTGGTGCCGCGTTATCTCGAAACCTCGATCGACTCCCTGACGCGCGACCAGCAGAAGTTCCGCGATCAGATGTCCCAAGCGTTCGGCGTGAGCCCGTTCGGCGCGCTGGATGAGACCGTGCGGCGCAACATGGAAGTTTTCCAGCGCGCGTTCTCCATGTTCACGCCGTTCGCGCGGCGCGAGGAGGAAGAGTCGGGTAGCGAGAAGCCGGCGTCGTCCGGCGGCGGCGACCTCGACGAGCTCAAGCGTCAGCTCGAAGAGATGAGCAAGAAGGTCGAGCGCCTGAGCAAGGGCGATAAGTAAATTTGGCGCGCCGTCCTAAGCTCCGGGGTATCTGTGGCACCGCAGACATCGGAACCATTCGACATCAAGGAAATCTACTGGCCGATCGTGCGCCTTGCTGCGCATTTCTCCGCATCATCGGTAGGCTTTGTCATCATCCTCGTTGCGGCGCTAATTCCATTCTATGCGATCAAATTTCTAGTCCCGACCGAGCTCGCCGGATTCATCAATTGGAACCTGCTTGAACTTGCCATACTGTATGTCGATATATTCTTATATGGATTAACTGTGCTCTTATGGACGATTGTGTTCATCGTCGAAGAAGTCCGCGCGGTACGGAAGCTATTGAGCGGCAAATAAGAGACGTGCAATGAGGCAAGTAAGACGAGTGTTCTTAGAGGCTCTTAAGGAGGCCTTGCCGTACCAAGTTCTTTTGGCGGCATGCGGCGAAGCGCTACCGCGACAGGTTATTAGCGAGTCTTTCAAAGGAGGAGTTGCTCTTTATTTGTCGCCATTCTCAGGCTTCAGAAGCGCACTCGGGGAAGTCATGCGGGCTAAGGGCAGCACCGATCTCCCAGGGAATACTGCAGACATGGGACGACGCCTTGCGGTGCTCGAAGGCCAAGTCGGGATTACGGCTGACCAAACTCAAGCGATCACCGAGCCACTCGCCTTACGAGTCGATCAACTCGACGGGGTGGTGAAGGAACTCGCCAACGCTGTTGCGGCGCATGAGGAAATGATCGCGAGCGCGACGTCTATGCACATCGCCCCGTTGGCGCGCCCAGACGTTGCGGACCGCGCCGACCTGGGGGAGCCCGCGACCCGCGCGACGAGCGGCCATTTCAAAGGCGTCGAGCAGGCGGAGATCGTCGCCGAGATTGCGCGCGCGATCGAAGCCAACCGCGTCGACCTGTTCCTCCAGCCGATCGTCACACTGCCGCAGCGCAAGGTGCGCTACTACGAAGCGCTGACGCGGCTGCGCGCCGACGATGGTGCGCTGCTCACTCCCGACGACTTCCTGAGCTACGCCGAGAACAGCGGCCTCATGCCGGCGATCGACAATCTGCTGGTGTTCCGCAGTGTGCAGGTGGTGCGACGGCTCTCGACCAAGAACCGCGAGGTCGGCCTGTTCTGCAACATTTCCGCCTCGACCCTGGCGAACGCGATGGTGTTCCAGGAGATCACGGATTTCCTCGCCGCCCACCGCGTGCTTGCGCCCCATCTGGTGTTCGAGTTCTCGCAGTTCGCGGTACGCGCCATGGAGCCGATCGAGCAGAAATGTCTGGCGGCGCTGGCCGAACTCGGTTTCCGTTTCTCGATGGATCACGTCGCCGACCTGCGCGTCGAGCCGCGCGAACTCGTCGAGCGCGGCTTCCGCTTCATCAAGGTCCCGGCGGCGCTGCTGCTCAGCCGCACGGCCGCGGCCGGCGACATCCATCCGGCGGATTTGTCCGACCTGCTCGGCCGCTTCGGCATCGACCTGATCGCCGAGCGGATCGAGGGCGAGAGCACCGTCGTCGACCTGCTCGATTATGACGTACGTTTCGGCCAGGGCTACCTGTTCTCGCCGCCGCGCCCGGTGCGCGCCGAGGTTCTGCAAGGACTCGCCGAGCGGCAGCAGGCCGAGCAAGCGTCCGCACCGCCGGCGCGCGCGGCCGAGCGGCCCGCGAGGATCAACGATCCGGAGGCGAGCAAATCACCCACAACCGCCGAGGAGCGCGCGGACATGATCAGGCAACTCGCGCGTGGCATCGGACGAAGGGCTTGACGTTCTTTTTACCAGCCCTTCGACCTCTTGCTTGCAAGGCCAACAGGATGAACATTCAGTAGCCACATCTACTCACTCCTGATCGCAAATTCCTTTTGTATCGTGGAAGGTGGCTCAAGGGCCCACGGCCGCTCCAGCGAAGCGCGGCCGACCAGATCGCCCTGCAGATAATCGCAGCCCCAGCCGGCGAGAACCGCGGCGGCCTGCTCGTCCTGCACCCACTCGGCAACCGTCTCGATCCCGAGCGAGCGGCCAAGCTCGATCAGCGTGCGCACGAACACGCGGTCGTCTTCCGAACGCGTCAGGTTCTGCACGAACGCGCCGTCGATCTTGATCATGTCGACGCCGAGCCGGCGCAGGTTGCGGAACGATGTATAGCCGGCGCCGAAGTCGTCGATCGCAATGCGGCAGCCGAGGTCCTTCGCGCGCGTGACGAAGCCCGCGGTCTCGTCGATGTTCTGGATTGCGGCGGTCTCGGTGATCTCCAGGATCATGCGCTGCGCGACGCCGGGCCGCGCGCGCAATTGCGCGCCGAGCGCCGACCACCAGTCCGGATCGGTGATCGAATCGGGAGATACGTTCACGCTCGCCGTCAGGCCGGGCGCGGCGCCAAGCTCCGCGGTCACCAGTTCGATCACCCGATGATCGATCAGGCGCACCAGCCCCAGTTCCTCGGCGACCGGAATGACGGCGCTCGCCGGCACGACGCTGCCGTCGGCGCGGCGGATGCGCATCAGGCACTCGTAGAAGGCAAGCTCGCGCGTCGCGGTGCGCACCAGCGGCTCGAAGGCGAGCAGGATGCGCCGCTCGTTCAATGCCGCCACGATCTTGTCGGTCGCGCGGACGTTCTCCTTGCGCACCGCTTCGCGCTCGATATTCGGCCGGTAGGCGATGAAGGAACCGCGGCGCTTGGCCTTGGCGGAGTCGAGCGATTCCTGCGCGTGGGCGAGAATCTCCGCAACCGTGCGGGCATGCCGCGGAGCCGCCACGCCGCCTATCGTGATCGTCGCCGCCACCGGGCCGTTGTTGGTCTGCACCACATCCTCGCGCACCGCCGCGAGAAAACGATCCGCCGCCATGGCGAGGTCGTCGGGCGTGCAGGTGTTGAGCACCACACCGAACTTGTTCGACGAGAAACGTCCCAGCACGTCGCCGCCGCGCATGCGGCTGCGCAGCCGCCGCCCGACCGAGGCGATCACCTCATCGGCGACGCCGAACCCATAGGCCTCGTTGATGCGCGCGAGATTGTCCACCGCGATCAACATGAAGCCGCACGAGCCGCGATACTTCAGCGCCTCGTCGAGTGAGGCGGTCAGCGTCTCGGTCAACGCATTGCGATTCAATTCGCCGGTGAGGCCGTCGAAACGCGACAGATAGGCAAGGCGCTCATTGTTGTCGTGGCGCTCGGTGATCGCACGCACGACGCCATGCGCGCGCGCGGGACGACCGTCGGCGCCCGCGAACCAGCGCCCATTGTCCTCGACCCAAAGGGGTGTCGCGCCGTCCTGGCCGGTCTGCAGGCAATACTCGGTCTGGTAGGGAACGCCGGCGCCGGAATCGCGCCCGCCGCCCTGCATCACGGCGTCATAGCGCGTGGAGGTATTCTTCGGATCGAGGAAACCCGCATAGCCGCGTCCGGTCGCGATCGCCGTGGGATCGGCCACCTGCAGCACCTCGGCGGCATTCGCGCCCCAGGTCAGCGTGTCGGTGTCGATGCGCCATTCGTAGGGGACGAGACCGATCGAGGCGAGGATACCGCTCGGATCGGCCGCGCGGTTCACGTGATCCAAGGAGGTCCGGGCGTCGCGCGTCACGGATGATCCTGTTCTGGGAAAGGTGCCGGCCCGTTTAGGCCGTCGTGCGACCAATCTGTCTTGAAAATCTTAAGGATTTGGCAAATAGCTCGCCGAAATTCTGCTCGCGCGACGGAACACATGATCCGGCACACGGGTTGCGACCTTGGGTCTGGAAGCGGGCAGTGTGTCCCGTTTCGAGACAGGAGGCGGCCATGCGTATCGTTGGCGCCAGCGGACCCGCCATCAACACTTCGGCTTCGCGGCGCAAAGATGAGGCGCACGCGCCGGACGCGCCTGAGACGGAATCCCGCGCACTGATTGCCATCGAGGCGCCGGCGCCAAGCGAGCGCGCCCCGCGCGTGACGCGCCACCCGAGTGCGGGCTTTCTGGCGCAGCTGATCGCCACGCGGATGCAGGCGCCGCAGACCCGCGCCCGCCGCCGCGCCGAGCCCGGGGAGGCGATGGCGGTCTACCGGTCGATGACCAAGCCGGTCGCACAGAGGCTTCGCCGCAAAGCGTGAAGCGGCGGCACCGTCGAATCGCTCGTAAGCATCTTTTGTTGCCCAATGGTTTTGTGCTAGTTTGTACACAAACGAGCACGGAAGCGAAAACATGTCTTCTGAAACATTTACAGTGCGTGTCGAAACGACAGTCAAGAAACGACTGGAGAAGTTGGCGAAAAGCACCGGCCGGAGCCGGTCCTTCCTCGCTGCCGAAGCGATCAGCGAGTATCTCGGCGTCAACGAGTGGCAAGTGGCCGGGATCAGGCGTGCAGTCGAGTCAGCGGATCGCGGCGAACTTGTCCCTCACGATCAGGTCAAGGCGTGGGTGGACTCTTGGGACAGCGGTAACGAATTGCCGAAGCCGACGAGACGATGACGCCCGTCTGGACGCCAGCCGCCATTGACGATCTCGCATCTCTGCGAGCCTTTATTGCCGAACAGGATCCGGCGGCCGCGCAGCGAGTTGTCCTTCGGATCATCCACCTCGTTGAGACCCTGGCTGAAAGCCCGGAAATGGGTCGTCCTGGCCGCGTTCCGGGAACGCGCGAACTGGTCATCACGAGGACGCCTTTTATCGTGCCTTATCGGCTGCAAGGGCAGACGATTCAGATTCTGCGCGTCTATCACGGCGCCCGCCGCTGGCCCGACCATTTCTGAGCATTCGGCTAACTGGTCTGGCGCCTAATACCCGAGCGCGCAGCCATCCTTGCGTGGATCGGAGCCGCCGATCAGCGTGCCGCGCTCCCAGTCGATCACGATCGCCTGCCCGCCGCCCCACGGGGCGCCGCGCACCATCACCTGATGGCCGCGCGCCGAGAGCCCCGCGACGGTGGCTGCCGGAACGCCGCGCTCGACCAGCGTCGTCTCTCCTTCGTAGAACATGCGCGGGTGGTCGATCGCGGCCTGCACATCCATGCCGTAGTCCACCATGTTGCTGATGACGTGGGCGTGTCCCATCGGCTGATAGTCCGCGCCCATCACGCCGAACGGCATCTCGCAGCGGCCGTTTCGCATCGCCAGCGCCGGGATGATGGTGTGCATCGGCCGCTTGCCGGGCGCGATCGTATTCGGGTGATCCGGCTCGACCACAAAGCCGCTGCCGCGATTGTGCAGCATGATGCCGGTCTGTTCGGTGCAGATGCCGGTGCCGAATGCGCTGTAGAGCGAATTGATCAGCGAGACCGCCGTGCGGTCGCGGTCGACCACGGTCAGGTAGACCGTGTCGCTCGCCGGCGGGAGAGCCTTCGGAATGGCGATCCGCTTGTCCGGATCGAGCAGAGCCGCGAGCTTCTTCGCGAAACCTTTGGCGATCAGTCCCCCCGCCGGCTCGCGCATTGTGGCGGGATCGGAAATATGCGTGTCGCGCACCGCGAAGGCGAGCCGCGCGGCTTCCAGCGCGAGATGCAGCCGCTCCGGCCCCGACGGATCGAGCTTTCCGACATCGAACTGCTCGAGGATGTTCAGGAGTACCAGCGCGGTCAGCCCTTGCGTGTTCGGCGGCAGCTCGACCACGTCGAGCCCGCGATAGTTTGTGCTGATCGGCGTGACGACATCGCCACGGTGGCGTGCGAGATCTTCCGCCGCGAGCAAGCCGCCCTTCGACTGCACGGTCGCGGCGATATCGGCAGCGATTGCACCCTCGTAGAACGCCTTCGCGCCGCCCGCCGCGATCGCCTTCATGGTCGCGGCGAGCGCCGGCAGCTTGACGGTACTCCCGATCGCCGGTGCGTCGCCGTTCGGCAGATAATATTTCGCCGAGCCCGCATGCGGCGAAAGCTTGGCGACCTGCTCGGCCCAGTCGGCGCCGACGCGCGGCGCGACCACGAAGCCGTTTTCGGCGTAGCCGATCGCCGCCTGCAGCGCGCGGTCGAGACCGAAGCGACCGTGGCTCTTGAGGATCGCTTCCCAGGCTTCGATCGCGCCCGGCACCGTGACGGCATGCGGCGAGGTCGCGGGAATCTTGCGCGGCATCTTTTGCGCCAGCAGCTTCTCGGTCGTGACCGCCGCAGCCGCGCGGCCCGAGCCGTTATAGCCCCACACCGGCCGGTCCGGCTTTGCGACGAGGCAGAAGCAGTCCCCGCCGATGCCGGTCATCGCGGGCTCGACGACGCACAGCACCGCAACAGCAGCGACAGCAGCATCGGCGGCTGTGCCGCCGGCCTTGAGCATTTCGATCGCCGCGAGGCTGGCGAGCGGATGGGAGGTCGCGGCCATTCCTTCGCGCGCATAAACGGGCGAGCGGCCGGGCAGATGGAAGTCACGGATTGTCATGGAGCGGTCACGCCGAGGAGGGAGCGCTACTCCTAGCCTACGGCTCGATCTTTTGCACGGGGTCTGCTTTCACCACCGGCTCCGGCCGCTGGGTAAACGGCGACGGTGCCGGCTCCACGCGCGTCACCGGCTCGACCACCCGCGCGGGCTCGGGGCGAACCACCGGCGCAGGTGCGGGCGCGACCACAACCGGCGCCTCTTCGACGACGACCGCGCGCCGTGCCCGGCGCAGCGCCGCCGCGAATCCGGCGAGCAGATCGACGGCGCAGATCGCCACGAACAGCATGAACGTCGAGTTGCCCATCTGCGGCGGCGAGGTGAGCTGGCCCATGATGGCGTTCGGATTGACCATGACGAATTCGGCGCCGGCGCCGCCTGCCAACAGAAGCGAGAGGAAATGCTCGACAAAGGACTTGCCGTGCTTCGTCGCCTTGATGAACTCGAGCAGCAGCATCAGCAGTGAGAACAGGATGAACGCGTCGCTGGCGGTCGGCTCCCAGATCAGGCCGGATGGCAATCGCAATGCGTAGAGTTTCGTGTTCCAATCGAACGGCGTAAGGAACGCGATCATGTTGTAGATCGTGAACGGGACGATCAGCAGCGGAAATCCGATCACACGGGCCTCCCGAGTTCCGGCATTCGAATACTATCTTGGCTATCGGCGTACTGCGGCAAAAATATCGCGCGCCGGTCGGGCTCCCCGGCGCGCGTCAACCATAGGCTAAAAGCGGGGCTCAGGCTTCGGTCTTGACCTTGAGCACCTGCCGGCCGCGATACATGCCGGTCTTGAGGTCGATGTGGTGCGGGCGGCGCAGTTCGCCCGAATCCTTGTCCTCGACGTAGGTCGGCCTCTTCAGCGCATCGGCCGAGCGGCGCATGCCGCGGCGCGAGGGCGAGGTTTTTCGTTTCGGAACGGCCATTGAAAACTCTCCTGAAATCGGCGCCCGTGCGCGTTGCCGGTCGCCCAAAATCGGTTTTCGAAGGCGCGCTTATAGAGGATCGGTCTCGCCAAGGCTAGCCCGGGCTACTCGCGCCGGATGCAGTCGGCGGAGGCCGACCGGGCGGCGCGGGCCTCATGGATCCCGGCCAGCCGGCGCACGCCGGGGCCCGGGCGGGCCGCGCTGCGGCGGCGCGGATTGGGGAGGATCGCGGCCAGCAATGCGGCCTCGCGGCTGTTGAGATCCCGAGCGGATTTGCCGAAGGCATGGCGCGCCCCCGCCTCGGCGCCAAATTCCCCGTTCGGACCCCATTCGGCGATGTTGAGATAAATCTCCATCAGGCGCCGCTTGCCGAGCACAAGGTCGAGCCACAGCGCGAGCGGAAATTCCAGCACCTTGCGCACCACCGAGCGTCCCTGCCAGAGGAATAGGTTCTTCGCGGTCTGCTGCGCGATGGTGGAGCCGCCGCGCATGTCGGAGAGATCGTCCGCATCCTGCAGCGCGGCGCGCAACTCGCCGAGATCGACCCCGCGATGAGCGCAGTAGCGCGCGTCCTCGGACGCGATCACCGTGCGCGGCAGCGCCGGCGCGATGACGGCCAGCGGCGTCCAGGTCCGTTCGACCCGCGCGCCGGTTGCCCAGCGCCATAACATCAGGGTCGAGACCGGATTGACGAGGAGGTAGAGCGGCATCAGCAGATACGGGATGAGCAATACCGCCACGAGGGCGATGAGGAGCGCCCTGACCAGACGGAACGCGGCGCTGCGGGGGGAACGAGCCGGCATGCGGCGCCAAACTAAGCACATCCGCGCGCACCGGTTCACCACCGCCCTTGTGATACGGCGAAATTGCGGCTCGAATGGTCCGATGACCGGCGAACTCACCACCTCGGCCACCGGCAAGCACCTGCCGCGCCCGGTGCGGTTGATCCGCACCCGCCCGCGCCTGTTTCTGTCCGTGCTGCTCGGGCTCGTCACGATCGCAATCCTGTTTGCCACCTGCGACTGGCGCGTCGCCACCAAGCTCTTGATCGGCTGGGATATCGCGGTCGTGCTCTACCTCGTGCTCGCCCTCAGCCTGATGGCGCGCTCCGACGTGCATCGCATTCGCCGCCGCGCCGCCAATCAGGACGAAGGCGGTCTGGGCATCCTCGTGCTCACTGTCGCTGCCGCGGTCGCCAGCCTCGGGGCAATCTTCGCCGAACTTGGAACGGTCGGCGGCGCCGCGCGCCAGCCCGGCCAGCTAATCCTCGCGACCGCCACCGTCGTGCTGTCGTGGGCATTCATCCATTCGATCTTCGCGCTGCATTACGCGCACGAGTTCTATGGCGAAGGACGCGACCGTCAGATCGGCGGCATGACGTTCCCCGACGATCATGAGCCGGACTACTGGGACTTCATGTATTTCTCGTTCACCATCGGCATGTGCGCGCAGGTCTCCGACGTCACGGTCTCGACGAAATCGATCCGCCGCACCGTGCTGGCGCACAGCATCATCTCGTTCCTGTTCAATGCCGCGCTGCTGGCGCTCACCGTGAACATCGCGGCGAGCGCGATTTGAGTTCGTTCTGGTTCTGCGTGCGAGGTAAGCGAAACCCGGAGACCCGCCCAATGACCGCCAAGCAAACTCCGCTCGAACGGGCACGCGCGGCCACATCTGACGCGCGTGGTGCGGCCGATCTGTTGCGCGGCGCGACCGAAGACCTGACGCCACGCCTGTCGAAGCTTTACACCGGCGTGGTGCACGACGTGATGCGCGCCATGGGCTTGCGGGATTTCACGCTGCCGCACACGCTCCACCCGGTGACGGTCGCGCGAACGATCGCGGGGCCGGTGTTCACGCTGCGCGGCAAGGTGACGCCGAAGGCCGATCCGCACGAGACGCTGCTCGCCTGGACCGGCTTTCTCTCCAAGGCGAAGTCCGGCCATATCGTGGTGATCGAGGCGAACGACGACGAGGTCGCCCACATGGGCGAACTTTCGGGCGAGACGCTGATGCGCAAGGGCGTGCCCGGCGTGGTGATCGACGGCGGCTGCCGCGATGTCGAGTTCCTGATCGAGATGGGATTTGCCGTCTATGCGCGCTACGCGACGCCGCGCGACATCGTCGGCTATTGGACGGCGGACGCGATGGACGTGCCGATCAAGATCGGCACGGTGACGATTGCGCCGCACGACTACCTGCTCGCCGACCGCGACGGCATCATCGTGCTGCCGCGCGCCCGCGCCGCCGAGATCGTGCAGGCCGCGGGCGTTGCGGTCGGCACCGAGAGCCAGATCCGCACCGCGATCCTGTCCGGCATGGACCCGCAGGAGGCGTATCTGAAGTTTGGGAAGTTCTGATTTCTTCCCTCTCCCCGCAAAGCGGGGAGAGGGTGGCGAGCAGCGCAGCTGCGAGACGGGTGAGGGGCACCAGCATGGCTCGCGATAGCCCCTCACCCGCCGCGCTTCGCGCGTCGACCTCTCCCCGCAAGCGGGGAGAGGTGAAGAAGGAGCTACGCCGGCGGGATGAACACCTGCGAGATGGCCTGAAACACCGGCAGCGCTTCGCAGCGTTTCGCGTGCGCGCTCAGCGCCGGATAGTCCGCCATCGCGACGACGCCGGGATGCGCGTCGCCGATGAAGCGCAGCGCCGCCGCAACCGCGATGTCGGCATGGCCGATGCTCTCCCCGAACCAGTATTCAGTCTTGCGCGCCGCGCGATCCGGCTCCAGCGCGGCAAGCGCGCCGGAAATCTGCGTGCGGCATCGGTTGGTCCACACCTCGGACGTCTCCTTGTGCAGAACCTTCTCATAAAACAGGCTCACCGCCTTCTCGGCCGTGTGCACGCCCATTGTGGTGACCTTGAGCGCGCGGTGCCGCGCGGGCTCCGCGACCGGCAGCATGCGCTTGTCGGCGGGCACCAGGCCGTCGAGGTAGTCGAGGATCGGCATCGAATCGATCAGTACGTCGCCGTCGTCGAGCACCAGCGTCGGCACGCGGGTGAGCGGATTGTAGGGGCGGATTTTCTCGGCCTCGCCGAAGGTCGACCACGGTCTGTGCTCGAACGGCATCCCGTAGAGCGTCATCGCGATGCCGACGCGGCGGACGAACGGCGAGTCGTATTGGCCGATGAGGATCATGGTGCTGCCTGTCGTCCCGGGGCCGAGCAATAAGCGCGTTTACGCGCGTCTGCGACGCGCTATGGCGAGGAGCCCGGGACCCATAACCACGAAAGGCAGTTTGGGCGCACGGCGGCGCGAATATCCAACGAATTGTGGTTATGGATTCCGGGCTCGCGCCTTGCGGCGCGCCCCGGAATGACAAAAAGCCTAGTTCTTATAATCCGGTTCTTTCTTGTCGAGGACGCGCTTCATCGCCTCGAAGTGCCAGACATGCGGCTTCTTGTTGCCGTATCCCGGCGCGGTCTTGAACTCCTTGATCGCGTCGTCGATCACGTGCTGCGGCAGGATGTTGAGCTCGCGGCCGGTCTGCATCGCCAGGATGATCTGCTGGCAGGCGCGCTCGGCGTAATAGAGCAGGTCGAAGGCTTCCGAGATCGTTGGCGTCACGGTCGCAATGCCATGGCTCGCCATCATCAGGATCTTCTTGTCGCCGAGGATGCCGGCCAGCCGCTCGCCCTCCTTCGTCTCGAACGCCGGACCGCCGTAGCTGTTGTCGTAGGCGGTGTGCATGCCGATCGCGATTTCGGTCTGGCCGATCGGCAGGATGCGCTGGTCTTTCAGCCGCGACAGCGCGCTCGCGTAGGGCATATGGGTGTGGAAGACCGCGCCGGCATGCTGCGCCAGCTTATGGATCGGCGCGTGGATGCAGTAGCAGGAGCGCTCGATCTCGCCTTCGCCGGAAAGCCGCTCGCCGTCGTAGCTCACTTCCATGAAGCAGCTCGCCGTCACTTCGGACCAGTAGAGACCGAACGGAATCTGGTAGTAGCGGTCGTTGGTGCCGGGCACCCGAAACGTCAGGTGATTGAAGATGCCTTCGTGGAAGTCGTTCATCACGCAGAGCCGGTGCGCGGCCGCGAGATCGACGCGCGCCTGCCAGCGCGCGGTTTCGACGTCTACGCCCTTCCCAATCGCTTCCTGCAGCATGCTCGCCCTCCTTTTGGGATTCGCGGGTAAAGTCGGGCAAAGCGGCCGCAAGGTCAATGCGGTCAAATGCAATTCAGCGATGCGGCGCGTTCGGCTGTAGGGCGGGCAAAGCGCGAAGCGCGTGCCCGCCACGTCGCGTTATGGCGGGCACGCTTCGCTTTGCCCGCCCTACGAAATTACAAATCCGGCTGGAAATTCATCGCCACCCCGTTGATGCAGTAGCGCAATCCCGTGGGCGGGGGGCCGTCGGGGAAGACGTGGCCGAGGTGGCTGCCGCAGCGACTGCAATGGCATTCAGTGCGCACCATGCCGTAGCTGCGGTCCTGCGAGTCCTCGACCGCCCCGGGCTCCGGATCGTTGAAGCTCGGCCAGCCGGTGCCGCTCTCGAACTTCTTCTTCGACCGGAACAGCGGCTGCCCGCAGCCCGCGCAGGTGAACGTGCCGGCGCGCTTCTCGAAATTCAGCGCGCAGCTGCCCGGCCGCTCGGTGCCGTGCTCGCGCATGATGTGGAATTGCTCGGGGGTGAGGATTTTGCGCCATTCGGCGTCGGTGTAGGTCACAGGATAGGTCTTCACATCCATCGAACCGGCCTCCAACATGTTCAACCAAATATCACATGGAAAAGGGGAGCTCCCGAAAGAGCTCCCCTCCATTAAGCGCCCCCGGAGGGGCGCAGCGGACACCCCGATTCCGAAGAATACGAGGGCCGCAAGTGCTGCCGCATATATATAGCATATCGGGCTCAGTTTTCAACGTCTGGAACTCGCGGAAGCCAAGCGAAGAGTCTTGTCAGGATCTCCTTTAGTTCAAGCTCGCTGATGCGCGGGATGGTTCGATGCGGTTCCAGCCTGCTGGCGGCCACCGTTAGGGGTTTGTCGCAGATCGCCCATGAGACGTGTCGCCCATCGATCGATGTAGCCAAGCGATATGCCAAGGATTCTGCGGCTGTTCGACGGTCGTAGTCCGGATAACCGTCGCATGGCCGTGTAGCAGGTTTCGATAAGAAATGACGATAACCGGCCGGACCTTCCACAGCTCCGGTAGTTCGGCGTCCGTCGGTAGCCTGCACCAATAGACCTGACGAATTCTCGGTGCGCCAATAATCCGCGGGCGAACCCGCGGCGGCGGATTTAGATCGTCGTGTCGGTGTGCCATCAGATATCGCCAGCAGACGCTACTGCGCCTTGATGTTGCCTTCCTTCACGACGCGCCCCCACTTCACGATTTCGTTTTCGATATATTTGGAAAACTCCGCCGTGGTCATGGTGACGGCCGACGCACCTTCGCGGTCGAACGCCGCCTTCAGCTCCGGTGACGTGAGCACCGCCTGGACGTCCTTGTACAGCCGGTCGACGATCGGCTGCGGCGTGCCGGCGGGCGCCATGATGCCCCACCAGTTGTCCGCCACGTAACCGGGCACGCCCGCCTCCTGAATGGTCGGCACGTCGGGCAGCACCGGATTGCGCTTGGCGCCGCCGGTGCCGAGCGCGCGCAATTGCCCGGACTGGATGAACGGCGTGGTCTGCACCAGCGAGGAGAACATCACCTGCACATGCCCGGCGATCACATCGGCCATCGCAGGACCGCCGCCCTTGTAGGGCACGTGCTGCAGGCTCACGCCCGCGGTGAGCTTGAACAGTTCGCCGCCGAGATGCTGGAAGCTCCCGACGCCGGCCGACGCATAATCGAGCGCGCCGGGCTTCTCCTTCGCAAGCGCCAGCAGCTCGGCGACGGTCTTCACGGGGAGCTGCGGGTTGACCACCAGCACGTTCGGCCCGGTCGCCAGAATGGAAATCGGCGCGAAGGATTTGATCGGATCGTAATTCAGCTTGTACAGCGCCGGATTGACCGCATGCGCGATCGAGATGATCAGCAGCGTGTAGCCGTCGGGCGCGGCCGCCGCCGCCGCTTCGGTGCCGAGCACGCCGCCGGCGCCGCCGCGATTGTCGACGAACACCTTGTGGCCGAGCTTCTCGGAAAGCTGGTTTGCGACCAGCCGCCCGACCACGTCATTGCTGCCGCCGGGCGGGAACGGAATGATCAGCCGTACCGGGCGGTCCGGATACTCGGCCGCCGCCGGCGCCGCGAACGCGAGCAGCAGCGCCAGCCAGAGCAGCCGCATCATTTGATGCCGCGCTCCAGCACCTCGATCGAGACGCCTTCCGGCCCGCGCACGAAGCAGATCTTGATGCCCGGCCGCGGCGAATTGAGCTCCATGGTGAACTCCGCGCCCTTGGCCTTGAGGTCCGCCACCACCTTGTCGATGTTCGTCACGCGCAGGCCGAAATGATCGAGCCCCTGATAGGGCGTGACCGGCGGCGGATTGACGTTGCTCTTCTCCGGGACCGGCGCGATGAACACATCCTGCCCGCCGATCTTCATGTCGATGCGCGTGCCCCCTTCCTGAGGCGTGCGGATGATCTGCGCGTCGAACATGCGCTCGTAGTAGGCGGCGGTCTTTTCCGGGTTGCGGCTGCGGATGTGGATGTGGTCGTAGGTGAAGGTGGACATCGCGGCTCCTTGAACGGTTTCTTGGTTTAGCGGCAACAGGGTAGCGCGAATGAGGAACCGGGGAAATTGGGTTGCCGTGCCCCAAAACGAGCGGCGAGCCGTAACCCGAATGAAGGCTCCCCGCCTTATTGTCAGCAAATGAGGCAGCCAAGAAGGCGTCCGCTTCCAGAAAACATCGACATGGCAGGCCTGAACCGATGAATGCTGTGGTCAAATCGCGGCGGGCGTGCCGATCGACGGCGTCTTGATGCAACGGCGCACAATGACGCGACATTTGCTGCTCATGCCGGCGCTTCTGGCGCTTGCCGGCTGCGCCTCACTGCCGCGCGTGCCGTTCACCAAGGAGCAGCAGTCGGTCGCGACGATCCCCGGTATTCCGAACGCGCGCGTGTGGTCGGACGACCGCGCCGACGCGCTGCTGGCGCGCGCCCGCTCCGAAATCCTCGCCGACCGCGCCCGCACCGTGAACGTGCTGGCGATCTCGGGCGGCGGCTCGAACGGCGCCTATGGCGCCGGCCTGCTCGCCGGCTGGACCGAACGCGGCGGGCGGCCCGAATTCGCGGTCGTGACCGGCGCGAGCGCAGGCGCGCTGATCGCGCCGTTCGCATTCCTCGGTCCGGCGTACGATCCTGTGCTGAAGAACCTGTTCTCCGAAGGCATCGGCGAGGAATTGCTGCAGATCGACGGGTTGTCGGCGATCTTCGGCGCGGGCGTATTCAAGACCGAGCCGCTCAAGCGCCTGATCGCGCGCTATGTCGATGACGCGCTGCTCGAGCGCATCGGCGCCGAATACAAGAAGGGCCGAAGGCTCCTCGTCGTCACCACCAACCTCGACGCGCAGCGCACCGCCGTGTGGGACATGGGCGCGATCGCGGCGAGCGGCGCGCCCGAAGCGCTCAACCTGTTCCGCGACGTGCTTGTCGCCTCCGCGAGCGTGCCCGGCGTCTATTCGCCGGTGCTGATCAATGTGGAAGGCGAAGGGCGCCGCTTCGAGGAGATGCATGTCGATGGCGGCGTGCGCGCCAATCTTCTGGTGGTGCCGGAATCGCTGCTGCTCTCCAGCGTTCCGCCGCCCGCCTCGGGCGTGCAGCCGCGCGTCTACATCGTGATGAACAACAAGCTGGAGCAGGATTTCGAGATCGTCGAAGGCAAGGCGCTGACCATCGTGTCGCGCTCGTTCACCACCGCCGTGAAGGCGAACACCCAGAACACCCTGATCGCGACTTACGATTTCGCGCGCCGCAACAAGTGGGACTTCAACCTCGCCTCGATCGACGCCGACTATCCGACCACGACCTCGATGGGCTTCGACCGCGGCTACATGCAGCAGCTCTATCAGTACGGCTACCAACAGGGCCTCTCGGGCTCGCCGTGGCGCAAGACGCTGCCGACGACCTACACGGTGCCGACCGCCTCGGTGCAGCGCATGCCGGCTGCTCCGGTTATCCGCGCGAACACTGTCGCGCGCTAATAGCCAAAGCTCCGCCGCCCGTTTCGTTGAGGGCGCGGGTTGCCCTGTCCCGTTTTCCGTTCCCGCCGAAGCGGGGAATGGAGCGCCGGGAGGCGCCAGGGCGCTGCGCTACGGCGCCCTTACGGGGCGCCGGTGCGTTACGCCGGACACCCCAGCGCGCCTTGCAAGGACGGGACTGCGAGTCCCATCCCGAGGCGCGCGCGGGCGATGATCTTTCAGGCTTGCGAGGCCTCGCCACCGAACCGCTGCGCCTCCCGGCGCTCCACCCCGCAGGCAAGTGTACGTAGCCTGCGGAAGAATCACGGCACGTTGTCGGTGCCGCGCCCCGCTCCACCCGCAGGATGCCTCCGGAAGGCAGCCTGAGGGAAACAGGGTCAAGTGGCTATAACAGACTTAATATTCCTTTGTCAAGGACTATATGCTAATTCGCGCTTGACGTAGCCGTCGTGTGAAGGTAAACACACTGTGTCACACTGTTGAATGATGGCCGACATGGGAAAATACGAGCCGCTCGGGCAATTCCTGCGCAAGCAGCGCACCGCGGAAGTCCCGATGACCTTCCGCGAGATCGAAAAGATCACCGGCGTGAAACTGCCGCCCAAGGCGCAGCATCATCGCGCGTGGTGGAGCAACAATCCGGACAACAACGTGATGACCAAGGTGTGGCTGGAAGCCGGCTTCGAGAGCGCGCAGGTGGACATCGAAGGACGCAAGCTCGTGTTCCGGCGCGTCGCGAAAGCCGCTGAGCTAACCAGCGGCTTCGCCGAGCCCGCGCAGAAGCCCTATGCCACGAAGGACGGGCGTCATCCGGCGTTCGGGGCACTGAAGGGCATGATCCGAATTCCGCCGGGCGTGGATCTCACGGAACCTGCCGATCCCGATTTGGCAGACTTTTACGATCAGAAGTACGGCCCGGAAAAGCGGTGACCTGGACGATGCCGCCGTTCCTGCTCGACACGCATGCGGCCGTGTGGGTGTTCGAAAACGTGTCGATTGCGCGCGCCGCGACTGAGGCGATGCACGCGGCTTCTCGCGACGGCACGCCGGTGCTGGTGTCGCCGATCACCGCCTTCGAGGTTGGTCAACTTGCTTCTCGAAATCGCATTGACCTGTCCGCGACGCCACACCGCTGGTTTCGCGGATTGCTGGCGACGCCAGGCATCCAACTCGCCGACCTCTCGCCCGACATCCTTATCGCGTCATCGTTCCTGCCCGGCATACCGCCGCGCGATCCGATGGACCGCATCCTGATCGCGACCGCGCGCGAACTCGCCGCAACGCTGGTGACACGGGATCGCGCGATACTGGCGTATGGCGAGACGGGGAATGTGAGTGTGCTGGCGTGTTGAGGTGGTAGCCCGGATGAGCGGAGCCAAATCCGGGGCTGCTCGATTGACGAAGAATCCCGGATATCGCTGACGCTCATCCGGGCTACGCTGGCTCAATCGAGCTTCAGCCCAAGCGATTTGACGATCGGGCTCCAGAGCGCGACGTCGGCGGCGAGCACGCGGCGGAAATCCTCCGGGTCCGACTCCGGCGTTGCCTCGAAGCCCATGTCGATCATCAGCCGCTGATACCCCTCGGTCGACAGCAAGGCCCGCGACGCCTGCGCGACCTTGTCGATGATCGGCCTCGGCGTGCCGGCCGGCGCGAGAATCCCGTAGGACGAGGCATTCGCGATATCCGGAAAGCCCGCGCTCACCGCCGTCGGCACATCGGGCGCCGCGGCCAGCGGCTTCTCGCTCGTCACCGCAAGGATCTTCAGCGCGCCACTGCGATGGAAGCCAAGGCTTTGCGCCTGCACCCCAACGATGCCCATCGGGATCTGCCCACTGACGAGATCGGTCATCGCGGGGCCCGCGCCGCGATACGGAATCTGGATGAGATCAGGAATACCCGCGACCGATTTGAACAGCTCGCCAATGAGATGATTGGTCCCACCGACCCCGCTATGTCCGTAGGAGACCTTGCCGGGATTGGCCTTGATGTGCGCGACCAGCTCGGCCAGCGTGTTTACCGGCACCGACGGATGCACGGCGATCGCCAGGTAGCCGACCGCAATGCGCATGATCGGATCGAGATCCTTGACCGGATCGTAGAGCGGCTTCGATTTCAGCAGCGCCTCGTTCACATGCGGCAGCGTGCCACCGAGCAGGATCGTGTAGCCATCCGGCCGTGAGCGGGCGGCCGCGGCTGCACCGAGCGACGCGCCGCCCCCGCCGATGTTCTCGATCACGACCGTGCCGAGATACGGCTTGATCCGGTCGGCCCACGGCCGGCCGAGGGTGTCAAACGCGCCACCCGGCGGGAACGGCACGATCAGACGGATCGGATGGTCGGGATAGGTTTGGGCGCGCGCCACGCGCGGCGCGGCGAGCAGCGCTGTGGCGCCCGCGGCCGCGCGCAGGACGTTTCGCCGGGAGAACCGCATGTGTCGCCGCCCTCGTCCGCAATGCTGAGAAATGGTGGCATGGGGGCGAAGCGTCGCACAAGACGGAGCCGAGGCACGATCCAATGGACCGCATCCTGATCGCGACCGGCGCGACCTTGCCGCGACGCTGGTGACGCGGGATCGCGCGATCATCCCCTACGGCGAGCAGGGGAATGTGAGCGTGCTGGCGTGTTGATGCTTTAGCCCGGCTGCCGGGCCTTACGCAGCGAGGGCCTTGCGTGGCAGGGAACCACGCCGCGTCCGCGCGAAACCCGCACGTCGCTTCGGGCGGATCACCATCACCACGTCGCGATCGAGACGGCGCACGCAGCGCAGCAGCCGTTCGAGCGAAAACTTGTACACGCGTCCGGCGATCAGCGTTGACACGTCCGGCTGCTTGAGGCCGAGAAGCTCGGCCGCCTTGGCCTGCGTCAGCCGGCGGCGCTTGAGAATGTCGCGGATTTCGCGGACAAGCTGAGCCTTCAGCAACTCCTCCTCCGGCCGCTCGAAGCCGAGATCGGCGAATACATTGCCGCTGCCGGGTTTGACGGGAATTTTGCCGCTCATGGTTTTGCGCCTTTCGGGTAGTTCGTCCTGTAGTGTTCCTCGGCGCGCTTGAGCCGCGCCCTGATCAGATCGATCTCGTGCCGCGGCGTTGCGATCCCCTTCTTCGATTTCTTTTGAAAGGCATGCAGCACGTAGACGGCGCCGGCAAACTTCACCGAATAGACCGCGCGATAGGTATCGCCATCGAAATCGTCGACAATCTCCAGCACGCCGCGCCCGCCGAACCCTTTCAATGCCTTGGCGGCCGGATGTTCCGTGCCGAGCTGCGCGTCATCGATCGCCTGGCCTATGACGCGGCGAACCTCGGGCGGAAACTTGCGCAGGTCGCTCCGCGAGGAACCGATCCATTCGACGGGCTTGCGGGCGGTCATTTGCACGTGCTTATAGCAGAACAGCTATAAGGGCGGCAAGATACAGATACACGCCCAAGCGCCCTATTGAACTTGAGTGGTTCAACTGAGAGGGCAGTCCCGGATTTCGCTTCGCTTCATCCGGGCTACAAGCTACTCCGCCGCCGTCCTCGCGCCCGCCCCGGCGGTCCCATACCTTCGCTCGATATACTCGATCACCATCTTCTTGAAATCCGCCGCCACCGTCGGGCCGCGCAGCGTCACGGCCTTCTTGCCGTCGATGAACACCGGCGCCGCCGGCGTCTCGCCGGTGCCGGGGAGCGAGATGCCGATGTCGGCGTGCTTGCTTTCCCCGGGACCGTTCACGATGCAGCCCATCACGGCGACGTTGAGCGCTTCGACGCCCGGATACTGCGTCTTCCAGGCCGGCATCGAGTCGCGGATGAAATCCTGGATGTCGCGCGCGAGCTCCTGGAACGTGGTCGAGGTGGTGCGCCCGCAGCCGGGGCAGGCCGCGACCAGCGGCACGAACACGCGGAAGCCCATGGTCTGCAGCAATTCCTGCGCGACCTTCACCTCCACGGTGCGGTCGCCGCCGGGCTCCGGCGTGAGCGAGATGCGGATGGTGTCGCCGATGCCCTGCTGCATCAGGATGCCGAGCGCCGCCGATGACGCGACGATGCCCTTCGAGCCCATGCCGGCTTCGGTCAGGCCCAAGTGAATGGCGTAGTTGGAGCGCCGTCCGAGCTCCATGTAGACCGCGATCAGGTCCTGCACGGCCGAGACCTTCGCCGACAGGATGATCTTGTCGCGCGGCAATCCGATTTCCTCCGCGCGCTCGGCGGAGAGCAGCGCGGACTGCACCATCGCCTCGCGCGTCACCGCGCGCGCGTCCTTCGGGTCCGGCGATTTCACGTTCTCGTCCATCAGCTTCGTCAGAAGCTCCTGATCGAGCGAGCCCCAGTTCGCGCCGATGCGCACCGGCTTGTTATGCTTGATGGCCATCTCGACGATGGAGGAGAACTGCGGGTCTTTCTTTTTGCCGAAGCCGACGTTGCCGGGATTGATGCGGTACTTGTCGAGCGCCTCGGCGCAGGCCGGATGATCGGCGAGCAGCGTGTGGCCGATGTAGTGGAAGTCGCCGACCAGCGGCACGTCGAGCCCCATCTTGAGGAGCTTGTCCTTGATGTGCGGCACGGCGGCGGCCGCCTCGTCGCGGTCGACCGTGATGCGCACGATCTCGGAGCCGGCGCGCGCGAGCGCCGCGACCTGGGCGGCGGTGCCCGCGACGTCGGCGGTGTCGGTATTGGTCATCGACTGCACCACCACGGGCGCGCCGCCGCCGACCTTCACATGGCCGACGTTCACCGGAATGGACGTGCGCCGCTCGAGGGGCGCAGCGGATTGGGTCATCGGGTGCTCCTGGGTCGGCGGATGAGTGCCAGACCGGGTTGTTTTCGTCAATTTAATAGGCCTTTCGGGCCCTTGCGAGGGCTCGGAACCTTTAATTCGGCCGGTTCACCAGCACCAGACCGCCCACCACCAGCGCCACGGCCAGCCCGAAGGCCCAGGAAATCGGTTCCCCGAGCACGAAATGACCGGACGCGACGCCGAACAATGGCGTCAGGAATGTGAAGGCCGAAAGACGGCTCGCCGAATAGCGCTGCACCATGGCGAACCACACCGCATAGGTGAGGCTGACCACCCAGAACGTCTGGTAGGCGAGCCAGCCGAGCGACCATGTGCTGGGCATGGCGGTCATGCGCTCGCCCATCAGCAGCGCGCCGGCCGCCAGCATCGGGATCGAGACCGCGAGTTGATAGGCGAGCACCTTCTCGGCGGGGGCGAAGCGCAGGCGCGAGGCCTTGATCACCAGCGTGGTCGCGCCCCAGGCGGCGCCCGCCGCCACCATCATGATGTCGCCGAGCAACTGCTTGCCGTCGCGCGAGGCATCCGGCACGCCGAACGCCACCACGAGTCCGGCGAACGAACAAAGCAAACCGAGCCACTGCACGGCGCGCAGCTTTTCGCCCAGCAGGACGCCGGAGCCGAGCGCGACGAAGAACGGCGCGGTATAGATGAACAGCGTCGCGCGGCTCGCCGCGGTAAATTGCAGGGCGGGGAAGATCAGCAGGAATTCGACGCCGAACAGCACGCCGGCGATGAGGCCGCCGGCAAGCGTGCCGTCGCGGCGGTTAAGCGCGACGCCGCGCCAGCGCGCCCAGATGACAATGATCGCGAACGCGCCGATCGAGCGCACGGTCGCCTGGACGAACGGCGGGATTTCGGGCAGCGCGAGCTTCACCGAGACCTGGTTGAGGCCCCACGAGAGCGTCAAGCCCAGCATGATCAGCGCCGCGACGGCGTCGAGCGGGCGGGCACTATTGTTGTTGTGCACACTTCCCCCGTCATCCCGGCCGAGCGCAGCGAGAGCCGGGACCCATAACCACGAAAGCCTTTTGGGACGCCCGCCTGTGCCAGTTCAAACGAATTGTGGTTATGGATCCCGGATCGCGCCTACGGCGCGTCCGGGATGACAGCTGAGCTCAGGCTTCCCGGCAATGCGCGCACACGCCGCTGATCTCGATCACCGGGCTCTTCGGCGTGAAGCCCGCGCTTTTCGCAGCCGCATTCAAGCTGTCGGCGACCGCGCCCGAGGCCGCCTCGCCGACCGCTCCGCAGTGTTCGCAGATGAGAAACACCACGGGCGCGCCGGACGCGTGATTGTTGATGCAGGCGAGGAACGCGTTGCGGCTTTCGATCCGGTGCACGAGGCCTTGGCTCGTGAGGAAGTCGAGCGCGCGATAGATCGTGATCGGCGCGGGCCGCGCGCCGCGCGCCGCGACCAGATCGATGATCTCGTAGGCGCCGAGCGGCTTGTGGCTGCCGCTGAGCACTTCCAGCACATGGCGCCGCATCGCCGTCAGCCGCTCGCCGCGCTTCACGCACACGGCTTCGGCATGCGCCAGCGCGTCGGCGGCGCAGCGGTCGTGATCGTGGTCGGGAGCGGGAAAAACGGCAGCCATGCGGTCCTTTTAGACGATTCTGGGCCTGCGCGGGTCGCGCAATCGTGAAGCCGTGCATTGACCTTTATGTTGCGGCGCAGCAATGCTGTCTCGATATCCGATATAAGAGCCAATCCCGAAAGGTCACGCCATGCTCAAAGGCAAATCCGTCGTCGTCACCGGTTCCACCTCCGGCATCGGCCTCGCCATCGCGCGCGCCTTCGCCAAAGAGGGCGCGAACCTCACCATCAACGGCTTCGGCGATGCGGCGGCGATCGAGAAGGAGCGCGCGGCCCTTGAGAAAGAGTTTTCCGTGAAGGCGATCTACTCGCCCTCCGACATGACCAAGCCGGCCGAGATCGCCGCGATGATCGCCACCACGGAGAAGACCTTCGGCGCGGTCGACGTGCTGGTGAACAACGCCGGCATCCAGTTCGTCGCCAAGGTGGAGGATTTCCCCATCGAGAAATGGGACGCCGTGATCGCGACCAATCTGTCGGCCGCGTTCCACACGACGCGCGTCGCAATCCCCGGCATGAAGGCGCGCAAGTGGGGCCGCATCATCAACATTGCGTCGGCGCATGGGCTGGTCGCGAGCGGCGAGAAGGCCGCTTACGTCGCGGCGAAGCACGGCATCGTCGGCCTCACCAAAGTGGTGGCGATCGAGGCCGCCAACGACGGCATCACCTGCAACGCGATCTGCCCCGGCTGGGTGCTCACCCCGCTCGTCGCGCAGCAGATCGAGGCGCGCGCCAAGGTCGCCGGGCAAACGTTCGAGGAAGCCAAGCGCATCCTCGTCGCCGAGAAGCAGCCGATGCTGCAATACACCACGCCGGAGAACATCGGCGCGCTCGCGGTGTTTCTCTCCGGCGATGCCGCCGCGACCATCACGGGCTCCGCCTACTCGATCGACGGCGGCTGGACTGCGCAGTGACTCCGACCTCATCCTGAGGAGCCGCCGAAGGCGGCGTCTCGAAGGATGGCCGCACGCTCCGAGCAAGCGCCCTCGCCTTTCGAGACGCGCTTCGCGCTCCTCAGGGTGAGGGCTCATGAAACCGCGCAGCACCAAAAAGAAAATCAATCTCGGCCTCCAGGGCGGCGGCGCGCACGGCGCGTTCACCTGGGGCGTGCTCGATCATCTGCTCTCCGACGAGCGTATCGACATCGAGGGCATTTCCGGCACCTCGGCTGGGGCGATCAATGCCGTGCTGCTGGCCGACGGGCTCGCGCGCGGGGGCGCGGCGGAAGCGCGCAAGCGGCTCGCGGAGTTCTGGCGAGCCGCAAGCCGCGACGGTGACCTGCCCGCGCTCCAGCGCAGCGTGGTGGACCGGATGTTCTCGTTCGTGCCGTACGAAGGTTCGCCGGTGCAGATCTGGTTCGATGCGATATCGCGTTACATTTCGC
>JAXDNY010000144.1:0-55251 GCA_034669145.1 Hyphomicrobiales bacterium
GCTGACGCGCCATCTGCCCGTGATGGCGATGGTGACGGCGGTGATCGTCGTGGTGTTCGGCGGCCTCACGCTGGTGCTGCACGACGACACCTTCATCAAGATGAAGCCGACGATCATCTACCTGCTGTTCGCGGGGCTGCTGCTCGGCGGGCTCGCGTTCAACAAGCCGCTGCTCGCGATCGTGTTCGACTCGGTGTTCGAGCTGACCGAGGAGGGCTGGCGCAAGCTCACGTTGCGCTGGGCGATCTTCTTCCTCGCGCTCGCGGTGCTCAACGAGATCGTCTGGCGCACGCAGACGACGGATTTCTGGGTGAGCTTCAAGGTGTTCGGCGTGCTGCCGCTCACCTTCATCTTCGCGGCGTTGCAGTATCCGCTGCTGCAGAAATACGCGGCCGGCGAAAAAGAATAGCGCTCGGTGTCATTGCCCGCGAAGGCGGGCAATCCAGTAGACACCAATCGAGCGTTCAGCCGACCCTCGCGATAATTCAAGTTCGGTGTTTACTGGGTTCCCGCCTTCGCGGGCGACAGCGGAGCTACTGCGTCTTGGCGGCGGCCGGGGCCTGGCGCAGCGCCTGCGTCGGCTGCGGCTGTGCGACAAAGTAGGTCGCCTGCAACACGCCGAGCCCGAACGGCGTCGGCACCGAAAAGCGGAACGGCACCAGCACGCGCGTGCCGGCGATCGGCGCGAGCCACATTTCCATGTCGCGCTGCTCGATCAGGTACTTGATCGCGGGCCGCTCGGGGCGATGTCCCGCGACCGGGCGATACAGCACGGTGCAGACCACCACCGGCCCCTGATAGCCCTTGTCGGCCTTCACGCGGTCCATGCGCTTGTAGACAAGCTCGATATCGGCGCGCTGGCGGCCGTCGAAGATCGCAAGCTTGCGCTTGCAGGCGTCGGGCGCGAGCACATCGCCGTTTCCGGCGACCGGAATGATCGCCGCGCTCATCGGGTCCGTCACGCCCTTGCGGTGCGCGTCGGTCACCGGAACGCGGTCGGGCGAGGGTTCCAGCGGCGGCTCGGTCGACACGTCCTTCACGGCGCCGGCGCGCAGCGTCATGCGGACTTCGTCGGATCTCTTGTCGGAGGTCGAGCTTGATGCGTAGCTCGTCGGCACCAGACTGGCGCCCTGGATGGCGCCACGGGAACCACCGGTGCCTGTTCCGTCGGCGACGAGCTTGACGAGACCGGTCGTGCGGCCGCTCGCGACCGCGGTATATTGTTCAGGCGCGATGTCGATCACCCAGACGCCGGTACCGAGCGGAATGCCTGCGAGCGTGACCGAGTAGCGGGCCTCCAGCTTACCTTGCGCCAACGCGCTGCCCGAAAGGCACGCAAGCGCGGCACCGGCGGCAAGGAGGAGACGGCTGGTGCGCCGGCGATACTGCACGTTTGATCCTTGCCCCTGCGTCTACGCCTTTGTCCGGACCTTATTCGACGAGCAAAACCCACGCCAGCCAGCCCTCCAGCACGGGCGGCACTTTCGGGTCTTCGGCCGGGAATGCGTCGAATCTTTGATCCGAGGCTCAAACTTGACGCCCCGCGGCGTGGACTTTATAGGTCCGCGTCCCCCGAATGGACGCTTCCTCGGCCCTTTTGGGATTCAGCTATCGTTTTCAAGGATTTCGACCATGTCGCGCCGCTGCGATCTGACCGGCAAGGGTCCGCTGGTAGGCCATAAAGTCAGCCATTCCAACATCAAGACCAAACGGCGTTTTCTGCCGAACCTCTTGAACGTCACGCTGATGTCGGACGCGCTCGGCCGCTCGGTCAAGCTGCGTATCTCGGCGAACGCGCTGAAGACGGTCGACCACCGTGGCGGGCTCGACGCTTTCCTCAAGAAGGCCAAGACCGACGAGCTTTCGCCCAAGGCGCTCAAGCTCAAGAGCGCGATCGAGAAGAAGCAGGCGGAAGCGGCGTAACACGCTGCACTGTCATCCCGGCCAAGCGATGCGCAGCATCGCGCGAGCCGGGACCCATAAACCACCACATTCGGCGATCGGGCGCGATGGGGTCCCGGGTCTCGCTGCACTCGCCCGGGATGACACTGAGTGTGTCCGCTATCGATTCGGGCTGAAAAACCAGATCGCGAACCACACCATGCCGCCGATGACCGCCAGCATCACGGCCGCGGCGGTGAGCAAAGACACAAGGCCGAACAGGAAGCCGAACGGCAGCCGCCCGGACATCGCCAGCCAGTAGAAGATCGCGGCGCCCGGCAAAACAGCGGCGAGCACCGCGAGCAGCAAGTCGAGGGGATGAACGTTCTTCTTGAACATTGGCCGTTCCACCAGCCAGACGTCCGAGAAATTACCTCAGGTCGCTAGGGTTCGGCCAGCGTGAATTGCAGCAGCAACGTCCGCTGGATCATCGAAAAGTTGTCGTCGGAAACCAGCGTCAGCACCAGTTCGCCGCCGGCGGTCCGGTGCACCGACAGCCCTTCCATGTTGTCGATCTGGTAACCCATGTCGGCCTCGAACAGCGCCGGCCCATCCACGGTCGCACCGGGCGCAACGCTCGCCAGCGCGACACGGCGGATACGCATGCCGACGCCGCGCAGGCGCGAGAAGCTGCGCTCCAGCACCAGCAGGTCGCCTTTCGGCGTGACGGCGCAATCGCTCACGTCGAAGTCACCGATGCGTTTGACCGAAAATTCGCCGGGGTTCGGGCCGCCGATGAGGAAGCCCTGGATGTTGCCTTGCTCGTCGAGGCCGCGCTCCGAGATCGCGATCAGAGTACCGCCGAGGGCGAAATCGCGCGGCACGACATCGAGGCATTCGAGCCCTTTGTTGCTCGGCAGCTTCGCGATACCCGGCGGCAGCGGGATCGGCTGGCCGCGCGCAAGCAGCCCGTGGCGCGCGACATCGAAGCGCACGATCCGATGGACCCGCTCGATGCCGACATAGACCGTGCCGCCATCCTGCGCGATCGATTCCGTGTCGTACCAGCCGCGCGCGGCGAGCGGCTTGCCGTCGGACCCAAGCACCGGCGCCATTTCGGCATCCGTGATGCCCGCCGGGCTCGTCCCGTCGTAAACAATGCGGCCGCGCAGCCAACGGCCCTTGTCGGTGACGGCGAGAAAGCCCGCACCGTCCGCAGCGACCCGGATCGCCGAGATGCCGCCGAACTCCCGATAGGATGACGTCAGTTCGACACCGCCGCGATAGACGAGCGCGCCGAAGCGCACTCGCGACGGATCGCGCGGCTCGAACGCCGCGATCGGTTTTGCCACAACCTCGATTTTGACGGGCGGTTCGGGCGCGCGCGGCGAGGTTTGCGCGGAGGCCGAGAGAATGAGAAGCGAGAGGAGAACAGCTGCGAGAACGAAGCTCGGTCGTTTACCCTCCCCCTTGTGGGGGAATGTGCGCGTTTGCAAACCCAACCTCAATCTTGCAGTTGGTCGAGCGCGCCGTTTGCCTTTGCTCTCAGCCACCATGCTGTCAGCAAGGTTAGGAACACCAGCCCTACGATGTAGAACAATTGAATTGATGTGCGAGGCGGGTAGACCCCTCCAGCGGGCGCGGACAGCATCAAGTTGATATACGGGACTGCCAGTCCGGCAATCACGGACCCAACCGCAAGGTTGTTGTAGAACGCTGCCTTTAGTTTGATCTGCTCGTTACCTGCTGCCTTGCCCATCGTCGTACTCCCTATCCGCTGTACTTCTGCCACGCCGATGACGCGCCCTTGCGTCCCGGTACGCGCTCTATGAGGTTGCGCTTTGCCAATCTGAGAAAGACATCTTTCATGGTGTTCTCTGACGAAATGCCCGTAAGCTCTCGTGCGGTCCGGTTAGTTATCTCCGGATGATTGCCCAAGAAATCCATCACCGACTCTTCCGCCGTCGCAAGTTTATCGTGCCTAATTTCCACGAGTACGGAGTTTTCCGTCTCGCGGATCACCGGTGGCTTCAAGCGCGATTGCTTCATCGCGTCAAAGGCAGTGTTGAGCCCCTCGCCGACATCCTTATTTGGCGGGTTCGGAAACTTATGGATCAGGCGTACCAGCACGCCATTTCGGGAGAATTGGGTCTTGAGGATGTTGCGCGTAGTCACATGGCCGGGAAGGCGGCCGGGACTTTCCACTTCGATGCGGTTTTCAAAAACTCTGATTTGCACATCGCTGGCGATGCTGTAGTCGCGGTGCAGGATCGCGTTCGTAACGATTTCGTGCAGCGCTTCGTCTGGGTACACAACCGGCTCAAAGCCTTCTGGCCCAAGTCTCTGAATGCCCTCCACCATTGCGACCGTCTTTGCGACGGCCTGAGAAATCACTTCGTAGGTGGTTCCCTCGATAGCCTCTGGGTCGCCAGCAAGCGTCTCCCGTGTTCCCACTTCAGCGGTCGTCTTGTAGCGGAAAAGTTTTACGCCCGACTTTGGAAGTAGGGCTTGCGGCTCTTCTGCGAACAGCAGAACTCCGGCCACAATCGGTTGGTTATTTCGCGAAAGAACTTGCTTGCGCACAAAAACCGGTGGCGTTTGCATCGGGACGACTTGCTTGATGAAAGCCGCTAGGTTGTCCGACTCCGTGAGGATGGAAAGGTCGGCGCTCACCGGTTGTTTCTCGTAACTGACGATGCCCTTATCCAGCTCCAAGCGACGCAACGCTTCCGCGCCCTTCACTTCAAGGTTTTGAGCCCCTCGCCTGACGAAAACCTTTTTATTGTGCGCTCTGGCGATCTGGGGAGTGCGTTGAACAGTGATGTGGAGCACAAGCCCTGTAGAACCAGGGCACGACAAAAACTCATACGAGTATTCCGCACCAAGCGGGAACAAGGCCTCCAACGATTGAATATGACCGTTTGCAGCTTCCTGATCGCGGAAGCCGTGCCACGTCCGAACCTTCGAACCGAACAACTTGGTTTCGCCTATCCCGATGTAAAGTTCGCCACCGGCGGCATTGGCGAAAGCGGAAACAGAACGCCCCAGTTTCTTGGTCGAAACCGCAATGGCCTTCAAATCGCAGAAGTGGCCTTCTTCCAAGACCATCAACCGGTCGCGTTGCGCACCGGTGATCTGGATAACTTCAATGCCTATGGTCGCCATGGCACCGGTTGTAGGCGGAACAACCGGTGTAATCAAGTCATAAAAACAAAAAACTTGCCATTTGGCACCGGTTCTGCCATAAGGAACCGGTGTTTTGAAGGGGTAAGTCCGAAATGAGCATCCTGAACCGCCCATATTTCCGCGACGAAGAGGCGGCCCATGCTTTTCTTGAAAGCATTCTGTGGCCGGATGGTGCGGAATGCCCGCATTGCGGCGTAGTCGGGGGCGCATACAAAATTACTGCCAACCCCGCGAAGCGTGTGCGCTACGGGCTATGGAAATGCCGCGACTGCCGCAAGCAGTTCAGCTGCAAAGTCGGCACGGTTTTCGAGCACGCGCGCGTTCCGCTGCACAAGGCATTGCAGGCGGCTTACTTGCTGTGCTCGTCGAAGAAGGGGATTTCGAGCAACCAACTGTCGCGGGGGCTGGAATCAGCCTGAAGGCAGCGTGGTTCCTCTCGCATCGCGTCCGGGAAGCGATGCGCGAATTGGACATCGCCGCGCGGCTTGGCGGCGAGGGCAAGATTGTCGAAGCCGATGAGGCTTACATCGGCGGCAAGGAACGCAACAAGCACCGGTCGAAGCGCAACAAGGACCACATCGGCGGCGTTGGAAAGGAAATGGTGTTTTCACTTGTGGAGCGTGGCGGCAAGGTGCGCTCGATGCACCTGCCATCGGTCAGCGCCGAAAACCTGCGTCCGGTTCTGGAGGCTCAGATCGACGCCGCAAAGACGCGCTTCATGACCGATGGCGAGGGCCAGTACCGGTTGGTTGCGCCGATGTTCCAGAGCCATGAAGTTGTGAACCACGGCATCGGCGAATATGTTCGCGGTGACGTGAGCACAAACACCATTGAGGGCTACTTCAGCATCCTGAAGCGCGGCATCACCGGTGTTTATCACCACGTCAGTCCGCAGCACCTGAAGCGGTATGTTGCCGAGTTCGATTTCCGCTACAACACGCGCATTGCCCTTGGCGTGGACGATTTCAGCCGTACAATGACGGCGCTGCTTGGCGTCAAGGGAAAGCGATTGATGTACTCACAAACATCTAACGACTGAGAAAGCGCGATTTGATGCCGAAAGAGCGGCCCTCAAAGCGCAAAAAAACACAACACGAAAAGTTCGTGGAACTGGCCCGCGAGTCCGGCGCAGACGAAAACGAATCCGCCTTCGTTGCGAAGGTCAGGGTGATCTCTTCGACTAAGCGCAAGAAAACTGATGGAGGTCAGGATGGGGAAGGTAGCAGATAGTGAGCGGATTAAGCTTAGGGCTATTTTCTATAACAACTTATCTGTTGGAACGATGATCGGCGGCGTAGTGGCCCCCTACATCACGTTTGTTGCGAACGAGACCCTTCCGTCGAAGCAAACTCAAGTTCTCACGCTCCTGGCTGCAATTAGCTTGTTGATTACTGCCACTGGGCTTCGGAGGTTCGCAGACGAGATTCTTAGTCGCCTGCAAGATTAGGTGAGGAGAGGGCGAGCCTCCCATATCGCCCTACTGGGTTTGCAATCGCGCACATTCCCCCCTTGTGGGGAGGGTCGCTAGCCGTCGCAAAGCGAGGGCGAGCGGGGTGGGGGTGGATGTTGTTGAGCACAGTCGCAGCTACCCCCACCCGGCTCGCTTCGCTCGCCACCCTCCCCACAAGGGGGAGGGTAAAAAAAATCAGTGCATCTTCCGGCGCGCCGGCGGCGCGGCATCGGCGGCGGCCTGCTCCTCGAACAGCTCGGCGAGCTTCTCGGTCATCACGCCGCCAAGCTCCTCGGCGTCCACGATGGTGACGGCGCGGCGGTAATAGCGCGTCACGTCGTGGCCGATGCCGATCGCGATCAGCTCGACCGGCGAACGCGTCTCGATTTCCTCGATCACCCAGCGCAGGTGACGCTCCAGATAATTGCCCGGATTGACCGAGAGCGTGGAGTCATCGACCGGCGCGCCGTCCGAGATCATCATCAGGATCTTGCGCTGCTCGGTGCGCGCGAGCAGGCGCTTGTGCGCCCAGTCGAGCGCCTCGCCGTCGATGTTCTCCTTCAGCAACCCCTCGCGCATCATCAGGCCGAGGTTCTTGCGCGCGCGCCGCCACGGCGCGTCGGCCGACTTGTAGATGATGTGGCGCAGATCGTTGAGCCGGCCCGGGTTCGGCGGCTTGCCGCCCGCAAGCCACGCCTCGCGCGATTGCCCGCCCTTCCAGGCCCGCGTCGTGAAGCCGAGAATCTCGACCTTCACGCCGCAGCGCTCCAGCGTGCGCGCCAGAATGTCCGCGCAGGTCGCCGCCACGGTGATCGGCCGCCCACGCATCGAGCCGGAATTGTCCAAGAGCAGCGTCACGACGGTGTCGCGGAATTGGGTGTCCTTCTCGCGCTTGAACGAGAGCGCGTGCATCGGATCCATGATGATGCGCGTCAGCCGCACCGGATCGAGCAGCCCTTCCTCGAGATCGAACTCCCAGGCGCGGTTCTGCTGCGCCATCAGGCGGCGCTGCAGGCGGTTGGCGAGCCGCGACACCACGCCCTGCAGGTGCGAGAGCTGCTTGTCGAGGTAGCCGCGCAGCCGGTCCAGCTCCTCGGGCTCGCACAAATCCTCCGCCGCGATCGTCTCGTCGAACTTCGCGATGTAGGGATGGTAGTCGGGCCCGCGCGGCTCGTTCTGCCCATGCTGGCGCGGCCGCCACGGCTCGTTGGCGGCTTCCGAGTCGCCCCTGTCGGCATCGTCCGGCATGTCGGCGGAGGGTGCGTCCATCGCCTCGCTGGCGCCATCGGGCAACTCGTCGGCGGAGACTTCCATCTCCTCCATGCTCATGCCCTCGGCGTCCTCGGACTCCTTGGAGTCGCCGTCCTCGCCCTGATTCTGCTGCTTGTCGTTCTCGCCGGACTCGTCCTCCTCTTCCTCCGAGTCGCGCGCGCGCTCGTCGCCCATTTCGAGCGAGTCGAGCAGGTCGTGAATGACGTCGCCGAAGCGGCGCTGCTGCTCCACCAGCTTCTCCAGCCGGTCGAGTTCGCGTCCGGCGCGGTCCTCGATATGCGGGCGCCACAGGTCGACCAGCTTGCGCGCGGCGGGCGGCGGCGCCTGTCCCGTGAGGCGCTCGCGCACCAACATGGCGACCGCATCCTCGATCGGCGCGTCGGCGCGATCTGTGATGTCGTCGAACTTGCCGCGATGGAATTTGTCGTCGAGCATCGCCGAGAGGTTTTGCGCCACGCCCTGCATACGCCGCGCGCCGATCGCCTCGACGCGCGCCTGCTCGACCGCCTCGAACACCGCGCGGCCCTGCTGGCCTGCCGGCATCTGGCGCCGGTGCACCGCCGGATCGTGGCAGGCGAGCTTGAGGGCGATCGAGTCCGCATGCCCGCGCACGATCGCGGCATCCTGCGCGGAAAGCTTGCGCGGCGGCTCGGGCAGCCGCGCCTTGCCGCCGGCCATGCCGGGGCGCTCCGCCGCGTAGGAAATTTCCAGATCGGGCTTGCGCGCGATGGCCCGCATGCAGCCCGCGACCGCGCGTTTGAACGGCTCGGTCGGAGATTCCTTGTTCGGCGTCTTGGGTTTGATGTTGGAGGACATTACAGCGCCTTCGTCATCCAGGAGCGATGATGACCTTCAGGGTAGGCTTCCAGCCGGCCGAACTCACGATAGCCGAGCTTCTCGTAGAAGCCCGGCGCCTGAAAACTCCACGTGTCGAGATAGACGTTTTTCACGCCGCGCCTGCGCGCCTCTTTCTCCGCGGTCTCGATCAGGCGCTTGCCAAAACCCTTCCCGCGATACTTCTCGTCGATCCAAAACCATTGCACGAACAGCCAACCCAGATGCGTGTCGCCGATCACGCCACCGACGATATCGCGCTTTTCGCGTAGCGTGACCGACAGCGGAACATGATCGATCCGGCCAACCTGCTTCGCATTGTAGGCGCGGAGCCCCGCCAGGACCGCACGTTTGCCGGGACCCAGTTGCTTGTCGATCTGAACGGTAGCCATCCTCAACTCAGCGCGACGTTCACCGAACTCTCCGGCAGCTCGACGCCAAAGCAGCGTTGATAGAACTCGGCGACAATCGGACGCTCCAGCTCGTCGCACTTGTTCAGGAAGGTGAGACGGAAACCGAAGCCGATGTCGCCGGCGAAGATCGCGGCATTCTCCGCCCAGGTGATGACGGTGCGCGGGCTCATCACGGTCGAGATATCGCCGTTCATGAACGCATTGCGCGTCAGGTCCGCGACCCGCACCATCTTGTTGATGATGTCGCGGCCTTCCGGCGTGCGATAGGTCTTCGCCTTGGCGAGCACGATTTCGACTTCGTTGTCGTGCGGCAGATAGTTCAAGGTCGAGACGATCGACCAGCGATCCATCTGCGCCTGGTTGATCTGCTGTGTGCCGTGATAGAGGCCGGTGGTGTCGCCGAGCCCGATGGTGTTCGCGGTCGCGAACAGCCGGAACGCCGGATGCGGACGGATCACGCGGCTCTGGTCGAGCAGCGTGAGGCGGCCGGACGATTCCAGCACGCGCTGGATCACGAACATCACGTCGGGGCGGCCGGCGTCGTACTCGTCGAAGCAGAGGGCGACATTGTGCTGGTACGCCCACGGCAGGATGCCGTCGCGGAATTCGGTGACCTGCAGGCCGTCCTTGATGACGATCGCATCCTTGCCGATCAGATCGATACGGCTGATGTGGCTGTCGAGGTTGACGCGCACGCACGGCCAGTTGAGCCGCGCCGCCACCTGCTCGATGTGCGTCGACTTGCCGGTGCCGTGATAGCCCGAGATGATGACGCGGCGGTTGTGCGCAAAGCCCGCCAGGATCGCGAGCGTGGTGCCGCGATCGAAGCGGTAATCCTGATCGACGTCGGGCACATGGTCGTCCGGCTCCGAATAGGCCGGCACTTCCATGTCGCTGTCGATGCCGAACACCTGCCGGACCGACACCTTCATGTCGGGCAGGCCGGCGACTTCTTGGGTTGCGGCAGCCATTGTTCCTCCGTGGCCTCGAGGGAACCCGAGGCGCGAATTCAAGCCATGCGGATCGGATAATTCGGGCGGAAACTACCAGAAAGCCGGTGCAATGCGATAGCTACCCTGACGGGCAGCAAATATCACAATTTTTCATAGCTTTAGCCGATCCGGCGGCTCCCCCGCCCCCCTAGACCACGCTCAAACCGACGTGGGGCGCGATCGCGTCGAAGTCGCGGTCGTCGTGTAACAAGCTGTGGCCCCGCTCGATGCAGAACGTCGCGATGATGAGATCGATTGTCTTGCGAACAGTAATGCCGCGACCGCGCAAGATTCGATAATTTGCAGCGGCCTTCACGGCGATATCATCACCGAGCATCGACTCGATCTTGAATTTGCGTAGGTCCCGTTCGAGACGAAGCGCGTGTGCGTCGTCGCGGGCGCCCTGCAGGACCTCGAGAAGAATGAGGTCGCCGATCAAGATGGCCCGATGCGCTCTCTGAACCTCAGTGAGTTTGCGGACAGCCCGGTTGTCCAATCCCCGCAACTGGCCAATCCAGACCGAACTATCGGCGACGATCATTTGATGTGATCGAAATTCCGACCCAGCCGCATCTCGTTCAAGTCGCCTTCCCACCCGAGTCCGCGGAGATCAGCGATCGCTCTGCGCGCTTCATAATCTTGGACGACCTGCCGCAAGGCTTCTTCCACGGTCGCTTTTTTAGTGTCCGTGCCCAAGGCTTCGGTAGCCTTGGTCAACAACTCGTCGTCAATGTCGATATTGGTCCGCATGGCGACCTCGATGTGTATAGACCGTTGTCAATATACACATCCACGAGCGTTCTGACAAATCCGTTGTTCTGCCAGCAACTTAGATCAGCAGAATTTCGCCGACTTGAGATAATTGTAGGCTTGGATGATCTCGCGCAGGCGGTCCTCCAGCGAACGGTCGCCACCGTTGGCGTCGGGATGGTGGCGTTTCACCAGTTCCTTGAAGCGCGCCTTGATCTCAGGCGCGGCCGCGTCGATCTCCAGCCCGAGCGTATCGAATGCTTTGCGCTCCGCATTGCGGATTGTGCGCGCTTCCGCCGCGGGCTTATCGGTGCGCGGCCGCGCGCCGGGACCGAACTCGCGCAGCACCTCGAACGGATCGGTCGCGCTTTGCGCCGCGCGCAAGCCGTCGACGCCGCCGTTGAAGCCCATCTTCCAGGTCGGGCGGTGCCCGGTGACGGCGTCCTTCTGGTAGCGCGCGACCGCGTCTTCGCTCATGCCGGCGAAATAATTGTAGGAGTGATTGTACTCGCGCACGTGCTCGAGACAGAAGCGCCAGTATTCGCGCTCGTGCGTGCGGCCCTTCGGGGCGCGGTGCGTCGCCTCGAACTCGCACGCCGGCCACTGGCAAACCGGCAGTTCGCCGCGCGGCTTGCGGTCCTGCTCGGGTTTGACCCGGATGCGATTAAAAAGCGGTGAATCGAGCTTCATGACCGACCATTATGCGGACGCAAGACACGCAGCCGCAAGCTTGACAAACCAAAATGACGCGCGTCGGACACTCCAGTTCCACGTTGACCGCCGCCGCCGGCAAGGCTTAAAGCGGACGCCGTGCGGACCGCCGACATCATCACGGAAAAGTTGACCGGAGCTTTCGCGCCGGCGAGCCTGCGTGTGGAGGACGAATCCCACCAGCACCAGGGCCACGCCGGCCACCGCCCAGGCGGGCAGACGCATTTCAGGGTGTATGTTGTGTCTGAGGCCTTCCGGGGGAAGAGCCGGATCGAACGCCATCGCATGGTCAACGCGACGCTCGCGGGCGAACTGCAGGGCGGCGTGCACGCGCTCGCGATCCACGCCAACGCGCCCGGTGAAGCCACGCCGCGCTGATATCCCTACGATGGCCGCATCAGCGGCGCATCGACGAACACGCGATATTGCTGCGTCTTCGGCTTCTTCTTCTCCTCCTCATTCACATACTGGATCGAGCTTTTGCCGATCAGCGTGCGCGGCAGGATCATCACGCGGATGAAGCGGGTTGGACGATCGCCGGCCTGCGCGAATACCGGCTCCGGCCCGCTCTCGAACCACGCATCGCCGATCCGGTAGGTATGCGAGTGCCCCGCGGTGTCGATGCGCAGCGACCCCTCGATCAGGCAGCGGATGCCGGGCCCCTGATGGCGGTGCAGGTAGGCGCAACCGCCTGCCGGAAATGCCACGCTGTCGCCGCGCCAGAGCAGGTCTCCGTCGGGCAGTCTTTCGAGTGGCGCGGCGAGCTTTGGCCGCGAATTGACGCTGACATCCGCGGTCTTCGCGGCGGGTTGGCGCGGGTCTGAAAGCTCAAAACGCCATATCGTGGCCCCCGCTTCCGTGGCATACGCCGTGATCAGGTCTTCGCCGAACAGTGCCTCGCCCTGGCCGAGCACGCGCTGGCCGACGTTCACCGCGCCGCGCACCACGAACAGCATGCGCGGCAGCGCCGGGAGCGCGATCGCGCCCTTGTCGGTGAGGAAGTCCTCGATGAGCCGCAATTCTGGATGCATGGGTGCCCGGCCGCTTAGGCAGTTTCCGCCGTCTCGCCCCGCAAGCTAAGATGCCGCCAACGATAAAGGCAAGGATGGGCCGGCGTGGCGGAGTTTGATCCAAAGACGTTCAACGTGACCGAGCCGCGCGGCTTCGACGACCTGAAAGTCGGCGAGGTCTACCGCAACCCGAGCCGCACCGTGACGCAGGCGCATTTCGCAGCGTTCCAGGTGCTGTCGGGCGACAACCACCCGATCCACTACGACATCGAGTTCTGCAGGGCGCACGGCTTGCGCGGATTGCTGGCGCACGGCTTTCAGGTGCTGGCGTTTTCGGCGGTCGGCGCCGGCACCTTCCCGCACATGATCGGCGACAAACTGATCGGCTTCATCGAGCAGTCGTCGAAATTCCTCAAGGGCGTGTATCCCGGCGACACGCTCTATCCGGCCCACACCATCACGGCGCTGATCCCGCAACGCACGACCGGCATTGTGGTGATGGCGTCGACCATTCATAACCAGAACAGCGAGCTGGTGCTGACCGGCGAGCACAAGTACCTGCTGCGAAAATAGCCGTCCGCGTTCCAGCAGAAAAAAATCGGAGGAAGTCTTGCCCGTCATTTCCGGAAAGCGCGCGTTCCTTGAGATCCTGAAGCAGGAAGGCGTCGAGGTCGTATTCGGCAATCCCGGCACCACCGAACTGGCACTGATGGACGCGTTCGCGGTGGAAAACGACATCCGCTACGTGCTCGGCCTGCAGGAGGCGGTGGTGATGGCCATGGCCGACGGCTACGCGCAGGCCTCGGGCAAGCTCGCGGTCGTGAATCTGCATGTGACGCCCGGCCTCGGCAACGCGATGGGCATGCTCTACGACGCCCAGAAAGCCGGCTCGCCCATTCTCGTCACAGCCGGCCAGCACGATCAGGATTTCAATCGCACGGAGCCAATTCTTTACGCCGACCTTCCGCCGATCGCGCGGCCGCTGGTCAAATGGTCCGACGAGATCCATCGTCTTGCGGATCTGCCGCTGATGGTGCATCGCGCGTGCAAGACCGCGCTCGCGCCGCCGGCCGGGCCGGTGTTCCTGTCGCTGCCCGGCGATATCCTGAAGAACGAAGCCGACATCGACCTGATGGCGCCGACGCGCGTCGCGACCGGCGTGCGCGGCGACCGCACCGCGATCGAGGCTGCCGCGAAGGTGCTCGCGAGTGCGAAGCGCCCGGTCATCATGGCGGGCGATGCGGTGGCGCAGAGCCGCGCGCTCGCCGAACTGGTCGCGCTCGCCGAACTGATCGGCGCGCCGGTCTATGCGGAGCTGATTGCCAACACCGCCTCATTCCCCTCCTCGCATCCGCTGTTCCGCGGCGCGATGGCGCGCTCGCAGACCGCCATGCGCAAGATCTTCGATCAGCACGACGTGCTGTTCTCGGTCGGCGCCGACCTATTCGCCCTCTCGCTGCCCTCGGATGTCGCGCCGGTCGCGCCCGACCTGAGAATGATCCATCTCGACATCGACCCATGGGAGCTGGGCAAAAACTTCCCGGCCGAGGTCGCGATCCTTGGGTGTCCGAAGGCGACGCTGCCCGAATTGACCGAAGCCATCGGCGCCGCGATGCCTGCGGCGGCGCACAGCGCCGCCAAGGAACGGCTGAAGGCCGCGAGCGAAGCAACGAAAGCCGAGCTTGAGAAACTGAAGGCCCGCGCCAAGGCGATGGCGAGCGAAACGCCGATCCAGCCGCTCGCGCTGATCCACGCCATCAGCGAGATCCTGCCGAAGGACACCGTGGTGGTCGACGAGACGGTCTCGTCGGGCGGCGGCTTGCGTCAGCTTGTGAAAAGCGAGGATCCGCAAAGCTTCTTCGGGCTGCGCGGCGGCGGTATCGGCTGGGGCCTGCCGGCCTCGATCGGCATCAAGATCGCGCTGCCGGATCGTCCCGTGATCTGTCTCTCGGGCGACGGCTCGGCGATGTACACGATCCAGTCGCTGTGGACCGCGGCGCGCTACAAGGTCGGCGTCGTGTTCGTGATCTTCAACAATACGTCCTACCGCATCCTCAAGCAGCGCGTGTTTGCCCAACGCGGCTACGCGGCCCAACTCGACACCTATGTGGGCATGGAGCTGAACAATCCGGAGATCGATTACGTGGGCTTGGCAAAATCGCTCGGCGTGCCGGCCGCCCATGCGGCGAGCCTGCATGACGCAACCGATCTGATCGCAAAAGGATTGGCGGGCAACAGCCCAATGCTGATCAACGTGGCCATCGCGCGCGAGTTCAAATAACAACGCGGGAGCGAGGAACGCGCGCATGCCCGAACAATTGCTGCCGACCACGGTCGTCGGCTCCTATCCGCAGCCCGAATGGCTGGTCGATTTCAAGGTGCTAAAATCGCAAACGGTGCCGCGCGTGCGCGTGAAGGAGATGTGGCGCGTGGCGGAGCCATTCCTCGAGCAGGCGCAGGACGATGCCACGTTGATTGCGATCCGCGACATGGAACGCGCCGGCATCGACATCATCACCGACGGCGAGATGCGGCGCGAAAGTTATTCCAACCGCTTCGCGACCGCGCTTGACGGAATCGATATCGAAACGCCGGCGACCATCAAGAACCGCGCGGGCGTCGACACGGTGGTGCCGCGCGTGGTGGGCAAAATCCAGCGGCGCGCTCCGGTCGAAGTGCGGGACATGGAATTTCTGCGCCGCAACACGGAGCGCAAGGCGAAGATCACGCTGCCCGGCCCGTTCACCATGACGCAGCAGGTCAAGAACGAGCACTACCGGGACCAGGAAGAGATGGCGATGGACTTTGCAGCCGCGGTCAACGAAGAGGCGCGCGATCTGCAGAAGGCCGGCGCCGACGCGATTCAACTGGACGAGCCGTGGCTGCGCAACGATCCCGAGGCCGCCAAGCGCTTCGCCGTGAAGGCGATCAACCGCGCGCTCGAAGGCATCACGGTGCCGACCGTGGTGCACCTGTGTTTCGGCTATGCGTTCCTGGTGAAGGACAAACCCACCTCGTATTTCTTTCTCTCCGAGCTTGCGGACTCGAAAGCGCAGCAGATCTCGATCGAGTCCGCGCAGCCGAAGATCGATCTCGGCGTGCTGAAGGACTTGTCGGGCAAGAAGATCATGCTCGGCGTGATCAATCTTGGCGACCAGATCGTGGAGACGGCGGAGCAGGTCGCCGAGCGCATCCGCGCAGGGTTGAAGCATGTCTCGCCCGATCGCCTGATCCCGGCGCCGGACTGCGGCATGAAGTATCTGTCGCGCGAGGTCGCGTTCGGCAAGCTCAAGGCGCTGGCGGAGGGTGCGGCGATTGTGCGGAAGGAGCTTTCCTAAAATCCTCATCCTGAGGAGGCCGCGCAGCGGCCGTCTCGAAGGATGGCCACAAGCTCGGAGTATGCCGCCATCCTTCGAGACGCGGCCTTTGGCCGCTCCTCAGGATGAGGTCCGGAGCTACTCCGCCGGCTGAAGCTTCGTCTCCACCGTCTGCGGCCCGCGCCCGCCGAGCTTGCGATGCAGCCGGTCGAGCAGCAGATAAATCACCGGCGTCGTGTAAAGCGTGAGGATCTGCGACACCAGCAGTCCCCCGATGATCGTGATGCCGAGCGGCCGGCGCAGCTCCGAGCCGGGACCGCTCGCGATCACCAAAGGCACCGCGCCGAGCAGCGCCGCGAGCGTGGTCATGAGGATCGGCCGGAAGCGCTCCATGCAGGCTTCGTAGATCGCGCGCTCCGGCGGCAGACCGCGGGTTCGTTCGGCATCGAGCGCGAAATCAACCAGCATGATGCCGTTCTTCTTCACCAGCCCGATCAGCAGGATGATGCCGATGAACGCGATGATGGTCAGCTCCGAGCCGAACACCTGCAGCGCCAGCAGCGCGCCAAGGCCGGCCGAAGGCAGCGTCGAGATGATCGTGAGAGGGTGCGCGAGGCTCTCGTACAGCACGCCGAGCACCAGATAGATCGCAACCAGCGCGGCGAGGATCAGCAGCGGCTGCGCGCCGGCGGATGCCGCGAACGCCTTGGCGTCGCCCGCGAACTCCGCCTGGACGATGTCCGGAAGGCGCATCTCCAGCACCGCCTGCTGCACGTCGGCGGTCGCGGCCTCCAGCGCCACGCCTTCCTTCAAGCCGAATGAAATAGTCACGGCCGGAAACTGGCCCTGATGGTTGATCACCAGCGGCGCAATTGTGCGCTCGAAGCGCGCCACGTTGGAGAGCGGCACCTGCGCGCCGCCCGTACCCGGCACGTAGATCTGCGAAAGATCGTTCGGATCGCGCTGGTAAAGCGGATCGACTTCGAGGATCACACGGTACTGGTTGCGCTGGGTATAGATCGTCGAGACCTGCCGCTGCGCATACGCGTTGGCCAGCGCCGCATCGATGTCCTGCACGCGCACGCCGTAGCGCGCCGCGGCCGGCCGGTCGATCGTGACATTGAGCTGGAAGCCGCCCTGCTCGCGGTCGGTCGAGACGTCGACGACGCCCGGCACGGTCTTTACCCGCTCGACCGTGCGCGGCACCCATTTCAGCAATTCGTCGAGATCGGAGCTCCACAGCGTGAACTGGTACTGCGAGCGGCCCTGCCGCCCGCCGACGCGCACGTCCTGCGCGGGGAACATGTAGACCTCGATGCCGGGGATGCGCGCGAATTTCGGGCGCAGCCGGTCGATCACGCGCTGCGTCGGGATGTTATCGCGCTCGGCGAGCGGCTTGAGGCTGACGAACAGCCGGCCCTGATTGACCGAGGCGCTCCACGCCGAGCCGCCGACCGAGGAGCCGACGCCTGACACCGCCGGATCGTCGAGAATGAGGTCGCGCACGCGCGTCTGCATGTCGACCATCGCCCGATAGGAAATATCCGGGGCGGCGCGCGTCGAGGTGAAGATCAGCCCGGTATCGTCCTGCGGAAAGAAGCCCTTCGGGGTCTTGATGTAGAGGTCGACCGTGAGCCCGACGGTCGCGGCGAACACGATCATCATCAGCACGCGGTGCTCCAGCAGCACGCGCAGGCTCGACCCGTAGGCACGGGTCAGGCGTGACAGAACCCATTCGACGATGCGGTCGAAACGCGTCTCGGTGCGGCTCGGCACGCTGTGGATATAATGCGCGCAGATCATCGGCGTGACGGTGAGCGACACGATGGTGGAGATCACGATCGCGAACACCAGCGTCACCGAGAACTCGCGGAACGCGCGCCCGACGATGCCGCCCATGAACAGCAGTGGAATGAACGCCGCGACCAGCGAGATGCTGATCGAAATGACCGTGAAGCCGATCTGGCGCGCGCCTTCTATTGTTGCGCGCAAGGGCGAATGCCCCTTCTCCATGTTGCGGAACACGTTCTCGATCATCACGATGGCGTCGTCGACCACGAAGCCGACCGAGACCGCGAGCGCCATCAGCGACAGGTTGTCGATCGAGAAGCCGACGCACCACATCAGCGCGCAGGTGCCGGCAAGCGACAGCGGCACCGTGACGCCGGCAGCGATGGTCGGCGTCGCGCGGCGCAGGAACAGGAACACCACCAGCATCACCAGCGCGATGGTGCCGGTCAGCGTGAGCTGCATGTCGTTCACGCTTGCCCGGATCGTCCCGGTCCGGTCGGACAGGATCGAGATGTCGATGTCGGCCGGGATCCAGCGTTTGATCTCCGGAATCAGCGCGCGGATGTTGTCGACGGTCTCGATCACATTGGCATCGCCCTGCTTGGTGATGATCAGCAGCACCGAGGGCTGCTTGTTGAACCACGCAGCGGACCGGCTGTTGCGCGTGCTCTGCTCGACCGTCGCGATGTCGGAGAGCCGCACGATGTTGCCGTTGTTGCTCTTGACCACCAGCGTGCGGTAGTCGGGCGCGCGGCGCAGCTGATCGTTGATGCCGACGGTCTCGGAAAGCTCGCCGCCGTCGAGCACGCCGATCGGGCTTTGCGCATTCGCGCCCGCGATCGCGGTGCGCACCTGCTCGAGCGAGATGCCGGCCGCTGCGACCGCGCCCGGGTTGACGCGCACGCGCACCGCCGGCTGCTCGGCGCCGCTGACCGTCACGTCGGCGACGCCCGCGACCTGCGAAATGCGCTGTGCCACCACGGTGTCGGCGGCGTCGTAGATGGCGCTCGCCGGGATGGTCTTGGAGGTGAGCGCCAGGATCAGCACCGGCGCCGCCGCCGGATTGAACTTGCGGAACGACGGGATCGACGGCAGGTCGCTCGGCAGGTCGGTGAGCGAGGCATTGATCGCCGCCTGCACGTCGCGCGCCGCGCCCTCGATCTTGCGCGACAGGTCGAACTGCACCGTGATCGAGGTCTGCCCGAGCGAGGAAACCGAGGTGATCTCGGTCACCCCCGCGATGGTGCCAAGCTGGCGCTCCAGCGGCGCAGCGACCGTCGCGGCGATGATCGCCGGATCGGCGCCCGGCCGGCTCGCCGTGACGCGGATGGTCGGCAGCTCGACATTCGGCATGCTGGCGACCGCGAGAAAGCGGTACGCCACGATCCCGACCAGCAGCAGGCCGATGGCCAGCAATGTGGTGCCGACCGGCCGCATGATGAACGGATAGGAGAAATTCATCCGCCCCTCACGCGGCCGGCTGCGGCGCAATACGCGGCGGCGAGCGCCGGGTCAGGCGAACGCGCAGCCGTTCCATCGCGAGATAGATCACCGGCGTGGTGTAGAGCGTGAGCAATTGCGAGAGCAGCAGGCCGCCGATGATGGTGACGCCGAGCGGAAAACGCAGCTCCGACCCGGTGCCGCTTTCCAGCGCCAGCGGCAGCGCGCCGAACAGCGCGGCGAGCGTGGTCATCATGATCGGCCGGAAGCGCAACAGCGAGGCCTGCGTGATCGCATCGCGCGGCGTCATGCCGTGCCGCCGCTCGGCTTCGAGCGCGAAGTCGATCATCATGATGGCGTTCTTCTTCACGATGCCCATCAGGAGCACGATGCCGATCAGCGCGATCACCGAGAGGTCCTGGCCGACCAGCATCAGCGCCAGCAGCGCGCCGACGCCGGCGGACGGCAGCGTGGTGAGGATCGTGAACGGGTGGATGAAGCTCTCATACAAGACGCCGAGCACGATGTAGATCGTCACGATGGCGGCCAGAATCAGCCACGGCTCGCCGGCCAAGGACTTCGCGAATTCCGCCGTGTCGCCCGAATAGCTGCCGATCACCGACGACGGCATCCCGATCAGCCGCTCGGCCGACGAGATGATGTTGACCGCATCGCCGAGCGCTGCGCCGTGCGCGAGGTTGAAGCTGAGCGTCACCGAGGGGAATTGCTCCTGGTGTGCAATCGCCAGCGGCGCGGTCGTGCGGATCATTTCGGCGAAAGCGGAGAGCTGCACCTGCGTGCTCGATGCGCCGGGAACGAAGCTCGAGAGCGGCTGAATGTTCTGCGCACTCGAACTTTGCAGCGGCTGGCTCGGAATATTCGCCGGCACGTAGATCTTCGAGAGCGCCGAAGGATCGCGCTGGTATTGCGGAGCTGCCTCGAGGATCACGCGATACTGGTTCGCCTGCCCGTAGATGGTGGAAATCTGCCGCTGGCCGAATGCATCGTTGAGCGTGTCGTTGATCACCTGCATCGAGATGCCAAGCCGCCCGGCTTTCTCGCGGTCCACGTTGATGAAGGCGCGGAGCCCCCCTTCCTGCGCCTCCGACGACACGTCGCGCAGCGTCGGGTTCGCGCGCAGCGCCTCGACGAGCTTGTCCGACCAGTTGGCGACCTCCGCAGCCTCCGTCGCGACCAGCGTGTATTGATACTGCGCGCGGCTCGGCCGCGTCGAAATCTGGATGTCCTGCACGGGCTGGAAATAAACCGTCATGCCGGGCACATCGGCGACCGCGCGCTTCAGGCGCTCGATGATCTCGGCCACCACGGCCTTGCGGTCGCCGCGCGGCCGCAGCGTGATCGACATGCGTCCGGCGTTGGGCGTCGCATTGAGCGGGCTGACGCCGACCACCGAAATCACGCCGGTCACGTCCGGATCCTGCCGGATACGCTCCGAGATCAGCTTTTGCAGCCGCTGCATCTCGGTGAACGACACTTCGGTGCCGGCTTCGGTCACCGCGGTGATCAGGCCGGTGTCCTGCAGCGGCAGGAAGCCCTTCGGAACGATGAGATAGAGCCAGACCGTCATCGCGAAGGTGATGACGGTGACCACCAGCGTCAGGGTTTGATGGCGCAGCACCCATTCGAGGCTGCGGCCGTAGACCGCGACGCTGCCGTCGACGAGGCCGCCGAACCAGCGGGTGATCGGGTTGCCGCCTCCAGTGCCTTCGTGGCGCAACAGTTTCGCGCACATCATCGGCGTCAGGGTGAGCGACACGATGGCCGAGACCACCACCGCGATGGTGAGCGTCAGGGCGAACTCGCGGAACATGCGGCCGACCAGCCCGGTCATGAACAGCAACGGGATGAACACCGCGATCAGCGAGAAGGTCAGCGAGATGATGGTGAAGCCGATCTCGCGCGCCCCGCGCATCGCGGCGTCGTAGGCCGAATCCCCCTCCTCCATGTGGCGGACGATGTTCTCGATCATGACGATCGCATCGTCGACCACGAAACCGGTTCCGATCGTCAGCGCCATCAGCGAGAGGTTGTCGAGCGAGAAGCCCGCGAAATACATGACGCAGAAGGTCGCGATCAGCGACAGCGGCAGCGCCACACCGGCGATAATCGTCGCCCGGATCGTGCGCAGGAAGATGAACACCACCAGCACGACGAGGCCGACCGCGAGCACCAGGGTGAACTGCACGTCGCGGATCGAGGCGCGGATGGTGTCGGTGCGGTCCTGCACCACGGTGAGTTTCGCGCCGACGGGCAGGATGCGGCGCAGGCGCGGCAGCTCGGCCTGGATGTTCTTGACCGTCTGCACCACATTGGCGCCCGGCTGACGGCGGATATCGATGACGACGGCCTGCTCGCCATTGTGCCAGCCCGAAACCTTGGCGTTTTCCAAGCCGTCGATGACGTCGGCTACGTCGCGCAGCATCACGGGATTCTGGTTGCGGTAGGCGATCACCAGCGTGCGATAGGCTTCGGCTGCGGCAAGCTGGTCATTCGCCGCAATCGTGTAGGCCTGGAATGCGCCGTCGAAGGCGCCCTTCGGGCCCGCCACGTTGGCGTTGACGATCGCCTGCCGGATGTCCTCCAGCGACAGGCCGTAAGCGGCCAGCCGCGGCAGGTCGGCCTGGATGCGCACCGCGGGCTTGATGCCGCCCTGGGTCGCCACATTGCCGACGCCGGAAATCTCGCTCAGGCGCTGCGCCAGCAGCGTATCGGCGAGATCGCTTAAGCTACGCAGCGATACCGTCTCGGAGGTGAGCGCGAGCGTGACGATCGGCGTGTCGGCCGGGTTCACCTTGGAATAGATCGGCGGATAGGGAAGATTGCGCGGCAGCGCGGAGCCCGCCGCATTGATCGCGGCCTGCACGTCCTGCGCGGCCGCGTCGATGTCGCGGTTGAGGTCGAACTGCAAGGTGATCTGGCTGATGCCGTAGGAGCTCGACGACGTCATGGTGGCGAGCGCCGGGATCTGGCCGAACTGGCGCTCCAGCGGCGCCGTCACCAGCGACGCCATCGTGTCGGGGGAAGCGCCGGGAAGCTGCGTCGTCACCTGGATGGTCGGAAAGTCGACCTGCGGCAGCGCCGAGACGGGCAGCCAAAGATAGCCGAGCAGTCCGCCGAACATCACCGCGACGCCCAGCAGCGAGGTGGCGATCGGCCGCGTGATGAAAGGCGCCGAGACGTTCATTGCTTGGTGCTCGGCGGAGCCGCCGGAGTGGACGTGTTTTCGGAGCGGCGGCGCTCGCCACCCTCGCGCTTGCGCCGGCCCTCAGGCTGCACAGCCTGCGGACTTTGCGGCGCGGCTTCCGAGCTTTGCGGCGCCGCTGCCGGCGCGGCGTCTGTCGGCTGGCCTTCGCCCTGCTGTACGACTACGCGCGTGCCGTTGGAGAGGCGCGTGAAGCCGGTCGTGACGACCTGCTCCTGCGCCTTCAAGCCGTCGGAAATCACCGCGCGCGCGTCGTCCTGCTGCGCGACCGTGACCGGGCGCACCGCGACCTTGCTGTCGGTCCCGACCACGTAGACGAACGTGCCCTGCGGTCCGCGCTGCACGGCGCCGGTCGGCACCGTCACCACGGCCTTCAGGGTATCGACCAGCAGGCGGACATTGACGAACTGCCCCGGCCAGAGCTGCAGGTTCTGGTTCGGGTACTCCGCCTTCATGCGGACCGTGCCGGTCGTTTGATCCATCTGGTTGTCGATCACCCGCAACTGGCCGCGATCGATGAACGTCTTTCCGTCCACCGCCATCGCGTCGACATCGAGCGGGCCGCTGGCGAAGGCCTTGTTCACCTGCGGAAACTGCTGCTGCGGCAGGTTGAACAACACCGAGATCGGCCGAACTTGAGTGATCACCACGATGCCGTTGGCGTCGTTCGCCTGGACCAAGTTGCCCTCATCGATCAGCCGCAGTCCGGTGCGCCCGTCGAGCGGCGAAACGATCTTGGTGTAGCTCAGCATGGTCTTGGCGTTGTCGATCGCCGCCTGATCGCCCTGCACTTGCGCTTCGAGCTGCGCGACCAGCGCCTTTTGGGTGTCGGCCTGCTGCTTCGATCCGGAGTTCGACGCGGCGAGCCGCGTGTAGCGGTCGACATCGAGCCGCGCATTGGCGAGCGTCGCCTCGTCCTGCGCTTTCTTGGCGACCGCCTGGTCGTACTGCGCCTGATAGGTGCGCGGATCGATCTCGGCGAGCACAAAGCCGCGCGTGACGTCCTGGCCTTCCTTGAAATGCACCTTGACGATCTGCCCGCCGACCTGCGGGCGCACCGTCACGGTATTGAGCGCGCGGGTGTTGCCGACCGCATCGAGATAGATCGGCACATCCGCGACGCTGGCGCGCGCGGCCAGCACCGGCGCCGGCTGGTCCTGGAAGGCGCGCGCGCGCTTGGTCTTCTGCTCCTGTTGCTGCTGGCCGTAGACCACATAGCCGCCGATCGCCACGACGACGGCGATGCCCACAGCGAACGGCAGGACGCGAGCAAGTCTCATCGAACACCTTTGTCTTGGCCCGCCCGCCTGATACTTCGCCGGTCCGCGATTTGATCCGGCAGCACCCAGCCCCCGCCGAGCGCCTGGAACAGGCTGACGATTGCCTGCAATCGCGTAAGGCGCACCACCACGAGCTGGTCCTGCGCCTGGAACAACGTGCGTTGCGTGTTCAGCACGGTCGTGATGTCGATCGTGCCGGCGCGCAGTTGTGTCTCGGAAAGCTCGTAGGCGCGCCGCGACGTCGTCACGACCTCGGTCTGCAGGCGTTCCTGATCGGCGAGATCCTTGATTGCGATCAGCGCGCGCTCGACATCCGCGAAGCCTGAGATGATGGCCTTGCGGTAAAGCTGCAAGAGCTCGGTGCGCTGACCTTTGCGCAGATCGAGCTGGCTGAGCAGCCGGAAACCGTCGAACACCGGCTGTGTCAGGCTCGCGGCGACCGAATAGATGGCGGACTGCGGAATGAACAGCGTGTGCAGCGCCGCGCTGACAAAGCCGCCCTGCCCGGTAAGCGCAATGCTCGGGAACAGCGCGGCGCGCGCGCTCTCGACATTGGCGCTGGCGGCGGACAGTCGCGCCTCGGCCTCACGGATATCCGGCCGCTGCAACAGGAGATCCGACGGCAAACCGGGCGACGCACTCTGCGCCGCGATGGCCTGGAGACTGCCGCCGCGCACGGTCAGGCGCGAGGGCGGCTCGCCAAGCAGTACCGCGAGTGTCGCGATGCTCTGGCGCAATTGCTGATCGAGCGGCGGGATCGTGGCGCGCTGCTGCGCGACCAGCGACTGTTGCTGCGCGATGTCGAGGCCGCTCGCTGTGCCGACACCGAGGCGATCCTGGAAGACGGTCAGGATCCGCGTCGCCGCGTCCACGTTGCTGCGCGCGATGCGCAGCCGGTCCTGCGCCGCGAGGATCTGGAAGTACGTATTGATGACGCTCGCGACCGTGGAGAGCACGATGACTTCGCGGTCGAAGCGCGTGGCGATCGATGCGAACTCCGCCGAGCGCAGCGCCGCGCGGTTCTTGCCCCAGAAATCGATCTCGTAGCTGGCGTTCAGGACCGCCCGATAGGTGGACGTGCCCGGCGTGGTGCCGGTCCCGGCGCGGGTCGCCGATCCGTCGAACTCGATCGCCGGCAGCAACGGCGCGCCCGCGATCCGCGTCGACGCGTCCGCCTGCTCGATGCGCGCGACCGCAGCCGCGATGTCGAGGTTGGCAAGATACGCTTGCTCGACCAGCACGGTCAGTTCGCCCGAGCGGAAGCCGCGCCACCAGTCGGGCGCGGGCCGCGCCGCGCGCGGCTTGCCGGTTGCCTCCCGATAGGCCGGCGGCACATCGACCACCGGCGCCGTGACTGTTCCGGTGGTCAAGATGCAGCCCGACAGGCACGGTGCGAGCACGAGCGCCAGCACGCGCCGAGGCACGCCGTTTGCCGCTAGTCGTTGGGTCCCGTTCATTGCGGTGCTTTCACGAAATCAGCGCGTGCTCGCGGGGCGGGACGGCGGCCAATCGGTCAGTCTGGCGCGGCCTTCCGGCGACATCGCAGTGGCGGCTGCAAGATAGATCTCCTGCATGACCTGCTCATACGGCGGCCGCGCGGTGCGCACGTCGGCCAGCGTTGCGCGAAGCTGCGCGGCATCGAACGGCTGCGCGCGCAGCGCAGCTTGCATGCGTTCGAACGCGCGGTTGAGCGTATCGCGTGCCCCTTCGGCTGCCGCCTCGCGCGCCCGGAACGCAGCGCGCAGTTTCTCGGCGTCCGCGGCGGGCAGCGGCGCGGCGAGACGTTCGATGCGCGCCGCCGCGGTACGAGGCCGCTCGGTCGCGACCTGCGGCGCCGGCATTACATAATGGCGCACAGCAAGCGCCCCGATGGTGCCGACGAAGAACAGATTGAGCGCGAGCGAGCCGACCAGCAGCCAGCGCGACGAGCGGTCCGGCATCGTCATGGTCATCGTCATGGGCGCAACCCCGTCACCGAATCCACATCGAACACATTGGCGCCGGCATCCTCCGCGGATGCGACGCGCACCAGATCGAGATCGGCCGCGATGCGCGTGCCGATGTTTGAGAGGCCGATCGAAATGCCGAGCACGGCGGCCCCCGCGAGAGCCGCAACGCGCGGCCAGGCCGGCGCGAAATCCCAATTCATCAGCGCGGCCGGCCACCACGCGAAGGCGCGCTGCTGCGGCGGCAGCGATCCGAGCTTCGCCAGGAAGCGCTCGGGCACCGGTTCGTTTCTCGCCGGCCCGGCCTCGTAATAGCGGTGGAGGAGTTCCTCCAGCCTGGGATCGTCCGTCATGCGTCTCTCCTAGATATCGCCGAGCCTGGCGCGCAGCGTGCGCCTCGCCCGTACCAGTAGCGTCTCGACGCTGGAAACCGACGTGTCGAGCACGGCCGCGACCTCGGCGTTGCTGAGCCCTTCCTGATAGCTGAGCACGATTGCGGCGCGCTGGCGCTCCGGCAACGCGCCGATCGCGGCAGCGAGGCGTTGGTCGCGCTCGCGCGCTTCGAGTTGCGAATCGGCAGCAGCGGCAGGATCGGCGATTTGCTCGCCGGCATCGAGAGGCAGATCGGTTGGCCGCCGCTTCGCATTGAGGCAGAGATTGACCACGACGCGGTAGAGCCAGGTGCGGAACGCGGCTTGAGGGCGCCAGCGCGGTGCATTGGTCCAGACCCGCAGCAAAGCATCCTGCACGATGTCCTCGGCGAGCGCCTCGTTGCCGAGAATGCGCCGCGCGAGCCGGAGCGCACGTCCTGCATGCCGCTCAGCCAGCGTCCGGAACGCCCGCCCGTCCCCCTGCGCGGTGCGTGCCATAAGGTCATGATCGGACGGCCCGTCCATGGAGGCGCAATACTGCCCGCCGCATACCGCCTTGTCGCGCCGGAACAGCGGTCAGGCGCGTAACGGTTGTGGGAAACGTCGCGATTCGTGCCGGCCATCCCTATTTAACCCGCACGCGCCGCAAACCCTGCGGTCCGTGCTGGACTTTTCCGCCATCCTCATGCAAGGCGGAACCGGGCGACCCGGATCAGAACCATCATGCTGGATTCATTGAAGAATTTCCTTTCTGAGCTGACCGGAGGCGAAAAGCACCCGGACCGCTTCGAACAAAACGACTATCGCCTCGCGGCCGCCGCGCTGCTGATCCACGCCTCGACCATCGACGGCAACATGACGGGAAGCGAGCGCGAGAAGCTGCATGCGCTGCTCAAGTCACGGTTCGCGCTGGATGATGCCGCGACCGAGGAACTGATCGACGTCAGCACGTTGGCCGAAAACGAGGCGGTCGACCTCTATCGGTTCACCAGCCTGATCAACCGCACGCTCGATGAGGCGGGCCGCCTCGGTATCGTCGAGATGATGTGGGAAATGATCTTCGCGGACGGGCGCGTCAACGAATTCGAGGATAACCTGATGTGGCGCGTGGCCGATCTGCTGGGGGTTTCCTCGCGCGACCGCATTGCGCTCCGCCGTCGCGTTGCCGGCGAAACGGCGGACAGCAGCGGCGCCCAAGAGAATTGACGAGAGAGTTGACGCAAAGCGGGGGCCGATGGCGACGTCTATCTTCAAGCCCGTGACGGTGATCACCGGCGCGTCCGTGGGAATCGGGGCTGCGCTCGCGCGCGTGTTCGCCCGCAATGGCCACGAAGTGGCGCTGGTGGCACGGCGCGAAAAGGAAATGGTCCTGCTCGCGAACGAACTGGCGGTGTCGGCCAAGTACAAGCCACATGTCATCCCCGCCGACCTGCAGCGCTCCGACGCTCCGGCGCGCATCGCCCACGAACTGCTCGGGCGCGGCCTCGAACCCGCGATCGTCGTCAACAATGCGGGCTTCGGGTTGCACGGCCCGGCGGCCGAAGTCGACCGCGCCGAGCAGCTCGCGATGATCGATCTCAACGTACGCGCGCTGACCGACCTGTCGCTGCGCTGGATCGACGGCATCGTGAAGCACAAGGGCGGCATTCTTAATGTCGCCTCGGTCGCGGGGTTTATGCCCGGCCCCGGGATGGCGGTCTATTACGCCTCCAAGGCCTATGTGCTGTCGTTTACCGAGGCGCTGTCGCGCGAGCTTAGCCCCCTCGGCGTGCGCGTCACCGTGCTCTGCCCCGGACCGGTCAAAACCGAATTCCAGATGCGCGCCGGCGTCGATACCGCGCCGCCCTCGCCGCTGCTTGCGCGCACGGCCGACCAAGTCGCGCAGGCCGGCTATGACGGCTTCATGGCGGGCAAGCGCGTCGTCATTCCGGGCGTCGGCAACAAGATCGTGACCCTGCTGCCGCGCTTCCTGCCACGCTCCATGGTGCTGCGGACGCTCGAATCCTACCAGCGCAACCGCGGACGGCGCGCGGATGGCTGGCGCAAGACGAAGCCGTAATGGCATTGAAATTGCCTGTTAATCCGTTAGGAGTTGAATAGGGCTTCGGCTGAACCCTTTAACGCCATGACTGAAAAAATCCTCATCGTCCTGCACCAGGAGCAATCGACGCCCGGTCGCGTCGGTTACGCGCTCCGGCAGCGCGGCTATGAGCTCGACATCCGCCGGCCGCGCTTCGGCGATCCTCTCCCCGCCACGATGGCGGAGCATGCCGGCGCGGTGATTTTCGGCGGCCCGCAAAGCGCCAACGATCCGGACGACTTCATCAAGGCCGAGATCGACTGGATCGGCGTACCACTGCGCGAGAACAAGCCGTATCTCGGCATCTGCCTCGGCGCGCAGATGCTGGCAAAGCAGCTCGGCGAGCGCGTGTTCACGCACCCGGAGGGGAAGGCCGAGGTCGGCTACTATCCGGTGCGGCCGACACCGGCGGGGCGCGCGATCTGCGACTGGCCCGCGTGCCAGTACCAATGGCATCGCGAGGGCTTCGATCTGCCGCGCGGCACGGAGTTGCTGGCGGAAGGCGACATTTTCCGCACACAGGCCTTCCGCGCCGGCTCGGGTTTCGCGATCCAGTTCCACGCCGAGGTCACGCACGCGATGATGTGCCGCTGGACCACGCGGGGGCACGCCCGCATGGAATTGCCCGGCGCCAAGCAGCGGCACGAACATTTCGCCGACCGTCCGGTGTACGACCACGGCATCCGCGCCTGGCTGTCGGATTTCCTCGACCATTGGCTGAGGGTCGGCCAGCCGCAGCAGCTCGCGGCCGCGGAGTAGCCTCCCATCAGGCTTGACGTCTATACGGCTAAGCCGTATATAGACGAAATGCACGCGATCATCGAAACGTCCGCGTTCATCAGTGATGCCGCGGCGGCGGGCATTCCGGAGGACGAGCGGTTCGAGATCGTCGACTTCATCGCGGGGAATCCGACCGCGGGCTCGATCATGCCGGGCACGGGCGGCGCCCGCAAAATCCGTTTCGCCGGGCGCGGAAAAGGCAAGTCGGGCGGATACCGTATCGTGACCTACTTCGCTGCGCCCGACATACCGGTCTTCATGCTTGCGGTGATCAACAAAGGTGAGCGGGCAGATTTGTCAAAGGCCGAGCAGAACGCCTTGAAGAAAGAGCTATCCGCGATTGCCGACGACTATCGTGCTGGAATGCGGCGCATGATCGCGCAAAGAATGAGGAGAAGGCAATGAGCAGCCTTGGCAAGCGGCTGATCGCAGCCGCAAAAGAAGCAAGACAAATCGCACGCGGCAAGGCCGATCCTTCGACCTATCGCGTTCATCTTCCCGTCGATATCGATGTGCAGTCGATACGCAAATCGCTCGGACTGAGCCAATCGACATTCGCGTCGAAATTCGGCATCGCGCCGGGCACCCTGCGCGATTGGGAGCAGCATCGTAAGCGGCCCGACGGTCCTGCCCGTGTGCTCCTCATGGTCATCAAACACGAGCCGGCTGCCGTCAATCGTGCACTCAAGCGCGAACTCGTCTGATCGAACCGCTTTCAGTTCTGTGGTGCGTCCATCCGGTCCGCGCGCCACAGCTCCGGAAACAGCTTCGTCCAGATCAGCGCGATGACGAGCGTGCCGATGCCGCCGATCAGCACGGCCGGCACCGCGCCCACAAGCGATGCCATCGCGCCGGCGCGGAATTCGCCGAGCTGATTCGACGCGCCGATGAAGAGGCCGTTCACCGCCGTCACCCGGCCGCGCACGTCATCGGGCGTGCCGAGCTGCACCAGCGTCATGCGGATCACGACGCTCACCATGTCGGAGGCGCCAAGCACCGCGAGCGCCGCAAGCGCCACGGCGAACACGCTGGTCGATGCGAACACCACCGTCGACAGCCCGAAGCCCGCGACGGCCGCGAACATCATCTTTCCGGCGCTGCGCTCGATCGGCCAGCGCGTCAGCACGAGCGCCATCGTGAGCGCGCCGACGGCGGGCGCCGCGCGCAACAGGCCCAGTCCCCACGGGCCGGCCGCAAATACGTCGCGTGCGAACACCGGAAGCAGCGCGGTCACGCCGCCCAGCAGCACAGCGAACAAGTCGAGCGAGATGACGCCGAAGATCGCGGGACTGCGGCGGATGAAGGCAAAGCCCGCGAAGAAGGTTTGCAGCGTGAGCGGCTCACGCGACGGCGCCATGCGTTCGACGCGGATCATCAAAGTGAGCAGCGCCGCGGCGGCGAACAGCGCGAGGCAGATGCCGTACACAATGGATGGACCCGCCGCGTAAAGAAATCCGCCGAGCGCCGGACCCGCAATGGTCGCGGTCTGGTTCGCGGTCGCGGAGGCCGCGACCGCGCGCGGCACCAGCGGCAGCGGCACGAGGCTCGGGACGATGATCTGCATCACCGTCACCTCGAAGGCGCGCGCGATGCCGAGGATGAATGCCGTCACAAGGATCAGTTCGCGCGAGATCGCGCCGGTCAGCACCGCGACGAGCAGGGTCGCGGCCGCGACCGCCTCGATCATCTGGCAACCGATCAGCAGCAGGCGGCGGTCGTAACGGTCGGTGACCTGCCCGACCACGAGGAACAGGAGCATCGCGGGAACGAACTGGATCAGCCCGACCAGCCCGAGATCGAATGGATCATTGGTCAGCGCGTAAAGCTGCCAGCCCACCGCGACGATGAGCATCTGGTAGCTCCCCGTCACCGACAGGCGCGCGAACCAGAACAGCACGAACGGCCGGTGATGCAGGACGGAGTCGGGTTGGGCTATGCTCATCGGCGAAGCAGACACTAAACCATATTCCGGTTGAATCGGATCATGATCGCGCTTCCGTCGACCGCGCGCATAAGGGGTATGCCATGAACGAGCGCATCGGCTTCATCGGGCTGGGCCTGATGGGCACCGGCTTCACCAAGCGCCTGATCGCAACCGGGCACGAGGTCATCGGCTACGATCCCGGACCCGCGCGGATGGACGAAGCGGTGCGGCGCGGCGTGCGGGCCGCACCGAGCGCAGCCGACGTGGCGAATGCGGCCGACATCATCCTGATCTGCGTGATCAACACGGCGGCGATGGAGGATGCGACGCTTGGGACCCGTGGCGTTGCGACGAGCGACATCGCAGGCAAGATCGTGGTCGATCATTCGACCGCCGAGATCAAGACGACGCTGCGAGTGGCCGAGCAACTCCAGGCGCGCGGCGCGCAGTTCGTCGACGCGCCCGTATCCGGCGGACCCGGCGCGGCGGAGAGCGGCACGCTGGCCATCATGGCGGGCGGTGCGCCCGAGGCAATCGCGCGCATCGCGCCGGTGATGCGGGATCTCGGCACGATGACCCACATGGGCGGCGTCGGCGCCGGCCAGGCCACCAAGCTGGTCAACCAAACCGTCGTGCTGACCAACTACTGCGTGCTCGCCGAAGCGCTGCGGCTGGGCGAGGCCTATGGGGTGGATACGCGCAAGATCGCGCAAGCGCTCGCGCCCGGGCATGCCGGCTCGAACCTGATGCCGGTTCTGCTCCCGCGCATGATTGAGAAAGACTTCGCGCCGCGCGGCTATGTGCGCCAGGTGCTCAAGGATCTCGAAATGCTGCAGGCCGCCGCGGCCGACGAACACGTCGCCATGCCGATGGCCGCGCAGGCACTCACGCTCTACCGGCTGCTCGCCGCAAGCGGGCGCACGGAACTCGACGCCAGCGCGGTCGTGACGCTTTATCCGGAGCAGGCGTAGCCGTCATGGCGTTCTTGACACCCCCACCCCCCGGCCGTAAATGACGCCCACACTGGAGAGCCGCGCAAGAGCGTATTTCTCGCGTTTTTGCGTGTCCTTTAGGGGCCATAGCTCAGCTGGGAGAGCGCCTCGTTCGCAATGAGGAGGTCGGCGGTTCGATCCCGCCTGGCTCCACCAGCTCTCCGCTGGTTTTCGATCCTCGTAATGCCCCGGCGCGCGCACCCTCCGCCTTGTTCCCGGACGGCGCTGCGGCTACATGTTCGGCGCAACCCTTTGGGCTAAGAGACTGCCGCCATGATCGAGCTGCTGAACTTCATTTCCCTGCTGCTCCAGCTTTACGTCTACATCCTCATCGCGGCGGCGGTGCTGAGCTGGCTGATCGCGTTCAATGTCGTCAACACGCGCAGCCCGGTCGTCCACGCAATCGCCGATTTTCTCTATCGCATCACCGAGCCGGTGCTTCGGCCGATCCGCAACATGCTGCCCAACCTTGGCGGCATCGACATCTCGCCGATCATCGTCATCCTGATCATCATCTTCATCCAGTCCGTCCTCATCCCGAACCTCGCGAGATTGCTGGTGTAGTGCGCGCTCGGCGCCGCGCTGGAGAAGTTCGCGCGCGGGATAGACGCTGTCGTCCCGGGGCCGAGCAAGGCGAGGCGCCCGGGACCCATAACCACAGACGGTGCTAGAAGCGCTCGATTGGTGGTTATGGATTCCGGCCCTCGCTTCGCTCGGCCGGAATGACATGGGTGAGGCATGGCGGCACACATCATCGACGGCAAGGCGATCGCCACGGACCTGCGCGCGCGCGTCGCCGCCGAGGTGGAGCGCCTGCACGCCGCGCACGCACTGGAGCCCGGCCTCGCGGTGGTGCTGGTCGGCGAGAACCCGGCGAGCACCGTGTACGTGCGCAACAAGGGCAAGCAGACGCAGGAAGCCGGCATGCGCTCGTTCGAGCATCGCTTGCTCGAGACAGTGAGCGAAGCCGATCTGCTGGCGCTGGTCGCGAGGCTCAACGCCGACCCGGCGGTGCACGGCATTCTGGTGCAGCTTCCGCTGCCGCGGCAGGTCGACCGCCAGAAAGTGCTCAGCGCGATCGATCCCGCCAAGGACGTCGACGGCTTTCATCCCGTCAACGCCGGACGGCTCGCGACCGGCTTGCCGGCACTGACGCCGTGTACGCCGCTCGGCTGTGTCATGCTGGCGAAGACGGTGCATGCTTCGCTCGCCGGCATGGAGGCCGTGGTGGTCGGGCGCTCCAACATCGTCGGCAAGCCGCTGATCCAGTTGCTGCTGAACGAGAACGCGACGGTGACGGTGGCGCATTCAAGAACGCGCGATCTTCCCGCGGTCGTGCGTCGCGCCGATATCGTGTTCGCGGCGGTCGGCAAACCCGAAATAGTGCGCGGCGACTGGATCAAGCCGGGCGCGACCGTGATCGACGTCGGCATCAATCGTGTCGCCAGCGCGGACGGAAAAAGCCGCATCGTCGGCGACGTGGCGTTCGCGGAAGCCGCAGAAGTCGCGGGCGCGATCACGCCCGTGCCCGGCGGCGTCGGGCCGATGACGATCGCGTGCCTGCTGGTGAATACGTTGCGCGCGGCGTGCGCGATTCGCGGACTGCCGGCGCCGGCCGTCTAGCAGCTCAGTTCTGCCAGCCGAACGCCACCTTATCGAGACTCTTCTGCCCGAAGCGCTCCGAGGAGCGCGCGACCGCGCGGCCGCCGAGCGCCTTGTAGAATCCGACCGCCGGCTCGTTGTCGGTGAGCGCCCAGATCACCAGGCTCTTCAACCCGCTTTGCGCAAGGTCGCGTCGCGCGGCCGTGAACAACCTCCGGCCGAAGCCCAGCCCTTGAAATTCCGGGCAGAGATAAAGCTCGTAGATCTCTCCGTCATAGAACAGGCTGCGAGCGCGATTGCGTCCGTAGTTGGCATAGCCCGCGACGCGATCGCCGAACTGCAGCAGCGCAACGCGGCTGCCCTTGGCAATGGCGTTCTCCCACCAGCCGGGGCCGCGCCGGCTGATCAACTTTTCCAGTTCGGGGCCGGGGATGATGCCGCGATAACTTGTCCTCCAGGCCGCATCGTGCGTCGCCGCGACCAAGGTGGCATCGGCGGGCTTGGCGCGGCGAATCTCGATGAGGACAGTGCTCATGTGCGAATACAAGCAAACGGAGCGGGGCGGTTTCAAGCCCTCTGTTAACGGACAGTTAACGATTTGAACAGCGTGGCGCGCCTGCATCACAGGTGCGTTGCGGCGTCCGGACTCTTGACTTTGCAGGGGAAAAGTGCCGCCGCGAACCAAATCGCCTGTCGCAAATTGGGACGCACGGACGCGGCCCCGCGCGGCTCACACCGTCTCGGCTTCCCTCGCCCGCTCGGCGCGCTTGCGCTCGTTGGGATCGAGCAGCTTCTTGCGCAGCCGGATCGACTTCGGCGTCACCTCGACGAGCTCGTCGTCCTGGATGTAGGCGAGCGCCTTCTCCAGCGTCATGCGGATCGGCGGCGTGAGCCGCACCGCCTCGTCCTTCGAGGTGGTGCGGATGTTGGTGAGCTGCTTGCCCTTGAGCAGATTGATCTCAAGGTCGTTGTCGCGCGTGTGCTCGCCGACGATCATGCCGCGATAGATCTTCCACCCCGGCTCGATCATCATCGGCCCGCGGTCTTCCAGTTTGAACATCGCGTAGGCGACTGCCTCGCCCTGCTCATTGGCGATCAGCACGCCGTTGCGGCGGCCCTCGATCTCGCCCTTGTGCGGCGTATAGCCGTGGAACAGGCGGTTCATGATCGCGGTGCCGCGCGTGTCGGTCAGCAATTCGCCCTGATAGCCGATCAGCCCGCGCGTCGGCGCGAAGAACACGAGCCGCGTGCGGTGCCCGCCGGAGGGCCGCATCTCGATCAGTTCGGCTTTGCGCTCGGACATCTTCTGCACCACGACGCCGGAATGCTCCTCGTCGACGTCGATCACGACCTCTTCGAGCGGCTCTTCCAGGTCGCCCGCCGGGTTGCGGCGCAGCAGCACCTTGGGGCGCGACACGGAGAGCTCGAAGCCCTCGCGCCGCATCGTCTCGATCAGGATGCCGAGCTGCAATTCGCCGCGGCCCGCGACCTCCATGGCGTCGCCCTCGTCGGCCTCGCGCACGCGCAGCGCCACATTGCCTTCGCCTTCGCGCAACAGCCGGTCGCGGATCATGCGCCCGGTGACCTTGTCGCCTTCGGTGCCGGCGAGCGGCGAGTCATTCACGCGGAACGTCATCGCCAGCGTCGGCGGATCGATCGGCTGCGCCGGGATCGGCGTTTCGACTTCCGGTGCGCAAATCGTGTGGGCGACCGTCGCGTTCGGCCCCGCGAGCGCGACGATGTCGCCGGCACTCGCCTCATCGACCGGCACGCGCTCGAGCCCGCGGAAGGCCAGCACCTTCATGATGCGGCCGCTTTCCACCAGCGTGCCGTCGTGGTCGAGCACCTTCACGATCTGGTTCGGTTTCACCGAACCCGACGTGATGCGGCCCGTGACGATGCGCCCGAGATAGGGGTTCGCCTCCAGGATCGTGCCGAGCAGGCGGAACGGACCTTCCTCGACCACCGGCGGCCGGACGTGATTGAGGATCAGATCGAACAGCGGCTGCATGCGGTCGTCATGCGAGCCGTCGAGGCTTGTCGCCATCCAGCCTTGTTTCGCCGAGCCGTAGAGAATCGGAAAATCGAGCTGATCGTCGGTGGCGTCGAGCGCGGCGAACAGGTCGAACACCTCGTTCACGACTTCCACCGGACGCGCGTCCGGACGGTCGACCTTGTTGATGACCACGATGGGCTTCAGGCCCATCTTCAGCGCCTTCGACACGACGAACTTGGTCTGCGGCAGCGGCCCCTCGGCGGCATCCACCAGCACCAGCGCGCCGTCGACCATATTGAGGATGCGCTCGACCTCGCCGCCGAAATCCGCATGTCCCGGCGTGTCGACGATATTGATGCGCGTGTCCTTCCACAGGATCGACGTCGCCTTGGCGAGAATCGTGATGCCGCGCTCGCGCTCCAGGTCGTTGGAATCCATCGCCCGCTCGACTTGGCGCTGGTTGTCCCGATACGTGCCCGACTGCTGCAGCAGGCGATCGACCAGCGTGGTCTTGCCATGGTCGACGTGGGCGATGATCGCCACGTTGCGAAGATTCATGTGTGATTCCAAGGATTCGTCACGCAAAACTGCGGAGCGATATTGCGGCGCAATATAGGGATCGCGGCCCGGAAGGCAATGAGTAGTTCAGGTCATCGCGTCAGGTCCTTAATCGCGCGGCCCTGCCGCGCTGGATCAATCTCCACCCGCCGTAGGAGACGAGCAGACAAACGGCCCACAGGAATCCCAGACCCAAGAAGATCCCGACGTCGCGCAATGCGACCTCCAGCATGAAGGGAATCGAAATGACCGTGCAGATCCCCGGGAGGAGCAGCGCGGCGCCGCCGAGCACCATCAATCCCGCGCCCAGGGAGTAATCCTTGTAGGGTTCGCGCTCCGGCTGACGGGAGTGTTCAGGCGTGCTCACGATTCTAACCTCTATCGCTGCCGGGAAGAAAATCGATCAGTTCGCCTTTGTGACGCGCTTGCGCGCTGCGTAGATCATCGCCGCACCGCCCGCCGAGATCAGCAAACAGATAATCCAAACCGTCACGATCATCGAAAAGAACGGATCGTTCGTGTCCCATGGCACCGTGCCCACCATCACGAGCAGCGAGCACAGGCCGGGAAGCAGGAAGATCACGCCGAACAGCGTCAGGGCGATCTGTCCACCCGTGTAGCGCGGCGGGTCTGCCGGCGGCGCGCGATCCGGTTCGCTCATGTCGATCTCCGTGGACGCCGGCGTGCCGCAACGATCATTGCGATGCCGCCGGCCGAGATGACAAAGCAGATGACCCACAACAGCGCAAAGATCTGCACATAGGGATCGGACAGCGGATTTCCGCGCTTCTCGATTGTCAGCGCGATGATGAAATAGAGCGAGCAGGCACCCGGGAACAGGAAGCAGATGCCGAAGAACATCATCACCCCGGTTTCCAGGATGTATTCCCGCTCCCGGGGCGCAGCGGCAGGTCCCCCGTTGTGCTCATCGCACGGTTTCCGCCTTCATTGTGGCGCGGATCTTGTCGATCGCGCCACTGCGATAGAACAGGTTGTAGGTGTCGAACGGAATGATCTGTCCGTTCGGCGTCACGAAATGGATGCACGAGCGCTTCACGCCGCCGACACAGAAATTGAAGCGGTCCATGAACTGCACGATCGCGACGCGGAAGACATTTTCATACGAAAGCGATGCCGGCGCCTGCACCTTGGGCAGGCAGCACAGGAACTCGTGCAGCCGTTCCGAGGCGTTGTTCGGGCCGGACGATAGCGAGAACAAATCGATGAACTTGTCCTTGAGAACCGGCTGCTTCTCGAAATTGATCGTGTTCGGCATGACGGCGACCAGTTCCTCGCGCGGCACGAACGACGTGACCGGCAGCACCGAGTTGCCGTTGCGCAGGCCGTAGCCGATCGAGATCGATTCCGGATTGCAGGGCAGCGGGATCATGTCGTCGGCGCCGAACACGCCGGAATCCTCGGTCACCGCGCGGCGGATGTCGGAGAGCAGCACGCGGTCGCGCTTGGCGTCGAAGTTCTCGTTGCGGCCGGCATCCTGCACCGGCTGGAACGTGACGCCGCGCACGCACCGCCATTCGAGCGCATGTTTCACGATCGCGCCGATCTCGCGGTCGTTGACGCCGCGCTTCACGGTGACCACCAGCGTGGTCGAGATGCCGTGCCGTTCGAGATTTTCCAGCGCCTCGCGGCGCACCCGCCGCAGGTCCGCGCCGCGCAGGTTCATCAGCGCGTCGCGCGCAAGCGAATCGAACTGCAGATAGATTTCAAGCCCGCGCTTGCGCTCAGCCAGCTGCGCGACGAAATCCGGCTCCTGTGCGATGCGCAGGCCGTTGGTATTGATCATCACGTGGCGGATCGGACGAGACCGCGCCTCGTCCAGAATGGCAAAGAACTCTGGATGCAGCGTCGGCTCGCCGCCGGAAATCTGCACCAGGTCCGGCTCGCCCTCGCTCGCGACCAGCGCGTCGAGCATGCGCGCCACCGTCGCGACGGCCAAGTGTTTCGTCTTTTGCGGCGAGGACTCCGCAAAGCACACCGGACATGTGAGATTGCAATGCTCGCTGATCTCGATCAGTGCGAGGCACGAATGCTGCTCGTGATCGGGGCACAGCCCGCAATCGTAGGGGCAGCCGAACTCGGTGCGGTTCTGGAACGCGAGCGGCTTGTCGCCCGGCTTGATGTAGTCCTTGCACATGCGCCAGTAGGCGGCGTCGCTCGACAGCAACGTGGATTGCACGCCGTGCTGGCGGCAGCGCTTCTCGTACCAGACCTCGTTGCCGACGATCTCGATCTTCGCCGGCACCAGCGCGAGACAGGTTTCGCACAGGGACTGCGTCTGGCCCCAGAAGATGTAGGGCCGCGATCTACGCAAAGGCGCGTTCATTCTGACTGCCTTGTGGTTTTGGCGCCGTCGCGATCATCACGATCGCGTACGCGAACATGGCCGCCGAGAGGACATGAAACAGCGTGAACGGGCCGATCAACGGTCCATACGGCTTGAAGAACTCCCAGACGAAGCGTTGCAGGCCGTACACGCCGACCGCGAGGTAGAACCCCTGGTCGATCCAGAACCGGTCGTGGTTGAGCACGCGCCACGTGTAGAGCGCGGCGAACGCCGCCATGGTGGCACTCTCGTAGAGCTGGACCGGGTGGCGCGGCACGCCGTCGCCGAAGTCATGCGCCCAGGGCAGATTGGTCGGCGTCCCGTGCGTGAAGTCATCGAGACCTGAGAGGAAGCAGCCGACACGGCCGACCGCGACCCCGACCGCGAATGGAAGCGCGAATCGCGCGCCGGTGCGCAGCGTGATGCCGGCGATCCGCTTGTAGACTTCGATCGCCACAATGGCGCCCGCCACCGCGCCCTCGATCGAGCGCGCGATGCCCGGGAGCCCCGAGAGCCAGAGATTCGCGCTGCCGAAGACGACCGCGCTAAGCCCCGCGCCAAACACCAAGGCCGCCAGATAGGTCAAACGCAGCGGTTGCGGAACCGGAAACGCGACGCGGCCCGTGCGGATGAGCCAGTAACCCGCCGCGCCCGCCGCAAGCCAAGCGAGAACGTCGAAGCTCGCGTGGATCAGGAACCCGTCCATTCCGGCTCCAACTCGAAGCATTCAGCCTATGTGCTTCGGCAACACACCCGCAATAGCCGGTTGAACGAGGCCGGTGATTGTGGATGATGAGCGCAGATGGCCCCGAACGCGTGCGCGCGAAACGACAGGGGCGGAATGCGAGGCGAATGTGCATTGCCCGGTGCCGGTGAAGAACAAGCGTCGCGTGCTGTGCGTTTTTCCGGGCTACACGCCGTCGTTCGGCACCTTCCAGCACGCCTACAAGCTGATGTACCGCGTGAAGGCCTTCATGCCGCCGCAGGGCCTGCTGCTGATCGCCGCCTACATGCCGGAAAGCTGGCCGGTCCGCTTCGTCGACGAGAACATCAAGCCGGCCACCGAGGCTGATTTCGCCTGGGCCGACGTGGTGCTGGTCACCGGCATGCACATCCAGGGCGACCAGATCCGCAATATCCAGGCGCGCGCCAAGGTAGCCGGCAAGGTGACGGTGCTGGGCGGACCCTCGGTGTCGGCGTCGCCCGAGATGTACCCCGGCTTCGACTACCTGCATGTCGGCGAGCTCGGCGATGCGACCGACGCGATCATCCGCGCGATCGACGAGAGCACGGCGCCGCCCGCGCAGCAGATGGTATTCAAAACCAAGGATCGCCTGCCGCTCACCGAGTTTCCCATTCCGGCCTACGACAAGGTGCCGTTCGGGCGCTATCTGCTCGGCACGGTGCAGTTCTCGTCAGGCTGCCCCTATCTGTGCGAGTTCTGCGACATTCCGGGACTCTATGGCCGGCAGCCGCGCATGAAAACGCCGCAGCAGATCGTCGCCGAGCTGGATTGCATCTTCTCGCAGCCGAACCCGCCGGCGACGCTTTACTTCGTCGATGACAATTTCATCGGCAATCGCAAGGCCGCCAAGGAGATGCTGCCGCATCTCGTCGAATGGCAGAAAAAGCATTCCTACCCAGTGATGTTCGCCTGCGAGGCGACGCTCAACATTGCAAAGCAGACCGACATCCTCGAATTGATGAAGGAAGCGAATTTCGTCGGGATGTTCGTCGGCATCGAGACGCCCGAGGCCGACGCGCTCAACGCCATCCGCAAGGGCCACAACAATGCGGTCCCGATGATGGAGTCGATCAAGACGCTGAACAGTTACGGAATCGAGATCACCTCCGGCATCATTCTGGGCCTTGATTCCGAAACGGCCGATACCGAGCAGCGGCTGAAGGATTTCATCGACCTGTCGCAGATTCCGATGCTCACCATCAATCTGTTGCAGGCGCTGCCCAAAACGCCCCTGTGGGATCGCCTCGCGCGTGACGGCCGCCTGCGCGAGGACGACTCACACGAGAGCAATGTCGTGTTCCTGCGCCCCCATGACGAGGTGGTGGCGACGTGGCGCCGCTCGATCGCTTACGCCAACGATCCCGACAAGCTGTTCGAGCGCTTCCGCTACCAGGTCGATGCCACCTATGTGAACCGCAAGGTCACTCCGGCGAAAGGCAAGCTCACCTGGAATAACCTGCGCGGCGGCGCCGTGATGGCGTGGCGTATCCTGCTCCACCTCGGCCTGCTGTCTGATTTCCGCAAATCCTTCTGGCGCATGACCAAGTACGCGCTGCGCAAAGGACAGATCGACGGCATGATGGGCGCAGCCTTCATGGGCTATCACCTGATCGAGTTCACCCGCGAGGCGCTGCGCGGCGACCAGAACGCCTCATACTATTCGACCAAGAAGCGCACCGCCCCGATGGCGGTTGCCAAGCCGCCCGCCCGGCGGGACGAACAGGTCGCGGCTTGAGCCGCGTTGTCCCGATTGCGATTAATCGGCCAACTGGCGCATGACGCTGATCAGGTCGGATTTGCCCTCAAATCCGATTCCCGGAAGTTCGGGCATGACGATGTGGCTGTCCTGCACCCTTACGCCGTCGGGAAACCCGCCGTAGGGCTGGAACAGGTCCGGGTAGCTTTCATTACCGCCGAGACCGAGGCCCGCCGCGATGTTGAGCGACATCTGATGGCCGCCATGCGGGACGCAGCGGCTCCATGACCACCCGGCGATGCTGAGCGCTGCGAGCGTACGCTGGTACTCGCATAGGCCGTACGAGAGTGCGCAATCGAACTGCAGCCAATCGCGGTCCGGCCGCATGCCGCCGTATCGAACAAGATTACGCGCGTCCTGATGCGAGAACAGGTTCTCGCCGGTCGCCATGGGCCCGGGATAGAACTCCGCGAGCGCCGCCTGAAGGGCGAAGTCGAGCGGGTCGCCCGCCTCCTCGTACCAGAACAGCGGATAGCCGCGCAGCATCTTGGCGTAGGCGATGGCGTCCTCGAGCGTCAGCCGCCCGTTCGCGTCGACCGCAAGCCGAGCTTTGCCGTCCAGCTCGGCCAACACGCCCTCAATGCGCGGCCGATCCTCGTCGATCCCATTGCCGATCTTCATCTTGACCACCGTGTAGCCACGGTCGAGATAGCTGCGCATCTCCGCGCGAAGTTGCTCGATGCCCTTGCCGGGGTAGTAATAGCCGCCGGCCGCATAGACGAAGACGCGCGGATTAGCCTCACGCCTGTGCCGTTCGGCGAGCAGGCGGAACAACGGTTTGCCGGAAATCTTGGCAACCGCATCCCAAACCGCCATGTCGATGGTGCCGACCGCGACCGAGCGCTCGCCGTGACCGCCAGGCTTCTCGTTTTTCATCAACGCCGCCCAGATGCGGTCGGGGTCGAGATTATCGCCCGCATCGTTCATGAGCGTCATCGGGTCGGCCTCTTTGAGGCGCGGCGCGAAGCGCTCGCGGATCAGGCCACCCTGCCCGTAACGGCCGTTCGAGTTGAAGCCGTAGCCGACCACAGTGCGGCCGTCGCGCTTCACGTCGGTGACAACCGCCACCAGCGACAGCGTCATCTTGGAGAAATCGATATAGGCGTTGGCGATCGACGAGGCGATCGGTGCCGTTACTTCGCGAATGTCCACGATGCGCATGGGAATCCCCCGGGCAAGGTAAGCGCAATTGGGCGGTGCGCCAAACGAGGCGCTACGATCCCGGCCGCGTTTCGAGCGCGTTGCGCACGGCCTCGGCGAGTTGTTTGGTCCGGTAAGGCTTGCTCAGCAGCGCCACTCCGGCTTCGGTCGGCCCGCGGCCCTTGATGAACTGCTCGGAATAACCCGATGTGAACAGCGCCTTGAGCCCCGGCCGGAGCGCACGCGCGCGCCGCAGCAATTCCTGGCCGTCGATGCCGTTCGGCATGATCAGGTCGGTGAACAGGAGATCGATCTGTTCCGGCCGCTCGAGAACCTTGAGCGCGCTCGGTCCGTCCTCGGCCTCCTCGACCTGATAGCCGAGCCCGCGCAGAATGTTCACCGCCACGCGGCGGACCGCGTCGCTGTCCTCGACGACCAGAATCGTCTCGTGGCCGCTGAGCGCGGTGCGCGGCGATGCGCCCGGCTCTTCCGCCGCGCGTTCCGCGGCAGCGGCGCGCGGCAGATAGACCATGATGCGCGTGCCGTGTCCGATCTCGCTGTAGATCTTCACGTGGCCGCGCGATTGCTTGACGAAGCCGTACACCATGCTCAGGCCGAGCCCGGTCCCGCGGCCGACTTCCTTGGTGGTGAAGAACGGCTCGAACGCGCGCTCCACGACGTCAGGCGACATTCCGCTGCCGGAATCCGTGATCGATACCGAGACGTACTCGCCGGGCGTCACCTCGACGTTCTGCGCCGCATACTGCTCATCCAGAACCGCGTTGGCGGTCTCGATGACGAGTTGTCCGCCGCCCGGCATGGCATCGCGCGCATTGACGGCCAGATTGAGGATCGTGTCCTCGAGCTGCGATGAATCGGCGAACGCCGTCCACAAATCGGGCGCGAGAACGGTCTTCACGGCGATGTGCTCGCCGAGAGTCCGCTCCAGCAGCTTGACGGTGCGCGACACGATTTCGTTGAGATCGAGGTCGCGCGAGTGCAGCGGCTGCTTGCGCGCGAAGGCGAGCATGCGTTGCGTGAGCTGAGCGCCGCGGGTCGCGGCCTCGTCGACCGCCGCCACGATCGGTGAAAGCGCCGCGTTGCCCGCCAGCTCGTCGGACAACAGCTCGGTCATTCCGATGATGACCGTCAGGATGTTGTTGAAGTCGTGCGCGACACCGCCGGTCAATTGGCCGACCGCCTCCATCTTCTGCGCCTGGCGTAGCTGGCTTTCGAGCGTGACCCGTTCGGTCATGTCGCGGCCGATGAAGAAGTACCGCTCGTCCGGCTCCGACCAGACGCCGGTCCAGGCCAGCGGGACGGGATGGCCGTTTTTATGCAGGTAGCGGCATTCGAACGTGCGCGGGAGCCGCCCGCGCCGCGCCAGCCGCATGTTGCTGCGCGTGTTGTCGAGATCGTCGGCGTGCACGAATTCCTTCGCGCTCCGGCCGATCATTTCGTCCGGCTGGTAGCCGACGATCGCGAGCGAACTCGGACTGACGCGGAGAAAATCGCCCTTCCGGTCGACCACCAGGATGAGATCGAGCGAGGTATCGAAGATGCGCTGGTTGATCGAACGGGTCGCCTCGCGCTCGCGCGCGGTCTCCGCCATTCGCACGATCGACCGCTCTTTCGAGCCGGCGTTGAACACAATCGTATAGCCGTCCGGATGCGGATAGCCGCGCGCGTCCACCCACGCACCGTAGACTTCCGAATAGCCCACATAGGCGAGGGGTTCGCCGCTCTGCTTCGACTTCATGTACGCGGTCATGAACGGATTGTCGGGCGCCAGCTGGAGCGACTCGTGCAGCGTCCGGCCGAGCAAGCTGTCGGCGTCGCGGCCCCAGACCCTTTCGGCCGCGGGATTGGAGTAGACCAGGCGCCAGTCGTTATCGAGGACGATGACGGCATCCGAGATGCTCGCGAGGATCGCCTCGGCGCTCGGCCGCATCGGCTTGGCCGTCTTGCCGTCCGATGGAGAACCCGGATTGTCGCGGATTGCTGCGGCATCGGCGTTCGCCGATCGCCCAGCCGCCAGATGATCATTCATCGTTTGCTCCGCCAACGATGTCCCCCCTCTCCCCGACTCTATTCAGAATTGCCGCCAGGCGCAGCAGCGTCAAGCACGACCCGGTGCCGCATGGTGAACAAATCATGACGGAGCGTAATACGCGGAGGCGTCTCAGAGCTTCAGCTTGCGCTTGCGCTGCCCGAGCGTGCGCAGGCGCAACGCGTTGAGCTTGATGAAGCCCGCCGCATCGCGATGGTCGTAGGCGACCGCGCCTTCCTCGAACGTCACGAGATCCTGATTGTAGAGCGAGTACGGGCTCTCGCGCCCGATCACGCCGACGCTGCCTTTGTAGAGCTTGAGCCGCGCACGGCCGGTGACGAATTCCTGTGAGCGGTCGATCGCGGCCTGCAGCATCTCGCGCTCGGGCGAAAACCAGAAGCCGTTGTAGATCAGCTCGGCATATTTCGGCATCAACTCGTCTTTGAGGTGCGCGGCGCCGCGGTCGAGCGTGATCTGCTCGATGCCGCGGTGCGCGGCGAGCAGGATCGTGCCGCCGGGCGTCTCGTACATGCCGCGCGACTTCATGCCGACGAAGCGGTTCTCGACCAGATCGAGCCGGCCGATGCCGTTGAGCTTCCCGAGTTCGTTCAGCTTGGTGAGCAAAGCCGCGGGCGACAGTTTCTTGCCGTCGATCGCGACCGCATCGCCGCGCTCGAAATCGACCGTGATGACGGTCGGCTTGTCCGGCGCCCTCTCGGGATCGTCGGTGCGCGAGTAGACGTAGTCGGGCACGTCCCTGGCCGGGTCTTCCAGCACTTTGCCTTCCGACGAGGCGTGCAGCAGGTTCGCGTCGACCGAGAACGGCGCATCGCCGCGCTTGTCCTTGGCGATCGGAATCTGGTGCGCTTCGGCGAACTCGATCAGCCGCGTGCGCGAGGTCAAATCCCATTCGCGCCACGGCGCGATCACGGTCACGTCGGGCTTGAGCGCATAATAAGCCAGCTCGAAGCGCACCTGGTCGTTGCCCTTGCCGGTCGCGCCATGCGCCACAGCATCCGCGCCGACTTTCTCGGCGATCTCGATCTGCTTCTTGGCAATCAGCGGCCGCGCGATCGAGGTGCCGAGCAGATACTGCCCCTCGTAGACCGTGTTGGCGCGAAACATCGGAAACACGTAGTCGCGCACGAACTCCTCGCGCAGGTCCTCGATGAAGATGTTCTCCGGCTTGATGCCGAGCAAGACGGCTTTCGCGCGCGCGGGCTCGAGCTCCTCGCCCTGCCCGAGATCGGCCGTGAACGTCACGACCTCGGCGCGGTAGGTCTGCTGCAGCCATTTCAGGATGATCGAGGTGTCGAGCCCGCCCGAATAGGCGAGCACGACTTTTTTCACGTCGGATTTAGCCATGGACATTCCGCCAGAGGAGCAAATTGCGCGCGGACTATAGGGGGAATGGGATGAAGCTCAAGGCCCGCGAAGGCGGGCGATCAGCCGCGCGGGCGCGATGCTTTCGATCCACTCCTCGACCTGCGCGTCGGTCAGCCGCGTGCGCCAGCGGTAGATCACACCGTGGACGGCCCAGATGATGAGGAACGTAAAGACCCCGGAGAACATCACGTCGGAGAAGAAGTGCGCGCCGCCGGTCAGCCGCTGGGCGCCGGCCGCTGTGCCGAACAGCAGCGCCGCGCCGTAAGCGGCCGCGCGCCAGGCGGGTGGCGCGAGCGCCGCGGGCGCGAGCGTCCAGAACCCGCCCGCGCCTTCGCCCGCCACGAACGAGCAGTTGCGGTCGCAGGCGCCGCGCGGATCCCACCACGGCATGAACTTTTCCATGCCATAGAACTCGGTGATTTCCGGCGGGCGCGGGCGGTGCCAGTGATCCTTGAGGATGACGTTGGCCATCAGGCCGGGGCCGAGCGCGAGCGTGGCGATCAGGAACAGGCAAGCGCGCGCCGCGATCGGCATGCGGCGCCGCGGCAGGATGATCTTCAGCGCGAGCGCGATGAACGCGGGCGCCACCAGCAGTGCGACGACCCACGTGAACACGTCGCGCAGGTGGCGCGACACGAGGCTGTATTGCAGCGGAAAGACCCGATACGTCTCATTGAAAAAAAGGCGCGACACCGCGATGTCGAGCTGCGAATAGACGCCGAACACAACGCCGACACACGCGCCGATGGTGAGCGCGATGACAAGTCCCGTCCGATTCATGGGTTGCGGTCTAGCGGAGAGAGCCAATCATGGAAAGAGCCTGCACGCCGCAGGCAATTCCGCTAGGGTAACGCATGCCTGAGATCGACTTCTTCTACGAGTTCGCGTCGAGCTATTCCTACATCACCGCGCTGCGCATCGCGCCGGTCGCCAAGGCGGCGGACGTCACGGTGCGCTGGCGGCCGTTCCTGCTCGGCCCGATTTTCAAGGCGCAGGGCTGGGACACCTCGCCGTTCAATCTCTATCCCGCCAAGGGCCGCTACATGGTGCGCGACTGCGAACGCCAATGCGGTGAGCTCGGGCTCGCGTTTGCGCTGCCGGAGCCGTTTCCGCAGAACACGCTGCTGGCAGCGCGCGTCGCCCTTGTCGGGTTGGCGGAGGGCTGGGGCGAGGATTTCTCGCGCGCCGTCTATCGCGCCGAGTTCGCCGAAGGGCGCAACATCGGCGATCCCGCCGTTGTCGCCGAGATCGTGCAAACACTCGGCCACGACAGCACGGCCGCGCTGGCGCGCGCCCAGTCCGACGAGATCAAAAGCAGACTGCGCGCCGAGACCGAGGAGGCGCAGCGCCTCGGCATCTTCGGCGCACCGAACTTCATCGCGCGCGGCGAATTGTTTTGGGGCAACGACCGCCTCGAACAGGCGCTCGATTTTGCGAGGAGATCATGACGTTCCTGCCCGACCTTGCGGTCATGCTCGCCTATACGGCCGCCGCTGCGATCCTCATTCTCACGCCCGGTCCGGACATGACGCTGTTTCTCGGGCAGACGCTGACCGGCGGCCGCGCACGCGGCATCGCGGCGTTTCTCGGCGCCTCGACCGGTCTCGTCGTTCACACCATGCTGGCGGCATTCGGGCTTTCGGCGCTGCTGGCGCACTCGGCGACCGCGTTCGGCGTGCTCAAGATCGCGGGCTGCGCGTATCTCGCGTGGCTCGCGTTCGATGCCTTGCGGCGCGGCTCAGCGCTCACACTCGCGCCCGGAGCGAGCGCGCCGCGGCCGCTCGGTCAGGTGTTCCTGATGGGCGTCGGGATCAATCTGCTCAATCCGAAGATCATCATGTTCTTCCTGACGTTCCTGCCGCAATTCGTCTCGGCGAGCGATCCGCATGCCGGCGGCAAACTGATGTTCCTCGGCCTCTACTTCATCGGGCTCGGCATTCCGATCTGCCTCGTGCTGATCCTCGCCGCCGAGCGCTTCACCGGCGCGATCCGCCGCTCGCCGCGTGTGATGCGCGGGGTCGATTATCTGTTCGCCGGGCTGATGGGCGCGTTCGCCGTCAGGCTTTTGTTTGCGCGGGCGGATTGACGCTGCGTCCCGGGCGCAGCGCAGCACCATAGCCGACGCGAATGCGTCGGCGTTCTTAGACGGCCGCGTAGCGGCCTTATGGTGGTGCGCTGCAGACCCGGGACCCCGGTTGCTTTTGATCAAGCAGAAAGCAACCGGGGTCCCGGATCAGCGGTGCACCGTTTCACGCTGCACCGCGTCCGGGACACGTGCCGCCGGTCGCCTGAACACCGGCTTCCAGAAGCCCGCGCTCCAGCCCGCCACCGCCCAGTAGGCGAAGCCGCCCGCGAGCCCGGCACCGAAAATGAACGTCGTCTCGTTCATCGGCGCGGTGGACGCATCGAAAGACGAAAACGTCTGCCAGCCGATCCAACCCGAGATCGCGCCGTTGAGCGCGTGGAAGATCCAACTGCGGATCGCGAACGCCTCCGAGATCAGAATGCCGACCGCGGCCGGCAACCACATCGTGGAGGCAATCACGACGAACATCACCGGACCGGCAATCAGTGTGGCGAAGAATCCGGCGGTCGCGGTATCGGGATTCTCACTCAGCATCATGGTGCCGGTTTTCCAAGAGCCGAGCACCAGCACGCCGGTGCCGACCGTCACCGCCGCCAGATAGCCGAGCGGCACGAGGATGAAACGCAGCAGAAGGCGCAGAACGGCGTCCATCGCTCAATCCGTCATCGCCATCGCGCGCAGCGCCAGGCGCTCGCGCGCGGAGAGTTTCTCGGTCGCGCTCTTGAGCTGGCCGCAGGCCGCGAGGATGTCGCGCCCGCGCGGCGTGCGCACCGGCGACGAATACCCGGCGTTGAAAATGTATTCGGAGAACTTCTCGATCTGCTCCCACTCCGAGCATTCGTAGCGCGTGCCCGGCCATGGATTGAACGGGATCAGGTTGATCTTGGCTGGAATGCCCTTGAGCAGCTTCACCAGCGTCTTGGCATCGGCCAGCGAGTCGTTCACGTCCTTGAGCATCACGTATTCGAAGGTGATGCGCTTCGCATTCGAGACGCCGGGATAATTGCGGCAGGCATCGAGCAGTTCGGCGATCGGGTATTTGCGGTTCAGCGGCACCAGCTCGTCGCGCAGTTCGTCGCGCACCGCATGCAGCGAGATTGCCAGCATGGTGCCGATCTCATCGCCCGCGCGCGCGATGTTCGGCACCACGCCCGAGGTCGAGAGCGTGATGCGGCGCTTGGAGATGCCGATGCCGTCGCCATCCGACACGATCAGCAGCGCGTCGCGCACCGCTTCGAAATTATAAAGCGGCTCGCCCATGCCCATCATGACGATGTTGGTCACCAGGCGCCCGCCATCGGTGGGGACGATGGCCCCCTCGGGCGGCGTGCCACCCGGCCAGTCGCCGAGCCGGTCACGCGCGACCATCACCTGTCCGACGATTTCGCCCGGCGTGAGATTGCGCACGAGGCGCTGCGTGCCGGTGTGGCAGAACGAGCAGGTGAGCGTGCAGCCGACCTGGCTCGACACGCACAGCGTCGCACGCCCGGCGTCCGGAATGTAGACGCACTCGACCTCGTGCGGCCGTTCGCCTTCATGCTCGCCGGGCAGCCGTAGCAGCCATTTGCGCGCGCCGTCGACCGAGACCTGCTCGGCGACGACCTCCGGCCGCTCCAGCGTGAAGCGCTCATCGAGCGCCACGCGCAGGTCCTTCGATACGCTGGTCATGGCGGTAAAGCGCGTCACGCCGCGCACATAGATCCAGTTCCAAAGCTGCTGTACGCGCATCTTGCGCTGACGCTCGGGCACGCCGATGTCGCCGAGCGCGTCGGCGAGCGCCGCGCGCGACAGGCCGACCAGCGAGGGCTTCGCGGGCGGCACGTAACGCTCCAGCGCGGTCTTTTCGAGCACGAGGCCGCGCGGCGGATCGGTTTGGAGAACGGTCGTCATCTAAGGCGCATGTGGGGCTTCAGGCCCCGTGATTGCAACCTATTTGCACTCCTGCGCGACGCGATCGAGCGCCTGCGACAGTCCCTTGAGCGCGTAACGGTCGGTCGACTTGGTGCCGCGGCCGGATTCGCCCGCCACCACCATGTCGGAGCCTTTGCGCATCGTGTCCACCATGCGGGCCTCCTCGGCGGCATTCTTGATCCACGCGCCGTCGGCCTGCGTGTACATCGCGTATTTCGCCGAACCGATGTCGACCGTCGCCTCGGAGCCCGGCTTGAACGGGTACCCAATGATGATCGATATCTCGTTGCGCACGTTCTCGCTCGGCCGCGTGGAGATGAACACATAGGCCGGATCGCGCGGCCGGCTCGGCTCGGTCGCCGACGATGAGGGCTTCGCCAGCGCGTAACACAGCTTCTTGCCCGCGTTCGAGGCCGTATAGGCGCCCCAGTCGCCGAACTGGCCGAGCAGGGTCGGCTGCGCGCCGCCGGCAGGGCCCGGCGCGGCCTGCTTCGTCTGCTTCGTCTGCGGTGACTTCGCCTCCGACTTCGGCTCCGACTTGGTGGCGGGCTTCGCCTGCTTCGCCGGCGGGCTCTGCTGCGCCGACGCGACCGTGAACAGGCCCACCGCCGCCGCGAGCGCAAGCGGAATCGATCGATACGCGCGAATTGTCGTCATCGGGCCTCCCGCCTCACCCCAACGCCCCGGAAGTCATAGAAATAACGGGGGAAATCGGCAATGTGAAGTCACCAAGACCGGCCGTGCGCAGCTTTCGGGAGCGTGACGGCGCTATTCCGGCCCCTTAAGGTGCGTTGTTCCCCCGAATGCAAAGTCCACCATGAAAGCCATCCTCTGCCACCGCTTCGGCGGCCCCGACGATCTCGAATTTGCCGACCTGCCCGATCCCGCCCCCGGTTCCGGCGAAGTGGTCGTCGCGATTCATGCCGCGGCGCTCAATTTCTTCGACACGCTGCTGATCGCCGGCAAGTACCAGATGAAGCCGCCGTTCCCGTTCTCGCCCGCGTCCGAATTCGCCGGCGTCATCGAGAGCGTCGGCGCGGGCGTGACGAATCTTTCGCCGGGCGACCGCGTGCTCGGCTATGGTGGCTTCGGCGCGGCGCGCGAGAAGATCGCGCTCGGCGCGCAGCGCGTGGTCAAGATCCCCGACACGCTCGACTTCGACCGCGCCGCCGGCATCACGGTGATCTATGGCACCACGCTGCACGCCCTGAAGGACCGCGCTCATCTGAAATCCGGCGAGACCCTCGCGGTGCTCGGCGCCTCGGGCGGCACGGGGCTCGCCGCAATCGAGATCGGCAAGCTGATGGGGGCGCGCGTGATCGCGTGTGCGTCATCCGACGACAAGCTCGCGTTCTGCCGCGAGCGCGGCGCCGACGACGTCATCAATTACGCCAAGGAAGATGTGAAGGAAGGGCTGCGCCGTGTCACCGCCGGCAAAGGCGCCGACGTGATCTACGATCCGGTCGGCGGGCCGTATGCCGAAGCCGCGCTACGCTCGATCGCGTGGCAGGGGCGGTTTCTTGTGATCGGATTTGCGGCCGGCGAAATTCCGAAGATTCCGCTCAACCTCGCGCTGCTCAAGGGTTGCGACATCGTCGGGGTGTTCTGGGGCGCATTCATCGAGCGCGACAAAGCAGGTCATCAGGCCAACATGGCGGAGCTCGTGCGCTGGGCCGACGCGGGCAAGATCTCGGCGCATGTGCACGCGGTTTATCCGCTCAAGGATACGCCCGCCGCCCTTAAGGCGATCGCAGCGCGTCAGGTGATGGGCAAGGTGATTTTGCGGCCGTGACCCAACTGGCTTAATCCATGGTACAACCAAATCGCGCGCGTGCAGCGACAAGGGAGGGAGCCGATGATCGATTCGAGCCGACGCACCGTTCTTGCAACCGGCGCTGCCGCAGCGGCGGCAAGCGTCGCGCCGCAAGTGTTCGCGCAGGCACAGCCGGCCGGGGCCGTTGTGGGGTTGCCGACGGGCGCCAAGGTCGGATTCTACGAGAAGGGAGGCGTCCGCATCCGCTACGCCGAGATCGGCTCAGGCTTCCCGCTGCTGGCGACGCCCGGCGGCGGGCTGAACTCGGCCATGGCCGTCTGGGCGCGTGCGGTGATCAACATCCCGGAGGAGTTCAGAGGCGATTTCCGCGTGATCACCATGGACCAGCGCAACGCCAGCGGTGGCGAGTCCACCGGCCCGGTGCCGGTCGACGATCCCTGGGGCGCGTTCGCGACCGATCAGCTCGGCGTGATGGACCATCTCGGCATCGACAAGTTTCTTTTCTTCGGCAACTGCATCGGCGGCCCGTTCGCGATGAAGCTGATGGAGCGCGCACCGCAGCGCGTCGTCGCCGCGGTCCTGAGCCAGCCGGTCGGGCATCATTCGCAGCATCCGGACTACATGTACAACGCCGGCACGACGGTCTGGGCGAAGGAGATGCGCGAGCGCCGGCCCGACGTCACGATGGAGACGATCGAGAAGTACCTGCACAATCTTTACCGGGTGCGGCCGGAGTTCGTGTACAGCGTGTCGCGCGAATTCGCGAAGTCGTGCCAGACGCCGATGCTGGTGCTGCCGGACGACGTGCCGGCGCATCCGATGCAGACCTCGATCGAGATCGCCTCGCTCTGCCCGAACGCAGAGATCACGGTGTATCCATGGAAGGAGCCGGCCGATCTGAAGGCCCGCACCATCAACCGCGCGCGCACCTTCCTGAAGGGGCGCCAGACGGCGTAGGCGGCGCGTTCATCGAGCGCGACAAAGCAGGCCATCAGGCCAACATGGCCGAACTCGTGCACTGGGCAAGGTGATCTTGCGGCCGTAGCGCGCCGCGCCGATCACAGCCTATTCCTCGCGACGAAGATATCGCTGGTTGGGCCAACCCGAATTGTCAAACAGGGAGCCCCCGCCGCGCTGGGAACCCGTTTGAGGGCCTCGGCCGCGCTGGGAATCAGGTTGGGCGCCCCAGCTCCCCCAGCCGCGCTGGGGAGAATTGCCGGACTGAGTGCCCCTTCCGCGTTGGAAAAACCAGGAGCCGTCGTCGTATGGGTCGGCCACCGCAATGTCGGTCGTACGCTCGCGCGTGATGAAGCCGCCTTGCGGCTGGTTGCTCAGCACCGCGACGAACTCGGTGCGGTAGTTCGTTTCCTCGCTCAGCGGCTCGTCCGAGATGACGATCGAGGATCGCGGCAACGCAGTCGGCGCGATCCGGTCGAGCACGTCCTTCGGGATGGTGATGCGGTCGAGCGCATTCTTGGCGTCGTCCCCGTCGATCGTGACCGCGGTCCAGCGCAGGCCCGCGCGGTCGCTTGCGACCGCCGTGAACACGTGCGTACCGATCGGCCTGAAGGGATCGCGGATCGCGATCGGAACCTCGATCGACGAATCGAACACCTCGCCGCCCCCATCCGGGGCCGGCTTGTGCGTGTTGCGCCGCACGTAGAGCTTCTGCGTCGCGCGGCTGATGTAGATCGAGACCGGCTCCAGCGCGAGCTTCGCGTCGAGTGCCGCCTTTGCGGTGGCGGCCTTTTTGATCTCGGCCGCCTTGGCGGCCTCCTTGACGGCGGCGGCGTCGGGCTTTGCCTTCGCGTCGGCCTTGGCGGTCTCGAGCTGCGTCGCCGCTTCCGCCGCCTTGGCTGCGGCTTTCTGCTTTGCCTCCTCGGCCCGCGCTCTCGCCTGATCCGTGTTTGCGGCTGCAAGTGCCTTCTCGGCGCGCGCGAGCTCGGCGTCGGCGCGGGCCTTGAGCTGTTCCAGCTTGCGGAGCGAGGCGTTAAGCGATGCCGCCTCGCGCACTGCGGTCGCTGCCGCTTTCTTCGCCTCGTCGGCCGCCCGGGCGGCCTCCACGGCCTCGCGCACGAGCGTCTCGGCGCGGACCGGCGCAGCCGCCAGGGCCTCCGCATTTGGCGCAAAAAGCGCCGCGTGGGAGAACTCGACCGGCACTGCGTCGTTCGGCGCGATGATCACCCGCATCCCGATCCGCGTCTTGTTGAACAGCCTTTCGGCAAAGCCGAACGGCATCCGCACGCAGCCGTGCGAGGCCGCATAGCCGGGCAGCGGCCCGCCGTGCAGCGCGATGCCGTTCCAGGTGATGCGCTGCATGTGCGGCATATGCGCATCGTCATACATGTTCGAGCGGTGGTCCTCTTTCCGCTCGACGACGGCGAAGACGCCGGCCGGCGTCTCGCGTTCCTTGGTGCCGGTCGACACCGGCGCGCGCAGGATCCAGCCGTCGGCGTCGTAGAACGTGACCTGCTGGGACTTGATCGACACGATCGCCATGATCGGCTCACCGGCCTCGCGCGGCGCGGTCGCCTCTTTGGGCGGTGGCGCGGGGCGCGCCCTTTGAGCGACGGCGTCGGCGGTCAACGCCGTCAGTGCGGCCATCGCGGCGAGCGTTAGCATGGCGGAAAGGCGCCAACGCCGCATCGCCACGGTGGATTGCGCCATCGTATGTCGGCTTAACATGCTGTGCCCGGTTAAAAAGGCCCGTCCGCGCTTGCGTAGATCAAGAATCAGATGGCGGCAACCGCGGAAGCTTACAGCCGCGCCAGCGCCCTCTTTGCCGCCTCACGGTGTTCCGGCCGCAGATGGCTTGCGACCAGCCGCAACGCGGTTGCCAGCACGGCGGCATCGTCCGCGAAGCCGAGCATCGGCAGCATGTCGGGCACCACGTCGAACGGCAGCACGAAGTAGGCGAGCGCGCCGAGCAGCGCGGCTTTCACCTGCATCGGCGTGTCACGGTCGAACGCGCAGTAATAGGCGGCGAGCAAATCCTCGGCGAACGGGAGCCGCGCGGCGAGCTTGCGCGCCTTGCGCCGGAACGCGCGCCGCACCGTCTCCTCGTCGCGCGCCATCCGGTCGGCATCGGGGCTATCAAAATCGGCCTCGTTCCAGGTGGCCGCGCGGGCGAATGTCATAGGGTCCCTCCCGAAGTTCGCTCCAAGATGGGAGGCGAAATGGGCGCGGGCAAGGCATGAATAACACAGACCTCATCCTAGGAGCGCGAAGCGCGTCCCGAAGAATGGCCGCACGCTCGGTGCATGACGCCATCCTTCGAGACGGCCGCTAAGTTTATCATCGGGCCGCGTTTCGCGCGGACCCGTTGGCGGCCTCCTCAGGATGAGGTCTGCGTTGCGATCTTGTCCATCGCACCCGCAAGCTTCACATCGAGTTCCGTCACGCCGCCCGCGTCGTGCGTCGAGAGCGTGACCTCGACGGTCTTGTAGACGTTGAACCACTCGGGATGGTGATCCATTTTCTCCGCGATCAGCGCGGCGCGCGTCATGAAGCCGAAAGCTTCGTTGAAATCCCTGAACGTGAACTTCCTGGTGATCGCATCGCGCCCCGCGACGTCGCTCCAGCCGGTGAGCTTGGCGAGCGCGGCCTTGCGGGCATCGCCGGAGAGTTTCTGTGCCATCACGGACTCCTGTTACGCCGCCAGCGGATAATCCGCCTCGACCACGTACGGCCCGCCGCCGACCGAGGCGCGCGCCGAGAACAGCACGAAGCGCGACACCTTGAAGGACGAGCCGAACAGCGGCCCGCGCGTGGAAAGATAATCGGCGACATCGCGGCTCGACGCATCGCGCAGACGCGCGAGCGTCACATGCGGGGTGAACTTGCGTCCTTCCGGCTCCAGCCCGAGGCGCTGCATCAGCCGTTCGAGTTCGGATTGCAGCTCGATCAGCGGCTGGATCGGCTCGACGCTGACGACGATCGCGCGCGGCTTGCGCCCGCCGAACGCCGCCAGCTCGCCGAAGCGCACATCGAAGCTGCGCCGCTTCACGCCGTCGAGCAGCGATGCAATGTCATGCGCCAGGCGATCGTCGATGTCGCCGATGAAGCGCAGCGTGATGTGATAGTTTTCCGGGTCGATCCAGCGCGCACCCGGCAACCCGCCCCGCAGCAACGACAACGCCTGGGCGACCTCGCGTGGAATTTCCAGACCGACGAACAGGCGCGGCATCGTCAACTCCAATACGCGGCCCCGAATCCTGGCCCGAATCATGACCGGATTTGGGCTGTCCGATCAATACAGGG
>JAXDNY010000145.1:0-28766 GCA_034669145.1 Hyphomicrobiales bacterium
CGCAGTTCTACTTCCGCACCACCGACGTGACCGGCATGGTGCATCTGCCCGAAGGCACCGAAATGGTGATGCCGGGCGACAACATCACGATGGAAGTGCACCTGATCGTGCCGATCGCGATGGAAGAAAAACTGCGCTTCGCGATCCGCGAGGGCGGCCGCACCGTCGGTGCCGGCGTCGTCGCGAGCATCATCGAGTAAGCGAATAGCGAATGGGGAGTAGCGAATGGTTTTCTATTCGCCATTCGCTACTCACTGTTCGCCCCTAACTGATCGCGACCGCGACGAGAAAGACCGACAATGAACGGCCAGAACATCCGCATCCGGCTCAAGGCGTTCGATCACCGCATCCTCGACACGTCGACGCGCGAAATCGTCAATACGGCGAAGCGCACCGGCGCGCAGGTGCGCGGACCGATCCCGCTGCCGACCAAGATCGAGAAGTTCACGGTCAACCGGTCGCCGCACGTCGACAAGAAGAGCCGCGAGCAGTTCGAAATGCGCACGCACAAGCGCCTGCTCGATATCGTCGATCCGACGCCGCAGACGGTGGACGCGCTGATGAAGCTCGATCTGGCCGCCGGTGTCGACGTCGAGATCAAGCTCTGAGCCGCTGCTTTTAGGAATCGAGGACACTTCCATGCGTTCCGGTGTGATCGCACAAAAAATAGGGATGAGCCGGGTCTTCACCGATGCCGGCGCGCATGTGCCGGTGACGGTGCTGCGGCTGGCCAATTGCCAGGTCGTCGCCCATCGCACGATGGAGAAGAACGGCTACGTGGCGCTGCAGCTCGGCTCCGGCACCCGCAAGGTCAAGAACGTCACCAAGGCCGAGCGCGGCAACTTCGCCATCGCCAAGGTCGAGCCGAAGCGCAAGGTGGCCGAGTTTCGCGTGAGCGAAGACGCGCTGATCCCGGTCGGCGCCGAGATCACCGCCGACCACTTCGTGCCGGGTCAGTATGTCGATGTTACCGGCACCTCGATCGGCAAGGGCTTTGCGGGCGGCATGAAGCGCTGGAATTTCGGCGGCTTGCGTGCCTCGCACGGCGTGTCGGTTTCGCATCGCTCGATCGGTTCGACCGGCGGCCGCCAGGACCCCGGCAAGACCTTCAAGAACAAGAAGATGCCCGGCCACATGGGTGTCGAGCGCGTCACCACGCTCAACCTCAAGGTCGTGCAGACCGATGTGGAGCGCGGCCTGATCCTGATCGAAGGCGCGGTGCCGGGCGCCAAGGGCGGCTGGATCACCATCCGCGACGCCGTGAAGAAGGCGCCGCCGAAGGATCTGCCGACGCCCGGCAAGTTCCGTCAGGCGGAGGCGGCTGCTTCCGAAGGCGCCGCGAAAGAAGGGGGCGCGTGATGGACCTTAAAGTCACCACCCTCGACGGCAAGGAAGCGGGCTCGGTCTCGCTCAACAAGGATATCTTCGGCCTCGAACCGCGCCAGGATCTGATCCAGCGCTGCATCGTCTGGCAGCTCGCCAAGCGCCGCGCCGGCACGCATGCGGTCAAGAACCGCGCGGATATCTGGCGTACCGGCAAGAAGATGTACGCGCAGAAGGGCACCGGCGGCGCCCGCCACGGCTCGGCGCGCGTGAACCTGTTCCGCGGCGGCGGCCGCTCGTTCGGCCCGCATCCGCGCGATCATTCGATCGACCTGCCGAAGAAGGTGCGGGCGCTTGCGCTGCGCCACGCGCTCTCCGCCAAGGCAAAAGACGGCGGCCTCATCGTGCTGGCCGACATCGCCGCCAAGGACCCCAAGACCAAGGTGTTGTCGGCGCAGTTCGAGAAGCTCGGGCTCGCCAACGCGCTGATCATCGGCGGCGCGGAGATCGAAGAGAATTTCGGCCGCGCTGCGCGCAACATCCCGAATATCGACGTGCTGCCGGTGCAGGGCATCAACGTCTACGACATCCTGCGGCGGCAGAAGCTCGTGCTGACCAAGGCCGCGGTGGAAGCTCTGGAGGCGCGGTTCAAATGAGTGTTCCAACCGATCCGCGCCTGTACGACGTCATTCTGTCGCCGGTGATCACCGAGAAGGCGACGGTGGCGTCCGAGCACAACCAGGTGATCTTCAAGGTCGCCAAGACCGCGACCAAGCCGCAGATCAAGGAGGCGGTGGAGAAGCTGTTCGACGTGAAGGTGAAGGCGGTCAACACGCTGGTGCGCAAGGGCAAGTTCAAGGCGTTCCGCGGCCGCCCGGGCGTGCAGTCGGACGTGAAGAAAGCGATCGTGACGCTCGAAGAGGGTCACCGCATCGACGTGACCACCGGACTGTAAGGCGGAGCGGATTATGGCACTCAAGACTTACAATCCGACGACGCCGAGCCAGCGACAGCTGGTCCTCGTCGACCGTTCGGGCCTTTACAAGGGCAAGCCGCTCAAGGAGCTCACCGAAGGCGAGCACTCAAGCGGAGGCCGCAACAATAACGGCCGCATCACCGTGCGTTTCCGTGGCGGCGGTCACAAGCAGACCTATCGCCGGATCGACTTCAAGCGCCGCAAGTTCGACGTGCCAGCCAAGGTCGAGCGGCTCGAATACGACCCGAACCGCACCGGCTTCATCGCGCTCCTGAAATACGACGACGGCGAGCTCTCCTACATCCTCGCGCCGCAGCGCCTCGCGGTCGGCGACACGGTGGTGGCGGGCGAGCATGTCGACGTGAAGCCCGGCAATGCCATGCCGATGAGCAACATGCCGGTCGGCACCATCGTGCACAACATCGAGTTCAAGATCGGCAAGGGCGGCCAACTCGCGCGTTCGGCCGGCGCCTATGCGCAGATCGTCGGCCGCGATCAGGACTACGTGATCATGCGGCTCAATTCGGGCGAGCAGCGCCTGGTGCTGGGCAAGTGCATGGCGACGGTCGGTGCGGTGTCCAACCCCGACCACATGAACATCTCGATCGGCAAGGCCGGCCGCCAGCGCTGGAAGGGCCGCATGCCGCACAATCGAGGTGTTTCGATGAACCCGGTCGACCACCCGCTTGGCGGCGGCGAAGGCCGCAGTTCGGGTGGACGCCATCCGGTCACGCCTTGGGGCAAGCCGACCAAAGGCAAGAAGACTCGTAACAACAAGTCGACGCAGCAATTCATCGTGGCGAGCCGCCACGTACGCAAGAAGAAATAGAGGCGACGCACCATGACGCGTTCGGTTTGGAAGGGCCCATTCGTCGACGGCTACCTGCTCAAGAAGGCAGAGGCCGCGCGCGGATCGAGCCGTCACGAGATGATCCGGATCTGGAGCCGTCGCTCCACGATCCTGCCGCAGTTCGTCGGGCTGCTGTTCGGCGTCTACAACGGCCACAAGCACATTCCAGTGCAGGTGACCGAGGAAATGGTCGGCCACAAGTTCGGCGAGTTCGCGCCGACTCGCACCTTCTACGGCCATTCGGCCGACCGCAAAGCGAAGCGCGCGCCGAGTTCGGGTCCGGCGGCGGCCGCTCCGGCGGCATCGAGCTGAGTTAAGGAACGCCAGGCGATGAGCAAGAAAGCGCACGAGCGCAGCCTCGACGAGAACGAGGCTCAGGCGGTGGCCCGGATGCTCCGGGTGAGCCCGCAGAAACTCAATCTCGTCGCGGGGCTGATCCGCGGCAAGAAGGTCGCGACCGCGCTCGCGGACCTGGAATTTTCGCGCAAGCGAATCGCCAAGGATGTGCGCAAGTGCCTCCAGTCGGCGATCGCGAATGCGGAGAACAATCACGAACTGGACATCGACGATCTCGTCGTTGCCCAAGCGTATGTCGGCAAGGCACTCGTGCTCAAGCGTTTCTCGCCGCGTGGGCGAGGCCGCATGGGGCGCATCATGAAGCCGTTCTCCAACCTCACCATCGTGGTGCGGGAAGTCGAAGAAGCGGCTGCGGCCAAGGCGTAACGAAAGAAGTCCAATGGGTCAGAAAGTCAATCCGATCGGGCTGCGTCTCGGCATCAACCGGACGTGGGACTCGCGCTGGTACTCGGGCAAGAACGACTACGGCAAGCTTTTGCACGAGGACATGAAGATCCGCGAGGATCTGTCCGAGGCCTTGAAGCAGGCCGCGGTGTCCAAGATCGTGATCGAGCGTCCGCACAAGAAGTGCCGCGTGACGATCCATTCGGCACGCCCGGGCGTGGTGATCGGCAAGAAGGGCGCCGACATCGAGAAGCTGCGCAAGATGGTGGCCAAGCTCACCGACAGCGACGTCGTCATCAACATCCTGGAAATCCGCAAGCCGGAACTCGATGCGCAGCTGGTCGCCGAATCGATCTCCCAGCAGCTCGAGCGCCGCGTCGCGTTCCGCCGCGCCATGAAGCGCGCCGTGCAGTCGGCGATGCGGCTTGGCGCGGAGGGCATCCGCATCAACTGCTCGGGCCGCCTCGGCGGGGCCGAGATCGCCCGCATGGAGTGGTATCGCGAGGGCCGCGTGCCGCTGCATACGCTGCGCGCCGACGTCGATTTCGGCGTCGCGACCGCGTTCACCACCTACGGCACCTGCGGCGTCAAGGTCTGGATCTTCAAGGGCGAGATCATGGAGCACGATCCGATGGCGCAGGACAAGAAAATGGCCGAGGGCGAGCAGGGCCGTCCGCGCCGCGACGCGAACTAAAGCCGCCACACCAGGACATAAAGACAGCCAGTCATGCTGCAACCGATCAAAACCAAGTTCCGCAAGGCGCACAAAGGCCGCATCCACGGCCAGGCGACCTCGGGCGCCTCGCTTGCCTTCGGCGAATACGGCCTCAAGGCGATGGAGCCCGAGCGCGTCACCGCGCGCCAGATCGAGGCGGCGCGGCGTGCGCTCACGCGTCACATGAAGCGCGCCGGCCGCGTGTGGATCCGGGTGTTCCCGGACGTGCCGGTCACCAAGAAGCCGCTCGAAGTGCGCATGGGCTCGGGCAAGGGCGGCATCGAGTTGTGGGTCACCCGCGTGAAGCCCGGCCGCATCCTGTTCGAGCTCGACGGCGTGCCGGTGCAGCTTGCCAAGGAAGCGCTCGCGCTCGCAGCCGCCAAGCTGCCGATCAAGACGCGCTTCGTACAGCGTATTCAGGAGTAGCGAGATGAAAGCCGGAGACGCCAGGGCGATGACGCCCGACCAGCTTTCCGACGAGCTGATGAGGCTCAAGAAGGAGCAGTTCAATCTGCGCTTCCAGCGCGCGACTGGACAGCTCGAGAACACCGGCCGCGTGCGCGAAGTGCGCCGCGATATCGCGCGCATCAAGACAGTCGCCGCTCAGAAGCGCGCTGCCGAAGCGAAAAAGTGAGGAGAGTTTAATGCCGAAACGGGAGCTGCAGGGCACCGTGGTGAGCGACAAGCAGGACAAGACCGTCATTGTCCGCGTCGAGCGCCGCTTCACGCACCCGGTCCTGAAAAAGACCGTGCGGCGTTCGAAAAAGTATCATGCCCACGACGAGACCAACGAGTACTCGATCGGGGACATCGTTTGGCTGGAAGAACACCGGCCGATTTCAAAGCTCAAGCGCTGGACCGTGGTCCGGGGCGAGAAACGAGCGAAAGTTTAAGCGCCACGAGCGCATAGAGAGAGGGAAGAGGTGCATCGATGATCCAGATGCAGACCAACCTCGACGTGGCGGATAATTCCGGCGCGCGTCGCGTCATGTGCATCAAGGTGCTGGGCGGGTCTAAGCGGAAATACGCCACGATCGGCGATGTCATCGTCGTGTCCATCAAGGAGGCGGCCCCGCGCGGCCGCGTCAAGAAGGGCGAGGTGATGAAGGCGGTCGTCGTGCGCATCCGCAAGGACATCAAGCGCGCGGACGGCTCGGTCATCCGCTTCGACAACAACGCGGCCGTGCTGATCAATCCGCAGATGGAGCCGGTCGGCACGCGCATCTTCGGGCCGGTGCCGCGCGAGCTGCGCGCCAAGAACCACATGAAGATCATCTCGCTTGCGCCGGAGGTGCTGTAATGGCGGCGAAGATCCGCAAAGGCGACAAGGTCGTGGTGATCACCGGACGCGACAAGGGCCGCTCCGGCGAAGTGATCGAGATGCGTCCGACCGAGAATCGCGCGCTGGTGCGCGGCATTCACATGGTCAAGCGTCACCAGAAGCAGTCTGCGACCCAGGAAGGCGGCATCGTCTCCAAGGAGGCGTCGGTGCATCTGTCCAATCTGGCGATCGCCGATCCGAAGGACGGCAAGCCGACCCGCGTGGGTTTCAAGATGGTAGGCGACAAGAAGGTCCGGGTGGCCAAGCGCTCGGGAGTTGAGATCGATGGCTGATAAAGAAGATAAGAAGGCTCCGAAGGCCGACAAGGTTCCTGGCGCCGACAAGGCGCCGAACCCGAAGGCGGAGCGTGCCGCGAAGGCGAAGGCGGATGCCGCTGCGCGTGCCGCCGCACCGAAGGGCGAGCGCGAGCCGGAGCCGAAAGAGCCCGCACGCCTGCACAAGCATTTCGACGATGTCATCCGCGCCAAGCTGACCGAGCAGTTCGGCTACAAGAACCGCATGGAAGTGCCGCGCGTCGACAAGATCGTGCTTAACATGGGCGTCGGCGACGCCGTCAACGACCGCAAGAAGGTCGATGTCGCGGCCGCCGATCTTTCGATGATCGCCGGACAGAAGGCGGTGATCACCCATGCGCGCAAGTCGATCGCGACCTACAAGTTGCGCGAGGGCCAGGCGATCGGCTGCAAGGTCACGCTGCGCCGCCGGCGGATGTACGAATTCCTCGACCGGCTGGTGAACGTCGCGCTGCCGCGCGTGCGCGACTTCCGCGGCCTCAATCCGAAGAGCTTCGACGGCCGCGGCAACTACACGCTCGGCATCAAGGAACACATCATTTTCCCGGAGATCGACTACGACAAGGCGGAGTCGGTGCTGGGGATGGATATCGTCGTCTGCACGACGGCGAAGAACGACGAGGAAGCCCGCGCATTGCTCGCGGCATTCGATTTTCCGTTCCGGCAGTGAGCAGGCAACAAGGCTTGGCTCAGACGCGGAAAGGGTGAGGAGAGGTTGATGGCGAAGACCAGTTCAATCGAGAAGAACAAGCGGCGGATGCGGCTTGCGAAGCGCTATGCGGGACGGCGTTCGAAGCTGCGCGACATCGCGCGCGACAAGAACGTGTCGATGGAGGAGCGCTTCGCGGCGACGCTCAAGCTTGCCGAGCTGCCGCGCAACTCCGCCAAGGTGCGCATCCGCAATCGCTGCGAGATCACCGGGCGCCCGCGCGCCTATTATCGCAAACTGAAGATGAGCCGTATCGCGCTCCGGGACCTCGGGTCCAAGGGCCTGATCCCTGGCCTCGTCAAGTCGAGCTGGTGAGGAGGATCGCATGTCGATGACCGATCCGCTCGGCGATTTGTTCTCCCGCATCCGCAATGCGCAGATGCGCAACAAGTCGAAGGTCTCAACTCCGGGCTCGAAGATGCGCGCGCGCGTTCTCGAGGTGCTCAAGAACGAGGGCTACATCCGCGGCTACTCCTCGGTCGAGCACAGTGACGGGCGTTCGGAGTTCGAGATCGAGCTGAAATATTTCGACGGCACGCCGGTGATCCGCGAGATCGAGCGCGTGTCGAAGCCGGGCCGGCGCGTCTACGCCTCGGTACGGGCGCTGCCGCGCATCAACAACGGTCTCGGTGTTGCGATCCTGTCGACGCCGAAAGGCGTGATGGCCGATCACGAGGCGCGCGATCAGAACGTGGGCGGCGAAATTCTCTGCACCGTGTTCTAGGGCAGGGGCAAGGGAAGCGAAGACATGTCTCGCATCGGAAAAAAGCCGGTCCCGATTCCGTCGGGTGTCACGGCGAACGTCGAAGGCCAGACCGTCAAGGTCAAGGGCCCGAAGGGCGCCTTGCAGGTGGTGCTGCCGGACGACGTCGAGGTCAAGATGGACGCAGGGAGCGTGAAGGTCGATCCGCGCAACGAGACCAAGCGCGCGCGCGCCATGTGGGGCACCTCGCGCACGCTGGTTTCCAATCTCGTGACCGGCGTCACCAAGGGCTTCGAGAGAAAGCTCGAGATCACCGGCGTCGGCTATCGCGCGGCGCTGCAGGGCAAGAACCTGCAGATTTCGCTCGGTTACAGCCACGAGGTGCTCTATCCGGTGCCCGAGGGCATCACGATCGCGGCGCCGAAGCCGACCGAGATCGTGGTCACGGGCATCGACAAGCAGAAGGTCGGCCAGGTGGCCGCCGAAATCCGCGCGTTCCGCCCGCCCGAGCCCTACAAGGGCAAGGGCGTGAAGTACGCGGGCGAGTACATCTTCCGCAAGGAAGGCAAGAAGAAGTAACGGAGCCGACGATGGCCAAGTTCAAAACCTCGACCGAGCGGCGTCAGGCGCGCGTTCGCCGCGCCATCAAGGTTGGCGCCGGCGGCCGTCCGCGGCTTTCGGTCTACCGCTCGTCCAAGCACATCTATGCGCAGATCATCGACGATCTGAAGGGCGGGACGCTGGTCGCTGCGTCGTCGATGGAAAAGACGCTGCGCGATGGCGGAAAGACCGGCGCCAATGTCGATGCCGCGAAGGCGGTCGGCAAGCTGGTGGCCGAGCGCGCGGCGGAAAAAGGCGTGACCGCGGTGGTGTTCGATCGCGGCCGTTATCTCTATCACGGCCGCGTCAAGGCGCTGGCCGATGCGGCGCGCGAAGCTGGTTTGAAATTCTGAGGACAATGACAGATGGCACGTGAACCACACCAGCGCGAACGCTCCCGCTCCCGGGAACGGGATGAGCCGAGCGAGTTCATCGACAAGCTCGTCCACATCAATCGTGTGGCGAAGGTGGTGAAGGGCGGCCGGCGCTTCGGTTTCGCGGCGCTCGTGGTCGTCGGCGACCAGAAGGGCCGCGTCGGGCACGGCCACGGCAAGGCGCGCGAGGTGCCGGAAGCGATCCGCAAGGCGACCGATGCGGCCAAACGCAACCTGATCCGCGTGCCGCTGCGCGAGGGCCGCACGCTCCATCACGACGTGCTCGGCCGTCACGGCGCCGGCAAGGTATTCCTGCGCGCGGCGCCTCCCGGCACCGGCATCATCGCGGGTGGCCCGATGCGTGCGGTGTTCGATGTGCTCGGAATGCAGGACATCGTCGCGAAGTCGATCGGATCGTCCAACCCCTACAACATGGTACGGGCGACGTTCGATGCGCTGAAGCACCAGGATTCGCCGCGCTCGGTGGCGCAGCGGCGCAACATCAAGGTGTCCGCCCTGCAGGCGCGGCGCACCGGCGTCGATAGCGAAGTCGTGGCGGATTGACGTTCATGACCTCCCGTAAGGGAGGCCTCGGAATCAGAGTGGCGATCATGGCAAGCACCAAGACCATCAAGGTCGAGCAGACCGGCAGCGCGCAGCGCCGCCATCATACCCAGTGCGAGACCCTGATCGGGCTCGGGCTGAACAAGATCGGGCGCGTCAAGGACTTGCCGGACAATCCGGCGACGCGCGGCATGCTGGCGAAGGTAAAGCACCTCGTCCGCCTGGTCGAAGGCAAGTGAGGACGAAACGATGAAGCTCAACCAGATCGCCGACCGGCCCGGATCGCGCAAGAACCGCACCCGCATCGGCCGTGGCATCGGCTCCGGCACCGGCAAGACCGGCGGACGCGGCGGCAAGGGCCAGACGGCGCGCTCGGGCGTGCGCATCAAGGGCTTCGAGGGCGGCCAGATGCCGCTGCATCGGCGCCTGCCGAAGCGCGGCTTCAACAAGCCGTTCCCGCTCAAGCTGCACGAGGTCAATCTCGACCGGGTGCAGGCGGCGATCGACGCCGGCAAGCTCGATGCCAATGGCACGGTTGACGCGGCCGCCATGATCAAGGCGGGGCTGCTGCGCCGCGCCCACGACGGCGTGCGGCTGCTTGGCCACGGGGAACTGAAGGCCAAGGTGGCGTTTTCGGTCTGGGGCGCCTCGAAATCCGCGGTCGCCGCAGTCGAAAAGGCGGGCGGCTCGGTCACGATCCTGGCGCCCAGGAAGGACACGGCGAGCGAAACGGCAGCCTGACCCCCATATTGTTGCGGGGCGCTAATCGGAGCGACGGGCTATGGTCTCGGCAGCGGAACAACTGGCAGCAAACCTGAACTTCGGCGCGCTTGCCAAGGCCGAAGAGCTGAAGAAGCGCATCTGGTTTACGCTGGGTGCGCTTTTGGTCTATCGGCTCGGCACCTACATTCCGCTGCCCGGTATCGACCCCTCGGCGTGGGAGCAGATTTTCCGCACCCAGGCCGGCGGCATTCTCGGCATGTTCAACATGTTCTCCGGCGGCGGCATCCACCGGATGGCGATCTTCGCGCTGAACATCATGCCGTACATCTCGGCCTCGATCATCATCCAGCTGATGACGACGGTGTCGCCGACCCTTGAGCAACTCAAGAAGGAAGGTGAGCAGGGTCGCAAGACGATCAACCAGTACACCCGCTACCTGACCGTGCTGCTGGCCTCGTTCCAGGCCTACGGCATTTCGATCGGGCTCGAGGGCGCCGGCAACGTCGTCTCCGACCCGGGCTGGTTCTTCCGCATCTCGACCACGATCTCGCTCACCGGCGGGACGATGTTCCTGATGTGGCTCGGCGAGCAGATCACCGCGCGCGGCATCGGCAACGGCATCTCGCTGATCATTCTGTCCGGCATCGTCGCCGAGCTCCCCTCGGCGCTGTTCGGCATGTTCGAACTCGGCCGCCAGGGCGCGCTCTCGACCGGCATCATCCTCGCGGTCATCGTGATGTCGGTGGTGGTAATCGCCTTCATCGTGTTCATGGAGCGCGCGCAGCGCCGCCTGCTGATCCAGTACCCCAAGCGCCAGGTCGGCAACCAGATGTTCGAGGGCCAGTCCTCGCATCTGCCGCTCAAGCTCAACACATCGGGCGTGATTCCGCCGATCTTTGCGTCGTCGCTGCTGCTGCTGCCGACGACGGTCGCGAACTTCAACGCGGGCCAGGGCGGCGAGTGGATGACCTGGATCACCACGCAGCTTTCGCATGGCCGCCCGCTGTTCCTGATCCTTTACATCGGGCTCATTGTCTTCTTCGCCTTCTTCTACACCGCGATCGTGTTCAACCCGACCGAGACGGCGGACAATCTAAAGAAGCACGGCGGCTTCATCCCCGGCATCCGGCCGGGCGAGCGCACCGCCGAGTACATCGACTATGTGCTGAGCCGCATCACGGTGGTCGGCGCGGCGTATCTGGCGATCGTCTGCCTGATACCGGAAATCCTGATCAGCTACGCGGCCGTGCCGTTCTACTTCGGCGGCACCTCGTTGCTGATCGTGGTGAGCGTCACCATGGACACCGTGTCGCAGGTGCAGGGCTATCTGCTGGCGCATCAATATGAAGGTCTGATCAAACGTTCGAAGCTGCGGGGGCGGCGTAGATGAGGTTGATACTGCTCGGCCCGCCGGGGGCCGGGAAGGGCACGCAGGCTCAGCGCCTGGTTGCCAAACAGGGGATTGTGCAGCTTTCCACCGGCGACATGCTGCGCGCCGCGGTCAAGGCCGGAACTCCGGTCGGGCTGAAGGTCAAGGACGTTATGGATCGGGGCGAGCTTTGCCCCGACGACATCGTCGTTGCGATCATCGGCGATCGGATCGATCAGCCGGACGCCAAAAATGGCTTCATCCTCGACGGCTTCCCGCGCACGGTGCATCAGGCCGAGGCGCTTGAACGGATGCTGCGCGAGAAGGGGCTGGACCTCGACGGCGTGGTCGAGCTGAAGGTGGATGAAGGGGCGCTGATCCGGCGCATCGAATCGCGCATCAAGGAAACGCTGGCGCGGGGCGAGCCGCTGCGCAAGGACGACGATCCGGAGGTGCTCAAGACCCGGCTCGAGGCCTATCGGCGCCAGACCGCGCCACTGATCGAGTACTACCGGGATAAGGGGCTGTTACGGGCGGTCGATGGCATGGCGCCAATCGATGACGTGACCGCGGCGATCAACTGGATTTTCGCCACGCCGGCGAAAAAGCCGGAGAAAGCTTCAACAAAGGCTTCCAGCCCACAGAAATCGCAGGAGAAACCGGCGAAGCAGGTTCGCAAGGCGAAATCAGGGGCCAAGGCCAAAACGGGGGCGAAGGCGGCGAAGTCGGGTTCCAAGAAGGCGGCAAAACCAGCTTCGAAGAGGGCCAGGCCGGCCCGGAAACCGGCTGCCCGGAAAACTGCCGGCAAGACCGTCAAAAAGACCGGCAAGCGGAAGGCGGGACGACGTTAATTCTGTCAACAGAAGAGGTTGACGGAACGAGTTGGAATCCTTTAATACCCGGCATCCGTTTTGCATAAGCACGACGCCGATGCCGGCCCGGGCCGAGGGGCGGGTGTCGTCGCGGCATTTCGCGTTCTCTCCGCGGAGCGGGAGTGGAGAAAACGGCCGGCGCCGCCGGCAACAGGAGCAAACCACGTGGCTCGTATCGCTGGTGTCAATCTTCCGACCAACAAGCGTGTCGTTATTGCGTTGCAATACATCCATGGCATCGGCCAGAAGAAGGCCGCGGAGATCATGGAAAAAATCAACCTCCCGGCGGAGCGGCGCGTGTCGCAGCTCACCGACCAGGAAGTGCTGCACATCCGCGAAATGATCGACCGCGACTACGTGGTCGAAGGCGATCTGCGCCGCGAAGTCCAACTCAACATCAAGCGGCTGATGGATCTCGGCTGCTATCGGGGCCTGCGTCACCGGCGCGGGCTTCCCGTGCGCGGTCAGCGCACGCACACCAACGCCCGCACGCGCAAGGGGCCTGCGAAGGCCATCGCAGGCAAGAAGAAGTAATTCGCGTTTCAGGGACAGGCAGAGGCTCAACCGGTCTTTCCGGGGCGAGCCGCAACAGGGTCGAGCATGGGCAAGGAAGCCACACAAGGACGCGTGCGTCGCCGCGAACGCAAGAACATCGCGTCGGGCGTCGCGCATGTGAATGCGTCGTTCAACAACACGATGATCACGATCACCGACGCGCAGGGCAACACGATCGCCTGGTCGTCGTCGGGCAGCAACGGCTTCAAGGGCTCGCGCAAGTCGACGCCGTTCGCCGCGCAGGTGGCGGCGGAAGACGCCGCCAAGAAGGCGATGGAGCACGGCATGCGCACGCTCGAAGTCGAGGTCGCGGGTCCGGGCTCGGGCCGCGAGTCGGCGCTGCGCGCGTTGCAGGCATCGGGCTTCACCGTCACCTCGATCCGCGACGTGACGCCGATCCCGCACAATGGCTGCCGGCCGCGCAAGCGCCGCCGCGTCTAAGAGTTTCATCCGGCGGGTGCGTGCCCGCCGCCGTTTTTCCTTCCCGCTGAGCGGAGCGGGATGCGGGTAAATCCCGCGCGAATGAATCGAGATGGTGATGACGGTGATCCAGAAGAATTGGCAGGAATTGATCCGCCCCGACAAGCTGCAGGTCGCAACCGGAAACGACGCCAAGCGCGTCGCCACGGTGGTGGCCGAGCCGCTTGAGCGCGGATTTGGCGTAACGCTCGGAAACGCGCTGCGGCGCGTTCTCCTCTCTTCGCTGCAGGGCGCCGCCGTGCAGTCGGTGCACATCGACGGCGTGCTGCACGAGTTCTCGTCGATCCCCGGCGTGCGCGAGGACGTGACCGACATCGTGCTCAACATCAAGGACATCGCCATCAAGATGCAGGGCGATGGTCCCAAGCGCATGGTGGTGAAGAAGCAGGGACCGTCCACCATCACGGCGGGCGACATCCAGGTAGTCGGCGACATCGTGATCCTCAATCCGGACCACGTGATCTGCCATCTCGACGAAGGCGCCGAGATCCGCATGGAATTCACGGTCGCGACCGGCAAGGGCTATGTGCCGGCGGAGCGCAACCGTCCCGAGGACGCGCCGATCGGCCTGATTCCGGTCGACAGCCTGTTCTCGCCGTGCCGGCGCGTGTCGTACCGCGTGGAGAACACCCGCGAGGGCCAGATCCTCGACTACGACAAGCTGACCATGCAGATCGAGACCAACGGCGCGCTGTCGCCGGAGGACGCGCTCGCCTACGCGGCGCGCATCCTGCAGGATCAGCTCAACGTGTTCGTGAACTTCGAGGAGCCGCGCAAGGAAGTCGTCTCGGAAGTCATTCCGGACCTCGCCTTCAACCCGGCCTTCCTCAAGAAGGTAGACGAGTTGGAGCTTTCGGTGCGCTCGGCCAACTGCCTGAAGAACGACAACATCGTCTATATCGGCGACCTCGTGCAGAAGACCGAGGCCGAGATGCTGCGCACGCCGAATTTCGGCCGCAAGTCCTTGAACGAGATCAAGGAGGTGCTGGCGCAGATGGGCCTGCATCTGGGCATGGAAGTGCCCGGCTGGCCACCGGAGAATATCGAAGAGCTGGCCAAGCGCTTCGAGGATCATTACTGAGCGAATAGTGAGTAGCGGATAGCGAGCAGCAAGCTCTCTTTTCCATTCGCCAGTTCGCCATTCGCGAAACGGAGCGCGCAAAATGCGTCACGGCAATGCCCACCGCAAGTTCAACCGGCGCTCCAACCAGCGCACCGCGTTGTTCCAGCATCTCGCCTCCGCGCTGATCAAGCACGAGCAGATCATCACCACGCTGCCGAAGGCGAAGGACCTGCGTCCGATCGTCGAGAAGCTGATCACGCTCGCCAAGAAGGGCGACCTGCATGCGCGCCGTCAGGCACAGGCCGAGCTGCGCGATCCCCCGATGGTCAAGAAGCTGTTCGACGTGCTGGGGCCGCGCTACGCCTCGCGCAACGGCGGCTACACCCGCGTGCTCAAGGCGGGCTACCGCCACGGGGATTCGGCGCCGGTCGGCGTGATCGAGTTCGTCGATCGCGATGTCGATGCGCGCGGCAAGGATTCCGGACCGGTCGAGGCGCGGAACGAAGAGACTCCGGCCGCCGCGTAACGCCGTTCATCAACCAGAAATTTTGCAGAATGGGCGGCTCAGCCGCCCATTGTCGTTGATAGCGACATTTCGTTTGCTCACGGGCGCGACGCATCTAGGATGCCGCATCGATTTGGCATCCGGGGAGAAGCTCATGCTCGTTCGCGCAATCGCGGCTGCGGTTCTACTCGTCACAACGGCCGGCACAGCGCTCGCCCAGGCGCCGGTCGAGCGCGGCAAGTATCTCGTCAACACCATCCTCACCTGCCAGAACTGCCACACGCCGAAGGGCGAGCGCGGCGCGCCGATTTTCGATCGTGACCTGTCCAGCGGACTTTCCTGGGACGAGCCGCCATTCAAGGTGACGGCCTCGAACATCACGCAGGACAAGGAGACCGGCATCGGCAACTGGAGCGATGCCGAGATCAAAAAGGCGCTGCAGAAGGGCGAGCGGCCGAACGGCACCCGGCTCGCCGCGATCATGCCGTCGGATTTCTATGAAATCCTCACGCCGGGCGATCTCGACGCCATCGTCGCCTATCTGCGCACCGTCAAGCCGGTGCGGCAGCAAACGCCGACGCCGGAATACCGCATCGCGCTGCCGCGCCACATTCCGCCGGGCGCCGAAAAGCCGTTCGCGGAAGCCGACCTGGCCAACAAGGTGAAGAAGGGCTTCTACCTCGCCACCATCGGCCACTGCATGGAATGCCATACGCCGATGGGCGCGAAGGGGCGGGACTTCGAGAATTCCTACGGCAAGGGCGGATTTGAATTCCCCGGCCCATGGGGTGTTTCGGTGTCGCGCAACATCACCTCGCACAAGGAGAAGGGGATCGGCGCCTGGAGCGACGACGAGATCAAGCGCGCGATCACCAAAGGCGTGAGCAAGGATGGCTCGCCGCTCAAGCCGCCGATGGGCTACGGCTTCTACGCCAACATGACCGACGGCGATCTCGACGCGGTGGTGGCGTATCTGCGCACGGTGCCGGCGAAGGAGTAGCTGTCATTCCGGGCGCCGCGCAGCGGCGAGCCCGGAATCCATAACCACGGTCGGTTCTTGAATCGCGCGGTTGGGGGTTTTGGATTCCGGCTCTCGCTTCGCTCGGCCGGAATGACACTTATTTCTTCTTCCGCTTCTCGCCCATCGTGTCGTAAAGGTTCACCGGCGCGAAATCGTCGGTGAGCAGTTCGCCGGTCTGCATCGCGCCGGATTTTTCAGTGCGGCGCGCGAGCAGCGCGGGCAGCTCGAAACGAAAGCGGTATTTTTCCTGCAGTGTCCTGGCGCGTTCGGCAAGCGTTGATTGGCCGGGCGCAGGCTCGGCGGTGACCACGGTGATCGTCTCGCCCTGGCCCGACGGATAGAGGTGCACGCCCTTGAACACAGCGCGTAGCGTCACGAGCGTCGAGGCGTAAAGCTTGGTGCCATCGTGTACATTGAACGCGGCCGCACCACCCGGCGCGAGGCGCTGCTTGAGCAGCGCATAGAATTCCTTGGTCAAGAGATGGAACGGCACATAGCCGCCATGAAAGGCATCGAGCAGAATCAGGTCGTAGGTTTGCTTGTTGCGATTAAGAAACACGCGGCCGTCGCCTTCGTGGTAGCGCACGCGCACGGTCTCTTTCATGCCGAAGTATTTCTTTGCAGCCGCGATCACGCCGGGATCGACCTCGACCGTGTCGATTTCAACGTGCGGCAGGAAGCGGCCGAGGTAACCCGATATCGAGCCGCCGCCGAGGCCGATCATCAGCACCCTGCGGAGCTCCGGCGGATAGATCGCACCGATCGTCATCACCTGCGTGTATCTGACCGGCAAATCGTCGAAATCCGCGAGGTTCGCAATGGACTCGGTGTAGTCGTGGCCCTTGAGCTGAAACGACATCATGAGTTCCTGGCGCCGCTTGGTGATGAAGATGTCGTTGTACTCGGTCTCGATGCGTGCGACGCGGCCGTCCTTCTCCTGCAACATCTGGTCGCGGATGCTGCTATCGATCAGCTCTTCGGCGCGCGCACTCGGCACGGCGAGCGCAAGGAATACGAGCGCAAGCGTGGCACGCTTGCCTCGCACGGCGATCAGCAGCAGGCCTGACACGATGCCGGCGATACCGAGCGTGAAGGTGATCGCGCGCGTGCCGATCGCCGGGATCAGAATGAAGGTCGTGCCGAGCGTCCCGACGATGCTGCCCAGGGTGGAGATACCGTAGACGGTGCCCGAAACGCGCCCCGAGCTTTGCGCGGATTGCAACAGCAGGCGGATGCCGAACGGCGAATACATGCCGAGGAAGGTGACCGGGAAAAACAGGATCACGAAGGCGGCGGCGAGACTGCCGGTACGCACATCGTCGAACGCCGCCAGCACGAATTCCATCAGCCGCTCGGAAAACGCCGGCAATACCAGAATGTAGAGCGAGCCGCCCGACACGGTTGCGCCGAGCACGCGCGCCGAGGGGTAACGGTCCGCCGTGATCCCGCCGATGAAATAGCCGACGCACAGCGCGGCCAGCACCGTGGAGATGAGCGAGGCCCAGGTGTAGATGCCGCTGCCGAAATACGGATTGAGATAGCGCGAGCCGAGCATCTCGAAGCTCATCACAATGGCGCCGGTGACGAAGGCGGCGAGATAGACGATGGCGGGCAGGGCGGAGGTCGTCGCCGGCAGACTCGTTCGCTGGTCCATGCCGCGACTGTAACAACCCCGTCAGCGGCTCGGAAGCGCTGTTGCGGCGTCGTGCGACGCCGTGTCAACAAGGGCCATGCTTCGCATCCTCGCCGCCGCAGTCCTCGCCATTTCGATGACGCTCCCTGCCACCGGACAGAACCGCGACCAGGCGCTGATCGCCGCCGCCGGGACGGGCGATCTCGCGGGCGTCGAACGGCTGATCCGCGAGGGGGCGAGCGTTGCGGCCCGTGACAATCGCGGGCGGACCGCGCTGCTTGCCGCGACCCGCGGCAATCATGTGGCGGCTGCGCGGGCGCTGATCGCGGCCGGCGCCGACGTGAACGCCAGGGACGATATTCAGGACAGTCCGTTCCTCTACGCGGGCGCCGAGGGGCGTATCGACATCCTCAAAATGACATTGCCGGCGGCCGACCTGAAAAGCACCAACCGCTATGGCGGAACGGCGCTGATCCCGGCCGCGCACCACGGCCACACCGAGGCCGTGCGCATCCTGCTCGGCACGGCGATCGACAAGGACCATGTGAATAGGCTCGGCTGGACCGCGCTGCTCGAAGCCGTGATTCTCGGCGACGGCGGGCCGGTGCACACCGAAATCGTGCGGCTGCTGGTGGAGGCGGGCGCGAATGTGAGTATTGCCGACAAGGACGGCGTGCCGCCGCTGGCACATGCGCGGCGGCGCGGGTTTATCGGGATGACAAGGATATTGGAGGCGAGGGGCGAGAAGTAATCTCCGCTCGTCCCCGCGAAAGCGGGGACCCAGGGCCAAGAAAAAAAGAACTGGATACCCGCTTTCGCGGGTATGAGCGGCCGGAGCGCCTAACCCGCGTACCCCGTCCTGATCCACCTCGCCCAGTCCTCGCGGCCTTTCGCTTTGGCCCGTTCGGCAGCGCCGTTCCAGTCGTAAGCGACGACGCGGAACGAGACCTGCCACGGTTCGCTCGCCTTGCGCCGTTCGAGCACCGCGTAGCGCGCATGCGGTGCGCCCATTTCCATCGAATGCTTGGGCTCGAGGTCGGTATAGGCCGGGAGCCCGACGCTCCCGGGATTGACGATCAGGCGCCCGTCGGGAAGCGCGACCATGCGCGCCGTGTGGCTGTGGCCGCACAGAACGACGCGCGCGCTGGTGCCGTCGAGCCGGAGGGCGATTTCGGCCGTTGTCGCAAGCCGCACGCCGCCGTCCGGCTCGACGGTCTCGTTGAGGTAGGTGGTGTCGCTGTTGGGCGTGCCGTGGCAGAGAAAAAGGTCTTCCACTTCGGCCGTGGCGTCGAGCGTGGAGAGCCACGCGGAGTGATGGTTCTTCAACTCGGCCGCAGCCGCCTTGTCGGACGAGCCCATCTGGTCCGCGGACTTTTCGAGCAGCCAGCGGTCGTGATTGCCGCGGATCGTCGTCCAGGCGAGGCTGATGAGCACATCGGCGGTCTCGGCCGCTTCGAGCGGGCCCGACACGCAGTCGCCGAGATTGACCACGGTGTCGGGCGCGACCTGCTTGAGGTCGTCCATCACGGCGCGCAGCGCGCGGACGTTTCCGTGGATGTCGGCGACCACCGCGATGCGCATTATGCGGCATGCTCCTTGGCGTAGGACGCGACGTCGGCGTGGGTCGCGAACCACACGTCCGGCCGCGATTTGGCGTGGCGGATCAATTCCTCGATGATCCAGATGCGCGAGCGATAGCCGATGATATGCGGATGCGTGGTGATCTGGCAGATGCCGCCTTCCTCGTAAGCCGCGTCGAACTCGCGGCGGAAGATGTCGAACACGGCTTCCACCGGCATTTGCGGGCGCAGCGACTGGAAGCGGTGCATCAGGAAATAGACCGCGTCGTCGCGCACCCATTCGACCGGAAGCTCGACCACGCCGGTCGGCTCGCCTTCAAGCAGCAACTCGTAGCAGTCCTCGTCGGCCATCAGCGAGGAATCGTAGAGGAGCCCCATCTCCTTGGTGATGCGCAGCGTATGCGGCGAGAAATCCCATGAGGCGGTGCGTGATCCGACGGGCCGCACGCCGGTGATCTTCTCCAGCGTGTCGGCGGCCCGATTCATGATGTCGCTTTCCGCCTCGTAGGAGAGCACCGAATTGAGCTCGTGGATCCAGCTATGAATCCCGATCTCGTGCCCTTCCGCGATCACCTGACGCTGCTCCTCCGGATGGAGCAGGGCCGCAACGGCGGGCACGTAGAACGTTCCCGGCACGTCGTACTTCTTCAGCATCTTCAGGATACGCGGTACGCCGACGCGGTTGCCGTACTGGCCCCAGGCCATGCGTCCGATCGACTTTCCGCCCTCGCGCAACTCATTGGTCTCGTGGTCGCTGTCGAACGAGATCGCGAAGGCGCAGCGCGCCCCGTTCTTCCAGGTCTTCGGGCGCAGGCGCTTGCCGGCGCGCACCTGGTTGATCAGCTTGCGCCAGTGTTCCTCCGGCCACTGCCAGGGTTCCAGCGGCTTTTGCTCGGTCATGAACTCCTCCAGCGGGCTACTTAGTTAGGCGAACCCATCACGGGAAGGATCTGCCCGGTGATCCAGGAAGCATAATCCGAAGCCAGGAACATGACAGCGTGGGCAATGTCATCGGGGGTGCCCATGCGGCGCATGGCGATGCGCTCGACGAACGCTTTCTGCCCTTCCGGGCCCCAGCCTTCCCACTGCGGCTCGTAATCCGGGCTGGTGCGCAGGAACCCGGGCGCCACGGTATTCACCGTGATGCCGAATTGCCCGAGTTCGTGTGCGAGTTGCCGTACCAGGCCAAGCTGGCCGTGTTTGGCCGCCGCATAACTCTGGATGCCGGTGAGGCTCGGCGCCAGCGCGGCACGGCTCGAAATGGTAACGATGCGGCCCTTGCCGGCGCGCTTCATGCCCGGCGCGACCGCCTGGGCGAACAGGAACGCGCCCGTGAGGTTGGCATCGACGATCTGATGGAAGTCCTCGACCGGCACCTCTTCCAGCGGCTTCGGCCGCTGGCCGCGGATGCCGCCCGCCACATAGACCAGCACGTCGATCGGGCCGCCGGTATGCGCCAGCACGGCCTCGATCGAGACCTTGCTGGTGACGTCCACCTTGGCGGCGCGGATCGTGCCGCCGCCGGTCTTGGCGGGACCCGAGAAATGCTCGACCTCCTCGAACAGCCGGTCGCAGGCGGTGACATCGCCGCCGTTCTCGGCGAACGCCACCGCGATGGCGTGGCCGATGCCGCGCGCGGCACCGGCCACGATCACGCGCTTGCCTGCGAACGTGATCAGCATGCGCTCAGCCGAGTTCCTCGTGGGCCGTCTCGCGCAGAGTAAAGATCACCAACGTGGAGACGATGCCGGCGGCCATAAGGTAGAAGACATGCGCGATCGGTTCGTCAAAGCGGGTGATTAACCACACCGATATCAACGGTGCGAAGCCGCCGAAGATTGCAACAGCCAACGCATAGCCCGAGGTCATCCACGTCGATCTGGTCCGCGTGGGGAATATCTCCGCAATGGCAGCCGGTCCCGGCCCTGAGAACATCGAGATCGCCAAAGCAAATAAGATTTGTACGTACAGCAAAGTTGCAAACGAGGCCCCGCTGCCAAGGAGATATTTAAACAGCGGGAATGACAGGACCACGAAAAATCCGCAGCACGCGAGCAGCAGCGGCTTGCGGCCAACTCGATCCGATAGCATCCCCATGAAGGGTATTGCGACGACGAGTACGAGAAGGCCGACGGTATTGGCCCACAGCGCCGCGGCGGCGCTGATATTCATGTACTTCTGACTCCATGTGGGCATATAGGCGAGCAGCACATAGAAGCAGACGGTCCAGACGATTGTGAAACCGAAGGCGCGCCATGCCAGAATCCAGGGGCTTGTATCGCCGGGTGTGATGGGCTTTGACTGCTCGGTTACGGCCTTCTTGTAGGCCGGGGTTTCGTCGATCGTGCGTCGCATCCACAGACCTACCGGTCCGAGAATACCGCCGAGCAGGAACGGGACGCGCCAGCCCCAGTCGCTCATCTGGTCCGGAGTCAGGACCGTGTTGAGCAGTGCCGCGACGCCTGAGCCGAGCAGCAGACCGGCGACCACGCTCATCTGCTGGAAGCTGCCATAGAAGCCGCGCTTGTTGGCGGGCGCCCATTCGACGATGTAGGCGGTCGAGGAGCCCCATTCGCCGCCGGCTGAAAAGCCCTGCAACAGGCGCGCGACGACGAGGAGCAGCGGCGCCGCGACGCCGATCGACATGTAAGTCGGCAGGATGCCGATCAGAACCGTACCGCCCGCCATCAACGCAATGGTGATGAGCAGCGCGACCTTGCGCCCATGGGTATCGCCGACGCGGCCGAGGACGATGCCGCCGAGCGGACGGGCGAGGAAGCCAAGCCCGTACGCCAGGAAAGTTGAGAGGAGCGCGGTAACTTCATCGCCCTGAGGAAAGAAATTCCGCGCAATGATGACCGCGACGTAACCGTACACCGCGAAGTCATACCATTCGAGCACATTGCCGATCACCGCGGCGGAGACGGCCCGCCGCGTCTGAGTCTGTTGCGCATCCATGTTGTCCGCTCCCCCAACCCCCAGAAAAGCGCCGTTCCCCGCGGCCCTTTGACTGGGCCGTTCTGTGGCGAGTGTGGGACGATCCGGCCGGACAGGCAATCGTGCAGCGGACGTGGCATCGGGCCGGCCTGGCACGCGAGGGATGCACGGTTTTCAGGGCGGGAAAACCCGCCCTTCAACTGCCTGAGTTAAGCCTCTATATCTCGGCCCGAAAAGCTGGATCCCCCGCATGATTCCTCGCCTGATTGCTGCCCTCCTCGTCGTCGCGATCGCCGCCCCGGCGCACGCACAGGACCGCCGCGTCCCGGCGTCGCCTCTGGAATTGCGCATGTCTTACGCGCCGGTGGTGCAGAAGGCGGCGCCTTCGGTGGTCAATGTCTATGCCGCCCGGACCGTCGCGACACAGCGCAACCCGTTCATGGACGATCCGTTCTTCCGCCGCTTCTTCGGCGGGGGCGGAGGCGGCATGCCGCAGGAGCAGGTGCAGCGTGCGCTCGGCTCCGGCGTGATCGTGGACGCGTCCGGCCTGATCATGACCAACAACCACGTCATCGAAGGCGCCAGCGAAGTGAAGGTCGCGCTGTCCGACAAGCGCGAGTTCGAGGCCGAGATCGTACTGAAGGATGCACGCACAGACCTCGCTGTACTGCGCGTCAAGGACGGACGCGAGAAATTCACCGCGATCGATCTCGGCAATTCGGACGAGCTGCAGGTGGGCGACGTTGTGCTCGCGCTCGGTAATCCGTTCGGCGTCGGCCAGACCGTCACGCACGGCATCGTCTCGGCGCTTGCGCGCACGCAGGTCGGCATTACCGACTATCAGTTCTTCATCCAGACCGATGCGGCGATCAATCCGGGCAACTCGGGCGGCGCGCTGGTCGATCTCGCCGGCCGTCTCGTCGGGCTCAACACGGCGATCTTCTCGCGCTCGGGCGGTTCGCAGGGCATCGGCTTTGCGATTCCCGTGAACATGGTGAAGGTGGTGATCGCCTCGGCCAAGGGCGGCGGCACGACCGTGAAGCGCCCCTGGCTTGGCGCGAAGCTCCAGGCGGTCACGCCGGACATTGCCGAAAGCCTCGGGCTCAAACGCCCGGTGGGCGCGCTGGTCGCGACCGTCACGGAAAAAAGCCCGGCCGCACGCGCGGGCCTCAAGACCGGGGACCTGATCGTCGCAATCGACGGCCAGACCGTCGACGACCAGAACGCGTTCGACTACCGCTTCGCCACCAAGCCGCTCGGCGGCACTGCCCAGATCGGCATCGTGCGCGGCGGCAAGGAGGTCAAGGTCGCTATCGCGCTCGAGACCGCGCCCGAAACGCCGCGCGACGAGATTACCATCCGGGCGCGCTCGCCATTCATGGGCATGAAGGTCGCGAACATTTCGCCCGCGCTCGCCGACGAACTGCGGCTCGACGCGTCGGCCGAGGGTGTGGTGGTGCTGGACATTGCCGACGGCTCGCTTGCGAAGAATCTCGGGTTTCAGCGCGGCGATGTGATCGCGTCGGTCAACAACGAGAAGATCGCGCGCACGGGCGACCTCGACCGCATCGCCAAGGATACGACCCGGCGCTGGAGCATTACCGTCGTGCGCGGCGGGCAGACGCTCTCGATGACGTTGGGCGGATGAGCCAGCGCCCGAAACGCGGCGCCAGCCTGTTCGAAGCCGCGGGGCTGGAGGCCGACGCGCCGCGTCCGCTCGCCGACAAGCTAAGGCCGAGGAAGCTCGCTGAAGTGGTGGGGCAGGACCATCTGCTCGGGCCGGATGGCGCGCTCACCCGCATGCTGGAGACGCGCTCGCTCGGCTCGCTGATTTTCTGGGGGCCGCCCGGCACCGGCAAGACCACGGTGGCGCGGCTCTTGGCGGATGCGACCGCGCTGCATTTCGAGCAACTCTCCGCCGTGTTCTCCGGCGTCGCGGATTTGAAGAAAGCCTTCGAGGCGGCGCGCGCGCGGCGCGAGATGGGGCAGGGCACGCTGCTGTTCATCGACGAGGTGCACCGCTTCAACCGCGCGCAGCAGGATAGCTTCCTGCCGGTGATGGAGGACGGCACCGTGGTGCTGGTCGGCGCGACGACCGAGAACCCGTCGTTCGAACTCAATGCCGCGCTGCTGTCGCGCGCGCGCGTGCTGGTGTTCCGTTCGCTCGATGCGGTCGCGGTCGAGCAATTGCTGTCGCGCGCGGAGGAGCTCGAGGGCAAGACGCTCCCGCTCGATGCCGAGGCGCGTGCCTCGCTCGCCCGCATGGCGGATGGCGACGGCCGCGCCGCGTTGACGCTCGCGGAGGAAGTCTGGCGCGCGGCGCGCAAAGGCGAGACGTTCGATGCCGCGCAGTTGCAGGAGATCGTGCAGCGGCGCGCGCCGATCTACGACAAGTCGCAGGACGGGCACTACAATCTCATCTCGGCGCTGCACAAGTCGGTGCGCGGCTCCGATCCGGATGCGGCGCTGTACTATTTCTGCCGCATGGTCGATGCCGGCGAAGACCCGCTCTATCTCGCGCGCCGCGTGGTGCGCATGGCGGTCGAAGACATCGGGCTCGCAGACCCGCAGGCGCTGGTGATCTGCAATGCCGCGAAGGACGCGTATGATTTTCTCGGGAGCCCCGAAGGGGAGCTCGCGATCGCGCAGGCCGTGATCTACATCGCGACCGCGCCGAAATCGAACGCCGCCTACAAGGCCTATGGGGCGGCGATGCAGGTCGCCAAAACCGCGGGCTCGCTGCTGCCGCCGAAGCACATCCTCAATGCGCCGACCAAACTCATGAAGGAAGAGGACTACGGCGCCGGCTACGAATACGACCACGACGCGCCGGACGCCTTTTCGGGGCAGGACTACTTCCCGGAAGCGCTCGGCCGCCAGCAGTTCTACGACCCGCCGGAACGCGGCTTCGAGCGCGAGATCAAGAAGCGGCTGGAGTATTGGGCGAAGAAGCGCGCGGAGCGGAATTCGTGAAAGTTCAGGTTTTGACCGTGCTGGCGGCCGCCCTTGCGGCCGCGCCGGCTTTCGCCAACGAGCCGCAGGTCGGCCGCTGGGCGGCGGACCCGCAAAGCTGCTCCGGCGCGGCGTCGTTGATGGTTACCGCGACGACGGTGCGGCGCTCGGAGGAGGCCTGCACCATCGGCAAGATGTACAAAGCCGACCGCGCGCTCTACATCGAGGGCCGGTGCTCCAGCGGGGGCATCGTGACCAGACATCCGATCACGCTGCAGATGAAGGGCGAGCGCCTCGCCGTCACCTGGAACGGCGAACGCCTACAGGAGATGCAGCGATGCCCATAAAGAAGCGCGGAGGCCACAGGCGCGGCGCCGCCCGGCGGCAAGGCGAGGGGCGCAAGACCGGCAAGGGATCGGTGCGCCCGGGCTCGGATGCCGGCTCCGGAAGACATCGCGACGCCACGCCATCGGGCTCGCATGGCGCCCCGCGCGCGTTCGGATCGCGCAAGCCGAAGGGCTCGTTCGGCGCGCGGGACACCAAGGCGCACGGATTTCGCCGTGCTGACGCAGGCGAGCCAAGATCATTTGAGGGTCGCGACAAGCCGCGTACGTCTTTCGGTGACCGCAAGCCGAAAGGATCGCTCCGCCGCGATGAAAAGCCGCGCTCTCAGGTCGGACCGCGCTGGCGCAATGACGCGCCGGTCGAGGCCAGGGATGGACGCAAGAGCAATTTCGACGCGCGCAAGCCGCGCGATCGCACGTTCGAGCCACGCCCGCCGCGTGATGTCCAGCCCACGCCGAAACCGGCGCCGCCGCCGCTGCCCGAGATCGCAACCGGCGTGCAGACCGTCACGGTCGGCGCGGATGAAGCCGGCATGCGGGTGGATCGCTTCTTCGAGGCAAAATTTCCCGGCCTGTCATTCAGCCACATCCAGCGCATCGTGCGCAAAGGCGAGGTGCGGGTGGACAGCAAGCGCGTCGACACCAAGGACCGGCTCGCGATGGGCCAGCAGGTGCGCATCCCCCCGCTCAAGCTCAATGTGCCGAAGCGCACGTCGTTTCTCTCGCCGGAAGACGAAAAGACACGCGACTTCCTGAAATCGATCACGCTGTTCGAAGACGACGACGTGCTAGTGCTGAACAAGCCCGCGGGGCTGTCGGTGCAGGGAGGCTCGGGCACCACGCGTCACGTCGACGGCATGCTGGAAGTCCTGCGTCAGCCGGGCGTGGACGGGCAGCGCCCGCGTCTCGTGCACCGGCTCGACAAAGACACGGCGGGCTGCCTGCTGGTCGCCAGGACGCGCTTTGCCGCGGCCGCGCTCGCGAAGACCTTTCGCACCCGCTCGGCGCGCAAGATCTACTGGGCATTGACGGCCGGCGTGCCGAAGCCGCGCCAGGGGCGCATCTCGACCTTCCTCGCCAAGGAGGAGCTGGAAGAGGACAGCTACATGCGCATCGCCCAGCACGGCGACGACGGGGCGAGCCACGCCGTCACCTATTACGCGGTGGTCGAGACCTCGGCGAGTACGCTCGCCTGGGTGTCGCTCAAGCCCGTCACCGGGCGTACGCACCAGCTGCGCGCCCACATGGCGCATGTCGGAAATCCGATCGTGGGCGATCCGAAATATTTCCGGATCGAGAACTGGGAACTGCCCGGGGGCTTGCAGAATCGCCTCCATCTTCTGGCCCGCCGCATCGTGGTGCCGCATCCGCGCGGCGGCACGATCGACGTAACGGCGCCGCTCCCCGCCCACATGCAGCAGACATGGAACCTGCTCGGGCTCGATGCGACCCGCTACGACCCGATCGTGGACGCGCCGGAGGAGTAGTCTCCGCAAGATTTGATAACTGCGAACCTGTGCGCGCGACCGCTGGCATCCTAAATGCGTGAGGCAGGGGAAGGCGGAGCAGGCCGATGCGATACGCGATCCCGATCCTGTTTGCCGTGGCGATGAGCCCGGTTCCGGCCGCACTGGCACAAGGCGTGCCGCCACTCCTGATACCCGCGCCGCCCGCGCCCACGTTGCCGCCGCCTGTCGCTCCAACGCCTGTGCCGTCGGCGGTGACGCCGCTGCCATCCCCGAGCTACGGCGTGCCGGCGGGTGTGACGCAGGCGCCGTTATACGGCAGCGGAATCGAGCCCACGGTGCGCTATCGCCAGCCGGCCAAGCCGCGCAAGATCAAGCGCCGTCCGCGCATCAGCGGCATTCAGTAGTCCGTTTTCAGTAGTTCGTTTGACGTAAACCCCGCACGCTGCGTGTTGCTCAAATTGATGGCTTGACAGGCAACCAAATGGTTGCATATTGTTGCCATGGACAAGGTGTTCAGGGCGCTGGCCGACGAGACCCGCCGCCAATTGCTTGATCGGCTGCACGCGGACAACGGGCAGACGCTCGGACAACTGTGCGCGCACCTCGCCATGACGCGTCAGGCGGTGACCAAGCATCTCGTCCTGCTCGAAGAAGCGAACCTCGTCGCCACGGTGCGGCGCGGGCGCGAGAAGCTGCACTACCTCAATCCCGTTCCGATCCATGAGATCGCGGAGCGCTGGATCGGGAAATTCGAACGCCATCGATTGCAGGCGCTGAGTGAGCTGAAAACAAAACTGGAGAGTGAAGATGAGTAAGCCGTCGTTCGTCTACGTGATCTACATCCGCGCAACGGCCGAGAAGGTCTGGGACGGGATCACCGATCCCGCGATGGCGGCGCAGTACTGGGGCTGCCATCGCAATGTGTCCGACTGGAAGGTCGGCTCAAAGTGGGAGCACGAGCGTACCGACCAGCCAGGTGTCATCGACATCGTCGGCAAGGTCGTCGAAAGCGAGCGGCCGCGCCGGCTGGTCATGACGTGGGCCAATCCTGCGAACGCCGCGGACCCCGAGAAGGTCTCGCGCGTGACGATCGACGTCGAGCCCCACAAGGACGACGCCGTGAAGCTGACGGTGACGCACAGCGAACTCGAGCCGAACTCCGACATGCTGCGCGGCATTTCGAAGGGCTGGCCGGTGGTGCTGTCGGCGCTCAAGAGCTTCCTCGAAACCGGCAAGAGCACGCCGGTTTGAGGCGCATATGATCGACATCACAAAATTCAAGCCGAACACCGTCTACGTCACCTACATCGCGTCGACGCCGGAGAAAGTTTGGCAGGCGCTGACCGATCCGGCGCTCACGCGCCAGTACTTCGGCGGCTTCTCGATCGAGGTCGAACCGAGGACGGGCGGCGCGTTCTGTCTGCGCCAGCCGGACGGGCGCGTTCACATGTCCGGCCGCGTGGTGGAGTGGTCGCCGCCGCGGCGCTTTTCCTGCACGTGGCTGATCGAGGGCATGCCGGAGTTTCGCGAGTTGCCGGTGTGTCTCGTCACCTATGAGATCGAGCAAGCCGGCGGCGCCGTGAAGCTCACGATGACGGAGTCCCATTCGTGGGACATTCCCGACGCGATCCTGCAGGGAGGGCGCACCGGCTGGCCCGCGATCCTCTCGAGCCTCAAGAGCGTGCTGGAAACCGGCAAGCCGCTGGACGTAAAGCTGGCGCCGCCGGAAGGCATGGTCGAGGCGGTGAAGAAGGCCGTGGCTGAGAAGCCGTGGCTGTCCGAATAGGCGCGAGCTTTCCTGCGTGCAGGAATTCAAGGAAAACATGACATGAGCGAGAGCTACACCGGCGGATGTGCCTGCGGCGTGATCCGTTATGAAATCTCCGCCGAACCGATGGTGTCGAACGACTGCCAGTGCCGCGACTGTCAGCATATGAGCGGCACCGGTCACGGCTCCTACCTGACCTTCCCGCGGCGTGCCGACGTGAAACTCACCGGCAAGGCAGCGCATTGGGACGTCGCCGGCGACAGCGGCAATGTGAAGACCCGAGGCTTCTGCCCCGCCTGCGGGTC
>JAXDNY010000146.1:0-29166 GCA_034669145.1 Hyphomicrobiales bacterium
ATGGAGTCGCCCTTCATCATCGAACCCTTGAAGCGCGACGACATCTGCCTTGTGTCGGACGGGGCGGCTGCCGTGGTGGTGATGAGCGAGAAACGCGCGAAAGAGCTTGGCGTGAAGGCGCCGGTCAAAATCCTCGGCTTCGGGCAGGGCCAGACGTCGTATGATGTGCCGCTGCGCCCGGTGCTCACCGAAACGATGGCGAAGGCTTCTGCGCAGACCGCGTTCAAGATGGCGGGTTTAGCGCCGAAGGACATCGACGTCGCGCAGATCTACGACTGCTACACGATCGCGGTGATGATGACGCTGGAAGACTATGGCTTTTGCCGCAAGGGCGAAGGCGGCCAATGGGTCGAGGGCGGACGCGTCGCGGCGGGCGGTGATCTGCCGATCAACACCTCGGGCGGGCTGCTCTCCGAGACCGGAATGCCCGGCTTGCAGCTCGTGATGGAGGGCGTGCGCCAGATGCGCGGCACCTCGGTCAATCAGGTGAGGGATGCCGCAACCTGCGTCGTGTCGAATCAGGGCGGCATCATGACCACGCACTCGACCTTGATTTTGGGGCACTGAAGATTTTGGGGCACTGAATGGACTTTCCGCTACCCGAACCGACGCCGCTCTCGCAGCCTTATTGGGACTCGCTCAAGAGCGGCCGGCTGACGTTCCAGCGCTGCCGCAAGTGCAGCCACGCCTGGCTGCCGCCGCGCGCAGAATGCCCGGAATGTCTCGCTGCCGAATGGGACTGGACGCAAGCCTCAGGCAAAGGCCGCGTGATCAGTTGGGTGATCTATCACCACGCCTATCACGAAGCCTTCAAGGACAAGCTTCCCTACAACGTCGCGCTGGTGGAACTCGACGAAGGCCCGCGCCTCATCACCAACATCGTCAATCCGGACGCCGGCATCGCCGCCGAGAAACCCGTGACACTGAAAATCGAGGACGAGCACGGCGTCGCACTCGCGCGTTTTGCACTGACATGAGCAAGATCGTCATTGTCACCGGCGGAAGCCGCGGCATCGGCGCCGCGACGGCGCGGCTGCTTGGGCGCGAGAAAGCGTCCGTCGTCGTCAACTGCCGCAACGCGCGCGGTGAAGCTGACGCCGTGGTGAACGACATCAAGGCGTCGGGCGGGCAAGCCTTCGCGGTACAGGGCGATGTCGGCAACGAAGACGACGTGCTGCGCCTGTTCGCCGAGACGGACAAGCGCTTCGGCCCGCTCACCGGCCTCGTCAATAACGCCGGCATCACGGGCGGCGCCAAGCGGCGCATCGAGGCGCTGACGTTTGCGGGCATCATGGAGACGATGCGCGTCAATGTCGCCGGGCAACTGCTGTGCGCGCGCGAAGCCGTGAAACGCATGTCGACGCGCAACGGTGGCAAGGGCGGGGCGATCGTGAACGTGTCATCGCTGGGCGCGCTCACCGGGTCGCCTGGCGCCTTCATCGATTATGCGGCCTCGAAGGGTGCACTCGACACCGCAACGCTGGGGCTCGCCGCGGAGACCGTCGGCAGCGGCATCCGCGTCAATGCCGTGCGGCCGGGCTTGATCGATACCGAGATTCACAATGATCTCGGCATTCCGGATCGCGTTGCGCGCTTCGGGCCGAAGATGCCGATCGGCCGCGCCGGCACGCCCGAGGAAGTCGCCGAGGCGATCGTGTGGCTGCTCTCCGACAAGGCGTCCTACGTCACCGGCGAGTTCATCAACGTGACCGGCGGGGCGCGCTGACGGTCAGGTAATGCCCAGCGCCGCCCTGGTCTTCAGCGCCGGATGATCGTCCGGCACCTCGATCAGCATCGCCAGCAGCACGGCGCTGCGCGTCTTGCCGTGGGTGTCGAGATTGAGGCTGTCGTTGACGCCGCCCTGCAGGGTTTCCTCGAGCACGAAGTTGAATGCGCCGAGGTTCGGCAGTTCGTAGCGCGTGACATTCCCGCGCACGAGCTTGCCGAAATGCTTGCGCACGGCGTCGGCCGTGACTTGCTTCTCGACAAGCGCATAGTCCTCCGCGCGATACGGGATCAGCGACATGGTCTGAGAGTCGCCCTTGTCGCCAGTGCGGCTGTGCGCCACGTAGAACAGCTCGATCTTGGCCACGCTCACGCCTCCACAAACGCCCAGCGCGGCGTGACCTTCTCGCGCGGCACGAACGTCGTGTAGGTGCGGATCGTCGGCCGGCTCGCGATGCGCACGCCGCCGCCGCCCGCCGGGCCGTTCACATAGAGGGATTCGACCTCGGTGATGAGCTTGTCAGCGGCCGCCTGGTCCGGCACCCGCGCGGCGACACGCAGGCGCACATCACGCACCGGCTGCACGGTCTCGCCCGGCCACGCACTGTTCACGCCGATCAGGTCGTACTGGATGGTCTGGTTGCCGAGCATCGGATCGCGCGCGGCGCGCTTGCGAATGATCTCGGCGGCGAGCCGCGCGCGCGCCTCGCAATTGATGCCCGCATACGAAATCTCGATCTCGGCCAGCACGCCGCTGTCGACGCCGATCAGCACCTTCAGCGTATCCGGCCGCCGGTGCCCGCGCGCGCCGGTGAGACGCACTTCGTTCTCGCCGGACTCCGCAAGATCAAGCCCGGTCACATCGAGCGAAATGTCGGGCGTCAGATACGCCGCGGGATCGTGCATCTCGTAAAGAATCTGCTCGGTGATGGTGTGGCGGTCGATGCGCCCGCCGCTGCCGGGCGCCTTGGTGATGGTGATCGAGCGGTCGCCGCGGATTTCCGCGATCGGGAAGCCGATGCGGTCCACATCAGGCACGTCCTTGAGGCCCGGCTCGGCGAAATAGCCGCCGGTCGCCTGCCCGCCGCATTCCAACAGGTGCCCCGCGAGCACGCCGCACGCCATCGCGTCGTTATCGTCCGGCTGCCAGCCGAGCATCGCCATGGCGGGCCCGAGCGCAAGCGCCGAGTCCGTCACGCGCCCGGTCACGATCACGTCGGCGCCCGCAGCGTAGGCCGCCGCGATCGCATCCGCGCCGAGATACGCATTGGTGCAGATGATGTCGGTGCCGAGCCGCGACACCGGCTCGCGCGTCTCCACCAGCACCGGATCGCTCGCGCGCACGAGGTCCGTTACGTCGTCGCCGGTCACCGCCGCGACCTTCATCGTGATGCCGCGCTCGCGCGCGAGCCGCGCGATCATGCGCGCGCACGCTTCGGGCGCAGCACCGCCCGCATTGGTGACGAATTTCGTACCGTGCTTCGCCATCGCGGGCAGCAGTACCTCAAGCCGACCCGCGAGACTGTCCCAATAGCCGCTGCCGCCTTTTCGCTTCGCCACTTGCAGCAGCGCGAGCGTGCGCTCGGCCAGCGTTTCCAGCATCAGCACATCGATGCCACCACGCTCGACCAGTTCGAGCGCCGCATCGAGGCGATCGTTCGAGAACCCCGAGCCGCCGCCGATACGGATCGCGCCGGGTTTGCGCTGCTTCATCTCAGCTTCCCTTGAACTTGGCTGGACGCTTGGCGTGGAACGCCTCCACGCCCTCCTTGAAATCGTCGGACTGGCGCAGCCGGCTGTAGCAATGGCCTTCCAGCTCGATCGCGATCGAGAGCGTGGAGTCCTCGGTGTCGTTGAGCAGCTTCTTGGCGGTGCGCTGCGCCAGCGGTGAGAACGTGCGCAGTTCATCGACCAGCGCGTCGGTTGCTTTCTCAAGCTCGGCGTCCGGCACGCATTCGGTCGCGATGCCCCACGCGTAGGCCTGCCGGCCGGGAATGCGCTTGGAGCGCATCACGATGTCCTTGGTGCGCGTAATGCCGATGATCTTCTGTAGCCGTGCCGAGCCGCCCGAGCCGGGAATCTGGCCGAGCCGCTGTTCGGGCAGCGCATAGAAGCAGGTCTCCGACACGATGCGAAAATCGCACGCCAGCGACAGTTCGAACCCGACGCCGAAGGCGAAGCCGCGGTTGGCGACGATCACCGGCTTGGAACAGCGCGCCGGCGCCGCGATGTTCCAGGCGAGCTTCGACACCGTCTCCGGCGTCGCCTCCATGAAGCCCTTGATGTTGCCGCCGGAGGAGAAATGCTCGCCCACGGCACGCACCACAATGACGCGTACACGCGCGTCATCGTCGAGCGCCTCGAACACGAGGCGAAGCTGGTCGCGCTGCGGCATCGACACGATGTTGAAGGGCGGCCGGTCAAGGATGACGTCGGCGCGCTCACGCGCGGGGTCGATCTCGACGCGGAAGCCGTCGAGGGTTGCCAGGCGCGGATCGGTGAAAGTGGTCATGCGGCAGTTCCCTTTTCGACCTCGTACTCGCCCGCCACCAGCTTGCGGCGCAACAGCTTGCCGACCGGCGATTTCGGGATCGCCGCGACGAACACATAACGGCGCGGACGCTTGAAATTCGCCAGCCCCGAGGTGCGGCAGAACTGGTCGAGGTCGGCCTCGCTCACGGTCGCGCGCCGCTTCACGAAGGCGGCGACGATCTTGCCCCAGCGCGCGTCGGAAAGCCCCGCCACCGCGACCTCCGACACCGCCGGATGCAGCGACAGGCAGCTCTCGATCTCGACCGGCGAGACGTTCTCGCCGCCGGTGATGATCATGTCGTCGACGCGGCCGGTGACGAACAGGTCGCCGTCGGCGTCGAAATATCCGGTATCGCCGGTGAAGTACCAACCTTGGCGCAGCGCCTTGGCGTTCGCATCGGGGCGTTGCCAGTAGCCCTCGAACGCCTCGTCGCTGGCAAGGTGCGCGATGATCTCGCCCTCTTCGCCGGCCGCCGCCAACTCATCGGAGGACGCCGCCCCGAGCTTCACGACACGGATCAACTGGTTGATCCCGGCGCGGCCGGCCGAGCCGGGCTTTTTCGGCGCGTTCTGGTCGGTGGTGAAAGTGTAGATTTCCGACGAGCCGTAATGATTGACGAACAGGTCGGGCTTGAACGCGGCGGTCAGCCCCTTCAACAACCCGTCCGTCATCGAGGCACCGGCGAAGCCGAGCTTGCGCACCGGCGACACATCGGTCTGCGCAAAGCGCGGATGATGCAGCAAGTCGTGATAGAGCGTCGGCACCAGATAGAGGTTGGTGATCTTCTCCGCTTCGATCAGCTCCAGCGCGCGCGCCGCATCGAAGCGCGGCAGGCAGACGAACGTGCCGCCGATCAGCGACATCGCCAGCAGCGAGCGCACCCCCATGGTGTGATAGAGCGGCATCACGCCGAGCGTGACTTCTCCCGTGCGATACATGTTCTGCGCCACATGCGCGAGCGCGGCGGCGCGTTCGGCGCGCTGGCGGCGCGGCACGCCTTTCGGCTTGGCTGTGGTGCCGGACGTGTAAAGCATGACCGACCACGCTTCGGCATCGGCGCGCGGCTGTGCGTCGCGTGCTTTAAGCTTGAGCCATTCGGCAAAATCGTTGACGCTCATGCCCGGACATCCCGCCTGGCATCCTTGTGCAGCTCCAGCAGACACGTCCTCATAAATCAGCGCGTTCGCGCCGGAATCCTTGCAAAAGAAAGCGAGGTCATCGGCCGTCGCGCGCCAGTTCACCGGCGTGACGATGATCCCGGCGAACTGGCAGGCCCAATGCACGGTCGCGGCTTCCCAGCGGTTGGTCAGCGCGGTGACAACATGATCGCCCGGTTTCAGTCCGAGCATGTCGAGACCCGCGGCCACCGAGGAAATACGCCGGTACCACTCCTTATATGTGAGCCGGATCGCGCCATCGACGATCGCGAGCCCATCCGGATCGCGCGCGACGCTCGCCAGAAAACTGGTGCCGAGATCGAACATCAGCCGAGCATCTCCCGCAGCCTGTAGCGGATGATCTTGCCCGATCCGGTGCGCGGGATCGACTCGATCAGGTGCACGGCGTGCGGGACCTTGTAGGCGGAGAGCTGCGCGCGGCAATGCGCCAGCAGCGCGCCGGTGTCGATCGCCTGCCCCTTGCGCGCCACCACGAACAGCGCCGGCACCTCGCCGAGCGAGTGGTGCGGCACGCCGACCACCGCGCAGTCGAGCACCGCCGGATACGTATTCACCGCTTCCTCGATCTCGGCCGGCGCGATGTTCTGCCCGCCGCGGATGATCAGCTCCTTCAGCCGCCCCGTGATGGTGAGGAAGCCGTTCGCGTCGCTCTTGGCAAGATCGCCGGTGTGGTACCAGCCGTCACGCAATGCCTTCGCGGTCTCCTCCGGTTTGTTGTGATAGCCGGGCATCACGTTCGGCCCCCGCACGATCAGCTCGCCTTCCTGACCCACCGCGACATCGCGCGCGTGCACCGCGTCGACGATGCGCACCGAAAGCCCCGGCACCGGGAATCCGCACGAGCCCGGCACACGCGAGCCGGTCGGCCAGTTCATCGTCACCATCGTGGAGGTTTCGGTGATGCCGTAGCCATCGAGCAGCGGCACGCCGAAGCGCTCCTCGAATTCGCGGTTGAGCGTCGCCGGCATGATGGCGCCGGCCGAGATGCAAAGCCGCAGGTTGGGAAACCCGATGCCTTTCTCGTCGCGCGTCGCCAGCAGCAGGTAGTGAAACATGGTGGGCACGCCGGGAAAAACCGTGAACTCTCCGGTTTGTAGCAGCCGCAACGCCTCGCTCACGGAGAATTTCTCCAAAATGTATTCGCTCGCGCCGACGCTAAGCACACCGAGCACCGACAGGTTTAGCGCGTACGAATGAAACAGCGGCAACGGCGAGAGCACGGTGTCGCGCTCGCTCAACTGCGCGATCGGCGCCCAGCAGGCCGCCACGATCCACAGCATGCCGTGCACGGTGAGCAGCACGCCCTTGGCGCGGCCGGTGGTGCCGGAGGTGTAGAGGATGAATGCGGGCGAATGAATGTCGTCAGGATCGCGCGGGGCGGATTTCGGCAGCGTCGAGGCCAGCGTTTCGTAATCCGGGCCTGCGCCCCCGATGAGGATCACGGTCGCGAGCCCCAGCGCGTTTGCCTTCAGTTTCGCGACGAGGTCGGCGCGCTCAACGGTCGTGACGATGGCGCGGCAATTCGCATCGGCCAGCCGATACGCGATCTCCGGCTCGGTCGCCTCATAGCTGATCGGCACGCTGATCGCATTTGCGCGCGCAATGGAAAAGCAGGTCTCGACCCACGCCACGCCATTCGGCAGCAGTATCGCCACCGTTTCGTTGGGGCCGATGCCGAGATCGGCCAGATGCCCTGCGAGATTTGCCGTCCGCTCGCGCAGCGCCGCGTAAGAGACGGCGCCGTGCGCGTCGCGATACGCGATCTTCGCGCCGCGCGCCGCCGCGTGGCGTTCGAGCAATATATGAATCGGTGCGATCAGGTCGGCGTGCAGCATCGTTACACCATGCTGAAGCCGCCGCTGATGCTCAACGTCTGCCCGGTGATCCAGCCCGAGCGCGGCGAGGCGAGCAGCGCGACCGCCGGCGCGATGTCGTCGGGCATTCCAAGGCGCCGCACCGGATAGAGCCGCACCAGCTTCTCGCGGTTCTCCTCCACCCAGGCCTTGTCGTGCGCGGTCTCGACCAGCCCGAGCGAAACGGTGTTGGCGGTCGTGCCTGAGCGGCCGAACTCGCGCGCCAGCGACTTCATCAGCGCGACCACGCCGGCGCGCGCCGCAGCGACGATGGCGAGCCCGGATTCACCGACGCGCGAGGAGTCCCCGATGACGCTGACGATTCGGCCGTTCTTGCCGTCTTCGAGATGCGGCGCGGCGGCGTGGCAGCAGTGGATCGCGCCATAAAGGCAGATGTCGAGCTGCTTCTTCCAGTCGTCCGGTGTCGTGTCGGTAAAGCGCTGGCGCTTCGCGAGGCCGGCATTGTTCACGAGGATGTTCAGCCCGCCGAAATCTTGCACCACCGCATCGACCATGCCTTTCACGGCCGCATAGTCCGACACGTCGCCCTTGTAGGCCTTGGCCTTGCCGCCCCTCTGTTTGATCTCGGCGACCACGGCCTCGGCCTCGCTGGCGGACGAAAGGTAGTTGACTGCGACCGCCGCGCCTTCGGCGGCGAGCGTCAGCGCGATCTCGCGCCCGACGTCGCGCGCCGCGCCGGTGACCAGCGCGACCCTGCCGTTGAGTGCCAGGTCCATGCGTCCTCCCTACTTTTCTTTTGCCGTCGCAATCAGCCGGAATAGCCGTTCCGGCGTCACCGGCAGTTCGTCGATCTCGATCCCGAGCGGCGACAGCGCATCGCTCAGCGCGTTCGCGATCGCGGCCGGCGCCCCGATGGTGCCACCCTCGCCCATGCCGCGGAAGCCGCCCAAGGTTGTCGGCGACACGGTGTCGAGATGCACGACCTGCATGGATGGCATCTCGCTCGCGGCCGGCACCAGATAATCGACCAGGCTCGCGGTGTGGAGCTGGCCCTCGTTGTCGTACACGACTTCCTCGTAAAGCGCTGCGCCGATGCCCTGCGCGACACCGCCATGCACCTGCCCGTCGACGATCTGCGGATTGATGATTTTTCCGCAATCCTCCGCGACCACGTAGCGGCCGAGCCGCACCTCATAGGTGAGCGGATCGATCTCTAGCGCCGCGATGTGCGTCGCGCAGGTCGTGGTGCCAAACACCGGGTCGTAGGTTTTCGTCGCAGCAAGTTCCTCGCGCGCCTCTTGCGGCAGGCGGCCCATCTCGGAATAGACCGCGCGCGCGACCTCGCGGAACGACACCGAGCGGTCGGTGCCGGCCACCGCGATGCGTCCGTCACGCGCCACGAGATCGGCGGGCGCGGCTTCGAGCAGATGCGAGGCGACGTTCAGCACCTTCTCGCGCACGGCTTGCGCCGCCAGCGTGCCGGCACCGCCGGCCAGCACGGTCGAGCGGCTCGCGTAAGTGCCGGTGCCGCCCGGCACGGCTGCGCTGTCGCCCTGCACGATACGGATATCCTCGAAGCGCGCGCCGAGGTGCTCGGCGACGACCTGCGCCAGCGTCGTCTCCAGCCCCTGCCCGTGCGCCGCGATGCCGAACGAGGCCGTGACCGCGCCGGTCGCGTCGATGCGGATGGTCGCGGTCTCGGTGCCGGTGTTGATCGGCATGCCCGGCGCGACCGAGATGCGCGAGCCGATACCGGTCAGTTCCGCGTACGACGCGACGCCGATGCCGAACCATTTGCCGGCCGCGCGCGCTTCCGCCTGCTTCACGCGCAACGCGTCGTAACCGATCGCATTGCTGGCGGCGTCGAGACACTCGATGAAGCCGGAGCGGTCCCACACGATGCCGGACGCGACCTTGTAGGGAAACTCCTCCCCGCGCACCAGATTGCGCGCGCGCAACTCCTTCGGATCGAGCTTGAGTTTCGCCGCCGCCATGTCGACGAGCCGTTCGATGACAAACGTGGAGATCGGCCGCCCGACGCCGCGATAGGGGCCGGTCGGGGCTTTCGCGGTCGCGACCGCCTGCACGCGCCCGCGATAGGCCTCGACACGATACGGCCCCGGCAGGAAGCTCACGACCTGCACCGGCTCGAGCGCCGCAGTCCACGGATAGATCGAGTAGGCGCCGACATCGCCGATCGCATCCGCACGCAACGACAGCATGCGGCCATCGCGGTCGAGGCCGAGTTCCGCATCGACGATCTCGTCGAAGCCCTGGCTGGTGGCGGCAAGGTCCTCCATCCGGTCGCTCGTCCATTTCACGGCGCGGCCGAGCGCGCGTGCTGCCGCACAGACGAAAATCTCCTCCGGATAAAGCGAGCCTTTGCCGCCGAAGCCACCGCCGACATCCGGCGTAACCACGCGCAGCCGGGTGCCGGGCAGATCGAGCGCCTCGGACAGCGCGTCGCGCACGATGCCGGGGATCTGCGTCGCACTATAGAGAGTGAGCGCGTCGCGCCCCGCGTCGTACTCTGCGAGGCACGCACGGGGCTCGATCGCGACCGCGGTCTTGCGCCGCATGCGGAAGCGGGCGGACACGCGCACCGGCGCGGCCTCCATCGCGCCATCCACGTCGCCGCGCTTGAATTCGCGCGCGACCAGCACATTGGTCTTCGCTTCTTCATGTAGCAGCGGCGCGTCCGCTTTCACGGCCTCGGCCGGATCGGCCGCATGGGGGAGCGGCTCGAATGCGATCTCGACCAGTTCGGCCGCGTCCTCGGCGAGATAGCGGTTCTCGGCGATGACGCCGACGATCGGCTCGCCGACATAGCGCACCTTGTCGCGCGCGAGCGGCAGGATCGGCGTCGCGTAATAACCCTTCATGCGCGAGGCCGCGAGCAGCGGCTTCACGCTGAGATCGTCCGCGGTGAACACCGCGATCACGCCCGGCGCCGCCCGCGCCGCCGCGCAATCGATCGACACGATGCGCGCATGCGCATGCTCGCTGCGGCGGAACGCGACATGCAGCGCGTTCACCTGGCGGTCATCGACGAAGCTCCCGCGCCCGGTGAGCAGGCGCGGGTCCTCGGTGCGCTTCACCCGCGCGCCGATGATCTTCGGCCGCGCGTGGACCACGTCACTCATAGGCGTCGGCACCCTTGCGCAGCGTTTGCCACTGCGCGTCGTCGTGCCCGCAGATCACGGTCGCGCCGCGCGCTTCGATGCGGCGGACCTCGGCGAGGGATTTCTCGAGTGCGGCGGGAAGCTGGGTGTTGCGCGGGATAATGCCGGTGTCGAGCGTCACGCGCAGGCTCACGGTGTCGGCGGCAAGCAGGAACGTGCCGCTTTTCTCAAGCTGCACCAGCGCGCCGATAGAGCCCGGCGTATGGCCGGGAAGTGGAATCAGCACGATCTTGCCGTCACCGAACACGTCGCGCTGACCGCCGATCTCATCGAAGGTGCCGAAATCCCACTCGGCCGCGATATACCCCTTGTTGCCCGCGTCCGGCGCGCGTGCGGTCGCGACCTCTTTTTCGTGCACGATGACGCTCGCGCGCTTGAAGAAGGCATTGCAGCCGCAGTGATCGTAGTGAAGGTGCGAACAGACCACGACATCGACATCGTCGGGCGTCACGCCGATCGCCTTGAGGCCGGTGATGACATTCTCGCCCGGGCGCATGATCGGCGCGGTCACCTTCACCCACGGTCCCCAGCGCGCCTCCGGGTTCTCAGGAACCGAAGGATGGCAGCCGGTGTCCAACAGCAGATTGCCCTGCGGGTGGCGCAGCAGGAAGCACGAGACCGGTACCTCGATCATTTCGCTGCGGTCGGCGTCCGGAAGGTACACGCTCTTGCGCATGCGCAGCCGGCCGCCGGAGAGAGCGTGCATTTTCATCGGATGTCCTCAACGACCGCGCGGATTGCTTTCACGATGTGCTCGTAGCCGGTGCAGCGGCAGAGATTGCCGGACAGGCCCTCGCGGATCTGCGCGTCGGTCGCGAGCGGATATTTGCGCAACAGGTCGGTCGCGGTCATCAGCATGCCGGGCGTGCAGAAGCCGCATTGCAGCGCGTGATGCTCGCGGAACGCTTCCTGCAGCGGATTGAGATTGTTCAGCGTCCCGAGGCTTTCCACGGTTTCGATGCTTGCGCCGTCGAGTTGCACGGCGAACAGCAAGCAGGAGCGCATGCTGTCGCCATCGACCAGCACCGTGCAGGCGCCGCACACGCCGTGCTCGCAGCCGACATGCGTGCCGGTGAGCCCCAGCGCACCGCGCAGGAAGTCGGCGAGCAGAAGGCGCGGCTCGACGGCGCGTTCGTATGCGGTGCCGTTCACGGTCAATTTGATCGTGTGCGTCATGCGCGTTCCCACGCGACGCTGAGCGCCTTGCCGGTGAGCACGCCGACGAGGTGGCGGCGATAGCCGGCAGAAGCATGAAGGTCGGTGTTCGGGTTCACGGCTGCGCGTGCCGCTCCGCACGCCGCATCGAGCAGTTTCGCCTCCAGCGCCTGGCCTTTCAGCAACGCCTCCGCCTCGCTTGCACGCACCGCGCGCTCATCCGCACCCGCGATCGCGATGCGGGCTTGGGCGATCGTTCCATCTGTCACGGTGAGCGTTACACCAACCGCCGCGAGCGCGAAATCGCCGTGACGGCGCGAGACTTCCTCAAAACCCCATCCGGTATTTGGTGGCAGCTTGGGAAACACCACCTCGGTCACCAGTTCGTCGGGCTCCAGTGCCACGCTGAGCGCACCGAGAAAGAAATCGCGTGCCGCGACCGTGCGCCTGCCCTTCGGCGACTCCACGGAAATCGTCGCATCGAGCAGCAACGCCATCATCGGCAATTCGGCGGCGGGATCCGCATGCGTCAGGCTACCGCCGATCGTGCCGCGATTGCGGATCGCCAGATGCGCCACATGCGCCATGGCGGCGCGCAGCACGGGCAGATGGGTGGCGATGACGGCTGAGGTTTCGAGCTGGTAGTGCCGCGTGAGCGCACCGACCCGGATCGCATCCCCCTCCTCCTCGATAGACGCAAGCCCGGGAATCCGGTTGATATCCACCAAAATCGCCGGCCGCAGCAGCCGGAAGTTCAGCATCGGCACCAGGCTCTGCCCGCCCGCCAGCACCTTGGCGTCGCCGCCCGCATCGGCAAGCATCGCCACCGCCGCCTCGACGCTCTCGGCAACGCGATACTCGAACGCCGGCGGCTTCACGCATTCCCCTCCCGACAGTGCCGGCGAATGCTAGAGGACGCGCCGGACTTCGGCCAGCGCGCCGCAGATACAACCAGATCGTTCATTCGCGGCCGCGCCTCACTTTGAGGCTGACCCTTTGTCATCGGCGGCGCGATCAACGTAGGATGCGGCACTCGCGGGAGCCGCCATGACGACGGTCAAGACCGGCGCGGAGCACATCGGGTCGTTGAAGGACGGCCGCACGGTGTATATCGACGGCAAGCTCGTCGACGACGTCACCGAACATCCGGCGTTCCGCAATTCGGTGCGCTCGGCGGCCGCGCTGTACGATTTCCAGGCGCGCGACGAGAATGCCGAACTGATGACCTTCACGCCGGAGGGTTCGAACCGGCGCGTCAACCGCTGCTGGCAGCTCCCGCGCAGCCATGCCGAGATGGTCCAGCGCCGCAAGGCGATGCAGACCTGGGCGGCGCTGCATTGCGGCTTCATGGGCCGGTCGCCCGACCATGTCGCCTCCACGCTGGTCGGCCAGCGCATCGGCATCGAGGTGTTCGAGAAGCATGGCCCCGCGCGCGCCAAGGCGCTGCGGGATTATTTCGAGGAGGCGAGCCGCAACGATTATTTCCTCACTTACGTGATCATCAATCCGCAGGCCGAGCGCGCCAAGGACTGGGGCGATCAGGCCGAGGGGCTCGTCGCCAAGATCGTCGACGAGGATGCCGGCGGCATCACCATCCGTGGCGCCAAGCTGCTCGGCACTTCCTCGATCATGGCGAACGAGGTATTCGTTGCCAACCTGCAGCCGCTGAAACCCGGCGAGGAAGATCTGGCGTTCTCCTGCGCGGTGCCGATGAACGCGAAGGGCCTGCGCGTGCTCTCGCGCAAGTCCTACGAGGCGCACGCCGTCTCTGTGTTCGACAATCCTTTATCGTCGCGCTTCGACGAGAACGACGCGCTGATGTATTTCGAGGACGTGAAGGTGCCGTGGGAACGCGTGTTCGTGCACCGCGACACCGACATGTGCCGCGCCCAGTTCCACGACACGCCCGCGCACGCGTTCCAGAACTACCAGGCGCAGATCCGCCTGTCGGTGAAGCTGAAATTCCTCTGCGGCCTCGCGCACCGCATCACGGAGGCGATCGGCACCAATGCGATGCCGTCGGTGCGCGAGCAGCTCGGCTTCCTCGCCGCCAATGTCGGCATGGTGCACGCCATGCTCGCCGGCATGGAGGCCGACGGCACGATGCGCAACGGCTACTGGGTGCCGAACCGCCACCAGATGTATTCGGCGCAGGTGCTCACCCAGGACCTCTATCCGCGCGTCGTCAACATCATCCGCGAGCTGGCCGGCGGCGCGCTGATCATGCTGCCCTCCTCGATCGACGATTACGCCAACCCGAACCTCGCGAAAATCATTCGCACCACGCAACGCGCCTCCAAGATGGAGCCGGACGAGAAGGTGAAGTTCGTCAAAGCGGCATGGGACGCGATCGGTTCGGAGTTCGGCTCGCGCCACACGCAGTACGAGATGTTTTATGCGGGCGCGAAATTCGTCACCAGCGGGCACAGCTTCCGCACCTTCGATTGGCCCGGCGCGACCGGCATGGTGGATCAGCTGATGTCGACCTACGACCTCGCGGACGAATTGACGACCCGCGCCAACGGCAAAGCCAAATGAAGGTCGCGATCTGCAATCTCGGGCGGATCGTGTCGGGCGACTGGCACAATCCGTTCGTCGCGGGCGACACGATCGTCACCGACGCAGGCCGCATCGTCTCGGTCGGCACGGCCGCGGCCGACGACGCCGACGTGGTGATCGATGCCGGCGGCATGACGGCGATCCCGGGGCTGATCGACTCACATGTGCACGTCACGTTCGGCGACTACACGCCGCGCCAGCGCACCGTCGGATATCTCGAAAGCTATCTGCACGGCGGCGTCACCACGGCGATCTCGGCCTCCGAGGTGCATGTGCCCGGCCGGCCGCGCGATCCCGAAGGCGTCAAGGCGCTGGCGCTCGCGGCGCAGCGCTGCTTTGCGGATTACCGGCCGGGCGGAATGAAGGTGATCGCCGGCTCGGTGATCCTGGAGCCGGGCCTCAACGCAAACGATTTCAAGGAGTTGGCGGAGAACGGTGTGCGGCTCGCGAAGGCCGGTTTCGGCGCGGTCGCGACCGCGTACGACTACGCGCCGCTGGTCGCCGATGCGAAGGCCGCCGGCCTGATCACCACCTGCCACACCGGCGGCTCATCCATTCCGGGCTCCGGCGCGATCACCGGCGATCATCTCTTGAAAATCCGCCCGCATGTGTCGTTCCATATCAATGGCGGCCCGACCGCCATGCCGGATGCGGATTTCGCGCGCGTCATTCTGGAATCAGACATGGCGCTGCAGGTTTGCACCGCCGGCAACCTTCGCACCACGCTGCTGTGCGCGCGGCTCGCGCAGCAGCACCGCGCGTTCGACCGTTTCATTATCGCGACCGACACGCCGACCGGCTCAGGCATCATGCCGCTCGGCATGCTCTACACCATCGCGCATCTGTCGAGCCTGACCGAGATGCCGCCCGAGCAGTTCATCTGCGCGGCGACCGGCAACAACGCGAAGGTCTACGGGCTCGACTCCGGTTTCATCGCGCCCGGAAAGGCCGCCGACATCGTGCTGATCGACGCGCCGGACGGCGGCACGCAGAACAACGCGCTCGCCGCGATCAAGCACGGCGACATCGCCGCCATCGGCGCGGTGATCACCGCCGGCATCCCGCGCTTCGTCGGCCGCAGCCGCAACACGCCCGCCACGACAGGGCAAGCGCGCGTCGTGCGCTCACGTGTCACGCAGGATTTCGCGGCGGCGGCGCATTAGGATCGACCCATGATCTACCAGCAAGTGATCAACGGGTTGATGCTGGGCGCGTCGTATTCGCTGGTGGCGATCGGTTACACGTTGATCTTCGGGGTGCTCGGCCTGCTCTACTTCGCACATGGCGAAGTGTTCATGGTCGGCGCCTTCGCCGGGCTCTATCTGGTGCTCTACGCCGGCGCCAACATCTACGTGGCACTGCTCGGCGCGACCATCGCCTGCGCGATGCTCGGCATCATGTCGGTCTACGTGGCGGTGCGCCCCGTCGCGAAAGATCGCCCGCTGGCGCCGCTCATCTCGACAATCGGCCTCACCATCGTGCTGCAGAACCTCGCGGTCTACACCTTCGGCGGCCAACAGGTTGGCTTTCCCGAGACGATCAAGCAACAGCTTTTCACCTTCGGGCCGATCACCATCTCCTCGGTGCAGCTTTTCATCCTCGGCGTGGCGGTGCTGCTGATGGTGTCGCTCTGGTTCTTCATCGAGCGCACCCGCATCGGCCGCGCGATCCGCGCGACCGCCGAGAACCACGAGACGGCGGCGCTGCTCGGCGTCGACGTCAATAGAGTCGTGCTGGTCACCTTCGCGATCGGCTCCGGCATCGCCGGGATCGCGGGCGTGCTCGACGGCGTGAAAAACTCCGGCATCTCGCCGTTCATGGGCGTGGCGGTCGCCGTGAAGGGCCTGATCGTGATGCTGCTCGGGGGCCTGGGCAATGTGCCGGGCGCCATGGTCGCCGGGCTGATGCTCGGCATGATCGAGATTCTCTCATCGGCCTATATCGGCACCACCTCGCGCGACCTGTTCTCGTTCCTCATCCTCATTCTGATCCTGCTTTACAAGCCGACCGGGCTGTTCGGCACGCGCACCGCGGAGGAACGCTAGGTGTTCGACGGCCTGCTCGACGGTTACACCCGCTCGATCCTGATCTTCGCCGGCATCAACGTGATCGCCGCCTACTCGTTCTTTGCGCCGTTCAAGACCGGGCAGGTCTCGCTCGGCCAGGCCGGCTTCATGGCGGTCGGCGCGTATATGTCGGCGATCCTGACGCAGAAGTTCGGCGTGCCGTTCGCGGCCGCGCTGGTGGCGGGCGGCCTGGTCGCGGGCGTCGTCGGATTCCTTGTCGGCTTTCCGGCGCTGCGCATCCGCGGCATCTACCTGCTGCTGCTCACGCTCGGCTTTGGCGAGATCATCCAGGTGATCGCGCTGTCGTGGGAGTACGTCGGCGGCGCGCAGGGCTTCCGCCAGATCAGCTACAATCCGCGCACGCTCGACTACGTCGCCGGGCTGATCGTCGTGCTGATCGTGTTCTTCGCGCGGCTGGAGCGCTCCAGCCTCGGGCGTGCAATGGACTCCATCCATCAGGACGAGATGGCCGCCGAGGTGATGGGCATCGACGTGGTGCGCACCAAGCTGTTCGCGTTCGCGCTCGGCGCGCTGATCGCGGGGCTGGCAGGCGGGCTCTATGCGCATCAGGCGACGTTCATGGACTCCACCACGTTCAACATCATGATCGCCGTGGAGATCCTGATGTTCGTCGTGGTCGGCGGCAGCAGCACCTATTGGGGTCCGCTGCTCGGCGCCGGATTCCTGACGCTGCTCCCGGAATTCCTGCGCACCCTGCGCGAATGGCTGGAGCTCTTGCCGGTGTCGTGGACGAACTTCTGGCCCACCAAACAGATCTACGATTTCCTGCACGCGTTTCTCGATTTCGAGAACGCCAAGCGGCTCATCGTCTACGGCATCATCCTGATCGTCATGATGATCGTTCGTCCCGACGGCCTGCTCACGCGCGACGCGCTGCGGCGCTTTGCGTGGCGAAGGAAGCCGCGGCATGTCTGACATCTGTCTCGCGATCGAGGGCTTGACCAAGCGCTTCGGCGGCTTCTATGCGCTGAACGAGTTGAACATGCAGGTCGCGCAGGGCGCGATCCACGCCGTGATCGGCCCGAACGGGGCCGGCAAGACCACCTTGTTCAATCTCGTGACCGGCGTGCTGGCCTCGGACTCCGGCCGCATCGTGTTCGAGGGCGCCGAGCTGAACGAGCCCCGCCCCTCGCGCCGCACATTGCGCGGCGTCGCGCGCACCTTCCAGAACATCCGGCTGTTCCCGCACCTCACCGTGCTGGAAACCGTGATGATCGGCGAGCATTGCCGCTTCTACCCTTCGGTGTGGAAGGCGCTCGGCCAGGCGGTGCTGCAGCGGCCGTTCGGGCAAGCGGCGGCCGAGCGCCACATGCGCGAGACCGCGCTGGAGCTGCTGGAGTTTCTCGGCCTCGCCGACCAGCGCGACGCCAAGGCCTCCGATCTTCCGTATGGCGATCAGCGCAAGCTCGAAATGGCGCGTGCGCTCGCGACCCGCCCGCGCCTCTTGCTGCTCGACGAGCCAGCCGCCGGCATGAACCCGCACGAGACGGAGGAGCTCGACGAGATCATCACCCGCATCCGCGACCGCGGCGTCACCATCATTCTGGTCGAGCACGACATGGGACTGGTGATGGGCATCTCGGATCGCGTCACCGTGCTCAATTTCGGTACGCGTATCGCGGACGGCAATCCGCGCGAGATCCAGGACGACCCCGCTGTGATCGAGGCCTATCTCGGCGAGGACGAGAAATGACGATGCTCAGCGTCAAAGGCCTGCGCGCCGGCTACGGAAAGATCGAGGTGCTGCATGACGTCTCGATCGATGTGGCGCAGGGACGGATCGTCACGCTGATCGGCGCGAACGGCGCCGGCAAGACGACGCTCTTGAAAACCGTGTCCGGCCTAATCCGCCCCGCCGCCGGCACGATCGTGTTCGAAGGCGAGAGCCTCGTGCGCCGTCCCGCCCACAAGATCGTCCAGCTCGGCATGAGCCATGTGCCGGAGGGCCGCGCCATCCTCAAGCGCATGACCGTGCTCGATAACCTGCGCATGGGCGCCTATGTGCGCCGCGACAAGGGGATCGATGCCGACATCGACGCGGTGTTCGCACGCTTTCCCGCACTCGCCGAGCGGCGCGCGCAACTCGCAGCGACGCTCTCCGGCGGCGAGCAGCAGATGCTGGCGATCGGCCGCGCGCTGGTTGCACGGCCGCGCCTGCTGCTGCTCGACGAGCCCTCGCTCGGGCTGGCGCCGAAATTCGTCACGCGAATCCTGCAGACGCTCACCGACCTCAAGAACGAGGGAAAGACGATCCTGCTGGTCGAGCAGAACGCCCGCAAAGCGCTGCAGATCGCCGACTTCGGCTACGTGATGGAGCGCGGGCGCATCGTGCTCTCCGGCACGGGCGCGAGCCTGCTCGACGATCCTCAGGTGCAACAGACCTATCTGGGTCAGCATGCCGCGCGCGGCGGTGCCGTGCGGGCCGCCGCCGGGGATGCAAGCACCCCGCTTTCGGGTTAGGATTTCTGCCGGCACAACATCCGGGGAACGCAGAAAACAGAGAGTTCAACCTGAACGTCTTTCTGCTTGGGAGGGCAATCCGATGAAGATCGCAGCAGCACTTGGCGCGCTGGCGCTCGCCGGCCTCGTCACCGCCTCGCACGACGCACAGGCGCAGAAGCTTTCCGGCCGCAGCGTGAAGATCGGCTGTCTCGCGCCGGTCACCGGCAAGGGTGCCGAATGGGGCGTCGCCGGCAAGGCCTCGATGGAAATCGCCGTGGAGGAGATCAACGCCCAGGGCGGGGTCGGCGGCATCCCGCTGGAGCTGATCTGCTACGACACGCAGACCCTGGAAGCCGAGGCGCTCAAGTCGGCCAATCGCCTGGTCGAACGCGACCGCGTGCTGGCGATTTCCGGCCCGTGCTTTTCCGGCGAGTTCGAGATCATCGCACCGCAGCTCGACGGGCAGCTGAAAACCGTCATCAACTCCTACTGCTCGGCCAAGCCCGGCCTCTCGGCGATGAGCAAATGGGCGTTCCGCAACACGCTCACCAGCGACAAGCAATTGAAGCCGACGGTCGCCGCATGGGTCGCCGAATACAAGCCGAAGAAGGTCGTCATCATCTATGACGCCGAGGACGCGGTGTCGAAAGGCGAAGGCGACGGCGTGCTGCCGGTGCTGTTCAAACAGCATGGCATCGAGGTGCTCGACAAGCTGACCTACCGCACCAAGGACACCGACTATTCGGCGCAGGTCACCAAGGCGAAATCGCTCGGCGCGGAAGGCATCGGGCTCGGCTCCTGCTACCAGAACGCCGCCGCGATCGCGAAGGAGATGGCGAAGCAAGGCCTCAACGTGCCGGTGATCGGCGGCGCCTGTGCGGGTGCGCCCGGCTTCATCGAAATCGCCGGCAAGGCGGCCGAGGGCGCCTACATGTCGACCGCAGCGTTCATCGACGATCCGCGACCCGAGGTGCAGGCCTATGCGAAGAAGATCGTCGCCAAGATCGGCGCCAAGCCGCCCTATTCCGGCCCGCGCTCCTACGACATCATCTATTCCTACAAATACTGCATCGAGAAGTCGGGCGTGACCAACGCGCCGGCCGATCTCGAAGCCGATCGCAACAAGATGCGCGAATGTCTCGGCGGACTGAAGAACTTCCCCGGCGTCGCGGGCGAGATCACGATGGACGACGTGCGCGACGGCGCCGGCGCGAGCGCGATCCTCAAGGTGGTCAACGGCCAGTACGTCAACGTCGCGAAGTAACTACCGCAGCCCAATCATGCGCCCGATGACGCGCGCCATGGTCATCGGGTGCATCAGCGCGGCATTGAGGCGGCCTGGCACACCATCCGGCTCATGGAATACACCGAGCTGGCGGAGCACCGTTGCACGATCGTAGTAGACCTTCTCCCCGGCCAGCCGGTCGTCATCGTCGAAGGTGAAGATCGCGCAGAGCGGAAACCGCACCGCGCAGCCGGTCGCCGGAAGTCCGCGCCACGCGCCGAGGTGATGCCCGCAGATGATGACTTCCAGCACGACGGCCTCGTCGGTCGAATGGCGCCGTTGCACGTCGATGCGCAAGTCCGGCATGGCACGCAGGATATCCCGATAGAAGGCGCGCACGCCGTCGTGGCTCGTATGGTGCTCGTCCCACGGCTCTTCGTCGTAACGCGCCGTCGGCCCGAAGGTCGCCATGATGCCGTTGAGGTCGTGCCGGTTTTCGTGTCCGACGTGCTCCTCGACCAGCCTAAGACGCGCTGCCTGGCGTTCAGAATCGGGTGCGGCCATGACTGCGCTCCATTTTTCGATGGCGCATCATGGCATAGTCTGCGTCTGCGGCGGTTCGAATGTCAGCCGATCGCGATCTGCCGCCGGCGCTCGAGCCTGCCGATCGCCCGGTTCGCCAGCACGAGCTTGTTGCGCTCGCCGGAGCAAAACATCGCGTAGATGATTTCCAGCAGCCGGTCGTGGATCATCGGCACGTCCTCGATCACGCCGGTCTTCTTCAGGTAATACGCCGCGATGTCGTAGGCTTCGCCCACGACCTCGACGTTCATCACCTGGACGTTGCGTTCGACCAGCATGGAAGCCTCCGAGTTACGCCCCGATAATTCCGGGCGCGCCTTCGCAGTTCCATGCCGCCGTTGAATTCCGTCCGCCGCAGCGGCGCGCCGTTATTTCACCGCCGCAACGCCCGCGAGCGAAGCCTGGTTGTCCTGGGCGCCGGTCCCGCCCGAGAGCCCGATCGCGCCGATCAGCTTGCCGCCGACGATGATCGGATTGCCGCCGGGCGAGGCGATGACGTCATCCAGCGTCAGCAGCGTGAGGCCGACGCCGCCGGCGCCGACGCGCTCCTCGAAGCTCGAGGTCGGACGGCGAAACCGCGCGGCCGCGCGCGCCTTGTGAATCGCGATGGTGACCGAGGCGTATTGCGTGTTGTCCATCTTCTCGAAATAGACCAGATCGCCCGACGGGCTGACCACGGCGATCGCCATGAAGGTGTTGATCTTCTTGGCCTCCTCGGCGGCGGCGGCCGCCGCCTTCTTGGCCTGCTCGATGTTGATCTGCTCGCCGTAGGGGGGCGGCGGTGGCGGCGGGGCGGCGGCCATTTCGGCAAGCGCCGGGCCTGCGACGATTGAAGCCCCCAGCAGCAACGACGTGAAAAAGAACGCGCGCATTTCGTTTCTCCCTGTTGTCGCGCCGGCGGCGCAACGAAAACGCAGGCGCGTGCTTGGCGCACGTTGCCCGCGGACGCCGCAAGACTATACGCTTGGCGGTGGCGCCGGAAGGCGGTTGAGCGACAGGGAGCGCGCGATGAAACTGGAAGGCGGATGCTATTGCGGCAAGGTGCGCTACGAAGCCGTTGGCGAGCCGACGCTGAAGGCCCAGTGCCACTGCCGCGAATGCCAATACATCTCAGGCGGCGGCCCCAACATGTTCCTGCTGATGCCGCCGGAGGGCTTCACCTACACCAAAGGCGCGCCGAAGCAGTTCGCGCGCAGCGATCTTGAAAGCCCGGTCACGCGGGAATTCTGCGCCGAATGCGGCACGCATCTGATCACCCGGCGGCCGGGCCTGCCCGCGGTGATCCTCAAGGTCGGCACGCTCGACGATCCAAGCCTGTTCGGCTCACCGAAGATGGCGATCTATACGATCGACAAGCAGCCGTTCCACCATATCCCGGATGGGTTGCCGACGTTCGAGCGGCTGCCGAAGCGGTAGGCTTCAACGGCGGCGCATCGCGCCGTAGAGAAACCCGATGAAGCCGGCGATCGCGAGCGTCGTATAAGGTCGTTCGCGTACGGATCGCAGGATCGTATCTGCCACGGTATCGCGCACCTCGCGGGCACTGTTCAGCGCTTCCTCGCCCTTGTCGGCGACGTCGCTCATGACGCCTTCGACGCGGGCCTTGGTGTTCTTGAACGAGGCGGCGCCGCGCTCGGCGATCTCGTCGAGTGCGGCTTCGTAGTCGGTGGTGCTGTTGGTGCGCTGTGCGGTGTGTTGGGTGCTGGCCATGGGGTTCCTGCGCGGCAATTGGGAAAGACAGGGAAGCAATGGCGCAGCGGGCACTATGGTTCCGCCCCTTCGGGAGTTCCGCCGAAGCCTTAGTCCTTCGCCCAAGCCGGAATGGGTTCACCCCTCACCCACGCGTCACGCCGCCAGGGTGGCACCAGCCAGCGCAACAGCCAGAGGCCGGGGAGCACCGCGATGAAAAAACCGGCGCCGCACGCGAAACCTTTCCACCATGCGTGCGGGTCGAGCGAATAGCCCTTGTGAAATGCCACGAGGATGAAAACCGCCTCGATCGCATAGAGCGCCGTCGACGAAAGGCCGGGGTTCGGGCGGTAACGCAGGCCGTAGAGCAACCAGTGCGACACGACGCTGTCGGCGATGCGCGCGCCAATGAGCGCGCCCAGCGCCCAGATCGACCACCAGGGATGACCGGCGAACGTCGGCCACCCCGCGATCGCCATCGCGCCGATCAGCCATTGGAGGGCGCACAGCCCGACAGTGAACGCCAGGAACCCGAGCCGGTTCGGGATGAAGACGCCGACGACCGCGCCAAACACCCGCCACAGCGGCACCTCTCCGCCTTTCCACTCCTGCAGAACGTGGATGAGCGTGAAGGCCGAGCTGGCGCCGAGAATGAGGAACAGCGCGAGCGCGGAATCGAAAACCGAGACTTGCCTGAAATAGTCGAGCATCGAAGGCGGCTCCTTCTCACGCAGAGGCGAGAAAGTACGAGCATCATGCTCTGCAATCTGGGGCTGTCAAACGGTTTCGGTTTTAGGGAGGGGGCGCCCCGAAAAGCTCGTAGCCCGGACGGAGCGGAAGCGAAATCCGGGTCAACCGATCCGCTTGGCTGCATCGCGTACGGGACACGAGAATCCCGCCGCCTCGCAGACCGCGCGCTCGATCGAGACGCGCAGCGTGATGGTTTCCTCCTCGTCGTCCATGGAATGGCCTTCCGCCAACCACGCGCGCACATAGGCCAGCATCGCGGCGGCGCCGCGCAGGGTTTGCGGCACGGTCGCGACCATCGATTCGAATGCATCGGACTCCAGATTCCCGAAGTGACTTTCGTCGGCGCGGGCCTGCTTGAGCCGTTTCTTGGCGGCGCGCCGCTCGCCACGCGGCGCGTGCCACGCCTGCGCCTCGGCGACCGCCAGCGCATCGAGCACGGCGATGAACGCGCGATAGGCGCGAATGTGAGCCTCGATGGCGGCGAAGATCGGATCGGGTGTGGCGGGTAGCCCGGATTGAGCGGAAGCGAAATCCGGGGTCGGAAGCGCCGGCGCAACGGCAGGAAGCAAAGGCACGGCCGGAAGCGCGAGCGCTGCAACCAGAGACCGGCGTGTGATATGGTTTCTCGCCTGCGGCATGGTTCGCGCCGCGCCATAGGAAGACGCATCGCGGGTGCTGGCGGCACCCGTCGAACTCGCATACGCTAGCCAATGTCTTTACATCATCCGGAAATGGGTGTCAAGCCAGTGTCTTTACATGCAACAGCGACTTAAGACGGCTCAGGTGAACTTGCGGATCATGCCCGCTTTGAAGGAGGCCGCTGAGAAGGCTGCGGCCGACGACCAGCGGTCGCTGACATCGCTTGTCGAGAAATTGCTGACCGATTATCTGCGCAAGAAGGGCTATCTGCCGAAGACATGATACGAGGAGCTGTAGGGTGGACTAAGCGCAGCGAAGCCCACCGCCGCTGCGCGCTACGAGAGTGACATGACCGTAGGAATGGTAATTGGCATCATTCTGCTGCCCTTTGTGTAGATGCTGCTTGCGGCGGCGAACAAATCGCACCGTGAAGAAACTGGAGTCCCGATGCCATCCCGGGGCGCGATGCGTGGCATTCGTCGGCAAGCCCGCAAGAAAGGAATAAGTGAAACCGAGGCGTACAATCAGTGGCTCGTGCGAAAGCAAACGCGGGCAGGAATTGAACTTTCGAGTGGAAATTTTACTCACGCTTTTGATGGGGGCGTCCAGCAGCGGCGAGCGTCAGCACCGCATGGTTCGAGTCGTATTGTCACGGATACTCCGCCTGTCCGAACAAAGGCTCTGCGAATAAGGCCAGAGCCGCATGAACCGTTTGACCTTGATCATCTCAGAATGATTGCTGGCACCTACGGATGGAAATTACAAAAGCAGGCCGGTGGTCTCTACTATCTGGTCGATAAAAACAAAAAAACCATTGAAAATCCGTACGCTGATGACTCAGCGATCAAGACGGATTTTGATCGCCGCGATCTCGAAGATTTCTTGCTGACGTGCTGATGCCTTGCTCACGTAGACCGTAGGATGGGCTAAGGCCGGAGCGCCGTGCCCACGCAAACCGATACAGACGATGGCAAAATTTTGGTGGGCTCGCTTCGCTGAGCCCACCCTACGCTCACTCCGCCGCCTGAACCGGAGGCAGCGCGATCGTCTCTACCTTCGACAGGTCGAGCTTCCTGGAGGCGTGGTCGATATCAAAGCCGACAACATTGCCATCGGCGTCGAAGTCCACGACGAGGCCGTCGACGATTTCACGGGTTTCGGCGCCCGGCGCGGTCTTTAGCTCGATGTAGAGACTGTCCGTCTCTGGATAATAATGTAGCTTCATGGCTGATCCTCGCGAAAATTCCGGTCGAAAAAGGCGTTGTGGACGGTCTCTCCGTCTTGCAGTGTTACAACCCTGAGAAACCTTGGTCGAGCCTCGCTCGACTCCACGATCCGGCCCCAGAAGCGAACGCGGCCGTCGGTCTGGACCTGGCGCCGGATTGGCGCGGAAAGGACCTGCCCACACCACTCCGCCCGGATATAGGGGCGCTTGCGGAGCACCTGTTCGTCAAAATAGCGCGTCGTCTTCAAACCGCACCGTCACGCCGGGCAAATGATCGGATGATCGACATGCTCCGCCGCGTAGGCGAGGCACGCGCGAATGTCGTCCTCGGTCAACTCCGGATACTCGCCGAGAATTTCCGCATGCGTCATCCCGGCCGCGAGCCAGCCGAGAACGTCGCTCACGGCAATTCGCATCTGGCGGACGCACGGTCGTCCGCCGCGCTTGCCCGGCTCGATGGTGATGTCCCGATAGGTCATGAACGCTCCGCTCGGCGCGACGATACAGCTTGTGCCGCCGAAGCGCGCGACCAATCGTATCCGCATATGAGAATAAAATCTACATTTGAACACTTTTCGACCTAATATGCGCCATATAGTCCGCTAGGATGGAGAATTGCCTCGATCCACGAGGGGCGCTTCTAGAGGCGTCTTGGAGTGCGGATCGGGGGCGGTGGTCTCGGAAGGGTGCAACACGCACACCCGCGCCGAGACAGCCGAAGCTGCACGGTCCCGGCGCGCCGATACGCGCGTCGCTGGGGGCTCTTGGCGGCATGTCGTACCGGCGGTGCCAACCGCCCAGGCATGCCGAGGCCCCCGCAGCGGTGGTTAGGCTTCGCGCAGCGAAGCCCGAAAGTTAGACCACCGGGGGTCGTGCCGAATAAGGCTTCAAACACCGCGCGCGGGACGCCGGAGAAATGGCGGACTTGCGGAGTTTCTGACTGCGCCTGAGCGCCGCGCGGCGATCTGGCCCGCGGGTCCGTCAGGACCCCGGCGTCCCGCGCCGCCCTCACTTTTTCGGCGGCGCAGCTACTCACACCTCGGGCGCAAAACGCGCCGCGAGAATGCGAGCGGCTGTCTCGCGGACTCAATGAAATGGGAACGATGATGAATGCAGTGCGCGAGCCGCGAACTCCGCTTTCCCCTCTCCCCTTGTGGGAGAGGGTGGCTGAGCGGACGACAGTCCGCGAAGCCGGGAGAGGGGCTCGCTTCGCAGGATTCGAACTAAGAACCCCCTCTCCCGCCCTCGCTTCGCTCGGGCACCCTCTCCCACAAGGGGAGAGGGGAAAGAAGAGCGCGGGGAGAGAGAAAGACAACACTCCCACATTTCGCTGACCTCTCATCCGCGCTAGGCTCTCCCTCCCGTCTTGAGGAATCCCAAAAATGCTCTCACGTCCCGACCGCCTTCTTTCCGCCCTCGATCTCGCGCGCCGCGTCGAGGCGGGCGAGATCACGCCGGAAGGCGTGGTCGATCTTTGCGCCGCCGCGATTTCGGCGCGCGAGGATGAGGTCGGCGCGTTCACGCATCTCGCCATCGATCCGGCGCGCGCGCTGGCGCGCCGGGATGCCGAGCGCCTGCGCAACCTCCCCCTGCGCGGGCTGCCTGTGGGCCTAAAGGACATCTACGACACCCACGACATGCCGACCGAATACGGCTCGGCCGCCTACAAGGGCCACCAGCCCGCCGCCGATTGCGCGCCCGTGTCGATGCTGCGCCGCGCCGGCGCCATCATGCTCGGCAAGACCGTGACGACCGAGTTCGCCCACCAGCAGACCGGCAAGACACGCAACCCGCACAATCTCGAACATACGCCCGGCGGCTCGTCCTCCGGCTCGGCGGCCGCGGTCGCGGCCGGCATGGTGCCGATCGCGACCGGGTCGCAGACGGCGGGATCGGTGATCCGGCCGGCCGCCTATTGCGGCGTCGCGGGGTTCAAGCCGTCCTACAAGCTCCTGCCGATCATCGGGGTGAAGTGCTACGCGTGGTCGCTCGACACGGTCGGGCTCTATGGCGCGGGCGTGGCGGACGTGGCGTTCGCCACTGCCGCCATGTCGGGCCGCGATCTGCGCGTCGATCGCACGACACCCGCCGCGCCGCGCGTCGCGCTGATGCGCACGCACATCTGGGCCGAGGCGAGCACCGACATGCAGAACGCGATCGACACGGCCGCGCGCGCGCTCGAAGCCGCGGGCGCGAGCGTGAAGGACGTGGCGCTGCCGCCGCTGCTGGAAGATGCCTGGCGTGCGCACAAGGTCATGATCCTGTACGAAGCCGCGCGCTCTTACGCGTTCGAGTACGACAACAGACGCGACCTGCTCGGACCGAAAACCGTTTCGATGCTGGACGAGGCCGCGACGGTGGGCGTCGATGCCTATGACGATGCGCGGCGCATCGCCAAGCGCGCGCGCCTCGCGCTCGCCGACCTGATGGGCGAGTTCGACGTGATCCTGACGCCCGCGGCCCCCGGCGCCGCGCCGCACGGCATCGGCGCGACCGGACAGGCGATCTTCAATCTGCTCTGGACCCTGATGGGCACGCCTTGCGTCAACGTCCCGGGCCTGAGCGATGCCGCCGGGATGCCGCTCGGCGTGCAGATTGTCGGCCGATTCGGCCGTGATCGGGCGGCGCTGGAAGCGGCGTTGTTCACCGAGCGGGCGCTGGCTCGGCGTAGCTAGAGGCCGCCGAATACCGGCCGGGCGCGCCGTTCCGGCTGCGGTGAAAAAAAGTTTTCGCTAGAGACTTCAGAATGTTGGCATCGGATTCCTGACTCTCGCGCCAGCGGCGCTGGAACGCTTTGCAATGCAGCACGTTATTGGCTTCGGTCTAACCTTAGACTTTGGTAGACTGTCACCCATGTTCAACAGCGAGGGAGGCCCCGCGTGGACATCGCCTTGAGGCTGAATGTGCTCAATGTGCTCGCGGTCTGCGCCGCGTTCGCCTTTGTCGGCGCCATCGTGGTCGGTGCGTTTTAGATCCAGCCGCAAAAGTTCCGCCGCGCGACCGCGGCGGCCAAGTTAGAGCGAACACCGGAAAGGCATGCCTTTCCGGTGTTCGTCGTTTTGAGGGAAAACACTATTCCGCCGCTTCGCGCGCCACCGCCAGCGGATCGTAATTGAGCACCGGCGCGAGCCAGCGCTCGGCTTGCGCGACCGACCAGCCCTTGCGCTCGGCGTAATCCTCGACCTGATCGCGCTCGATCTTGCCGACGCCGAAGTAATGCGCCTCCGGGTGGCCGAAATAGAGCCCGCACACCGACGCGCCCGGCCACATCGCAAAGCTTTCGGTCAGCTTCACGCCGATCCGCTCGCCGTCGATGAGCTTGAACAATGTCGCCTTCTCGGTGTGATCGGGCTGCGCCGGATAGCCGGGCGCCGGGCGGATGCCGCGATACTTCTCCTCGATCAGGTCGCGCGTCGCGAGCGTTTCATCGCTCGCATAACCCCAAAGCTCCTTGCGCACGCGCTGATGCATGCGTTCGGCGAACGCTTCGGCCAAACGATCCGCCAGCGCCTTGACCATGATCGAGGAGTAATCGTCGTTGGCGTGCTTGAAGCGGTCGGCGATCACGTCCTCGCCGATGCCGGCGGTGACGACGAACGCGCCGATATAGTCCTGCACGCCCGACTCCTTCGGCGCGATGAAGTCCGCGAGCGCCACGTTGGCGCGGCCCTCACGACGCGCAAGCTGCTGGCGCAAAGTGTGCAGCATCTCGCCGTCATCGAGCACGATGTCGTCACCGGAAGAATTCGCCGGCCAGAAGCCGACGATCGCCGCGGCCCTGAACCAGTTCTCGTCGACGATCTTCTTGAGCATCGCGCGCGCATCCTCATAGAGCGGACGCGCGGCCTCGCCGAACTTCTCGTCGTCGAGGATTGCGGGGAATTTTCCGGTCAGCTCCCAGGTCGAAAAGAACGGCGACCAGTCGATGTAATCGATCAGCTCGGCGATGGAATAATCCGCGAACACGCGAGACCCGAGGAAGCTCGGCTTCGTCGGCGTGCAATTTGTCCAATCCAGCTTGAGCGCGTTCTTGCGCGCATCCTTGAGCGACAGCCGCCGCTTGTTCTCCTCGCCGCGGGCATGCGCGGCGGCGATTTTGGCGTATTCGTCGCGCACCTCGCCCACATAGGCGCCGGAGAGCTGCTTCGACATCAGCTGCGACACCACGCCGACCGCACGGCTCGCGTCGGTGACATACACCGTCTGCCCGCGCCGGTAGTTCGGATGAATCTTCACCGCCGTATGCACGCGGCTGGTGGTCGCGCCGCCGATCAGCAGGGGCAGCGCGAAGCCCTCGCGCTCCATCTCGGCCGCCACATGGCACATCTCGTCGAGCGATGGCGTGATCAGACCGGACAGGCCGATGATGTCGGCCTTCTCG
>JAXDNY010000147.1:0-12916 GCA_034669145.1 Hyphomicrobiales bacterium
TCGTCGCCTTGTCGGTGATGCGCAGGCCGTCGGCGAATTCCGATTTGATGCCGAGCCGATTGAGCATCTGCCCGATCTGCGGGCCGCCGCCGTGCACCACGACCGGATTGATCGCGGTCTGCTCCAAGAGCACGATGTCGCGCGCAAAACTCTGCGCGGTCGCCTCGTCGCCCATCGCGTGGCCGCCGTACTTCACCACGACGATTTCCTCATCGTACTGCTGCATATGCGGCAGCGCCTCGATGAGGATGCGGGCTTGGTCGAGAGGGGAAACGGTCATTGCGCGGTCCCGGTGTTGCGGGCCGCTTTTAGCGGGCGATGTGGCGGGGCGAAAGGGGCGCTTTCTTTCCCTCTCCCCGTGAAACGGGGAGAGGGTGCCGAGCGCAAAGCGAGGCGGGTGAGGGGCCAGTACGTAACTGCAAACAGCCCCTCACCCGGCTCGCATCTACGATGCTCGCCACCCTTGTAACTCTCATTGCCGCGACTCGGATAGGTTCCGTGTCGCGGTGATGGGCGGGAGCCCGAAGCGCCCTGGGTCGTTGAAGACCGTGGGAGAGCGTGGTGCCCCGTCTGTCGTTCCATCGAACCCGAACAGTCGCCTGGGCCGCAAAGCGCGAAGCCCGATTAGGCAAGGACGGGTCGCCATGGACATGATCACCGTTGGTATCGACGTATCGAAAGATCGCCTGGATGTGGCTGTGCGTCCAAGCGGTGAGGTATTTGTGATCGCGCGCAACGCCGCCGGGCTGGACCAGTTGATCGTCCGGCTGCGGGAACTTGGTCCGCAAATTGTCGCGTTAGAGGCGACCGGTGGGTACGAGACCATTGCGACCGCCGCGTTGGCGTCTGCGGGTTTGCCGGTCGTGGTCGTCAATCCGGCCCAGGTCCGTGCCTTCGCCAAGGCGCTTGGGCAACGCGCCAAGACCGACCCGATCGACGCGGCCGTGATCGCGCACTTCGCCGAAGCGACCAAGCCCGAAGTTCGGCGCTTGCCGGACAAGGCGACGCAAATGTTGGCCGATCTCATCGCCCGCCGGCGGCAGATCGTGGAGATGATCGTTGCCGAGCGCCAGCGCGAGACGCGCATGACACAGCGGCATCTCAAGGCCAGCATGGCTCGGCTGATCAAGATCTTGGAGAAGGAGCTGTCGAGCCTTGACGGCGATATCGACGATGCGGTGCGTGGCTCCCCGGCTTGGCGCGAGAAGGAGGATCTGCTCGCCAGCGTGCCTGGCGTCGGACCCGTCATCGCGCGCACGCTGATCGCCGAGTTGCCCGAGCTCGGACAGCTCACTCGCAGACAGATCGCCGCTCTGGCGGGTCTTGCTCCGTTCACACGCCAATCGGCCTGTGGCGTGGCAAGAGCTTTATCGGCGGCGGCCGAACCGCGGTGCGCACGGCTCTGTTCATGGGCGCGTTCGTCGCGATGCGGTTCAATCCCGTCCTCAAGGCCTTCTTCGACCGTCTTATCGCTGCCGGAAAGCCCAAGATGGTCGCGCTCATCGCCGTTGCTCGAAAACTCCTCACCATCCTCAACGCCATGGTTCGGGATAACAGACAGTGGCAGAACGCTTGACATCCAAGACAGTCGCTCTCCCCGCTAACGCGGGGCGAGGGCTAAGAAAGATGCGAAGCGATCAGCGCTTCGCCCATGCGCACGAGGCGCGAGGCGGGACCCTGCGGACCCACACTCTGCACGCTGGCGCGCGCGCCCTCCAGCAGCAGGAACAGTTCGTCGGCCAGCATCTCCGGCTCCGCGATCCCGGTCGCGCCGCACAGCGCAACCAGACGGTCGCGTTGCGCCGTCTTGAACTGCTCGATCACCCGGCGCGCCGGGTGGTCTTTCTCGGGCAACTCGACCGCCGCATTGGAGAGCGCGCAGCCGCGCTGATCGGCGTCGACCACATGGGCCTCCATCGCGGCGAGCCAGCCGCGCAACTGTCCCCGCGGGTCGCCCGGATGCGCCGCCGCGAGGTCGTCCCAGAAATGGCCGGCGTCGGCCGCCAGGCGCCGCAGGTATTCGGCCACCAGCTCGTCCTTGGAGTCGAAGTGGCGGTAGAGCGTCATTTTGTTGGTGCCGGCGGCTTCAGCGATCGCCTCGACCCCCACCGCTCGGATGCCGTTCCGGTAAAACAGGTCCGAAGCCGCCGCCAGGATGCGTTCCCGGGGCGGCGTTTGCGAATTTGCAGAGATGGAAACAGCGCTTGCAGCGGAGGTCATAAAATTTGCCTTGACAGGGGTGTTACCGGTCAGTAACAACCATATATGTGACCGGTCAGTAACACGCCAGTGGCGGAATGTCGAGGGCGGCACCCGCCGCATCAAGGCCGACACCAACGAAGGGACCAAGACCCATGAACATCCTGTTTGTCACCTCCAGCTCGCGCGGCAGCGCCTCGTACTCCAACCGCGTGGCGACCAACGTGCTGAGCGAACTGCGCAGCCGCGATCCCGCCGCCAGGGTCACGGTGCGCGATGTCGGGCGCGAACCGTTGCCGCATATCAACGATGACTTCGTCACGGCGACGCGCGGCGCGACGATGCCGCAGACGGATGAGCAGCGCGCGCTCCTCGCCCGCTCCGAAGCGATGGTGGACGAACTCTTCGCCGCCGATGTGATCGTGATCGCGGCGCCGATGATCAACTTCACCATTCCGTCGAATCTGAAGGCCTGGATCGATTATGTGGCGCGCGCGGGCCGTACCTTCCGTTACAGCGAGAAGGGGCCGGAAGGCCTCGTGAAGGGCAAGCAGGTGATCATCGTGGCGGCGCGCGGCGGCGTTTATGCCGACAATCCGGCGTTCGATTTCCAGCTTCCCTACCTCAAGAGCGTGCTCGGTTTCCTCGGCATGACCGACGTCACGGTGCTCGAAGTCGAAGGCACCGCCTACGGCCCGGAGGCTGCCGAGAAGGCGGTCGTGGCCGCCACCGCCAAGCTGCATGTCGCCTGTGAGCAGCGCGAGGCCGCGGTTGCGGCGTAACGAAGAAGAAGGAGAAGAAGAATGCGATGGTGTTACGACGAGCCGACCCTCGATGACATGTTTGCCGATCCGCTGATCGCTGCCGTGATGCGGGCGGACGGTGTAAATGCCGATGAACTGCGGCCCGCGCTGAACGAAATGGCGGAGCTGGTTGCCTCGCGCGGCGAGGATTCCGGGTTCTAATCTGGACAGGACGGAGCTGTTCGGCGAAACAAGCCGAATGTCTCCGGCCGGATCCAGGCTCGCCAACACGGCGCTGGTACTCACTTCGCTTGCGGTGACCTATCTCGCCGCAAGCTTTTTCTTGTTCCGCGTCGCGCTTCCTCACCTGTCGCTCAATCTGCGCCCGCATTTTCCCGATCTCGCCGAGGTCTTCGCGCAGACCAGCAAGGCCGGCCAAGTGCCGCGCGACTGGGTCGCGCTCCTGGGCGACTCCTATGCGGAAGGGCAGGGCGACGGCCTGCTCGATGCGGCTGGCGACCGCGCAAAGGCGCTGCATTCCGCGCACATTCTCCAGCGGCTCACCGGACGCGACGTCGTCAGTCTCGGCACCGGCGGCGCCGGCAGTGCGCAGGCGATGGTGCGCATGCCGGCGCGCATCCTCAACGGCGGGTGCTTTCTCTATCCGCGCCTCGATTCCCCGCGACAGATTTTCGTCTACTTCTATGAAGGCAACGACATCGACGAGAACGGCTATGTGGTCAACGTGCTGGCGCAGAGCGCCCCACCGACGCGGGAGAACCTGGCGCGACACATCGCGGAGCGCTATGCGCGCCCGCCGGGCTTGCGCTGCTTCACCGATCTCGCCGAGACCGGCTTCAGGATGGCGTGGTTTCTGGCGACCAATGCGGAAAGCTGGGAGACGCTGCGCAAGCCGTCATCGCACAACAACGTACTGGTCAACGGCACGCCGCAACCGGCGCCCGCGCTGCAGAAGCCGCCGGTCGAACTCGATCCGCGCGCCGTGGAGGCCTCGCTGACGGTGTTCGATGTGTCGCTCGAATGGCTCGTGCGGAATTTTCCCGCCGCGATCACGGTGGTCTATCTTCCGTCGCCGGCCGCGACCTACCGGCACGCTGAATCATCCGTCGATGTGTACACGCGTTGGCCGCTCAATGACGTGCAGCCCGTTTCGGCGGGCGATATCGATGCGGCGAGCCAGCGCACCTGCGAGGAGATCCGCACGCTCACGCTCGCGCACCGCACCCGGTTCATCGACCTGCGCCCGGCGCTGCGCGCCGCCGCCGCCACGTCCGCGATCCACGGCCCGCGCGACTGGAACCATTTCAACGACGCGGGCTATCGGGTGCTCGGCGAAACGCTGGCCCGCACGATGGACGACGGCGCGAGCACCGCGTGCCGCGATTGGGATGCCGCGGCGCGATGATGGGCTGCGGCCTGTGTCGCGCGGTCGATCAGAACATGAAGTCGCCGTTGCTCAGCAACGATGCGTTCGTGTTCCAGAGCGTGAGCCGCATGCCGGGGCCAAGCTCCAGCACAGTGTCAGCGCCCACCTGCTGTGCGTTGAGATCGGCCAGCTCGTGGTGCAGGCCTCCGCCCAGGCTGATGTGATCGACGCCGATCTCGAAGTCGACGATGATGTCGTTGCCGACATTGGCGCCGTCGCTCAGATCGAAATGGAACACGTCCCTTCCGCCCAAGCCCCTCAATGTATCGTTGCCGAGGAAACCGGTGATCCGATTGTCGCCGTTGTCTCCGACGATGAAGTCGTTGCCTTTCGAACCGACGACGTTTTCGACGCTGAAGAGCAAATCCGGAAGGAAAGGGTAGTCTGCCGGATAGACACTCCTCAACGGTGGGTATCCCGCAGAACCCAACGCGAGGTCTATCTGCAGGTCGAAGAGAACGCCCGAATAATCGACAGTGTCGTTGCCGGCGCCGCCGTCCATTGAATTGTTGAGCGCGTCGCTGATGAACAGGTCGTCACCGTCTTCTCCGGACAGAATGTCGCGGCCGGCACCGCCGTCGAAGCGATCGTTGCCGGCGCCGCCGAACAGGCGATCGTTGCCGTCGCCACCGAACAGGGCGTTGTCGTGAGCGTCGCCGGTGATCCTGTCGTCGAAGCGGCTTCCGACCACATTCTGAATGTTCGACAGGGAATCGAAGCCCGTGGCGTCCGGGCCGAAGCCCTTTCTCATCACGCCAATGTCCAGCCTGACGTCGACGGCGATGTTCGAATCCTGGTAGACGACGAGATTGATCCCGCTGCCGCCGTCGAGCCGGTCGCTGCCTTCGCCGCCGACGAAGGTGTCGTTCCCCGCGCCGCCGTCGAGCACATCGTCGCCCGAGCCGCCGCTCAGCGTGTCGTTGCCGTCGCCGCCGATCAGCCTGTCGTTTCCGCCTCCGCCATCGAATGTGTCCGCCCCGTTCCCGCCGACAATCACGTCGTTGAACGCGCCGCCGAACACCGTGTTGTCGCCGTCGCCGGTGTGGAACGGCATCGAGGGGACATAACCGGCCTCGGCCGCCTCGGCGGCGTTCGCCGGCAGGATGACGGTGGCGTTCCCGCCCAGTGCGTCGTACTGCGTGCCGGCGACGTAAGTCCCTGCCACCACGTTATTGAAGTCCACGACATCGTTGCCTGACGTGAACAAGGGCAAGATATCGGTGTGACCGTTGATGGTGATCGTCAGCGTGGAGTTTGCGTGTCCGTATCCGTCGGTGATCGTGTAGGAGAACGTCTCGTGCAGCGCGTCGCCATCGTTCAGTGCACCGACCGCCGCATTGGCCGGGTCGAGGGCGTAGCTGTAGCTGCCGTCGGCATTGAGCGTCAGCGTTCCGTACAGGCCGGTGAGCACGCCCGCGCTCACGACGGAAAGAACGGGGTCCGCGATGCCGCCAGCGGTGTCGTTGGCGAGGACATTGCCGGCAATCACGTTTGAAGCGCCGTCCTCATTGATCGCATTGCTATCCGCATTCGCCACCGGCGGCGCCGGATCGGCAATCACAACGGTGCCGATCTGCTCGAAACCGGTTGCAGTCAGCTTCATGTTGAAACTGAAGTGATACGTGGAGAAATCGAACGCCGCGCTGGGATTGGCCGCGCGGAAATCCGCGAACACCGTGCTGGCGTTCATCTCATCGAGCTGCGCCCGGGTGAGTTTCAGCACCAGCGTGTCGGTGCCGTTGCCGCCTTCGTAGACATCGGTGGCGTTCAGATTGTCGATCGCGACATAGACGGCGGTATCGTTGCCGTTGCCACCGGTCACGTGGTCGGAGCCCGCGCCGCCATCCAGACTATCGTCGCCGTTTCCGCCGCTGACGCTGTCGTTGCCGGCGCCCCCATCGATCGTGTCGTTGCCGTTACCGCCGCTGATGGTGTCGCTTCCGCTCGTGCCAGTGAGCGTGTCGTTGCCGTTGGTTCCGGTGGTGCTCAAGCGCGGCGTCTCCTGTGAAGGACACCGGTGCTATCAACTGCGATCTAACGATGTATGAAATCGGTTGTAGAATCTTTCAGCATTCGATCGAAAAGCGCGAGTTCCATCGCGGGCGCTTCAGAAGCGCCGCTCTTTCAGCAGCCGCGCGATCGCGGCACGCAGCTCCGGCATGCCGCTGTCCTCGCGCGCCGATGTCGCGAGGATGTCCGGAAACGCCGCCGGGCGCTTGACGAGCGCCGCGGCCGCTGCGGCGATGCGCTTTTCGAGATCGGCCTTCTTCGCCTGATCGGATTTGGTGAGCACGATCTGATAGCTCACCGCCGCCTCGTCGAGCGTCTTGAGCACGGCCTCGTCGGCGGCTTTCAGCCCGTGCCGCGCGTCGATCAGCACGTAGACGCGGGCGAGGTTGGCGCGTCCGGCGAGATACGCGTGGATCAGGTCGGTCCAGGCTTTCACCACGGTCTTCGGCGCTTCCGCGTAGCCGTAGCCCGGCATGTCGACGAGGCGCAGCGGCGAGTCCGCCCCGGCCGCGAAATAGATCAGCTCCTGCGTGCGCCCCGGCGTGTTCGAGGTGCGCGCCAGCGCCTTGCGCGAGGTGAGCGCGTTGATCAGGCTCGATTTGCCGACATTCGAGCGCCCCGCGAACGCGATCTCCACGCCCTTCATCGGCGGCAGCCGCTCGACCGTGCCGGCGGCAGCGGCAAACTGCCAGTCGGCCGCAAACAGGCTGCGGCCGGCTTCGATCTCCGAGTGGGTGAAGGGTGTCATGCGGGGTGGTTACGCCCCGCCGACCCCGGCAGCAAGGCGTCGCGGGGGCGCGGCGCTACTGAACGAGATCGCGCATCGCCCGCACGGCGGCCGGGTAGCCCTTCGCGCCCAGCCCCGCGATGATCGCGGTCGCGACCTTCGAGACATAGGAATTGTGATAGTGCGCCTCGCGCTTGTGGATGTTGGAAATGTGCAATTCGATGATCGGCCCCGGAAACATCTTCAGCGCGTCGAACAGCGCGAGCGACGTGAACGTGTAGGCGGCCGGGTTGATGATGATGCCGCTGCCGCTGTCGATCGCCTCGTGAACCCACTCGATGAGCTGCGTCTCGCTGTTGGTCTGGCGGAATTCGACCGCCTGCGTGCCGGCCTCCGCGCGGCACATTTTCTCGACATCGGCGAGCGTCGTGGTGCCGTAGATATGCGGCTCGCGCGTACCGAGGCGGTTGAGGTTCGGGCCGTTGAGAATGTAAAGCGGCTTGGCCATGCGTCTTTCTTTCAAGTAATAGGCGGATCAGCCCTTGTAGCCCATCATTCTGGGCAGCCAGAGCACGGTTTCGGGGACGAAGGTGATGATCGCCAGCGCCACGATCATCGCGATGACGAAGGGCATCGTGTCGCGGATGATGTGGCGCAGCGGCGCGCCCGAGATCGCCGAGATGATGAACAGCAGCAGGCCGTAGGGCGGCGTAACCAGCCCGATCATGATGTTGAACACCGCGACCACGCCGAAGTGTACGAGATCGATGCCGAGTGCCTTGGCGGTCGGGATGAAGATCGGCAGCACGACCAGGATGATGGTCGAGCCCTCGAGCAGGCAGCCAAGCACCAGCAGGATGACGTTGACCCAGAACAGGAACGCCCGTGCGGTGAAATCGTATCCGGCGAGCAGGCCTTTCACGGTCAGCGGGATCTGCTCGATCGTCACCACGTAGTTGAACACGAGCGCGCCGGCAATCAGCATGCCGATCGAGGCGGTGGCGCGCGAAGAGTTGAGCACCGCCGCATAGGTGTCGGCGACCGTGATGTTGCGGTACCAGACGGCGCCGACGAGGAACGCGTAGGCCGCGGCAACGGCGGCCGCCTCGGTCGGCGTCATGACGCCCGAGTAGATGCCCCCGAGCAGGATCACCGGCATCAACAGGGCGGGCAGCGCGATCCATGTGATGCAAGGCCATTCGCGCAGCGGGATCGGCGGCTCGACCGGATAGTCGTGCCGATGCGCTTGGATGGTGTTGATGACCATCTGCGCGAGCGCCATCAGCAATCCCGGGATGACGCCGCCGATGAACAGATAGCCGACCGAGGTGTCCGCGATCAGCGCGTAGAGCACCATCGGGATAGACGGGGGAATGATCGGCCCGATCACCGCCGACGCTGCGGTGATCGCCGCCGCGTAGCTGACCGGATAGCGGTTGTTGCGCGTCATCATGTCGATGCTGATGCGCCCGGTGGCGGCGAGATCGGCGATCGCCGAGCCCGACATGCCGGCGAAGATAATGCTCTGCGCGATGTTGATGTGGCCGAGTCCGCCGCGGAAGCGGCCGACCAGCATGTCGCAGAAGCGCAACAGCTGGTCCGTCATCTTGCTGACGTTCATCAGTTCGGCGGAGAACAGGAACAGCGGCACCGCGAGCAGGACGTAGCTGTTATAGAGCCCGTTGAGGATCTGCTCGGCCGAGGTGCCGAGATCGAGCCCCGCCAGCAGCAGATAAAGAATGGAGCCTGCGATCATCGAATAGCCGATCGGCAATCCGAGCAGGCCGAGGCCGAGGATCGTGACGATGCAAACGCCGAATGGATTTATCATAGGGCGGATCCGGCGCCGATCTCGATGTCGGGCGGGTGGCCGCGTAGCGCGCGCCACGTCAGGGCCGCATAGCGCACGATGACGCCGACCGAGAACAGGATGTAGATCGAATAGAGGTAGTCGAGCCGGATGCCGAGATAGGCGGACTTCTCCACCTTAAGGAACAGCACATAGCTGATCACCGCGGGCAGCGCGATCCCGAACAGGACGATCGCCGCAATGCCGGTGATCACGGTGCAGACACAGCGCGCCTTGTCGCTGAGCGAGCTGTAGAAAATGTCGAAGCGGACTTCATCCTTTTCGCGCAGGACGAACACCGCGCCCCACAACGTGCACCAGATCCAGGCGATCAGGCTCGCCTCTTCGGTCCAACCGAGCGGGTAATTGAAGACGTAGCGCGCGACGATCGTGAGAATGAAACACAGGAACATGATCAGCAGCAGCAATGCCGAGACATTTTCCGCGCGCCGGCGCAGCCAGCGCGCATGGCCGACAAGCCTGCCCCAATCCATCCCCGATCCCCACCAAAAGAAGTCCGTCCGCCGCTCTTGCGCAGACGGCGGACGGACCCCGCGACGAGCCCCCGGCCCGTTATTTTACCGCGTTGACGCGCTCGATCGCGCCCTTCGGCCATTCGTTCGCGTACTTGTCGAGATACTTCTTCTGCGCGAAGGCGCGGAAGGCGTTCTGGTCGGGCGCGTAGACCTGCTTGCCTTCCTTCTTGAAGAACTCGATCGCCTCCTGCTCCTGCGCGTTGTATTTCGCTGCGTTGGCGTCGAATGCCTTGTCGGCCTCGGCGCGCAGTTTCGCTTGCTGCGCCGCCCTCAGCGTCGACCACGCCTTCTTCGACACCGCCAGCAGGTCGTAGCCGAGCACGTGGTTGGTCAGGATGAACTGCGAGGTCACCTCGTAGAACTTCATCGAGCGTCCGGATACGAGCGGGTTGTCCTGGCCATCGACGGCGCCCGCTTGCAGCGCGGTATAGAGCTCCGCGTAAGCGACGGGCGTCGGATTGGCGCCAAGCGATTCACCGAGGAACTGCCAGAACTCGCCCGGCGGCATGCGCAGCTTGACGCCCGCAAGATCGGCCGGCGTGTTGATCTTCTTGCTGGGCTTCAGGTTGACCTGACGCGCACCGAAGAACACCGGACGGATCAGCTCGATGCCGAGCTGGTCGCGCGCCATCTTGATGAACTCCTGGCCGACGTCGCTCTTGAACGTCTTCACGAGGTGATCGTAGTCGCGGAACAGATACGCCGAGGTCATCACCGACCATGCCGGGATTTGCTTGGAGATATCGGCGGGCGCGAGATTGCACAGCTCGAGGTTCTCGCGCTGGAGCGCGACCAGTTCGGTGCCCTGCTTGAACAGGGTGTTGTTCCAGTACGGCTCGAAATCGAGATCGTTCTTCATCGCCTCGGCGAACGCCTTGTAGCCTTCGGCGCGCAGATCGGTTTCGGGAAACGCCGCCGAGAAACGCATCTTCGGCTTCGCCTGCGCGAAGCCCTGTTGCGTCGATGCCAGTGCGATTGCGCTGACGCCCGCGGCCATCAGCGACCGGCGGGTGAATTGAGCGGTCATGGTTGTCCTCCCTCGCGTCGCCCCCATTCGGGGATGCGTCTGCGCCATCTATCGCGTCAGGGCGAAATTGAATCAATAGGCAATTTCGTTTTTGTATGAGATTTTTAATTTCGTATGATATAAGTTCGTGATGGTGGCGCGGCTGGACGATTGTGCTAGAATGCGCGCCAGCCCGCTGAACGCCGCCGCGGTGCAAGGAAAAGACCAGGCCAATCAAGATCATGCTGACGAGAACCTCCGACTACGATTCGGTCGGCGAGAAAGTCTACCGGCGGATCCGCACCGACATCATTTTCGGCAAGCTCAGCCCCTCCGAGAAGCTCAAGCTCGACCGGCTGCGCGAGGACTATGGCGCGAGCGTCGGCACGTTGCGCGAGCTGCTCAACCGGCTCGCCTCGGAAGGGCTGGTCGTTGCCGAGGGCCAGCGCGGGTTCGAAGTCGCGCCCGCCTCGGCGGAGAACTTGCGCGAGATCGCCGCGCTGCGGCTGCTGCTGGAGTCGCACGCGCTGACGCAATCCTTCCGCGCCGGAGACATGGACTGGGAGGGGCGGGTCGTTTCCGCCTATCACAAGCTTTCGGCGATCGAGAAACGCCTGCTCACCGGCGACCGCGCCGATTCCGAAACATGGAAGCGCTACGACTGGGAATTCCATCACGCGCTGATCTCGGCGTGCGGCTCGGACGCGCTTCTGGAAACGCACGCGCCGGTCTATGACAAGTATCTGCGCTACCAGATGATCGCCGGCATCTTCCGCGGCGAGATCGCCGCGCAGGAACATCACAAGCTGCTCGAATGCGCGCTTAGCCGCGACGCCAACTCCGCGCGCGATGTTCTGGTGGTGCACATCGAGGCGTGCGTGGATTTCACGCTCGCCAACGGCAATCTCGCCTTCATGACGCGGTAAGATCTCCCGCTGGCTGCGGAGCGATCGACGGCTGCCGTCTCCACTCCTTGGCGACGCTCCGAGGATGCCGCCCGGGCCGATCCAACACCGGTTGTCCCCGCCGCGCCCTTGACGACATCGGTTTCTCGATGGATGTTATATTATAACATTTCGACGAGGCCGGCGATGGCAAGCGCACGTTGGGGACGGACGGGGCGACTTTGGATGGCGGGCGTTACCGCTGTCGGCGGATTGGCTGCGGGGGGCGAAAACGCCATCGCGCAGACCGTGCTTCCCGAAATCCGCGTGACGGCGCCGAGCCCGATCCGGCGCGCGCCGGCGCGGCCGGCCCCCTTGGTGACGGTCACGCCCGCCCCGCAAGCCCAGATCGAGGAGCCGCCCGCCCCGACGCTCGGCGTGCTCCCGATCGTCATCGACCAGTTCGCAACCGTAACGGTGATATCGAACGAAGAGTTGCGGCGGACGCCCGCGAGCACGGTCGGCGACCTCCTGTTCTCCAAGCCCGGCATCACCGGGTCGAGCTTTGCGCCGGGCGCGGCGTCGCGGCCGATCATCCGCGGGCTCGACGTCAACCGCGTGGGCATTGTGGAGAACGGCGTCGGGGCCGGCGGCGTGTCGGATCTCGGCGAGGATCACTTCGTGCCGATCAATCCGCTCGCGAGCACGCAGGTCGAGGTGATCCGCGGACCCGCGACCCTGCGCTACGGCTCGCAGTCGATCGGCGGCGTGGTCAGCGCGACCAACAACCGCATCCCCGACGCGATGCCGCCGTGCCGCGACGATCCGCGCTGGAACGGGAGCAAGGCTTGCACGAACGTCGAACTGCGCGGCGCCGCAACGACGGTCGACAACGCGCTTGAGGGCGGTGTGCTGCTTGATGCCGCGGCCGGCAACATCGCGGTCCATGCGGATGGGTTCGGCCGCAAGGCCGACGATTACCGCATCCCGAGCTATCCGTATCTGTTCGACCCCGGCCGGCCGTTCAACGGACGGCAGCCGAATTCGGCGATGCGCACCGACTCGCAGTCGATCGGCGCGTCGTACATTTTCAACGAGGGCTTCATCGGCGCCGCGGTGACGCAGAACAACGCGCTCTATCGCATCCCGGGCATCGACGGCGAGGATCACCGCACGCGCATCGACGCGCGCGAAACCAAATTCACCAGCAAGGGCGAATACCGGCCGATGGCGGGCGGCATCGATGCGGTGCGCTTTTGGTTCGGCGCGACCGACTACAAGCACAACGAGCTTGGGCTTTCCGATCCGCTCGACCCGGCGACCGACGGCATCCGCCAGAGCTTCACCAACAAGGAGCACGAGGGCCGCATCGAGGTGCAGTTGCTGCCGTTCAACCTGCGCTTCGCGCAGCTCACCACCGCGCTCGGGCTTCAGGCGGGACAACAGCAGCTGACCGCACCAGGCGATACGCCGGGGCCGTTCAGCGGCCTGTGGGACCCAAACGACAACCGGCGC
>JAXDNY010000148.1:0-9544 GCA_034669145.1 Hyphomicrobiales bacterium
CACGGAGCGACGGCCTTTCTCAGAACCGGAAGTCTCCTTCCTGGTTGCCGTCGCGAACGTGATCGCCGGGGCAATCCAGCGCCTGCAAGTGGAGCAGCGCCAGCAGCTCATGATCCGCGAGCTGCGCCACCGTTCGGGCAACCTGTTCGCGCAATTGCTCGCGCTGTTCTCACAGACGGCGCGCAATTCGCGCAGCGTCGCCGACCTCACCACCAAATACGAGGCGCGCGTGCTCGCGCTCGCCAACGCCCACCGGCTGATCACCGAAGGTGGCTGGCAGTCGACCTCGCTGAAGGAATTGTTGCGCGTGCTGCTCGCGCCCTACATCGACCGCGTGACGCTGACCGGCCCCGACGTGTTCCTCGAGCCGGACCCCTCGTTCGCGCTGTCGTCCGCCGTGCACGAGCTTGCCACCAACGCCAGCAAATACGGGAGCCTCTCCGGCGAGGCCGGGCGGCTCGAACTGAACTGGAGCGTCGAGCGCGCCGCGCAGGGGCTTCGCCTTGCGCTCGACTGGAAGGAGCGCGGCGGCCCGCCGCCGCGGCGCTCCCGGCGCGTCGGCTTCGGCTCGCGCCTGATCGGCATGGTGATCGAGCGCCAGCTCAACGGCTCGGTCGAACGCAAGTTCGGCCCCGAAGGGATGGATGCCCGGCTCGTGGTGCCGCTAACGCATGAGAGATGGCCCGGGCAGGTGGGGCAGGCGGCGGATGAAGCAGAACGGATGGATCAGACAATGGAAGATATGGTGCCCAGGGGCGGGATCGAACCACCGACACCGTGATTTTCAGTCACGTGCTCTACCAACTGAGCTACCTGGGCGCCGAAGCCCGCCGAAACGGCGGGCTTGAGGCGAAGCGCGCGGGTTATAGAGGCTCGATTTCGGCCTGTCCAGACAAGTGAAACCGCGCTCCCGCTGTCATCCCGGACAGCCGGAAGGGCTGGTCCGGGGACCCATGAAATACAAGCTCGTCGTGACGTGGCGCGATGGATCCCGGGTCTCGCTGCGCTCGCCCGGGATGAGTGTTGCGGCGCCCTCGGCCCTACCCCGCCGCCGCCGCCACCACCCTGCGAAATCGCAGCTTGAGTTCCACGCCATCCTTCGAGGGCAGCACGCGCGGCGGATCGTCCGCCGCGATGCGCACGCGCGCGAACAGCGTCTCCTTGAGGGCGGCCAGCTCGCGGGCGAGCGTCTCCAGCCCGGCCTGATCCTGCACGTCGAAGGTCCGCACAATGCCGCACGAGCGCGCGACGCCGACAAGGTCGACGCCATGCTCGGTATGGCTCGCCTGCATGCCGGTCTCGCCGTAGCGCCGGTTGTCGAACACCACCACCGCGAGGTTCTTAGGCCCCTGCACGCCGATAGTGGCGAGCGCGCCCATGCCCATCAGCATCTCGCCGTCGCCGGTGATGACCGCGACCTTGAGCTTCGGCTTCGCAAGTGCGAGGCCGAGCCCGATCATCGCGGCGCCGCCCATCGCACCCCAGAGATAGAAATCGGAATCCTTCTCGCCGAGCGAGGCCATGTCGTAGGTGGTGGAGCCGAGCCCCGGCACCACGAACATGTCCTTCGGCCGGTTCGCCATCAGCGTGGCGATCGCGTTGCGCCGCTCAAGCATCACTTCACCCACACCTTGCGGCCGATCATCTTCTGCGAGAGCAGCACCGCGACGGCGAAATCGCCGCCGAACGCCAAATCCGCCGCGGCCTGCGCGGTGTCGGCCACCTCTTGCGCCTCAGTCACGCGATAGACTTTCACGCCCATCGCGGTCAGCACCGGCTCGGTCGCCTGCGACATCGGCACCTGCCACGGATTGAACTCGGCCCACTCGCCGCGCATCGTGATGAAGGTGAGAAACGGGAATCGGCAGGTGTTGATCAGCGACAGCATGTTGATGCAATTGCCGACGCCGCTCGACTGCATCAGGAGCGCTGCGCGCTGTCCGCCGAGCCAGGCGCCGGCCGCGAGCGCGACGCCCTCCTCTTCGGTCGAGAGCACGACATCGCGAATATCGTTGTCGGCCTTGCAGCGCGCGATCAGCCGCGCGTGGCCTGCGTCCGGCACATAGCCGACCTGGCGGATGTCGGCGCCCTTGAGCACGTCGAACAGCTGGTCGGGCCAGCCCGTCTGATTTTCCACCTAGTCGTTCTCCCGTGGCCGCACCGTGTCCTGCTCCGAGTCGTCGGCACTCTCCGCAGCCGGGATCGCATACGCGCCCGAGAACCAGCGATTGAGGTCGACGTCCTTGCAGCGCCCGGAACAGAACGGCCGAAAACGCTCGGCCGCGGGCTTGCCGCAGTTGGGGCAGGGCTTGGAAACGTAGGATGGTTCAGCCATGGCGTCCAGATAAGGCCTTCGCGCCCTCCATCAAAGCCCGAAATGCAGCCCTGCGTCGAACGATGGACCTTCCTTGCGTCTCGCGCGTTCTGATCCGGATCAGGGAAGGAACGCGTCCATGCGACTGGCTCTGTTGGGGGCGCTCGGCGCCGCTCTTGCTGCGACCGGCGTGTGTGCGCAAATCCAGAACACCACGACGCTCAAGCCGCAGGACTTGCGTCCGGTTTCGTCTTTCTCCAGCATTGCAGATCAGGCCGAGCGCTCGCGCGCGCTGTTCAATGAGGTGGCTAAGGTGGTCACCCACCCGCGCTGCATGAATTGCCACCCGGCGGGCGAACATCCCTCGCAAGGCAACGACCGGCATGAGCACTTGCCGCCGGCGTTTCGCGGCGAAGGCGGCTCCGGCATCCCGGGTCTGACCTGTTCGGCCTGCCACATGGAAAAGAACTTCACGCTGGTCGGGACCGACGCGAGCTACAAGAGCATTCCGGGTCACCCGCGCTGGCAACTCGCGCCGCTCGAGATGGCATGGCAAGGCAAATCGCTCCGCCAGATCTGCGAACAGCTCAAGGACCCCGCGCGCAATGGCGGCCGCACGCTCGCGCTCCTGCAAGAGCATTTCGCGAAGGATGATCTCGTCGCATGGGGTTGGGCACCGGGCGAAGGGCGCGAACCGGCGCCGGGCAGCCAGCAGCAACTCGGCGAACTCGCGCAGGCCTGGATCGATAGCGGGGCGCAGTGCCCGAACTAGCTATTTCAGCGACACCCCGCCGTCGATCACCAACTCGATGCCGGTAACGTACTTCGCCTCGTCGCTGCCGAGATAGACCACGCCCCACGCCACATCCCACGCCTCGCCGCCGATGCCCATCGGCACCTGCGCGGCGCGTACGCGCCACATCTCCTCGACGTCACCCTTGGCGTAGGACTGCGCCAAGCCGGCCGAGTGCTCCACCATTGGGGTCTGCATCAGACCGGGCAGGATCGCGTTCACGCGCACGCGCTTGCTCGCATACTCGACCGCGGTGGTGCGCGTGAGGTGAAGCAGCGCCGACTTCGAGGCGTAATACGAGGAGTACGGAACGCCGGTCCAACGGATGCCGGCGACCGACGAAATGTTGACGATCGAGCCGCCGCCCTGCACCACCATCAGCGGGATCACGTGCTTCATGGTGAGGAATGCGCTTTTCAGGTTCACGGCGATGACGCGGTCCCATTTTTCCTCGGGCAACTCGACCACGCCGCCGATCTCGGCGATCCCGACGTTGTTGTCGAGGATGTCGATGCGGCCGAAATCCGCCACGCAGGCCCGCACCATCGCCTCGACGTCGTCGCCTTTGGTCACGTCGGCACGGAACGGCAGCGCGAGGCCCCCCTCCCCCGAAATGATGTTCGCGGTTTCTTCCGCCGCGGCAAGATTGACGTCGACACAGAACACCTTGGCGCCCTCGCGCGCACAGGCGACCGCGCTTGCCTTGCCGTTGCCCCATCCGGGCCCGATCGAGCCCGCGCCGACGATCATGGCGACCTTGTCCTTGAGACGGTTAGGCACGGGCTTTCTCCTGCCGTTTTGAATCGAGTTCGCGCAGCTCGGTCTTCAGGATTTTTCCGTAGTTGTTCTTCGGCAGCGCATCGACGAACACATAATCCTTCGGCCGCTTGAAGCGCGCGATTTCACCCAAGCACAGTTCATCGAGTTCGCTAAGCGGTACGTTACCGACCACGTAGGCGACGACGATCTCGCCCCATTCGGGATGCGGCCGGCCGATCACCGAAGCCTCGCGCACGGCCGCGTGCTTGAGCAACACCTCCTCGACCTCGCGCGGATAGATGTTCGAGCCGCCCGAGATGATCATGTCCTTGGAGCGGTCTTTCAGCGTCAGATACCCCTCGGCATCGAACACGCCGATGTCGCCGGTGTGCAGCCAGCCGCCGCGCAGCGTTTGCGCGGTCGCCTCCGGATTGCGCCAGTAGCCGGGCATCACCACGTCGCCGCGGCAGAGGATCTCGCCGGTCTCGCCAACGGGAAGCGCGCGATCCTCGCCGTCCGCCACCATCACCTCAAGACAAGCGTAAGGCAGACCGGCCGAACCGAGACGATCGAGCCAGCGTGGATGATCGCGGCCGGCGATGTCCTGCTTTGACAACGTGGTGATCGTCATCGGGCTCTCGCCCTGGCCGTAGACTTGCGCAAGGCGCGGGCCGAAACGATCGAGGGCCTTCAGCGCGTCTTCGACGTACATCGGCGCACCGCCCCACACGATGGTGCGCAGGTTCGCGGGGTTCGCATCGCCGCCGAAATCGACCAGCCGCTTGACCATGGTGGGTGCGGCGAACATCGACATGTTGCGCCATGTTGCGAACAGCCGGAAAATCTCATCCGGCTCGAAGCTTCCGGATTCCGGTACGACGTTCACGGCCATCCGCTGCACGTGCGCCATCATGTAAAGTCCGGAGCCATGGCTCATCGGTGCCGCGTGCAGCACGCTGTCGCCGGGCGCGGCCGGGTCCACGTCGGTGAGATACGCGAAGCTCGCCTGCGCCAGCACCCGGTGGGTGAGCATCGCGCCCTTCGGACGGCCGGTGGTCCCGGAGGTGTAGAACAGCCAGGCGAGATCGTTGCCGTCGCGCGGCGCAACCGGCGCGGGGTCGGCGGCAAACAGCGCCTCGTATTCAACGCTGCCGACGACGATCAGGCGTTCGAGGCTTGCAGGCGCGTGGGCGCCAAGTTCTGCATCGAGGCCCGGCGTCGCAAAGCAGATTCGCGCGCCGGAATGCTCCACGATGTAGCCAAGTTCGCGCCCGTGCAGCTTGGCGTTCGCCGGCACCGCGGCGAAACCGCCGTGCCAGATGCCGTAGATCGTTTCGAGATACTCGACGCAGTTCTTGGCAATGACGGCGACGCGATCGCCGGGCTTGAGCCCGAGGCGATGCAGCGCGTTCGCGAGCCGCGCCGCACGTTCGGCAAGCTGCCCGTAGTTCTGCACCACGCGCTCGCCATAACCGATGGCGGCAAGCCCCGGATGGCTCAATCCCGCGCGCGACAGCCAGGATGCGATGTTCATGGGCGCAGTTTACACCGCGTTCAGCCAGCCGAAATGCACCGGATAGCCCTCGCCGCCGAGCAGCGACAGGCTCTCATACAGCGGCAGGCCGACCACGTTGGTGTACGAGCCGACCATCTTGACGACGAACGTTCCGGCGAGCCCCTGGATCGCATAGCCGCCCGCCTTGCCGCGCCATTCGCCCGAGGCGAGATAGGCTTCGAGGTCCTCGGTCGAGAGCCGCTTGAAGCGCACGCGCGTCTCCACCAGGCGCTGGCGAAACGCTTCCTTCGGGGTGACGAGGCAGATGCCGGTGTAGACGCGATGATTGCGGCCGGACAGAAGCCGCAGGCAGGCGGCGGCGTCTTCCAGCATGTCGGCCTTGGGCATGATGCGGCGCCCGACCGCCACCACGGTGTCGGCGGCGAGGATGTAGGAGCCGCGCAGTTCTTCGCTGATGCGCACGCTCGCGAGCGCCGCCTGCGCCTTGGAGCGGGCAAGCCGGTTGGCGAGAGCGCGCGGCAGCTCGCCCTTGATCGGGATCTCGTCGACCTCGGCCGGCTGCAGCGAGTCCGGCTCGATACCGGCCTGATTGAGCAGCGCGAGCCGGCGCGGCGAGCCGGACGCGAGAACAAGCTTGGGACGGCCGATCATCGGATACCAAGGGTGGGAATAGAAAAGCTTGAGCCCGAATTAGCCCAATCAAGGCCGGTTCACAACCTGACCGCCTATTCGTTTCCGGCCTGCTGGGCGGCGAAGCGCTGCCTGATGCGCCGCGCAAGCTGGTCGCGGACCGCCCGATAGGCATCCAGGCGCTGATCGCGCGTACCTTCGGTCGGGGTCGGGTCGAGCGTCGGCCAATACTCCACGTCGGCCGCGACGGTGCGCGTCAGCTCCAGCGCCTTGTGATGCGCCTCGGGCGAGAGCGTGACGATGAGATCGAAATTCAGCCCCTCCCACTCCTCAAGCTCCTCGAAAGTCATCGGCTTGTGCTTGGCGATGTCGAGGCCGAGTTCTTCCATGGCGGCGACTGCGAACGAATCGAGCTCGCCCTTGCGCACGCCGGCCGAACCCACATAGGTGCGGCCGAAGAAATGCTTGAACAGCCCCGCGGCCATCGGCGAGCGCACCGAATTGAGCCCGCACGCAAACAGCACCGCCTGCGGCCTTGCGGAGCGGGCGGCGTCCATCTCACCCCTTCCAGTGCAGCACGCAGATCAGCGTGAACAGCCGCCGCGCGGTGTCGAAGTCGAGGCTGATCTTTTCCTTGAGCCGCTCCATCAGAAGCACGGAGCCCTCGTTGTGCAGCCCGCGCCGGCCCATGTCGATCGCCTCGATCTGGCTCGGCGTCGCGGTGCGGATCGCCTTGTAGTAGCTGTCGCAGATCATGAAGTAGTCCTTCACGATGCGGCGCAGCGGCGTGAGCGAGAGCAGATGCGCCATCACGGGCGCGCCGTCCTCCTCGCGGATGTCGAACACGAGCCGATTTTCGGTGATCGAGAGATGCAGTGTGTAGGGCCCGCCGCCGTGATCGACCGGCTGAAAAGAATTGTCCTCGAGCAGATCGTAGATCGCGACCGCGCGCTCGTGCTCGATGTCCGGCGACGAGCGGCCGATCGAGCTTTCGTCCAGCGTGACTTTGATCAGGCGCTGGGTGGGCGGCGGTTCAGACGCGCTCATTCGCCGGGCTTCGGAGCGAGGGCTGCGATTCGTTCGCGCAGATCCTTGAGCGTCGACAAGACAGCCTGCACGTCCTGTTGAGAAGGTACATAAACAAGGTCGGGATATCGCGATGCAATGTGCCAGTCAGTCAGCCCGCTCAATTCCTGCAACCCTTTCCCCAACTCGGGACTAAGATCGGCAACGAGTTGGCCCAGCACGCCGACGTCGTGAATCTTCGGATATTTCTCGCCGAAGGCTACCAGCGCCGCCTTCGCGATCTTTTCTGCGGCTTGCTGGCAATGAAACGAGGCGGCTGCCGCGAGATCAACGTCCGTTGCAAGCAGGGTCGCAGCGCGCAGATCTTCATCTACGTATACGAGCCACCGTAGCGCTTGCTCCCAGCGCGGGAGATCAGGCTGCCCCGGGCCGCTCATAGAGTACCTGGCCTTCGTTAGCCGCTATCCACGGGAGCGACCCCTTAATCTTGCTACGTTCTCGAAATACCGACTGAGGATATGGGATGATATCCACCGCACTCCGGATGCCCTCTCTGACCTTTCCCATCACGCGCCAGTTCACTTGCTCCTGGGTCGTACCATCGTCGACAACAACGAAAAGATCCCAGTCGCTATCAGCATGAATGTTGCCTGTCACACGAGATCCGAACAAAATAACCTTCTGCGGATTTAGGTGCGCGACAATATTGTCGAGGAGCCCTCGCGGGAGCTGCATCGTTTTCGCTCGTTCATCCATCACGCTCATCGTGCGACTCTCTGGTCGGGGCCACCAGGGCCATCCTACCACATCATCGCCGATTCAGCCGCATCGCGACGGACCGCGCATGCGCGTCGAGACCTTCGGCTTGCCCGAGTGCGATGGCGGCGGGGCCGAGCTTGGCGAGGGCGTCCGCGTCGAGCCGCAGGATCGAGGTACGCTTCATGAAGTCGAGCACGCCGAGGCCCGACGAAAAGCGCGCCGAACGCGCGGTCGGCAGCACGTGGTTGGAACCCGCCACGTAGTCGCCGATCGCCTCGGGCGTGTGGCTCCCAAGGAAAATTGCACCGGCATTGCGGATTTTTGCAGAGAGTCGCTCGGCATCGTGTGTTTCGATTTCGAGATGCTCGGGCGCAATCGCATCCACCAGCGCCACCGCGTCGTCGAACTTGCCGACAAAAATGACCGCGCCGAAATCGCGCCACGATGCGCCCGCGACCGAACTGCGCGGCAAGGTCTTGAGTTGCCCCTCGACGGCCCGCTCCACTGCATCCGCCAGCACCGCATCGTCCGTGATCAGAATCGACTGCGCGGCGGTGTCGTGCTCGGCCTGCGCGAGAAGGTCGGCGGCGACCCACTCGGGATTGGCGTCGCGGTCGGCGATGATCAGCACCTCGCTCGGCCCCGCGATCATGTCGATGCCGACGCGGCCGAACACTTGGCGCTTGGCCGCCGCCACGTAGGCGTTGCCCGGCCCGACGATCTTGGCGACCGGCCCAATGGTCGCCGTGCCATAGGCGAGCGCCGCCACCGCCTGCGCGCCGCCGACGCGATAGATCTCATCCACACCGCCAAGCTTCGCGGCCGCGAGCACCAGCGGGTTGAGCTTGCCGTCCGGCGCCGGCACCACCATGACGACGCGCGGGACACCCGCCACCTTGGCGGGGACGGCATTCATCAGCACGGACGACGGATAGGCGGCGGTGCCGCCCGGCACGTAGAGGCCGACCGCCTCGATCGCGGTCCAGCGATGGCCAAGCTCGACGCCGAGCGCGTCTGTGAAACGGTCGTCCTTGGGCAACTGTCGGCGGTGATAACTCTCGATGCGGTCGCGCGCGAGATTGAGCGCGTCGAGCGCTTCCCGGTTGCACGCCGCCGCCGCGGCGTCCAGTTCGGCCTGCGTCACCCGCATGCCGATCGTACCGAGGTCCACGCGATCGAATTTCTTGGTCAGTTCGATCAGCGCCGCGTCGCCGCGCACTGCCACATCCGCGATGATCGCGCGCACCGCCTGTTCGACGTCGGCGGAGGCCTCGCGCTTGGTGTCGAGGAACGCGCGAAATTTCTCGGAAAAGCCGGGCGCGCGGGCGTCGAGGCGGATCGGCATTTGGCGGTCCTGGCGGACGGGTCGCCCGCGTTACCGCTGCATGACGCGCCGCAAAAATCCCGTCAAGGTCACGCCTGATCGACCGCGTGTTCCGGCCGAGCAGCGGCGGTCCAAGTGGGCCCAAGATCGGCCAGTTCGCATTCGAGGCATTCGACCTCGAGGCGCAGCGCCGCCCCGCCGGAGAAGGTCAGGGTGATCGTGCCGGCCGGCGCATCGGTCTCGTTGTACTCGACCGCCAGCAGGTTCAGCACCGCATCCTTGGCCTTCGGGTCCACATTGCGGCAGCGCAACGCCATCACGCGGTCGAACCGCAGCGCGGTCCGCCGGCGCTTGTAACACGGGTCGTCGCAGCCGCAGGCTTCCCAGTCGAACCGGTTGACCCCGAGCACCAGCCGCTTTTCC
>JAXDNY010000149.1:0-3180 GCA_034669145.1 Hyphomicrobiales bacterium
TCCGGCGCTGGCGCGGATGTTTGCGCCGTTGTGAGGCGCTGGCAAGGCGGAAGGGATCACACGGCCGTGCCCGGCCTGACGGGGCTCAGTTCAGCCGCTGCTCTCGGGGCTTGTAGCTACCGTCGCGGGCGCGCTCGAATACTTCCTTGACCTGCGGGTGGCGGACCGGCTCGCCGGACTCGTCCGGCAGCAGGTTCTGCTCCGACACGTAGGCGACATATTCGGTTTCGGCGTTCTCGGCGAACAGGTGATAGAACGGCTGGTCCTTGCGCGGGCGCACCTCGGCCGGGATGGCCGCGTACCACTCCTCGGTGTTGGCGAATTCCGGGTCGATGTCGAACACGACGCCGCGGAACGGGAACAGCCGGTGCTTCACCACCGCCCCGATCGGGAATCGCGCCATGCGCGCCTTGGCCATTGCGTTGAAATAGTACGGTTTTTGCCCGGGCGCCAGTGAACTTTCGGCAATTTCGACCCGTTCTGTGAAGAACCTCACACAGGGCGCGGCGCGTTGCGAATAGGTTGCAACCACAGGGAATTCCGGTTCCGTGTACCTCCCCAAACTTGGCGCGCCGACTTGGCCCGGCGCGCATTTTTCTTGTCCGTGGCTCACGCTTGGTCAAGCGGCGCTCAAGCGATGGTGATCCTCAGGCGGTCTTTCCGGCGTCACACGCGAACCTTATCTCCTACCGGCACGACAAATGGCGAGAGTGCGGCGGAACAGCGGCCGCATTTGCGCGTTTGGGCTTCAAGCCGGACGCTGGGGATAGAGCCAAGATGATGCCGAGCCTGCTCAAATACTTCACCATTGTCGGCGCCGTCCTGTTTGCCGGGCTGATCGGGCTCAACGCGCTCATGGATCCGGGCGGCCCCGGGCCGACACTGGTCAAGGCCGAGGCGCGCAAGCCGGTGATTCAGCTCGATCCGCGCGCCTCGAAGGTCGAGCGCCTGCGCGCCGAAGAGGCCGCCCAGAAGGCGGCCAGTGCCGCGCCCATCGCAACGGCGGCCCTCGCGCAGCCTGCTCCTGTCGAGCAACCCGTAGCAGCGGCAGCGGCAGCCCCGCAACCGGTTACCGCCGCCGTCCAGCCGGCCGAACCCGCGCAGACCATCGCGCCGGCCGCGCTCGCGACCGGTCCGGATGAGGGCCGGGCAGAACGTGCCATGCGTGCCGCCCAGGAGAAGGCGAAGGCCGAGAAGGCGCGCAAGCAGCGCATCGCGCGCGAACGCGCCAAGGCGCGCGCGCTGGAGGAAGCGAGCGCGCAGCAGGTGCCGCAGTATCAACAACAACAGCAGCAGCAATACGGCTATGCGCCGCGCCCGAGCTACGGACCGTTCGGCCAAGGCGGCGGCTTCGGCGGCGGCGGCTGGGGCGGCGGCGGAGGTTGGGGACAGCGCTGGTGAGGCGCTTCCCCTTACCAGTGTAGGGCCTACGACCCGGTCGCACCGCCACCCAGATGGCGGAACGCGATCGCGCCCGCGATCGAGCGCGGCCGCTCGCGCACCGCGTTGCGGTCATTGCCGCTCTTCACGATCCACTGCGCGCCGGCGCGCCCGGTGATGATGCCGACGTGATGGCGCCACACCACCACGACGCCGATGCCGGGCTCGGCCGCGCGGCTGCCGACCGAGGCCCAATTGCGCGCGACCCACAGGTCGCGCCGCGGCATGCCGAGCTGCTGGCCGAGCCACCAGCCGCACCATGCACCGGGCCGGCCCCCACCGCGCGCCGCATGCACGCGCGCGCGACGGCTATGCCGGCGCAGGCCGCGCGGGACATGAACCGCGACGCGATGCTGGTGCACCGCGCGATGGAGCGAAACGTGGTGGTGTCTGGGACGCGCCTGCACGTCGGTTTGAGACAAGGCGATGACGCCGGCGAACGCAAAAAACGCAGCAACGAGTTTCTTCTTCATTCTCACTCATGGGTTACGAGAGCCGAGCGGCCCGGGTCAGGCGAGGGGGCGTCTTTCAGAGGCTCAATCTGGCGAGAAAATGGCTTACGCTGCGCGACGGATCACGCATTGCGGCCCGCGAAAAATGCACGTCGTGACGAAATTCGGGCGGCGTGCGGCGATAATGCGGCGGCTTGGACAGCGCACCCGCCGCCGTGTCAGATAAGCCGGAACCAAGGAGCATCGGGATGGAACGGGATCTGATCGAGGCGGTCGGCGACGGCGTCGCGACCTTGACGTTCAACCGGCCGGAGCGGCTCAACGCGCTGTCGGCGCCGATCCTGGAGGGCCTGCTCGAAGCGCTGCCGCGCCTCGCCGCCGATGAGGGCGTCGGCGCCGTCGTGCTGACCGGCGCGGGGCGCGCGTTCTGCGCCGGCGGCGATGTCAAGCGCATGGCCGAGGAGACGGACGCGCGCAACGCGCCGGATGCGGTGGCGAAGCTGCGCGCGCGCATGGATATCTCGCGGCTGCTGCACGAGATGCCCAAACCCACGATCGCGATGGTGAACGGCCCCGCGGCCGGCGCGGGTCTCGCGATGGCGCTCGCCTGCGACCTGCGGTTCGCCGGGCAGTCGGCGCGCTTCGTCACGGCGTTTGCGAAGGTCGGATTTTCCGGCGACTTCGGCGGCAGCTATTTCCTGTCAAAGCTGGTCGGCACCGGCAAGGCGCGCGAGCTTTATTTCACCGCCGAGCCGCTCGATGCCGCCCAGGCGCTCGCGCTGGGCATTGTCAACCGCGTCGTCGCCGACGCCGACCTTGCCGCCACCACGATGGATTTCGCGAAGAAGCTGGCGCGCGGGCCGCGCATCGCGCTTGGCCTGATGAAGCAGAACTTCAACGCCGCCGAGAACGGCTCGCTCGCCGAGCTGCTCGATCTCGAAGCGCGCCGCCAGGTCGAGACGGGGAGGACGGAGGATCATAAGGAGGCGGCACGGGCGTTTGTGGAGAAGCGGGAGGCGGTGTTCCGGGGGAGGTGAGGGTTGACTTTGTCTCGCCTATATCTGCCGAAGTTTACCGTTTTCGTGCGGAAAGGACAAACGAAAGCACCCGATTGTCGCCGCCCGCGAGGCTTCGGGGCAGATCGTCTTGGTGGACTCGTTTCCGCACCTGTGCGGTCCAGATCTGCATTACTGGCTCCGTGACCGTAAACTTGAGATCTGCCAAGGCAGTATTCCACGCCGCTACGGAATGCTTGTGTGTTTCGACGGCCAGCTTGCGATTCCGACAA
>JAXDNY010000150.1:0-4318 GCA_034669145.1 Hyphomicrobiales bacterium
TGGGGACCGGTAGCCGATTTCGAGGCTGGAAAATGCGGGAAAGCCGAAAATCGTGAACGAGCGACCGATCAGGAGGCGCGCATCGGCCTGCACTCCGTGGCCGGTATCGAGGAAAATGCGCGAGCGCATGTTCGTCGCGTCGCGCAATGTGGCTTGAGCCGAGAAAATCCACTCGTCGTACTCATAAAGTTTCACACGCCCGCCCGCTTCGAGCACGCCCATGCCCGCATAGCTCGCGCCCGGCGGCTTGGCACGGAAATCGAGGACCGAAGGCGCGGCGATGAGCGTCACCTGCTCGATCGCGCCGTATTCCATGTAAGCGGTGAGTTCGAACTTCTTGTAGGAGGCGACCGGCGCGAGACGGCCGCGCACGTCATAGGCACGCAGCGAATCGGAGAACGAGCCGCCGAGAATGACCTCTCCCTCGCCCGGTGGCTGCAGCCAAGCGCCGGCTCGCGCCCCTGCTATCGCAAACAGCAAGGCGCTGAATGCCAGGATGGGCAGGCAAACGAGACGCATGGCACACGAGCGAGTTGAACAGAACTAAACAACTCTCGCGTGGGCGAGGTCTGTGAGTCAAAGACTTAGGCGAATTCTCAGCTCCGAGTAGTACGAATCCATACAGCTGTGGCGAGTATGAAACGCAAAAGGCCGGGCATGAGCCCGGCCTTTGCTAAAATCCAATGAGGTGGTGTGCTCAGCGGTTCAGCGCTGGCCGACCATCTTCTTGGCGGCATCGAGAACGGCGGTGCGGAAGGCGCCCTCGATGGACACGGCGAAATTGTAGTGAGTCGGCGAGAACTGCACCGCGCGATACGGCTTGTTGCTGCGCCAGCCGACTAGGATTGCGCCGAGCTGCATCTGGTCGTCGCCCATGAGCACCGCGCCGCCGGAGGCGCCGTCACCGGTCTCGCAATCAAAGGAGAATTCGCGCGTCCCTTCCTGTCCCACGGACAGTTGATCGTGCAGGTGACACGCCTCCATCGACATCCGCCGGCCGTCGCCCCAGTCGATATGGCCGCGAGCCACGAACTCGATCGGCGACTGCGCCTGGACGGAATCGGACAGCTGGTAGGGGGTCACGTCGGACATCGATTTGGTCAGCTTCGCGACCGCCCAGTCGTGAACGGCCGGAAAGGCGTAAGGATTGGTGCTGCCTGCCTTGATCGACGTAAGATCGACCGGGACCCGGATCGGCTGTCCGTTGAGTTCGATGGCGAAGGTGCAGTTGGTGCCGCGGAGCGCACCCTTCTCATCATAGAACACGTGAGCGGCTGTGGTGATGACATTTCCGACCACCGTCAGCTGTCCGGCGCCATGCGCCTCGCCGCACTCAACCAGACCGGAAGCGGCGTGAGTGCGCTTTACGTCCTTTACATTGAGGCTTTCCGCGGCGGCGAATTCCTCGGGCGAGCGGCGGCTGTTCTTGCCGAAGACTAGAACTTGGGTGATGGGCAGAAAGACTGAGGAATCAGGGGTTGTCGGGGGCGGAAGTGCGCCGGCGGGGGCGGGAGTAGCCAGAGCCGCGGCGATAGAGAGGCCGGCTAGAAGGTTCAATCCCGAAAGCTGAGGCATCCCTAATTCACCTCTTCCCGTTCTGCCGGTCAGTCTGCGCGGAAACGGCTAAGCTTCACAAGCGCATAGACAAGAGAACGGCGGAGTTTGGCGTGAATTGGGCGCAGCTGTGATTGCGTTGCAACAATCCAGAGGCGCCCGATCCGTTACCAAGTCGTTAGAATTAGAGGGATTACCGGTTACCAGCGGGTTAACGTCTCACTGGATCAGAGCCGAAGGCGCGTGGCGATCCCGCTGCCGCATTGGTGTGCGGTGCGGCAATTTCCCTTGCGCCGCCGCAGCATGACGGGATAGAGGCGCGAGCCGACCTTCGAGAACCTCGTGCCGCGCCTCTCAGATCGCTATCAGACCCTGATTCGAAGCGGCCGGTTCGAGCGCGATCCCGCTCAGGAGGAGCTTGTCCAAAGATTGAACCGGCTCGCCGCGCAGCTCGAAGGCTATCGCCCGGCAAAAAAAGCCGGCGCTCTCGGCTGGCTTTTCGCGGCGCGCAGCGAGTCGATTCGAGGCCTCTACATCTGGGGCGCGGTCGGGCGGGGCAAGTCCATGCTCATGGACATGTTCTTCGAGACGGCGCAGGTGCAGCGCAAGCGCCGGGTCCACTTCCACGCCTTCATGGCGGATGTCCATGCCCGCATTCACGCTTGGCGGCAGGAGCGGAAGGCAGGACGTGTTAACGGCGGCGACGATCCGATCGCTCCCGTCGCCGAAGCCTTGGCACGTGAAGCCTGGCTTTTATGCTTCGACGAATTCACCGTCACCGACATCGCCGACGCGATGATTCTCGCCCGGTTTTTCGCCGCGCTGTTCGAGCAGGGCGTTGTCGTGGTGGCAACCTCCAACGTCGAACCCGACGAGCTCTACAAGGATGGGCTCAATCGCGCACCGTTCCTGCCGTTCCTCGACCTTTTGCATAAGCATATGGATGTGGTGCGGCTCGAGGCGCGTACCGATTTCCGACTAGAGAAACTGCGGGACTCCTCAGTCTACTATGTTCCCGCCGATTCGCGCGCCCATGCCGCGCTGTCGCAGGCTTTCGAAGCGCTTACCGGACGGCCGCATGGCACGCCGACAACATTACGCGTGCTCGGCCATCCGATTCCTGTCCCAGAAGCAGCCGCGAATGTGGCGCGGTTTTCCTTCGCCAGTCTTTGCGAAAAGCCGCTCGGAGCCACCGATTTCCTGGCGCTCGCGCGCACCTTCCACACAATTCTCCTCGACGATATTCCGATCATCGAGGCAAATCGGCGCAATGAAGCGAAGCGCTTCATCAACCTTGTTGACTCCCTTTACGATGGGCACGTGAAGCTGATCGCCTCCGCCGCCGCCGAGCCGCAAGACCTCTATCTCGGGCAAGGCAACCGCGAAGCCTTCGAGTTTGAGCGCACCGCCTCGCGGCTTATCGAGATGCGTTCGCCGGAATATCTCGCCCTGCCGCATGGCACCGCCAAGCGGGCCGATGTGACCGGGTTGGTCGAAACGTGATCGGATGCGCGTGCGCGCGTGCTTGGCGATTTCCTTCCGCCTGGAATGTGGTATACCAGCAGCGAATTTAAGCCACCCGGCGGCTTGCACCGACAGCACCAGCAAGGCAAAGAGGCGCGGGCGAGGAAAAGGCCCGGTTTAAAGGTCGAGGAAAGACGAATGGCGCGTAGCAAGATCGCATTGATCGGAGCAGGCCAGATCGGCGGCACCTTGGCGCTTCTCGCCGGCCTGAAGGAGCTCGGCGACATCGTTCTCTTCGACATCGCCGACGGCATTCCTCAGGGCAAGGCGCTCGATCTTGTCGAGGCGTCGCCCATCGAGTGCTTCAACGCCTACCTGACCGGCTCGAGCGACTATGCGGCGATTGGAGGCGCAAACGTCGTCATCGTCACCGCCGGCGTGCCGCGCAAGCCCGGCATGAGCCGCGACGATCTCCTCGGCATCAATCTTAAGGTCATGGAATCGGTCGGTGCCGGGATCAAGCAGTATGCTCCCGACGCGCTTGTCATCTGCATCACCAACCCGCTCGATGCCATGGTGTGGGCGCTGCAGAAGGCCTGCGGCTTGCCGACGAACAAGGTGATCGGCATGGCGGGCGTGCTCGATTCCGCCCGCTTCCGATACTTCTTGGCCGACGAGTTCAAGGTCTCGGTGGAGGACGTGACCGCCTTCGTGCTCGGCGGCCATGGCGACGATATGGTGCCCTCGATCCGCTACTCGACGGTGGCCGGCATTCCCCTGCCCGATCTCGTGAAGATGGGCTGGACCACGCAGGAGAAGCTCGACGCCATCGTGAAGCGCACGCGCGGCGGCGGCGGCGAGATTGTCAATCTCCTGAAAACTGGTTCTGCTTTCTATGCGCCCGCCGCCTCTGCCATCTCGATGGCTGAGAGCTATTTGAAGGATCAGCGCCGGGTTCTGCCCTGCGCCGCTTATCTCAATGGGCAATACGGCGTCGACAATCTCTATGTCGGCGTGCCAATCGTCATCGGTGCCAACGGCGTCGAGAAGATCGTCGAGATCCAATTCGATGCGAACGAGAAAGAGATGTTCGCCAAATCCGTTGCCTCGGTGAAAAGTCTCGTCGAGGCATGCAAGAAGATTAACCCGGCTTTCGCTTAAGCATAAGACGCGACCGGGCGTTTAGAGGGTAGGAAATGAACATCCACGAGTACCAGGCCAAGGCTGTGCTGAAAGAATTCGGCGTGCCGGTCGCGCGCGGTGTGCCTGTGCTGAAGCCGGGGGAGGCGGCGAAGGCCGC
>JAXDNY010000151.1:0-33373 GCA_034669145.1 Hyphomicrobiales bacterium
CGTTGAGGAAGCCGAGCGGCGCGCCGCTGATCAGGCTGGAGAACGGCGCCGTATAGGCCCAGGCGCCTTCCATCCACCATTGCTGCACGCCGCCGGTGAGGTGGTAGGGCCCCCAGACGATGTGGTCGAGCTCGTTGGCATCCTTGACCACCGCGTTGTTGGAGAGGTCGAAGATGTCCGCGGTATCGTCGAAAGCTCCACTCCCGTCGCCGCCGTAGAGAATGCTGCCGAACCCCCCGCCCGCGACCCAGTCCGTTCCGGAGCCGCCGTAGACCGTGGACGTGAATCCACCCGCATAAAGATGATCATTGCCGGCGCCGCCGTAGATCGTGTCAATCCCCGTGCGCGTGCCCTGGATCATATCGGCGCCGAGTGCGCCGTTGATCTGCACATTGACCTTGTTCTGGTCGATCTGGCCGGCCGCGGCCACGCGGGCATCGTTGCTGTTCTGCGCCACCTGCGGGTCGTTCGCGACGTGAATTTCCATCTGTTGGGCGGCCTGCAATGCAGCCTCTTGCGCGCTGCTGGGCGCGCCACCGGGAAGGAGCCACCACAGGTCCATCCGATCGTTCAAGAACGAGCCGGTGATTTTCTCGAAATTGGTGAAGATCAGTCCGGTCGGATCGATGAAGCCGCGTCCGGCGACCGTGCCCGCCTTCATCAGGTTAAGGATCGAGAAGGTTTCGACAACCTGCGCCTCGTAGGTCGCAAAAACCTGCGTGGCGTAGCCGGACGTGCCTGATGCGGTGGTCAGAGTGCCGCCGATATAGGCAGCCGTTGCGGAATTCGCGAAATTCAGGGCGTCGCCGCCGCTTCCGTCGACCGGGTTCAGGTTGGGGGCATCGCCTCCATCAATCTCCAAAGTCCCGTTGGTCAGCTCGTATGCCGAAAGATCCGAACGCTCGACATTGACGACGTCGGAGTAGTTAGTCCCCTTGATCTTCTCGATCGACAACAAGCGGTCCGTGTTGCCATATCCATCGTCGGTGACCGTCAGGTATTTCTTTTGGTCAACAAGGTCGGTCGCTGCGCTTGCCGCATCGATCTTGACGACGATCCCGTTCGTCGTCGCTACAGCGTTGTCGCCGACCGTATAATCGGCGGTGTCGATCCCATCGGCCGCGACGTTCGTCGTGCGATCGCCGCCGTGCAACAGATCGCCGCCGCTGCCACCCGCTATGCTGTCGTCGTCGACGCCCCCATAAAGATAGTCATTGCCTGCGCCGCTGTTGATCTTGTCATTGCCGGCCAATCCGATGATCAGATCGCGCGAGTTCTCCACTCGCTGCGAGAGATCGAGATTGTTCGGAGTTAAGTTTCCGTTTCTGTCAAAATAGGCAATGTCTATCGTCTGATCATCGGTGTATGAAATATTGGTGCGGAAAAATCCGGGAGGAGCGGCGGTGGTATCTGCAGTATACCCGACTTGCCAATAGCCGGTTCCCCAGTTCATGTCCTGGAAGATCGAGTTCTGCATTCTGACAGTTGGGCCGAGATGATCGAAGGCGGGATTATTGTAGTCCCAGGGAGGCCGCTCCGAGAGAGTGCCGGGGTTTACCAGATCCGGGGAGCCGGTAATTGCATGGATCAGCTCGTGGATAATGTTGCCGCCCAAATTTTCCGTTTGAAATCGGCCATCACGACCCATCCATTGGAACGATACCGCTTGGTTGAGGTCGATGCCGGCAGTTCGCGAATTTGCGTACGTGTACGACCCCGGGGTTGTAACGCTTGTGACGTTTGCAAGCCATATCTCGAGGCCACTGGTGTCTCCGTCGAACATTGCGCGAGCGATCGGGGAGTTGAAGTAGATATCGCTCAGTGCATTAATAATCGGCGCCTTGTCCTCAAACACGAACGGCGTCACATTGCTGTAGGAATTCCCCCCTATGTTCTGGGTAGAAATGGGCACGCCGTTGATCGTTCCGGGCGTCCCGTCGACGCCCCAGAACTTGAGTCTCGCCAACACATCAATCCAGGACATTAACCCCTCCCCGTCGCTATTGGTCGGTCCTTCGCGCCAGGACGCTACATTGGCGTCATGACCTCGAACCTCGTCCGCTCCCACTCGCGGAATTCCTCTTCACTGATCTGAAATGCCAAAAGTCGCCGCTTCCCGTCAGGACTGACGTAAGAAGCAACGAAATACTCACGCGACAGAGGCCAACGCGGCGGAGGATACTTGTAGTTCCGGCCGCGGACGCGCTCGCCGAAGTGGACGTCATGCCGGCTGCCCGCCGAGGCCGCTCCCTGCACGGCTTCGATGATTTCTATCCGGGCGAAAAAAACATCCGATGACGGCGGCGGCGGCGGCGGCGGCAGGCCGGATTGATCGCGGTTGGAAAAGTACCTCAGCGGCTCGACCAGCCTTACCTTCGCAACGACAACGTCGCGCGCATCCGCCGGGACAGGGCTTAACTCCGCCGGAGTCGGCGGGCGATCCAGAAAGTGCGTGGCATACTCTATCGACGTTTGTTGTGCGCTCACCTGCGCGCTGCACTCAGCGAATCCAAATGCAAGCGGGACATTCGTCAGAACGAGGCAGACAAGCGGAACTGCCAACCAAAACAGGTAACGCCGCCACCCGATCACGTTCCACCCCCGATACGACTCGACGTTGACGGTATGGCTGGCGATTTGGGCATACAAGCGACAATTGTGTGTCGCAGGAAAACTTCCTTAGATATTCCCCAGCGCAATTTACATTTTTGAGAAAAGTTTTTCTCGTTGTGGTGTCATCGCGACGCGTTCGTTTCGGGAACTCGACTCCGTAAAGTTCCGCGTGTTGCATGCAGCACACGCTCGTCGGTCACGCCGTCGAGGTCGCGCCAGATGCGCAGAGTGCCGAATGCGCTGTCGGTGGCGCTGATCTTTCCGTCACTGTTGGAGTCGAGCGTCGCGAGCACGCCGAAGCCCGGCGTCGTGGCATTGCCGAACAGTTCGGTGATGTCGTCGATCTTGCCATTGCCGTTGAGGTCGCGCGCGAGCAGGCCGTCGTCGCCGCCGACCCAGCCGGTCCGCTCGGCGAATCCGTCGTGATCGATGTCGAAGTAGACATTGCCGCCGTCCGATCGGGTCAGCTCGAGCCCGTCACCGTCGAGATCGAGCACGAGCGGATCGGTGCCGCTCGGCGTGCCGCCGAACGCGAGCTTGATATATTGTTTGAACGCCGCCAACGAGCTTTCGCCCAGCACCTGCTTGAACACGGCGATATTGCCGGTGCCCTTGGCGCTCTCCGCATCGAGCTGGTAATTTTCGATAATCGCCTGTCCGCCGCGTCCGCCTGCGACCTGGAGCACGAGGTCGTTGCCGCCGCGCGCATTTTCCGTATCACATGATTAACTATTTCATCGATGATTCGGGCACATTGAGCAATTTACGGCATGCTTCATTAAGCGCATCATTGATTCAATGCCGCATGCACAACGGCAATCGCGAGCATGCGAGTTCCGGCGCGGCGGCCGTGCCGCAGCCCGCACCCGTGTTGTTGCCGCCGCAGCCGATCGTCCCGTCCGCGATCGGGGGACTGGCGGTTCTCGGCGTCGTGGGCGCGCTCGCGGCCGCTTTCGTGGTGTTCGGCGACAGGCTCGGCCCGGCGTCGAACAGCTCGCAATCGTCGGGCGGCAAGCCTGCCGTCATCGCGCTCGCCGCGGACCAGGCGCCGGGCGCATTCAAAATCCTCCCGGCAAGTTTCCAGAACGCACCAGCACGCGTGATTGCACAGCTCGCCATGCCGGAAGCGGAGAAGCGCCGGCTCGCCGAGACGCTCGCCGACGGCGCGGTGCGCCTCGCCGCCGTGACGCTATGGGACACGGTGGATGAGGACGGCGACGTGGTCGAGGTCAGCGCGGCGACGTTCAGCCAGACGCTCACCATCATGCACAAGCCGGTCACCTTCTTCCTCCCCTTGCAGCCCGGCGGCACGGTGTCGATCCGGGCGGTGCGCGATGGCGGCGGCGGCGGCGTGACGCTCGGGGTCAGCACCGTGATCGGCCCGGTGCCGTTGCCGTCGCTTGCGCCCGGCCAGATCGTGGAGATCCCGGCGCTATGATCGCGATGCCGCTCGGGCCGCTGATGTCGATCCTGTTCAGCATCGGCTTCATGCTGATGCTCGCGAAATTCAATCCGCAATTCGCAGTCTTTGCCGTGCTGCTGTCAGGCGGCACCGCATTCATCATGCTCTTCTACAAAGGGCGCTACTTTCCGAGGTGGATCATGGATGTGCTCGATCGTTTGACCGACAAGGCCTCGCTCGAGAAAGCTTACGAGGCGCGCGGCCGCAAGCTCGTCACCATCGACGCGGTGGAACTCGCGCGCACGCTAAAAGGCCGCGTGATCGGGCAGAACGCCGCTATCGACTCGATGGCCGCGCAGTTGCGCCGCCGCTTGGCCGCGCAGCGTCCCGACAAGCCGGTCGCTGTCTTCTGCCTTGCCGGCCCGCCCGGCGTCGGCAAGACGCATCTCGCCAAAATGCTCGCCGAGGCGCTCTATGCCGACAAGGGGCACCTGCATTTCTTCGACATGAGCCAGTTCGGCCAGCCGCATGCTGCCGCCAGCCTGTTCGGCCAGGCGCGCGGATATGTCGGCTCGACCAGCTACGGCGCAATGACCGCCGCGCTGCGCGACACACCGGATTCGATTGTGCTGCTCGACGAATTCGAGAAGGCGCATCCGGAGGTGCACAAGCGCTTCCTCACCGCCTGGAACGACGGCTTCGTCACCGAGGTGAGCGACGGCGCCAAGATTCCGACCACCGAGGCGATCTTCGTGCTCACCACCAACGCCGCCTCGCGCCGCATCGGCGAGATCGCGCGCGACCACGCGGACGACCCGGAGGAGATGGATCGCCTGATCAAGCGCTCGCTCGGCGACGCGCAGTTCGCGCCCGAAGTGCTCTCGCGCATCGACAGCGTGTTCGCGTTCCGCCCGCTCGAAGGGCTCGACATCGCGCGCGTCGTCGCGCTCGAGATCGAAGGGCTGTGCAAGCAGTTCGGACTGACGGTGGAGAACGGCGGCATCGATCCCGCGATCCTGCTCGACGCGATCGACGCGCTGCAGAAGCGCACCGACGGCGGCGTCCGCGACATCTCGCGCGCGATCGAGCGCCAGGTGACCGACGGGCTGCTCGAAGCGCGCGGCAAGGGCGCAAAGAGCGTGCGCCTGGTCAACGACGGCACGGGCGTGCGCGTCGAGATCGTCAGCAGCGCTGCGCGCGAACCCGTAGCGGCGGCCTGAGGCCTTTTCGATGGCGTCACGCCCCACCAGCGCCGAAGCAATCGGCATGCTGCCGAAGAACGACGAGCGGCCGCCGCTCTTCGCCTACGCTGTCAGTCTGTATCGCGCCGACCTCTTGTTTCGCGGGCTGATCGATCTCGCGGTCACCGGACTCGTGATTCTCGCGTTCATGGGCGGACTGGCGGCCGCGTTCGCGCCGGTCAAATCGGCCGTGACGTCCGCCGTCTCGATACTCCATCGCCCCGCCAGCGAAATTCGCGCCGGCACGCCGCCCATGCTCACCGGACAGGATCGCGGGCCGGGCGCCGAAACCATCCTGGCGATCCAGGCGCCGCAGATCGCCGACTGGGTGATCGAGCGGACGCCGCAGGGCAGCGTCGCGGCGCTCAAGGACGCGCGCCGGCATCTGGCTGCGCGGGAACCCGAGCTCGCCCTCGCGCTGCTCTCTGCCGCGGACCAGAACGAGCCGAGCATCCTTTATACGCGTGCGATCGCGACGCTGCATCTCGGCGGCGCGGGGCGCGGCATCGAGGTGCAGCGTTTGCTGCGCGAGGCGACCGCGAAAGCCTTTGCGCCGGCGTTCACGCTCAACGGGCTCGTGCTGTTCCGCATCCTGGCGAAATCCGAGCGCGGCGAGCTGCCCGACAAGGAGCGCCTATCGCTCGACGGGTCGGGCCGCGCCGTGACGGTCACCAACGCGCAGCTTGCCGCCGAGGCGCTGCTGTGGTGGCAACGCGGCGCCGCGTTCCACGACGCGGAGGCGATGCGGTTGCTCGGCATGGCCGAGGCGCGCGGCTTCAACGGCAAGCGCAATATCCCGGCGGCGATCGCCTACTGGCGCGACGCGGCGGGGCGCGGCGATGCGCTCGCGCGGTTCGAGCTCGCACAGCTTTATTTCGAGGGCGTCGGGGTCGAGGCCGACAGCGAGAAGGCCTACGCGCTGTTCCGCCAGGCCGCCGACCAGGGCGTGCTGCGCGCCGGTCTCGCACTCGGTGCCGCGCTGATCTCGAAGGGCATCACCGGCGACGTCGATTCGACCCGCGAGGCGCTGCGGGTGCTCGACGTCGTGGCGCGCCAGAGCGCGGAGCCCGAGGAGCGCGCGTTCGCGCACTACGTCATCGGCACCTACCTGTTCGAGGCCGGTCCGGCGGCGTTGCGCGATCCGAAGCGAGCGCTCAACCATTTCCGCCTCGCGCGCGGCCGTTACCCGGAGGCGATGCGGTCGCTCGCGCGCGCATACGAAACCGGCGTCGGCGCCGAACGCGATCTCGTGAAGGCGATCGGCTATCTCGCGCTTGCCAAAACGAGCGACGCGCCGGCCGAAGCCGATTTCGCTCGGCTGATCAAGACGCTCAGTCCCGAGGAGGTCGTTCGTACCCAGAGTTTCCGCCCGGCGGACGATGCCGTGCCTTCCGATTTCGCCGCACAATATCGGCCGACGTCAACCCCGAGCGGCGCGTTCAAGCCGGTCTCGATTTTTTGAATCGGATTCGCGGCCGTGACGAGTGTCGGATTGCGCGCACCCCCGGTAACGCCTCCCGCCTCCGAGCCGTCATTTCCGCTTCACCTCATCCTCGCGGCTTTCGCTGTGCCGGCCGCGCTCACCGCGGCCTATCTCTGGTTCTATATCCTGAAGATGCCGCTCGACCGGCCGGTCGCCCCGCTGTTCGGCAACGCCCAGGCACAGCGCGAGGGCTGGGCCGCGTGGTACGTCGCGCCGCCGGCCGCCTTCGCGCTGACCTACGCGGTGTTCTGGCTCTATTTTCGCAAGGCGCACCGCCGGACCCTGGTCGGCTTCGCGCTTGCCGGCGCGGTCGCGATCGCGCTCGGCGGCACCGCGGCATTCTGGGTCAAGAACATCGGCTACACGTGGTACTTCGTGCCCAACGCCGATATCGTCGCAATCGGCAGCGTACTCGCACCGATGTTTTCTGTTGCATTTGGTCGCGCCGTGCACGCGCTCATCGTTCACGCGCCGCTGAGCTTGGCGGCCGGCGCGCTGTTCGGCGCGATCGCGGGGTTGTTGATGGACCTACCGTGGCGGCGCACGCGCGAAACAGCGATCGCGGTCTCCGCAGCCGGCGGTGCGCCGGCGCCCGGGCAGGCGGGGTGGATCGGGCGGATCGTCACCACCGGGTTGATGACGTTGTTCGTCACGACAGTCGCCGCGGCCGGAATGCCATCCGGCGCCGTCCTGGTGGCGCCGTTGATTGCGCTGACTTGGTGGTTCGTCGCGTTTCCGGACGGCCGATACGACTTCACCAACGTGCTGATGGGAAGCGCGCTGCTCGGTCTGATCTCGACGCTGCCATTCTTTCTCGCGCTCGCGCAGATGTCCGCTGGCTTCGATCCCGCCACGCTGGCGCTCGGGATCGTCACGCGTACGCCGGTTTATCTCCTCGTCTCGATCGTTGCGATCAAGATCACCTTGTCGAAGGTAACCGGCACGCCGGGGGCGCCTAGCGCGATTTCGTGACTGGAGCGATGTCCCGATGACGAGCTTCGGATTGCAACGACGCCTCCGTCGGTGACGGTTCAGTTCACGTCGTTCTCGCGGCCTTCGCGGTACCGGCCGCCGTCACCGCCGCCTATGTCTGGTTCTTTGTGCTGAAGATACCGCTCGAACGGCCGGTCGATGCGCTGTTCGGCAACGCGCGGATCCCACGCGAGGGTTGGGCCGCATGGTACGTCGCGCCGCTGGTCGCCTTCACGCTGACCTACGCGGTGTTCTGGCTCTACCTCCGCAAGACGCAACGCTGGACCGTGCTCGGCTTCGCGCTCGCGGGCACGATCGCGGTCGTGTTCGGCAACACCCTGGCCTTCTGGACCAAGAGCGTCGGTTACCAATGGTATTACGGCTCCGGCGACATCGCGGCGAGTGTCCGTGTGCTTGCGCCGATGTTCGCGTATTCATTCGGCCGCGTCACGCATGTGCTGATGGTCACGGGCCGCTGATCTTCGCGGCCGGCGCGCTGTTCAGCACGGTCGTGGCAGTGCTGCTAAACCTGCCGTGGCGCCCGGCAGGCCGCGCCGCCGACGTGGTTGTCCGCACTTGCGTTCGCGCCGAACGCCGGAAGGACCGGGCGGATCGTCACCACCGTGCTGATGACGCTGTTTGCCATCCGAGAGACGGCGGGCGCAATTCTATTCTATGCGCTCACGGTGGCGCCGCTTGCTGCGCTGGCCTGGTGGTTCGTGTCATTCCGCGGCGGCAGATACGACTTCGTCAATGTGCTGATGGGCAGCGCGCTGCTCGCCTCGATCGTGGCGCTGCCGCTTTTCCTGGCGCTCGCGACACGCGGTCATCAGACGAGTTACCACGGCTTCGATCCCGCCAATTTGACGCTCGAATTCGTGACGCGCGCGCCGCTCTATCTGTTGGCGTCGGTCGTCATGATCCGGGTCACGCTCGTGCTCTCGCGGGTCGCCGACAAGCTGCTGACGAAGACTCCGTTCCTCCGGCGCGCAGCACTCCAGCCGGCTACATCCTCGAGACCCTTGCCCGTGCTACAGGTAGGGATTCCCGGGCGACTGGTGACGGTCGTGATCATGACACTCGTGATCACCAATGATGCAAAGCCCGGGACGTCCGGCACCGCCGCGATTGTGGCGCTGCTCGTCGCGCTCATCTGGTGGTTCGTCTCGTTCCGCTGCGGACGATCCGGCATCGGTAACATGCTGGCCGGAAGCGCGCTGCACGCGCTGATCGTGACGATCGCATCGCAGCCGTTCTGGCGCGACGGGCGCGCTTCACTCAACCCCTTCCCCGATGCGGGCTGGGGTCTGGAGTCCGCGCAGTGGACTATGGCGATCGAGCTCGTCACCCGAACCGGCGCCTATCTTCTGGTCGCCTTCTTGATGATCCGGATCACCCTGGCCCTGCCGAGGGTTGCCGAAAAGGTGCGACGGCGCCTCTCCGGTTAGCGAACCACGACGCTTTTCAGCGCGTAGGCACCGCGCAGGCTCTCGAGGCTGCGCCCGGTCAGCGCCTGCACGGCGCGATCGAACACCATCGCGTCCGGTCCGCCACGATAAGCGGCGCCGGTACCGAAGCGCATCCCGATGCAGGCCGGCGCCGTACCCGACTTGCCAGTGTCGGCGCGATCGGTCGTCATCACCGGAATGTCAGGCGCGAGCCCCTCGACCCGGCTCGGGTGGTAGCTCATCGAGAGCACCGCGGCGACGCGGCTGCCCGGCGCGACCGACACGCGCCAGATCGCAGGCGAATAGGTGTTGAGCACCAGCACGATTTCGCCCGGCATCTCGACACGCACGTCGATCGGGTACGGCTTCTCGTCGCCACCATTGACGATGGCATTGCGCACGGCCTGGAAGTCCCGCATTGGCGGCTGCTCCGGTTCGTACACCGAAACGGCATGCAGCGGCGCGTCCTCCGGCGGCTCGAACAGTCGGCATGCGCCGAGCTCGTTCGTCGGCGGCATTTGCTTCAAGCTCCGGACGCCGTCGTGGAGTCCAGGGATGCACTCCGAGAAACCGCTGAACCGGAACCCGTCCATCTGCGCGAGACAGCCGCGATAAGGAGCGCGGGGCGCCGGCACGCCGGTGAGGACGAGGAATTTCGGTTCGGAGGAGGCAAATCCCTCCGGGAGCGTGACCTCACGCGTTATTGCGTAATCGAACGTGCCGCGCACCAAAAAGTCCGGCGACAGTTTCGAGCGGTATTGCTGGCTCACGCCGGCGAGGAATTCCTCCACCTCCTCGGCGGTCGGCTTGCGGATCACGCCTTCCGCTTCAAGCTGCGCCAATCCGGCGACGCCGGGCATGGTCTGCGGTTTGGTCATGGGGACAGCCGCGACGACGTCACCAGGCGTCAGCACGCGTGGAGGCTTCATGGTTGCCGCAGGTTCTGTTGGCAGCGCGAAGCTCACCTCAGGCAGCGACAGCTGGACGGCTGCGTACTGAAAGGCATCACGATCGGGAAGGCGTCCGAACAACACGGCCAGCGCCTTGGCGCGAGCGACGTCCTTCCCCTGCGAAACTGCGTCGTTGAAGGACGAGCATTCCCGGTACGGCGGAATCTCGACCCGATCAGCCGGAATGCCGGCAACTCCGACCATCTTGTTCATGAAGTGCGACATCGCCACCACGCGTTGGACGCGATCGACCGCGCCGGTGAAGTCGAAGACGACGCCGTAACCCGAGAGGAACGCGGTGATCGGCTTGTCGCCGGGCGCAACGTGAACGCGCACGGTTTTCGTGGCCCATTGCGTGGTGCCGAATATGAGACCGCTTTGTGCGCCGCCTTGCGAGACCGACGCCGCGGCGAAGATGTGGTCGGCCGGAACCTCGGCCAGCGTGCAGGCCGGATTGCCCTGTCGCAGCGCCTTCGCGTCTGTAATTTGGAGCGAGGCGGGCAGATGCTGCGAGAATTGCGCGTAAAGGACGCCGCACAGTGCCGCAGTGGCGGCGGCAAGCAGCGAATGGCGAGCGAGCGCGGAGCGGCTGGACACGTATCGACCCTCCAATGCCAGGCGCCCAAGATTGCCGGGAAGCATGAAAAAACGATTGAGCTGTACAGTAAAAGACGAGGGTCCGAGGCACTGTGGCGCATTTGCTTTGGATTGCTTGTTGCCTCACGAGCAGCCAAATAAGCCCGGCCTGTGTCGGGGCTTGTGGCGAGCAATGCGATCCTGAGAAAGACCGCGCCTCAAGCCCGGGCTAGATTGTGGCTGGACGAGATTGTCGCACGGTCTCCGTGGAGGACCTTGCCGTCCGTCAAGGCTGCAGCGTCCGCCAGATCAACCTCACGCTTTCAATGGCCTTCCTCGCCCCCGCTCTCATCACGGCCGCCATCGAAGGGCGCCTGCCGAGGGGCATTGGGATCGCAGAGCTTCGCGCCGGCCGAATGGTCCCAACAATTTGGAAGGCTGGGCCTCACCTGTGTAAATTGCCAGCACGCCGAATGTTACCGTCCCACGACACAACATCGCGCGGCGCCAGGAACGGGAATTCTGCCGGCAGAGACCGGGGCGATGAATCAAGCTAGCCCAACCGCGGAGACCAACAGTGCCGAAAATCCGGCACCGGAAACCCCGCCAATCGTGGGCTCTTTCTCCACTGTCTCCGAAAGGTACGAAGTACCAAAGTGGCTGGTGGTAGACGCACTCCACGCGAACCCGTCTCCTTACTCATCCCATTCCTGCTGAGGAAACGGCATTCCCCTGCCCTTTCGCCCCGTATTTGCCGCTCCAGCCGGCATCGTCAGCCCAAGCGCGGGCGAGCCGAAGTTGAATGCGCGAGGGCAGACCAGGAAACGTGGCCGTGACCGGGCTCTTTCACTGAATTATCGCTATTTCTTCAATGAAATCAGCTATATAACACAAGATTTGAGCCAAAAATAACAGGTCAATAACACGCTCTTATCAGGAAATTATCAGCTGCCTAAGAGAAACCAAACTCGGTCCAAAGCAAGTACTGATCACGTCTAATACAAGTGCTGGCAAAGCAACTTTGCGTAGGCATTTACGGTTTAATGACGGTTTTGGCTGCAGCGTGTTTTTTGGGCGGACGGTTCGGAACGGAGGTCCCAGGTGCCAAATACACGGGATGCCCACGGGCGCTATCTCAAGGGTACGACCGGCAATCCAAAGGGCCGCCCGACTAAGCTTTCGAAGGTGGACTTTGGTGATTTTCTCCGATTCAAGAATTCGATCCTTGAAATCGACACGGCTGCAGGAAAAAAGATTCTGACCCGCGAGGCCGCGATCCAGGAGCGTCTTTACGCATCCGCGATGAAGGGGAATGTGCAAGCTCAGATCTTCCTCTCGCGCAAATTTGAGCAATACAAAGAGAACGAGGCGGAGATCGAGGCACGATTCCATGGGCTCCGTGAGAGCATAAAGAGGAGGGGCACCCCCGCGACCGAGGCAGAAATGGAGATGATAAGTCTTGGAGCAGTGGTTCTTGGCTACGTTGAGCGCCCTGGTGTCAAAGTGAAACCCACGCGCTCACGCGCGAAAGGCAAAACGACCCCCACAAACGATCCGCCTTCTCCTCAACAGAAGCCGTCATGGGAATCGCCGCCAACGAAGCCGGCGAAGCCCTCAAAATGAAACGCGCGCAATCAGGTTTGCCGCCGCTCCGGGACCTCAAGGTCAAGGAACGCAATGTCGCGGACCTAAAGCCTCACGCCAAGAACGCCCGGACGCATTCCAGCAAACAGCTCCATCAATTGGCAAAGAGCATTGAGACCTTCGGTTTCACCGTTCCGATCCTCATCGACAATAAGGACGTGATCCTGGCGGGCCATGGCCGAGTGGAGGCCGCCAAGAGCATGGGAGTGCAGAGGGTGCCGACGATTCTGATCGGTGACCTTACGGAGGACCAGAAGCGTGCATACGTCATAGCCGACAACCGCCTGGCCCAACTGTCTGGCTGGGATGCGGACCTATTGACTGACGAGCTTGCCGCGCTGGCAGATCAGGCCGAAGCGCTCAATTTCGACATCGAGGCCACGGGCTTTGACTGGGGCGAGATCGATATCCTGATTGCGGGTGGTGACACGGAGGATAAGGGTCGCTCGAAGATCCTGGGAAAGACGAGGCGCAGCAAGAAGCCCGGCCCAGAAGACCAGATCATCGCGCCGGATGCCGGCCGCGCTCCGCAGTCCGCGCCCGGCACGCTCTGGATGCTCGGTGAGCATCGCCTCTTCGTTGGCGACGCAACGGACATCGCGAGCTATGAAAAGCTGCTGCAGACCGCGGATGGTTCGACAGAACCCGTCGATCTCGTCTTCACAGACCCTCCTTACAACGTGCCGATCTCCGGACACGTGAGCGGACTGGGTGCGGTCCAACATCGCGAGTTCGCGATGGCGTCCGGCGAGATGGGCCAAGCCCAGTTCATCCGGTTCTTAAACACCGTCTTCGGCCTAATGGCGAACGTCTCTCGGGACGGTGCCATTCATTTCATCTGCATGGACTGGCGCCACATGGCCGAGGTCCTGGAAGCCTCGAAGGGCGTCTACGCGGACCTGCTGAACTTATGTGTGTGGAACAAGGACAATGGCGGGATGGGTTCGCTCTATCGATCCAAGCATGAGCTGGTGTTCGTGCAGAAAGTTGGCTCCGCTTCACACATCAATCACATCCAACTCGGCGCAAAGGGGCGCTACCGCACAAACGTCTGGGACTACCCGGGCGTCAATTCGTTCTCCGGGCGCTCTGATCTGGACATGCACCCGACCGTGAAGCCTGTGGCGCTGATCGCAGACGCGATCCGGGACTGCTCCAACCGCAACGGGACCGTACTCGATCCCTTCGGTGGCTCAGGCTCTACCCTCATCGCCGCAGAGCAGACAAATCGCCGTGCGCGAGTAATCGAAATTGATCCCCTCTACGCTGACACGATCGTAAAGCGCTGGCAGGCCATCACCGGCAAGGCTGTCATCAACGCGAGCACCGGCGCCAAGTTCTCCGAGATGGAAAGCGTGGCCTGACTCCATCACCTCGACATCAGTATCGCAGCAGTCAATAGGGACTCTGACCATGAGATCAAGAATCGTCCCTCCAACGGTCGTCGAGCCATTCCTGGAACCGTATTCTGCCGCAAGAGTGTCGGATAATGTCATCTATGTATCTGGGACCGTTGCACTCGATGCGGAGGGCAATTTGGTCGGGGCGGACGATATCCGGGCACAGACCGAGTATGTCATTGAGTTGATACAAGGCATTCTGAAGTTCGCCGGTGGTACCCTACAGGATGTTACGTTCAACCAAATATTTCTGGCCTATCTTGCGGATTATGAAGCGATGAACGAAGTCTATCGCGAATATTTTTCTGAGGAACCGCCAGCTAGATCCTGCGTCCGCGTGGATCTGTTGAAGCCGGAGTATCTGGTCCAAATCTCTTCCGTTGCGCACCTCAAGAAAGAGCAGTCCGTACTAGGTGCGCGGGAGGCGTCACCAAGCATGTCCGGTACGAGGCGGGCTTAACTGGTTCGCCGCGCGAAACGCCGGCCGGGTTAGCGGGCTTGCTGGATTTCCGCATGCACCAAGCAAAGCAACCGGATTTCGAGCTGACAGCACCTGAGCAGGAGCTGCTGACTACGATCAAACTCGATCAGCGCGTACTGGTCGGATATGAGCATGAAACACGCAACGGCAATGCCGTTTGTGCACTCATGAAATCACTCATCGCGCGCCATGCCATTCCTGAGCCGCGCGCGAGGTACTTCATCGATCCCAGTTACAATCGTGGCGGAAGAGGTAGGTCGCGAAAACAGGTGTTCGAGCGCAACGGGTGCACGGGCGATGACATATTCCGGCACCCCCACTTTTTGGAGTTTCTTCGGTATTTCCTTTATGGGGCAGATCTTCCAGAACCTGTGATTCAGGAATTTTGCACCATAGCTAGGCATTGCCGCGAAATCACCCCGAGAAGCATTACGTTACTGTCGAAGCCTGCCCGCAACCTCGCGCACGCTTACTCCCTCGATGCCCATGAAGCCGGTGACGAATTTTACAAACTTGCCCTGGATTGCGGGCTAAAGCCCGCATATGCGGATGACGTCCGACGCGCGGTTAGGAAAATGCGCTGACGCGCAGGTAGAGGTCCGTTCTCCAAAGCATCCCTGGCGCGACGCCGGGTGGCGGCGATCATGCGTTCAATTCAATGAGTAGTTGATGACGACGATCATCTCCTTGAGCTGGTCGGGCGTTGTGGTGGCGATCATTGTCGGCGCACCGAAGCTCATTGGTGTAATGCTGCTCCCGACGAGGCCTGCCAGGTCCGGCCCGGCTGCAGCCAAGCTCACCGGAGCACCGTCGACGGTGATCGGGTACGGCGGGTTGCTGGTAACCTTTGCCAGAATGCGCGTGGTGGAAATCGAAGCGGTGTGCGCGCTGGTGTAGTAGGGAAGGTCGTCGGTCGAGATCGTCAGCGCGGCAGTGCCGGTGGCTTTCAGGCGGCTCCAGACGTCGGGTCGGTCGCGCCGCAAATCGAACGCCTGGAACAGTCCTACCCGTCCGGTTTTGAGCGCCAGGACGTTGAGCCGCTCGCGCAGCCCGTTGGCGACCATCACCCTGAACCCTCCGCCGCCATCGCGGGCGGTGTAACGCAAGTTCAGGACGACGTCGGAGATCGTGCCATAGTCGAACGGCCGCAGCGTCTGGGGAAGCTCCAGCACGAAGGTGCCGCACGCGCCGCTGCCCTCGAACGGGAGGTAGCGGTCATCGCCGAGCTCGAGCGCGAACAGGCCGCTGTCGTCGTCGCCCCGACTGGTGGCGATCGACTGTATCGCCCCGACATTATAGCGGAACCGCGTATCGCCGGCCGGATCTTCGGCGTAGGCCTCCGCGTCGGACGCAGCCCCCACCTTGCGCGCAGTGTCGACGCGCACGCGGTTCGAGGTTTGCGTCAACTTCAGGGGCACGGAAGCGTAAGGTCCGGCCACGCACGGGACGGAGACGCTCAGCGTCTTGATGCGGCGGAAATAGTGGCCGGGATGATCGAGGTCGAACACGGCCTCCGGCACCTGGATAACGCACCGGCCCGTGGTGCGCAGTTCGATCAGGGCGATCGGATCGAGCCGCGTGAGCGACAGATGCTTGGTGATCTCGCGCTCCCGGACATTGCGCTTCAGATAGGCGCTGTCCATGCGGCGCAGATCGGCGATCAGATTCTCGGCTGCGGTGATGCCGCGGCGCGTGTCGTTCCACTGACCGGCGCGAACGAACGACTCGGTCAAGCCGAGTTCGTAGTTGAAACAGCGCTCGGCCGCCCGAGCCGCCTCGAAGGCCAGGTTGAACATCTGCTTGGACAGGCCGCGCAGCTCCTGCGCAAGCCACTCAAAGAGCTCGCGGTTGGTGAACTTGGTCCGCAGGTAGGCTTCCTCGGCGACCATCTGCTGTTGCTTCACGCCGTGCAGCCGCAACTGCTCCTTGGCGATTGCCTCGCGGATGCCCGCGATGGCGATTTCGATGTCCGACTTCTCCACCTCACGCTGTGCCGTCTTGGCGCTATGGTCCCAATCCTCCTTGCGGACCAGGTAATTGCCCTGGTGCTCGAGCATGCTGCCGGCCTTGTCCAACGCAGCGGCCAGGGCACTGACAGTGCCTACCATCAGGTTGCGGGCGGCTTCCGAAATGTGGTCGCCGCCGAGCTGAGCATTGACGTTCGGTGATCCGCCAAAGCCGGCCGCCCCGACCATGAATTTTGGTATCAGCGCAAGTCCCCCGGCGGCGATGTAGCCGATCGCCATTATGGCTTGGAGGACAAAGGAGGCACCGTAGGACACGTTAGCGGCGATCTCCCAGTCGTTCATATAGGGGCGGCCGGCGTAGAAGGTCTGCGTCTCCTGGTGGATCTGCTTGGTCTTCCGGGCGCTTTCCACGGTTCGGCCGGCGGCCTTGATCTCGTCCCTGAGCATCGGCGTCTGCTCGTTGAGGAGGCGGATCTCTTGCTCGGCCTTGAGCCGCGACAGCGCCTCGCCGTCCCGGCTCCCCAGTGCCTGCGCCATTTCCCGGCTGAAGGAAGCGGCAACATCGGTCAACTCGATGGCATGGCGGAGCATGACGCGGAACCGATAGGGCGGCCGCGGCGCGCTCAATCCGGCCAGAATCGCCGATATCGACAGCCCGCCGGCGACGGCCTTGATCATCTCCTCGACCGAGAGCGGCGGCGCGAACAGCGACAGCGTGCGCTCCACTCCCTCGATGGTGCGGCTGTTGCGCAGATTGAATTGACGCTCTTCGAGCAGATCCCACAGCTGGAAGAGTTTCTCGCTCGGCGGGATACAGAAGTAGAGGCTCTCGAGCGTAAGTGGCGTGGGCAGCTCGGCGCCGCCGTGCGGCAGCGCCGACATATCGGGAAGTAGGTTCTCGATCTTGCGCAGCGCATTGCCGAATAGATCGAGCTTGGCTTCGAGCTGGTTGTAGGTCTCCGACGGGACCTCGACGGCGGGCGGCACGAGCTTCGGCCGTGGCCCCAGCAAACGTTCCGCCCGCGAGTAGTTGAGCGCGGCGATGACCAGGTCTTCGAGCTGATCGCGGCGGAAGAACTGATCGCCGCGTCCGATGAACAGCCTGATCGTCAGATCGACGATGGCCTGCTGGAAGATGACCGTTCGCGAGCGGGCGACCAGATAGGGCTTTATGGGATTGCGCCGCCACTCGAGGACCGCGTCGGCGAGCTCTGTTTCGATGGCCCCGTCGGGGTCGCGGGCGAGGCGGTCCATGATCGCCGTCACCAGCTGCTCGCCGTATTCGGCCGGATCCCGTAGGTAGAAGACCTTGTTGTTCCAGTAGCGCTTAGGCGGCGGGTCGTTGGACGAGCCGAGCGGGTCGAAGATGTAGCGCAGCCACGTTTCAGCCTCGTCGAAGCGTTCCGCCTCCATCAGCTTGCTGGCAATGAGGTGGGGAGCATGAAACGTCAGCTCCCAATTGTATGCGCCGTAGGCGCTCTCGCGTCCGAACTCGAGCTCCTCCCGCGGATAGGGCGGCAGGATGATCGGGGCGGGCGCGTGACCGTTCGCCGGATCCTCGAACTGGAACGGACCGACCTCCAACTGACTTGTGCGCGCGAGCAGAGCCGGTACCCCCCCCTCGAAGAAGCGCTCGCGCAGGCGGCACGCCAGCGGGTGATAGAAGTTGCGCACGACGATGCCATAACGGGTCGCCCGATAGCTCGCGTACTCGGCCAGGATACGAGCGTATTCGTGGTCGGCCGCGAGTCGGCTGAGGACCGTCTCCTTGCCGGCCGCTGTCGGTGCCGCGGCGAGGAGTTGCAGATATTTGGTGACGAGCGCGACGGTGTCGATGAACAACCTGCGCACATTGGAGAATGTCTTCGTCGTCTGCCGCGTTCGTTTCTTTTGGTCGAGCTCGCCATAAAAACCGGGGATCAAGACGTATCCGCGCTGGTTGTCCTCGAAGAAGAATGGCATGAGCGTGCCGAACACGAGCATCGCCCGCTCGGCGTACCACCTACCGCTGCCAACATTCATCAGCAGCGAGATAAGCCGGTCGAGTTCGGAGGCCTGGAACGGATAGGTCACCCGGAAGATGCCCGGCGTGCGGCCGAAGAGCTTTTGGAACCCCGAGCCATTGAAGACGGTGGAGATCGCCAGGTCGTCGTCCGCGTCGCGATTTTGCTCTTCGATTCGCTGCCCTCGCAGGCGCGTGTCCTTGAACTGCGGCAAGAGGTAGATGTTGCTGGGGCTCGTCTGCACGGCTTCCGGGTAGCCCTTGCAGCCGGTCAACAGGAAATAGCCGATACGACTCAACCTTTCGGCGCCGTCGGAAGTGTAGCCGTAGTAAACGTCCACGGTGAAGCGTGCGGGATCCGGCGTGACAGTCAGGAATATCGCCTTCTGGTCGAGCGGCCTGGTCATTTTCGGCGTGCCCAGGACGCCTTGGGAAACGCGCCGCGGCAGCCACTTCTTGCCGGTATATTCGCTGATGGCGAGGCTGATTTCCGTGTACCGTTCGGCCGGGGGCACCTTGGTGTCGGTCGACGTCGGAAACTTCGTGGTCTGGTCTTCGTTTCCCTTCTCCAGAAACGTCGCCCAAGCAAGGAAAAGCCGCTTGTTGCGGAAGAAGGCGACGAGATGTTCGCCCGCGATGTCGAGGTCGATCTTCCGCCACGACGTCCAGACGCGCTCGCGCTGCAGCACGCGGTGAAAATACGACCGCGGCTCGCCGCCCTTGGTGCAGGCGAAGACGTGCAGATCCTCGCGATCGAGGTCGTAGCAGGTGGCCAGCACGTCAAGGAACGCGATCTGATCGAGACGATCGAGGTAGCCCTCGAACGCGGCGTCGATGTTTTCCGCATTGATCTCGTTCTGAAGCAGCGTCCCTTCCATGTCGGCGAACGGCTCGGTCTTGTCGTCCCGCCATTCCGGGCGGATGTAGTACTGGGCCTCGACGAACACCTTCCGGTTCACCTCCCAGACGCGGTAGTTCTTCATCCAGTCCCACAATCGCCAGTCGAGATCGCCGTCAAGATCGGCGGTGGCCTTGGGCTCGAGCCCCGCGATGCAGCGTTGGATGTAAAGCTGCAGCGTCCCGTGCGCGTGAACGATCCGCGATGACGGCATCTTGGCCGACCATTCGGTGTCGGTGAGGAAGTAATCGTAAAGGTCGGCTTTCCCGGTGAGGTTCGGGTTGGTGGCGAGCAGGTGCGCCACCAGGGCGTCGCGCTTGCGCTCGCGGATCGGGTCCATGATGCCTTTGAGCGCGTCGAGCCAGTCGGCATCGGCGTAGCGCGCGCGCAGCATGCGCCGGGCGTTGCGCCGGTCGGCATCTCCCAGCATCGGTCCCGCAAAGGCGACCGCCTCGGCGAGCGGGACGCCAAGCGCGTGCAGGAGGCCGACCGCGCGCGCAAGCGACCGCCACGTCGCCGGCTTGCGGTAGTCGGCAAGCGCAAAAGCGAGCTGCGCGTCGGCGTCGGCGACCCGGGCGCGGGGCCAGCCGGTCAGAATCGCAAGGACATCGAGCAGTGGGTCTTTCCCCGGTCCGGGTCCGAGGGCCATTTGGAACACTGACGGCGCCGTGACGAATTGATCCGGCTGGCCGGGAAGCGCCACGGCCGGGTATTCGGCGATCAAGGCGAACGCGTCCGCAAGCTCGATCCAGCTGGCGAGCGCGACTGACGGGCGGCCGGCCTCGAACGGCGTGCCGTCGAGCGCGAGCCAGCCAAGTGCGGCCGCGTTCTCGAACATGAAGGCGACGATCTCCGCGCTCGGATCGAACGGCGCGATCAGTCCAGCGACCGCGTGGGCCAGCCGGAGAGCCCGGTAGAGATCGGGCGTGGTCGCGAACGACAAGGCGACGGCCTCGTTGGTAACCTGTCCGGTGGTGAGAACATCGGCCAGCGGCGTCTGAACGCCGCCCACCAGCAGCCGCGCACCACGCCAAAGGGGCGCTAGGCCATGAAGAATCACGGCCGAGAGTTCCGTCGGGATGCGCAGCACCGCCGACACCGCGGCGTTTGCAGCCGCGAAGGCCGCCGTACGCAGCGCCGAGTCCGCGAGGCCTTGCATGATGTCGCGCAGCATCGTCTTGCGCGGGGCGTCGAGCGCCGGCGTTGCTACGATGGCGTCGATCGCCGCTTTGACCGCGACTGCATCGACCAGGCCGGCGAGCGGCCCGTCGACGACCACCTTCGCTTGCGCTCCGGCAGCTGCGTCCGGTGTCTCGAGACGGACCATGTCGGCAAGCTTGGCGATTCCCCCGGCGTCGAGCCCGGGCTGACGCTGCAAGAAGGCTTCGAACGCCGGAATCTGCTCCAAAGCCGTGAGGTCGTCGTCGTATGGCGAGCGGTTCGCCGCGGCGGCTGCGATCAAGTCTTTGCGAATCGTCTGCAGGACGGGAAGAATGGCGCTGTCGGCAAGATCCCGTGCGGCGAGATCGTCGGCCCGGCGGGCGAGCCGGTATTCAAGTTCGGCGATCCTGACGCCGAACTTCTCGACTGCTCTTGCATCCTTGACGAAACCGCGAAGACGGGAAGCATCCGCGAGCGGATCGACACCCGTCAGCCTCTCGAGACCGACTAGATCGGCCGCCTTCAGGCCGAGAGCGCGCGCGAGGCCGATGCGGCCATAGAGCGCCGCCAGCGCGCGGAACGTCAGTGGCGGGTTCGGCCCCAGCAGAGCGGCGTTGTCGAGGCGTTGCAACAAGAACGCGAGGTCGGCCGTACGAACGCCGAAGGCTACGGCGAGATCGGCCGCCACGGCGGCGAGCCTACGGCCGCTGCCGGGGGTCGTCGCCTCATCGGCCTCGTTCTGTCGGATGGCCGCGGGCGTGACGCCCGGATCGAGCGGCCCGGTCGAGGCCGGGTTCTGGAACAGCACCGCGTGCTCGGACGGCTCGCCATCGGTGGGAATGACGTCGAGCCAGGTGATTAGGCGGCCCACTTGCACGGGCAGCTCGGCCGACAAGCGCACGAGATCGGCGAGCGAGCGCAGGGCGGCACTTGCGAGATTGCCGGCGCCGAGCTTCGGCCCGGCGGCAAGCCGGTCGATGTCGCGCGGCGCAAGACTTGTCTTGCGCGCGAGCCGCAGCACGCGGTGCATGCCGTCGAGCACGACATCGTCGAGGTCGACGATCTCCTTGGCCGCCAGGTTGCAGCTGCTGTCGAGGTGACGCACGTACAGATCGATGAGCTTGCGAACGTAGGCTCCCGTCAGCAACCGCTCCACCCCACGGTAGTCGAGCCCCGTGCGCTGCGTGAACACGTCGAGCTTCTTCATCGCGACCGCGGCCGTCGGGCCGGCCACGGCCCAGATCGCCGGCTGATCGGCGACCGACGGCGCGAAGATCAGCGCGCGCTCGCCGGCCGACAGGCCGAGCGTCTCGCCGGCGATCACGTCCTGCGAAGGCACCGCCAGCGCTTCCATGAGCGCGGCGCGGTCGACGCCGGCGGCGGAGAGGAACGCGCGCGTCTCGACGTGGAACAGGTCGAAGGGCAGGCCGAAGGCGGCCTTGCCGCCGGCGATGATCGCGTAGGCGGCCGCATTGACGTTTTCCGGCGAGGCCGCCCGCTCCTCGGGCGATCCATGGGTTTGCCGCAGGCGGCGCAGCGTCCAGAACGGCCCGGTCTGGTCCACCGCGATTGTGATCGTCTTGTCGCGGAGCATGAACTGGCCGGCCGCATAAGGGCCGTAGACAACGGCCGCGTCGCCGATCTCGAAGCCCGCCGCCCGGACGGCCGTGAGCAGCGCCGGCGAAGCCTTGCCAGCCACCACCGCGCCCGCGAAGGTAAACCCGGCATCGGGGGCTATCGCCTCTTCGAGCAGCTCGCAGACGATGTCGATGTGGGGAACCGGCACGTCAGTATTGTCGCAGTTGAGGTCGATCTCCCCGAGATCCGGCCGCCGCGAGAACAACACGTCCTTCGCCGTTTTCGTGCTCGGTCCGGGCGGCAGAGTGGTGTCCTTCACCAGACGGTTGCGTAGGAACCGCATCACGTCAACGAAGTAAGCCGCCGCGCCGTAGATCGAGCGGCAGTGCATGCACTCGCAAACGTCGGTCGGTCCGAACAGCGCCTTCAGGTCGGGCTGCTCGGCGATGATCTTGTCGATGTGTGTCGCAAGGGTCATGGCCGACGCGCCGGCGAGCGCGGCCGGAAACGACAGCGTGCGCAGATTCGTTGCCACCATGACGGCCGCGAGATTGGTGTTCTCCGCGGTGCTGAACACCCGCGTGGCCTCGGCCGCACTCATGTCGGCAGCGCGCTTAGCCTCGGCGACGAACCGGGTCCGGCCGGCATCGACGATATCGGCCGAAGAGGTGTATCCGGCCTCGAGCAGGCCTTCGGTCTTGCGATAGTCGCCGGTCAGCTGGAACACGCGCTGCACCTTCTCGACGCTGCGCATCACTTCGGGAGCGACGCTGGCCGGATCGATGCCGGCCGTCTTCAGGAACGGGACGACCTTGTGCTCGCGCAGCTCGAGCTCGGGGTGGACCTCAAGGAACGCCACCACCTTGTCGTGATCAGGGATGGCGCGGGGCTTGCGGCGCGCCAGTTGCGCGGTGAACGCCGCCGTCGGGAAGGCCTTCTCGAAGCGGCGCACGATGATCGAGGACTGACGCCGGGCGAGCGTGGGATCGATCCGCTGGCCGCCGAGGGTGACGCGCTCGGTCCCGCGGGCAATGATGTCGGTCCAGTCCTTGCGTTCGAGCCGCGCGAGCTTGCGAACGTCGCCGGGGGTCTTCGCGCCGAGGCTTTCGCTGACTTCCTCGACGAGCCCGAGATTGAAGCCGAGGAGTTCGCCGAGCTTGAGGCGCGTCTCGGCCTTCTCGCGGTTCTCCGGCGCGAACGCTCCGAGGCTGTCGAGTTGCTCGTAAAGCTTGCTCAGATCCGCAACGTCGACCGGTCCCAACAGAGCCAGGATTTCCGGCGCCTTGTCGGCTTCGATCAGGTTCTCGACTATGCCCAGGATATTGCGCGGCACCTCTTGAGCCACATAGGCGAGCGCTTCGTCGCGAAAGCGCTGCAGAGCCTTCTTGATGCTATCGGCCTCTTTCTCAACCGCCGGCGGTACCAGCCGCTTGCGCACGCCGCGCCGCAGCGCAGCTTTGGCGAGATCATCGTCGAGCAGCACCGCCTCGAACAGCACAGCGCGGCTGTCGCTGCCGTAGCCGACCGGTACCTGGACGGCGCGAGGCCGATTGGGACCGACCCCGAACAGACCATCCTCGCGCAGCAACGCGTAGAAATAGTCGGGCCGCACCTGCGACAGATCGGTCAGCCGATGCGCGACCACGAAATGGGCGATGCGCCCGGGGTCGAGGCCGGTCTCGCGGGCGAGGAAGTCGCCTTCGTCGGAGCCGGTTTCTCGCGCCACCTCGCGGACGGGAACGTTACCGATCAGCGGAAGAAGCTCGCGCTTGATCCGCTCGAACTCGCTTTCGACTGCTCCCTCGGGCAGCGCGACCGTGACATCGATGACCGCGTCGCGCGGCGCATTCATGATCAGGTCGCGGCTGGTCGGAGCGTATAGCGTTGTCTTGCGGTCGGCCGTGAGAACGCGGACACCGAGGTCCGCAGCGCCCTTCTCGGCGCGCGCGAACGCCGCGGCGGTGTAGGTGATCTGATAGCGGCCGTTGCGATCAGAGGTCGCCTCGCCGAGCGTCTGCACGGCGCGGAAGTCCTGATCGATGGCGACGACGACAAGTCCCGGCACGGGCGTCCCGTCGTCGAGCCTGACAACGCCGCTGACCGTGTAGGCCGGCGGCTTTGCCGGTGTGTCATTTCCGAGTGCGCCCAGCTCGGTGAGCAGCTTGTTCAGCGCGTTGGCGGTCGCCTGGTCGACATCGCCGTTCACGACCAGCTGAAACCGCTCCGTCAGCTGCTCCTGCCACAGCGATACGAGGTGTCCGGTCCAGTCCCGGTACGCCTGGTCGCGCAGGTCGGACGCGAACCCCAACTCGAGCGTGCGACGGTCGTTGTCGGAAATGCCGGCCTGATTGCGGATGAGAAACAGCAAGCCCGCATGCAGGGTAGCGACTGCGGCGCCTTGGGCGCGGAGATGAACCGGCTGGATGGGGTTCACGTGGAGCCTCCTCGCCGAACGAGCTGCTATGTAATGAAAGCAAAGTTAGAGTAACACAAAAAAACAACCTATGGAAGTAAAAAGATTATTCGGCTTCCGGCGCTAGACTAGACGATCGGCAGGGATAAACGAGCCGGTGTTGCGCGGGCTTCACGGATCCCGCCCGCTTCGTCGCCGCAGCGCAGTGGGTTGATCGTACCGACGATGGACGGAATGGCATTCCCTATGAACTAGGACCTATATCTGCCTTGGCGGCGTGCGTGGAAAGGCCGGTTGGAGTGGGATGCCATCCAGCCGGATGATCACTATGTCCAACGTGGCGTCGATCAGGGGCGTGAACAGGTTGAGTTCACGATCATTGTCTAACTGCACTACTGTTGTCTTGGCCTTCCTTGTTGTCGGGAGCTTGCGTTGTTTCTGTGTCGCTCCAGTCAAGGAAGAGGCCCAAGATTTCTGAAAGATTTTCTGGTCCCCCGAATCCCTCGAACCTAGCGTCCTTGACCTGACACTGTAGCCAATTCAGTTCGCTGCGTTCGGTGTTGATCTCCTTAAAGCTCCTGTCCTGAAGCGGCGTGCCCGCTAAGTCGATCTTTATGGTCCAACCGGGGTTGTCCAAAGTATCAATTCTTACGCCGTGCTGATGCTCCCAATGGCCATTGCAGTGGCGCGCAAACCACGATTGGAGTCGCTGCGTAAGATCGATCATTTTTTTCCCTCGAGAAGTTTCTTTGCTGTTCTGACATCATTCATATTTGCTGGGCGCGTCGTCTTGTTGCTAAGATTAGTTTTCCCGGAGGGCCCAACATTTATGTCGGCCTGGTGAACGTGGGGCGTTTCAATCCACTTCCCAGACGCCTTATCGAAGTGCCCCTTGCCCGCCAAGTCAATGTCGATTTGCTTGCCGCCTCCGGTTTGTGCAGAGACGCGGTTCCCTCCGGACTTTTTCGCAAGCTCATCAGCTGCTTCTCGGACAGTCTTCGGCGTAGCTTTCGCGGTCGAGCCAGTCCCAGTTTTCCCACCGCCTCCCTCTGCCGTTTTGGCCGTTTCCGCCTTCGTCGACTTGGCAGTTTGTGAAGTAGTGGGATCCGATTTTTTGGGCGAGGCAACGGACTTGGAGTCCTGCTTTGGAGTTTGAGTACTTTGTGAGGATTTAGTTTCAGTTTTTGTCGGCTGTTGTTTGGTTGTTGATTCGGAAGACTGTTGCGTCGACTTGGATGGGGCCGGGTCGTCCGGACTCCGGCTCATTGCGTGCGAAAACATACCTATACCGGCAGTTATGTTTCCCGCTCCTTGAACAATCACGGCGGCGGAAGCGACATTAATTGGGATACCAACTAATGCTCCCACGCCGGTTGCATCCAATAGACCACCGCCAATTTCACCACCAACGCCAGTGACAATGTCTGCAATTCCGGTAGCAATTTCACCTGCTCCATAGCCTGCTTGAAATGCTCGTGAAGGCTCTTTTAGGACACCAGTGCCTTGACCCACGGGGGCGATTAGAAAGCCACCTGGGACAAACGATGAGAGCGTGCCGGCGGCTACACCCCCCAGAAACTGCACCGTCTCCGACTGGCGGATCTTTTGCCAGAATCCAGGCTCCTCCCCGTCCTTACCGTCCGGATCAAAATACGAAAGCGGGTTGCTTCGTACAAAACAATACAGGTTCTCATTCCGAACGGGATCGCAACTCGTCCATCTCCCGATCCACGGTGCGTAATACCGCGCTCCGTGGTAATATAGCCCGCTCTCTTCATCCCGCTCCTTGCCGGTATAGCGATATCGCTTCGGCGTCTCGGTCTGGTTGCGTACCGCTTGATACGACGTGCTGCCGTAGGGCGTGTATTCTTCGTAAGAGATAATCTGCGCCTGATCGTCGAGCTCTAGGCTGGCCGAGCCGAGATGGTTGCCGAACTGATAGCGGATGACTTGCGGCAGCGCGGGGTCGGTACCGGCCGTGTCCAGTGTACGCGTCTCCACCAGCGCGATGCGCTGCTTGTCGTCCATGAGGTGCAGCGTCTCGCGCTCCAGCCGCTGCGCGCCTTGCCGCCGCCGAAAGATCTCGAAGCCACCCAGATAGATGCGCTCCTCGACAAGCGCCGCTGACTTTTCCCACACCTTGCGCACGCGCTGCCCGGCGGAATCGTAGACGTAGTAGGCGGTCCCCCCACCGCCGAGATCGGTCTGCCGGAGTTGATCCCGATAGTCCCAGTGCATGTTGGGGGTGGGATGCGCGCCGCCCAGATGCGGCATGCGGATCATGTTGCCGTGAGCGTCGTAAACATAGCGCGCCAGCGGCGGGACGTTGCTGCCGACGGTCGTGCTGCTGAGGCGGTTGCTGGTCTTGAGCGGGGCAGCGCCCGTGCCGTCCTCGATTAGGCTGACTTCGTCGTAGGCGTAAGCGCGGATCCAGCCGGGATGCACGGGAGCACTGCCGCGATGCTGCATTTCCAGGAAGTTGCCGACCGCGTCATACACATAGCGCTCGACGTAGGTGCCCATGGCAGCGCCGTCGTTTGCTGACCAGTCGATGCCGACGCGCGGCGCATCGTCGTGCGAGTGCGGGATCGGTGCGGCGCCGATCTGCCCCAAGTGCTCGCGCCCGGTGGCTTCGATTAGCCGGTAGAGGGCATCGTACGTGTACTCCGCACTCGGTTCGACGCGCTTGTTGCTGAAGAAAACCGTCTGCTGCGCCTCGTCGCGAATGCGGGTGATGTTTCCCGCGGGGTCGTGGGTGTAGTGCAGGTTCTGGACCTGGCAGCCGGGCCAGTTGGCTGGCGGTGGCTGGATGCAATCGTTGGGGAAATCGATTGCGTCGCGGCGAGTGAGCAATTGGACCAGCCGGAAGGTCAGCGGATCGTAGTCATAGACCGTGCTGGCGCCGTTGCCATAATCGATGCGCTGGCGCTGCCCTTTGGCATTGTAATCGATGTTGCTGACAAACGACGTCCACACGGGCTGACCGCCGGCGATGGCACCGCGCAGGTTCGCGTCCACGCGTTCCAGGAGATTGGCTTCGTTGTAGCCGGGCCGGATGACGCTCGGCTGCATCGCCGGCGTATGGGGCATGGCCAGCGTCACCGGGCGGTTGAGCGCATCGTAGGTGGTGGCGCTGGTGTAGGTGTCGGCTTCAAGCCGGGGTGCAAGAACTGCATCGAGCGCGACAGGGTTGAGCAATGTCGTGGCATTCGTCGGCAATGCGACGTGATCGGCGTCAACGGCGCGCCAGTCGACCGCCTCCCGATACTGGACCCCGTCCATCAGGCGGCGTGAGACGCGCAGCGGACTGCCCTTGAAGTCGTCGGCTTCTGTGATGACCGCGCCAGCCTGATCGAGGTGGAGGTAGAGCTTCCTGCGCAGATTGAGCAGTTCGGCCTGCGGGTGCTGCTCGCCGTAAACCAAGCGATCGGTGAGCAGTTCCTGATTGGGATTGGCGGGATCGGCACCGGTCACAAGCGTCCGCAGCGGACGGCGCAACGGATCGTACTCTATGCGAACGCTGTGTCCGCGGTCGTCCCAGGAGCGGATGGGTTTGCCGGCCACGTCGTTGAGCATCCAGCGTGCGCCAGCCTCCATGCTGAGCTGGTAGATACGAGTTGCGAGCATGTCGTAGGCATAGCGCATGACGATGCGCCCTCGCGGATCGCCCGCCTGCTCGACGGCATCGCGTACCTCGCGCTGGTTGCCCTCGACATCCAGCTCGACACGCGTGGCGAAGAGCAGATGCTGGCCAAGTTGCGCTGGATCTGGACCATTATCTGCCAGCGTCAGGAACGGGCGGCCGAGTGAATCGAAGTGCGTTGTCGTCGCCGTGTCGGCATGAGCAGCGGCCTTGCCGGCGGCGGCCTGCTCGTCCGCTCCAAGCGAACCACCTTGCCGCTGTGCGTGCCAGGTCTGCCACAGTGGCGCCGGCGGGCTGGCAGGCTGGCTGGCAAAATAGCCGGCGGTGTAGCCCTTGATGTCTGCATCGGTGCGCGGGTCGCCCAGGACGGTGTCGTTCACATCCCAGGTGACCTGTCGCCACGGGTCGAACACCACCTTTTCGTAGCTGTGATTGGGATGCAGGGTGGCGACGGGACGTTCCGCTGGGTCGTAGAACAGGATCGGACTGACACCGACCTGCACGCCGAATTCGAAACGATGCGTGGCGCTGAAAAACGGCTCGTACTGGCGGACGGGCTTGCCCTTGTTGTTGAAGATGATCCAGCCGCTGCCCACCCAACGTGGGCCGACGATCGGGCCGCCTGTGACCAGCGCCCCGGGCTCGGCCTGGATCTTCTTCTGGATCTCCCTGCCAAAGCCGTCCGAGTAGGAGAAGCTGTGGTGGATTTTGGTTTCCGTGCCGATCTGGAGATCGGCGTCGTGCGTCTCGCGCGCCAAGGTGTAGACGACAGCGGGCTGCGGCTCGGGCAGATTTTTCGTGCGGTGATAGGCGAACAGATCGTAGACCAGCCGCGTCGTGGCCCGAGCGAGGATGGGGTTCGGGTCGGTCAGCGGATTCGCCATGTGATCGAGTACGACGGCTTCGCTCAGATCGGCAGTGAAGCCGTCAAGTGAGTCGCCAAGACTTTCCTCGGGTTTACCCATCACCGCCGTGCCAACCACCATGCCGAGTGCGTCGAAGGCCACCTGGGTGCGGTTGCGGTTGGGATCCATCATCCGCGAGGGCTGGAGCACGCGGTAGTCGTTGCCAGATTTGCCGGGGTCGATCGTGCCATTGAGTCGGCGCTCACCGACCGTGACGCGGTTGCCCGACGCGTCGCGGATATCGATCATCAACAGATCGTTGGCGTCATAGGTGATGAAACTCTCGGTGCCCACCGCGTTGCTATGGAACGGGTCGCGGGTGCGGTGTGACAGGAAGAAGTGGCTCTGCGCGTACGCGAGCTCCTGCGCGGCAGTATCGTTGCCACCCGGGGACAGGAACACCCGGCCGGAAGGGATCCACCAATAGTCGTCGGGGTCGCTGTTTGGGAAACGCCCGTCCGCCTTGAGCTGTTGGCTCGGCAGGTAGCCGCCCCGGTCCGCTGCCTGGCCACCAAGCACGTTGGCAGGGATAGGCAGCAGTGGCTGACCGTTGCGCTGAAAGACCTGCGCCAGCAGCCCGGGAGTGAAAGCCAGCTTGTAGCTCTCGCCGGGCAGCGCCAGGGATTCGACTTCGCCGAACGGCAGGAGCGAGGTCAGATCGTCCGCGCGGTAGAGAGTACGGATCTGCTCGATCACACGCCGCTGTCTGCCGGCGGTTGGCAGCTTCTCGTAATCGATTTCGCTGTCGAAGATGTGCGTTAGGACGCCACCTGCGGGCTGGACGAAATCGGCGCTCTGGAATCGCCCGGCCGTGCCAGTCGGCACGTAGCCGGTCAACTCATAAGCGCCTGCCTCGCACGTCAGCGGGGTGCGATAAGCGTCGGTGAAGACCGCAGCGTCGTCGATCGCATTGGTGACGCGGTGCTCCGTATAGGTGATGAGCGCCCGAGTCTGCTTGTCACGATCGACTTGGAGCGGAAGCGAGAGATCGGGTTGTCGCCGGCCATATCCGACGGCGGCTTCCTTAAGCACGTTGCCGAAGGTGTCGACCTCCAGCGTGAGTGCGTGCTGAACGCGCGGGTCAGCTGGGTTGCGCTCGTAATGATAGGTAATCGCCTCGCGGGCGTGAGCGAAGAACACCGCATGACGATTCCCACCACGGGGCTGTTCGAGCCGAACGCTGAAGTTTTGCTCGGCGACGCTGTAGGGATGTCGTTCCTTCGCTGTGCCGTCGAGCGCATAGACTTCCTGGCGCAGCATCGATCCCTTGAGGGCGCGGCAGGCTTCGCGCTCTTCCTCCAACGTCAAACCGGACGGCAGCACGGTGTCGGGAAGCAGCAGAGCCCTGGCCTGGACGTCGTTCAGCCCCGGCTCGCGGTAGTACTCGCCCTTGTCCGTGGCATCGAGCAGCCCGGCGAAAAAGTCCGAGACATGGTCACGACCCAGATAGACGCCGGTGTGGAACCAGGTCTTGGTCAGAACCGGCGGGACATGGGAGGCGGCATCGACGTTAGTGGCCGGAGACAGCATACCCCCGGCGGAGAGCGCGGCGAATTCTTCCGTGTCCCACTCCTCCACCATGCCGAAGCCGCGGAACTCGCGCTCCACGCCGTCGAAGTAGCCGTGGTGGTAGGCATAGCGCGTGACGAAGAGATTCCGGCTGATGTGGTCGCGGGTCTCGACGCGCTCGACCACATGCACCGGAAACGGCAGACGGGTGATCCACGGCCTGCCGTCGCGCTTGTCCTGCAGATAGAACTTCGTGGACGGGGCGTATTGAACGACGGTTTCGGCGCCGAGGTTGTTGATGGTCTTGACGAGCAGATGAGGTTTCTCCCCGCCCATGAGATTCACGTAACGCATCGGCCGCCGCGCATCGCCTGGCAGCGGCGATGACCAGACCAGACAGGCCGTGCCATTGCCAAGAAGGTCGGTAGCCACGATGGACACCAGGTTGTCCACGCGCGGGAAAACGTTCAGTTGCTGCGGTTCGCTCCATCCGTTGCCTGACTGGTTGAAGTAGAGGCGCACGCCATCGCGGTGCAGGTAGATGATGTCGTTCGTGCCCGTACCGTCGATGTCGGCCAGCCGAATGCGCGCGTGGTCGAACTGGTCCGGGTTGTCGAACCGCGGCGCGTTGTCCATCGTCACCTTGGCGCCGAAGCGGCCGTAGCCAAGGTTGGGCCAGTAGCAGATCTCGCCGTTGCGGACCCGCACGAGATCGGTGAGCCCATCGCCGTCGAGGTCTGCAAGATAGATCGACTGGGTGCCGTCAGCGAAGACCAGACGGGGGCCCTTTTCCTCATCGAGCGCCTGACCGACGCGGCGCGCCGCGCCGAAACCGGCTTCGGCCAACGAGCGGTGCCAGACAAATGCGTCGTCCTCGGTGATCAGCACGTCCGCGTGACCGTCGCCATCGAGATCGACAAGTTTCAGGTTGGGGTCTCGCATGTTGCGGTGGAGGCGCGACGTGAATGGATGGAAGGGCTGCCAGCCTTCGTCCTCGTCGTGTTCGTAGAGGCCCGGCATCGGGCCATCCAACACGACCAGGTCGGGCAGGCCATCGCCTGCCAGATCCATGAACTGTGCCCTTCGACCGGCCAGGGCCAGGTTGGGTTTCAAGGCCACCAGCTCCGACGGCGCAAGCTCGACTGGCCGGTTGCTGATGGGGCTCAGGTTGCGCTTGTAGAACCAAGCGCCCGCCTGCTCGGTGAGAATGCCGGGAATGCCCTCGCCGTGCAGATCGGTCCATTGGTAGCTGGCGCCGTCAACACCGACGGGCAAGTTCTCGAGGCTGGCAGGGTCGACGTCCTCCACCGTGTCCTGCACGATGGGCTGCGTGTATTCGAACGCGACGGGCGGCAAGCTCCGCTTTTCGTAGCCGCCATTGTTGCGGCGGTAGCCGGTCTGCGTGACGGCGCGCAGGAAGGTGTAGACGGGGTTGCGCGCGCTGGTGGGGTCCAGTTGGTGAGAATAAGTGAAGTCCGTGGAACGGACCAACCCTTCGTAACCTGTCTCTCCGGTGGCCAGGTCGGGTATGTGATGGAACATCAGAACGCGCTGGCACAGGCGCGTCGTGCGCACCTCAAAACCAGACCGGTAGGACGAGAACGGGTCGCTGCGGTAGGCCCACACGCCGGCGTCATCCGGCTGCGGCACGTCGGCATCATGCTCCCCGTAGTCTAGGACCAGCTCAAACATCCAAGCGGCGTTCTGGACCTGCGCCGTGGGCAGATCGGCGAGGAATCGCGGCCGATGTCCGATGCTGTCCAGCAGCGGCCTGCGGTTGCCGTAACGGATACGCTTTAGATAGCGGTTGGCAGTACGCCGCGCATCGTTGCGATCGCCCCGGTTGCGCTCGCAAACCCTGGTGAGATCGGCACCGGCACCGTCTTCTCGTTTGTAGTCGTAAAGAACTGCGTTGCCTTTGTCGTCACGCGTTTCGCAGATCGACCATGTGAAGATGCGCGCGGGATCTGTCGGGTCCGCGATGCGCGAGTCCGCGTCCTTGCCGTAGAGAGTGAGGAGGTTGTCTTTGGAAATCGATCGCCAATGAACATCGCCATCGCTCTCTCGGGTCCAGCGTTCGATGCGAGCGAACAGCCCCTCGATGCGAGGGCGATACCGGCGAACTGCGTAAGTGATACCATTGACAGTGCGCAGCGTGTCGTGAACGACATGTCTGCCATTCTGGATGATCCATTGTCCGGCGGTGTCTTTCTCGAACTCTGGCATCAGGTCTTCTGCGCCAGAGAGGATAAAAACATCGGATTCATCGTCGTCGTTATACTGCGGCAGTCCTTTTTCGGTCTTGCGCGTGATTGAAGGAAGGGAAAGGCTCCAACCGAATCCAAACGGTCCGCTGCCGAAGCCAGAGTCGTAGGAAAGGGCAAGCTGCGGACCAAAACCAGCACGCCCGGGTGACGTGGCGATCGGCACGGTTATCGAGCCGGTGCCGGTAGTCGGATTGGCCGCGAACTTCTCGCCAATGCCGCGGATGGCGCCGCCACCCTTCGGCATCGAGATCTGCGGAGCGCTTACACGAAAGTTATCGCCCGAAGCGGCGTCTGCAGCAGGCTTCGTTCCTACTTGGTCGGCCAACGGGGACCTCTAGCCGATGAACAAACTTCAGCGGACACCTTTAGATCGTGTAGCGATAACACTAAACGCGCTGCGCGAAAAGGGTCGATTTGCGCGGCTTGTCACAGATTGATCGATGACCGAGGTTCGGCGCGGGCTTCGGCCTGACCCATGTACGATTCGAACTACTAGCTAGTGCGCGGGACTGCGATTAACTTCGCTGGGCTACGCGGAGACCGTTGGATCCCAGTCGCACTCCCTCCGCAGAGTCAACAACTCCAAAAGTCGGCGAACTTCGCTTAAGGGCAGGATAGCAGGCGTTGGTACTTTCCGTGTCGACTAACGCGTGGCCAAGCGCGCATTTTCCCCGAACAGAGACGGAATATCTTCGGGCAAGCGAAGCAAGGAAACTAGGCCCCAAACGCACCGCCAGGATGCGCACGCTTCCCACAACAATTTCTACATAGTCGTGAAGCCTCTCGTTTCCCTGTAGCGTCCCGCCTCACCAAAGTTACT
>JAXDNY010000152.1:0-8465 GCA_034669145.1 Hyphomicrobiales bacterium
CTGCCTGACGTTTCTGGCAGGAGGCACCATGGCACGGCGCCCGATTGGCGATTCCCGTACGCAGGCGGAAGCCGCGTTCAAGGCCGCGACCGCCAAGCCCATCGAGGCGCCCGCGGCGCCGCCTCCCGCGCTTCCGGGCGTCAAGGAAATGGTGTCGCTGCGCATCGACCGCGACGTCCTCGATTTCTTTCAAGCCGACGGCCCCGGCTGGCAGGACCGCATCAACGCGGCGCTGCGCAAAGCGGCGGGGAAGTAGGCACGGATCGGCATTGGCAACCCGACCTAGTGTTCAGCTGACCTCGGTCGACGCACGACCGGAAAGGAAATGGCCATGCCGGCTCTGTTGCAGCAGTGGGCGGTGGTGGATAGGACGAAGACGCCGGAGGCGAGGGTGTAACCGATGGGAGCATCGGCGGCGCGGTATCGCCCAATCCGGAATTCCGTCGCTGATTGATCAAGGCAATTTGAATGACTTCGCTCGACCCGTAGCCACGTCCTTCTCAAAAGCCTTCTGAACCGCATTTCTGATCGATTGCACGTCGGTCTGCGACTTGAATGCTGTCTTGTAATCATACGCGTCTTCGCCGTTCTCCTTGATGAAGTAGTTTAGCTCTGTAACAACAAACTTTGTCACTGCTCGCAGCGATGTTAGCGCGGACGCCTCTTTTTGATTGGTGCCCGCATTTGTCGAGAGATACGGCAGGGGTCGCTTCAAAAATGCTTGGCCATCCTTCCCGACTCTCAATACCTCGCCCACCAGATATATGAGAATGTAGTGTGTTAGGCCGTACTTTGCGACGCGTTCATAAGTAAGTGACTTAGCTTCTTCATAAACAATATCACTCAGCAGTTGAGCCAGTCGAATTTGATCCGGCTGTAGCTCATAGTCGAAGATGCGACTCTCCAAATCTCCAAAGACGCGATACTTTTGGTGGGCGCTCCATGGCTCCTTAACTTTGAGCGCAAGGAGCAGCCTGCCAGCTTCCTCGTTGACTATCTCGTTATCACCTCCGCGCTCCCCTCGTTTGATGCTATATGTCGCGAAATTACTGAACAGATTGTCGAACGCATTCTTCAAATGGACCTGAGCAGTATCGTTAGAACTTAGGTCCCGAAGCGAGATAGGATTCTGGTTGTTGGTACGATAGGCAATCTGTTCCGCGATCTGGCGATCTTCCCCAACACGCACGACCCGTACAAGGATTTGCAAGTCGTCAGTAAGCTTCTTTCTATTTTCCCATAAGGACAGCAATGATTGACACCCATTGCAAACGCTAAAGTCTTTAAGAGAGAGCTTGCCGCGCCGAAATTTCATCGATTTTGCCACAACTGTCAGACCGTTATGAAAGGTGATGAAGTTGGGATGCTCCTTTTTGTTTTTTACCGACTCAACGATCTCGGTGTTGACGCGCGTGTTTCCGAGACCCAGTCGGACGTTTTGGGCGAATAGCCTTAGGTCATCTATCCCTGGCAGCGCGACAAGCTGAGTAGCCTTGATAGCTCCATAGACTAGATTTGGCTGCGCCTTCGGACCGAAGACGAAGCTCCTTGACATTGGTAGCTTCAAGGTTGCTTGTTCATCAATAAACCAGTCCCGGGACAGCTGCTTCAGGACCGGCCCCAAGCGCTTCAAATCCCAAAGATCAATAGCGTGCCCAGTCGCCGCCGCTTGCGGCAGATATTTGTCAGCATCCGCATTTGCTGCGATGTTGCACACAAAGATAGGCTTGACGTCATAGCCGGCCTCGATTTTCTCCGCGACGCCCAAAGATTTTAGTAATTTCACAAGGTCGGGATTCTTAGATGTTACCACGAGGTGGTCTACTGCACCCTTGCTATTGACGTGAGCAAGTGAGCCAACGAAGGTCTTTAAGTCGACATCGCCCAATGTGGCCGGCAGGTCTTTCTTGCGTTTGCATTGAAATACCGCGATTTCCCGACGAGAGTCATTCACGAAAATCGCGTCAAACCCTTCATCGAATTTGCGGTCGCATACGGCATCTTCGGCCTCTACGTCATCAAGCCGATAGATGGTTTGCAGAAACCATATGAGAAGTGCAGCGCTCTCTGTGCGGCCTTTTGCATCAAAGCGCTTGGCGAAAGTTTCTAGTTCCGCAAAGTCTTTCGAGTCGGATTTCACAAATTGTGGCTTCGGCGAGCTCATGTCTGGTCCCGAGGTGTCTTTGAGTGTTGCCGCAATCTAAACCTGTGTTCGTATCTTCAAAAGAACAAAATGGCCGGACGCTTGCCGGCCATTCCGTTAGATGACGCTATCGAATGGGGGTACTACAGCGCCCTGTTACTCTCCTTCACCCGCTCCGCATCCACATACACCTGCTCGCCCATCGCCTTGAATTTCTCGCTCATTGCCGCCATGCCCGCCTCGGCTTCATCCTTCGAGACGGCGCTGCGCGCCTCCTCAGGATGAGGGGAGAGGCCGTCCGCGAGCACGCCTGACTGCGTCAGCCCCATCGCATTCGGATCATTCAACCCCTTCGCATAATCCCGCACATCCTGCGTGATCTTCATCGAGCAGAACTTCGGGCCGCACATGGAGCAGAAGTGCGCGACCTTGTGCGCCTCCTTGGGCAGCGTCTCGTCGTGGAATTGCTGCGCCCGGTCGGGGTCGAGGCCGAGGTTGAACTGATCCTGCCAGCGGAAGTCGAAGCGCGCGCGGCTTAGCGCGTCGTCGCGCAGCTGCGCGCCCGGGTGGCCCTTGGCGAGGTCGGCCGCGTGCGCGGCGATCTTGTAGGTGATGACGCCTTCCTTCACGTCGTCGCGGTCGGGCAGGCCGAGATGCTCCTTCGGCGTCACGTAACAGAGCATCGCGCAGCCGAACCAGCCGATCATCGCGGCGCCGATGCCTGAGGTGATGTGGTCGTAGCCGGGCGCAATGTCGGTCGTGAGCGGCCCGAGGGTGTAGAACGGCGCCTCGCCGCATTCCTAGAGCTGCTAGTCCATGTTGATCTTGATCTTGTGCGTCGGCACGTGGCCGGGGCCTTCGATCATCACCTGGCAGCCCTTGCGCCACGCGATCTGCGTGAGTTCGCCGAGCGTTTCGAGTTCGGCGAATTGCGCGCGGTCGTTGGCGTCGGCGATCGAGCCGGGGCGCAAGCCATCGCCGAGCGAGAACGACACGTCATACTTGCGCATCAGGTCGCAGATCTCGTCGAAGCGCTCGTAGAGGAATGATTCCTTGTGGCGCGACAGGCACCACTTGGCCATGATCGAGCCGCCGCGCGACACGATGCCGGTGACGCGGTTGGCGGTGAGCGGCACATAGGCGAGACGCACGCCGGCGTGGATGGTGAAATAGTCGACGCCCTGTTCGCACTGCTCGATCAGCGTGTCCTTGTAGCACTCCCAGTCGAGCTTGACGGGATCGCCGTTCACCTTCTCCAGCGCCTGATAGATCGGCACAGTGCCGATCGGCACCGGCGAGTTGCGCAGGATCCATTCGCGCGTGTTGTGGATGTTGCGCCCGGTCGAAAGGTCCATCACGGTGTCGGCGCCCCAGCGGATCGCCCACACCATCTTCTCCACTTCCTCTTCCACCGAGGAGGTCACGGCCGAGTTGCCGATGTTGGCGTTGATCTTCACCAGAAAGTTTCGGCCGATGATCATCGGCTCGAGTTCGCCGTGGTTGATGTTCGACGGGATGATCGCGCGGCCGCGCGCGACCTCGTCGCGCACGAACTCCGGCGTCACGAACGCGGGCAGCGCTGCGCCGAAGCTCTCGCCGTCGGCCAGGACGGCTCGCGCGTTCTCCAGCATCTTCTTGCGGCCGATGTTCTCGCGCTCGGCGATGTAGATCATCTCCTTGGTGATGACGCCCGCGCGCGCCCATTCGAGCTGCGTCATCGGCGCATCGCCGATGGCGCGCATCGGGCGCGGCGTGTTGGGGAAGTTGCGCGCGAGATGCTTGCCGGTGACGTTGCCGTTGTCGACGGGCTGGATCGGACGGCCGTCGTATTCTTCCACGCCGCCGCGTTCGCGCACCCATTCGACCCGCGCGCGCTTGAGCCCGCGCTCGACGTCGATCCCGGCGGTGTCGTCGGTGTAGACGCCGGAGGAGTCGTACACGGCAACCGGCGGCTCGTTCGCCGAGGGATCGAGCATGATCTCGCGGATCGGCACGCGCAGGTCGGGCGCCGCATCCGGCGTCGCGTAGGTCTTGCGCGATCCGGCGATCGGTCCGGTGGTCACCTTCGGGGTGACGAGGTCGGCGGCTTGAAGAGGCTTGTTCATGGGTTTGCTCCCGTTGGGACGTTAGCGGACATAGCCGAAGAAGGTGAGGACGGCGCCGAGCGCGATCCAGATCGCGGCGCTGAACAGCGGGCCGTTCGGGCGTTCGTAAGCGCGGCGGCCGTAACGGATGGCGCCCTCCGGCGCGACGATGCGGATTGCGCCGGAGAAGGCGGTGAGCCAGCCCACGATCGTGATGATGACCGGCCAGTCCGCGACCCAGACATTGTGGGTGAGCACGATCGCGAGCCCGGCCGGAAAGGTGATCAGTCCGGCAAGGAACAGAATCGCGCGGTTGTTGATGAACTCATCGAGCACGGCGCGAACCGCGCCGCGGTTGAACAGCACGCCGAAGCCGAGCACGAGCGCCAACGGCCCGATCAGCTTTGCCAGGAATATCGATGTATTCACGTGTCCTGTCCCTTCGCCGGCATGACCCGGATCAGGTTCAAAGGGTTTTTCGCGTTGCCGCGACCTCTCAGCCCGAACAGGGCACCCCTCGGAACACGGCTAATGTAGGCCGATGGGGCAGGGTGTCAATGCGAGCTCCGGGCTCGCTTTCCCCTCTCCCGCTTGCGGGAGAGGGTGGACGCGAACGAAGTGAGCGGCCGGGAGAGGGCTCTTCTCAGCGCGATGCCCTCTCCCGCCTCACTCGCTACGCTCGCTCGGCACCCTCTCCCGCAAGCGGGAGAGGGGAAGAAAGCGTTAAAACTTCGACACCTCCACTTCCTTCGTGGTGATGAACTCCAATAGCGCCGGCTTGCCCTCCTGCGTCGCCTTGATGCCGCGCTTGATCGCCGGAACGATGTCGGCGGGCTTCTCGATGCGCTCGCCGTAGCCGCCGAGCGCGCGCGCGAACGCCGCGTAGTCGCCCGAGATGTCGGTCGAACGATACTTCTCGGTCGAGACCGGCATCACCTTCAGTTCGATCGCCATCGAGAAGTTGTTCAGGAGGATCGACAGAATCGGGATGCGCTCGCGCACCGCGGCCTCGAAGTCCATGCCGGTGAAGCCGATCGCGGCGTCGCCCCACACATTGATGCAGAGCTTGTCGGGCTTGGCGAGCTTCGCGCCCATCGCAAATCCGAGGCCCGCGCCGAGCTGCGTGGTTTTGCCCCAGCCGATGTAGGAGAGCGGCGTCGTGCAACGCCAGAACGGCGAAAGCTGGTCGCGTGGGCTACCTGCGTCATGCGTGATGATGGTGTTCGCGATATCGACGGTGTGCTGCAGGTCCCACAGCACGCGATAGGGGGAGAACGGCGCCTCGTTGTGCGTGAGCTTCGGCATCCATTTGGCGAGCCAGGGGTCGTAGCTCTCCTTGATCTCCTTCGCGACGGCGGAATGATCGCGCGGCGACTTCTGCGTGCGCGAGACTTCCTCGATCAGCGCCACGAGCGTGAGCTTCGCGTCGCCCAGCACGGCGAGCGCGCACGGCACGTCCTTGTTCACGTCGGTCGGGTCAAGCGTTGCGTGGATGATCGTCTTGCCGGCCGGCATCGTGACGCCGAAATTCGTCTGCGTGAACGAGCAGCCGATGCCGAGGATGAGGTCGCTCTCTTTCAGGAAATGATGCACCGGCGCCGGGATCGCGAGGCCGCCGGAGCCGAGCGACAAGGGATGCGTCTCGGGAAACGCGCTCTTGCCCTGCAACGAGGTGGTGACCGGAACGGCGAGCAGCTCGGCAAGCTCTCTCAACTCGCCCCACGCTTCCGCCCAGTGCACGCCCTGGCCGGCATAAAGCACCGGGCGCTTGGCGGCGAGCAGCATCTTCGCGGCTTCGCGGATCGCATCAGGATCAGGGCCCGAGCGCAGCGGCCGCGCGGCGACGTAATCGGACGGATCGGCCTCCTCGTTCCACACATCGTTCGGCACCTCGACCAGCACCGGGCCGCCGCGCCCGGAGCGCAGCCGCGTGAACGCGCGGCGCATGATCGCGGAGAGCTCCTTGCCCGAGGTGACCGGCTCGGCCGACTTGGTGATGCCGCGCATCTGGACGCTGGAATTGTAGTTGCGCTCGACCCAGGCGAGCCGGCGCGCATAGCCGCCCGGCATCACGAGGATCGGCACCGACTCGCTCCACGCCTGCGCGACGCCGCCATAGGCGTTCTCGGTGCCGGGGCCGTGCTGCATCACGAACACGCCGAGCTTGCGGCCCGAGGTGACGCGCGACATCGCGTCGGCCATGTGCAGGCCGGTGCGCTCCTGGCGCACGATGATCGGACGGATGCCGGCCGCCGCGCCGCGCTCGAGGATGTGGTTGACCGGATAGCCGATGATGGTCTCCACGCCTTCCCGGCGCAGGATTTCCGCAATGGCGTCGGAGACTTTCATGGGTACCGCTCCCCTCTGTGTTGGGGCAAGCGTAGCCCGGATGGAGCGCGAGTGTAATCCGGTAGGTCTGCGTTGTGCGGATGGGCCCGTCCCGGATTTCGCCATAGCGCGTCGCAGACGCGCGTAAACGCGCTTTAGACTCCATCCGGGCTACGAGCTATTCATACGGCCATGAAACGCATCTTGCTTGCAATCCTCTTTGCCGCCCTCACCACCGTCGCGCAGGCGCAGCCCTTCGCCACCGTGAAACCGGGGAAGGAGGCCTGGTGGCTGCGCACGAGCTTCAATCCGATGCACACGGAAATCCGCGGCACTCCGGTCGCGAAAATCCACCCCACGTGGTGCAAGGCGACCGAGTACACGCGCGAGCTCATGCCGAAGAAGGAAATGGAGGAAGAGGGCTCGGGGAAACTGATGGATGAAGTGGGATTGTCATTTTCGGTCACGGCCAATTTCGACCGCTCGAAGACCAAGCAGATTGCGCTCGTCGGCGTCTACCAGACCTGTGGCGGCCAGAAGGGCCGGTTCCTGCTCGTCATCGATGAGGACACGCAGAAAATTCGCTTCGTCGCCGCTACGCCGGGCAAGACGCAATTCGCGGTGCTCGCCCCCGACAAAAGAGACATCGTGATCCTCTACTGCATGGAGTGCGACGTTGGCGGGACATTACGCTGGAACGCGAAGAAGAAGGCGTTCGGCTGGGTGCAGTCGCGCGGGCACTAGTTTTCGTAGCCCGGATGAGCGAAGCGAAGTCCGGGGCCGATCCGCATGTCGCTTCGCTCATGCGGGCTACAAGCTTTGTGTCGGCGCAGATATTAAAACGCCGGCCCGGAAGATCCGGACCGGCGTGGTCGCTCTGAGGCGAACCGAACTTCTCGTAAAATTCAGCGCAGCCGCAGGCTGACCGGCGCGGAGGTCATCGGCGCATCGGCGCGGACGTCGCCATTGATCACGATCACCTTGGTGCCAACGTTCACGCGGCTGGCGAGATCGGTCACGTCTTCGTTGGTGAGGCGGATGCAGCCGGACGACACGCGCTGTCCGATGGTCGAGGGCGCGTTGGTGCCGTGGATGCGATAGATGGTGTTGCCGAGATACATGGCGCGCGCACCGAGCGGGTTGGTCGGGCCACCGGCCATGAAGCGCGGCAGGTAGGGCTGGCGGGCGATCATTTCGGCAGGCGGGGTCCAATCCGGCCACTCGGCCTTCTTGGTGATGTGCTGCGTGCCCGACCACCGGAAGCCGTCGCGGCCGACGCCGATGCCGTAGCGGATCGCACGGCCGCCGGGCTGCACCAGATAGAGGAAGGTGTTGGCGGTATCGATGATGATCGTGCCGGGCGCTTCGCCGCCGTTGTAGGCAACGACCTGGCGGCGGAATTGCGCGGGCGTCTCGTAGCCCTGCTCGGTCTGCTCTTCGACCGGCGCCATCTGGTCGGCGCGCGAATAAGCTTGGTGCGAGAGGCTGAGCGGAGCGGCGGTCGCCCAGTCGGCGATCATGACGCCGGCCGCGACGAGGGCACCGGTGAAAATAGTTGTGAGGGTCTTCATGGTCTTCCCCTGTATCCGCCGTGTCTACGTTCGGCGCCCTGATTTGGTTCCCCGGGCGCGCTTGTCCATTAGTCGCGGCGGGGGATGCGGCGGTTCACGGCGGGGGAGGGGAACGGGTTAAGCGCGGAGAAGCGCGCCGGTTCCAATTCAAATTGAATTTTCAATAAGTTGGGGGAGTGAGGGCGGGTGCCGAATGAGACGCGATACAGGGGATACACGATAGATGGGGCGTCTTTTCTTCCCCTCGCCCCGCGAAGCGGGGAGAGGGTGCCCGAGCGTAGCGACGGCGGGAGAGGGGTGTGTCTGGTAGGAGAGGCCCTCTCCCCGCCGCTTCGCGGC
>JAXDNY010000153.1:0-11676 GCA_034669145.1 Hyphomicrobiales bacterium
CGGTCGACCAGATCGGGGACATCCGCTCGCTGCTCACGATGGTCGGCGGTCGCATCGTCTACGCGTCGGAACCCTATGCGCCGTCCGAGTGACTGGCGGCCTACGTCTTGTACAAGGCGAGGCAAAAGCCTTTCAATTTCAACCCCTTCCACCCCTTTGAACCTTCCGGCGCCCCGCGGCGACTAATTGTTAACCATATCGTCTTGGCCAGAAGGGGACCCTGCCATGACACTCACCCGCGCCATCGCTCTTTCCGCCTTCGCAGCCCTCGTCATCGCGGGCGTTACCGGCCCGGCCGGCTCCTCGGCCACGGCGTCCTGCGGGGCGATCGTCCAGATCCAGGATCCCGGCCTGCGCGCGAGCTTCGCCAAGTTCGAGACGCAGCAGTCCGCGACCGCCTCCAAGGTCTGCGCGTCCTACCGCAACGCCGGCCTCTGATCCGTCCGGGTTTGTGCTATCATCGGTCCATGCGCCGGGCCTGCCTGACCCTCGTCGCCCTGATCGCCGCGAGCGATGTGTCGTTCGCGGACTGCACCTGCCGCTCGCAGGGTCGCGACTACGAGCTCGGCAAAAGCGTGTGCCTGCAAACCCCGAAAGGCGCGCGGATCGCCACCTGCGGCATGGTGCTCAACAACACCTCGTGGCAGTTCTCCGACACGCCCTGCGTGGTCTCGGACGTGCCGGCCGATCCGACGCCGGGCAAGCACCATCACGCCAGCCACGATCACGCGCGCCACGGCGGGTAAAAGCGCCACACTGCGCGGCGTTGTTGCCTGAGCCTCTTGACCCTTCGCGCGGTGCGCGGCACCGTTCCGTGGTTCGGGAGACTCTCAATGACCGGCCGTTTCCTCGGCATCGCGCTTGCGGGTTTGATTGCCGCCGCCTCGGCCACGCCGGCCGCCGCCGCAAGCTGGTTCGAGCTCAACTTCGGCCTGTTTGGCCCGCGCTACGATGCGCTGGTGCCGCTGTGCGACGACCGCGGCGTGCTGATCCAGATCCACTCCAAGTTCAGCCACAAGGAAGGCGAGTTCTGGAACTCGGACCTGGAAATCGTCGGCATCGACCGCATCCGGGAGGTGGCGTTCCGGCCATGGGCGGGCGCGCCGCAGGCGGTGCCGCGCCGGTTCTGCAACGGCGTCGCTCGCGTCTCCGACGGCACCAAACACGCGATCCACTATTCGATCCTGGAAAACACCGGCTGGCTCGGCATCGGCTGGGGGGTGGAATGGTGCGTAGTCGGGCTCGACCGCAACTGGGCCTATAATCCGTCCTGCCGCATGGCGAGGCCTTAAGTTCCAGATCGCGGAGCCGGTTACCCACAGGCTGGACGGCGCTTGTGGATGTCCATGCTCTGTCCGCAATTGTTCTTGCTATGTTCCAATCTTCCGGTTACACTTTGATCGAGTGCAACGCGGAGTGAGGGAGGCGACCATGCGCCATTTGCGGATTTCGCTCGCAGGTTCACTGTTTGGTCTGTGGATGATCTTGGGTGGTGCGGCCGCGCAGGACGCGCGCCAGAACGAGCCCGGCAAGTTCGATTTCTACGTTTTGGCGCTGTCGTGGTCGCCCTCCTATTGCGAGCAGGCGGGCGAGCGCGCGCCCCAGCAGCAGTGCGGCGCGCGGCCGTTCTCGTTCGTGGTGCACGGGCTGTGGCCGCAATACGAGAAGGGCTTCCCGGAGTTCTGCCAGAACCCGGCGCCGCGCCTCGACCGCAACATTGTCTCGTCGATGCTCGACCTGATGCCGGCGCCGCGGCTCATCTTCCACGAGTGGGACAAGCACGGCGTCTGCTCGGGGCTGCCGGCGCGCGGCTATTTCGAGACGATCCGCAAAGCGCGCGCGGGCGTGAAGATCCCGGCCGACTATCTTGAGCCGAAGGCCGCCATGACGGTGACGCCCGACGAAGTGGAGGACGCCTTCATCAAGGCCAATCCCGGCATGAGCCGCGCCGGCATCGCGGTCACCTGCGGCGGGCCGCGCTTGAGCGAAGTGCGCATTTGTCTTTCGCGCGAGCTGCAGTTCCGCGAATGCCCCGAGATCGACAAGCGCGCGTGCAAGCGCGAGAAGCTCACGATGCCGCCGGTGCGCGGGGGCGCATAGCCACCGGCCTCTCATCCTGAGGAGCGAGCGTCAGCGAGCGTCTCGAAGGATGGCGCAGCGCTCGCGGCCATGGTTCGAGACGCCGCTTCGCGGCTCCTCACCATGAGGTCTGTAGGATGAGGTCTATATAATGTGGCGATGAACTATCGCCACGCCTTCCACGCCGGGAACTTCGCCGACGTCGTCAAGCACGCCACGCTCGCGCGCATCGTCGCGCACCTGAAGGAGAAACCGGCGGCGTTCCGGGTGATCGACACCCATGCGGGCGCGGGCCTGTATGACCTCTTCGGCCCCGAGGCTGCCCGCACCGGCGAGTGGCGCGAGGGGATCGGCAGGCTGATGGCCGCCCGGCTCGGCGGCGCGGGGCGCGACCTGCTCGCGCCCTATCTCGACGCGGTCGCGGCACTCAATGGCGATGCGCTCGCCGTCTATCCGGGTTCGCCCGTGCTGGTACAGCGCTGGCTGCGCCCGCAGGACCGGCTGATCGCATGCGAGCGCGAACCGAACGCCGCGAAGGCGCTCGCCGGCAGTCTGCGCGGCGACAACCGCGCCAAGGCCGTGGCGATCGACGGCTATACGGCGCTCAACGCCTATGTGCCGCCGAAGGAGCGGCGCGGCCTCGTGCTGATCGACCCGCCATTCGAGCAGCCGGACGAGCACGCCCGCCTCACCCAGGCGCTCACCGGCGCGCACCGCAAGTGGCCGACCGGCGTCTATGCGCTCTGGTACCCGATCAAGGACACCCGCGAGACGGAAGGTTTCGCGCGCCGCATCGCGCGGCTCGGCATCCCGCGCATCCTGCGCGCCGAGCTGACGCTGCCGGCCAAGGCGAACGAGCGCCTGCGTGGCAGCGGGCTTATCCTGGTCAATCCACCCTGGCGGCTGGAACAGGAGCTTGGCGTCGTCCTTTCGGCGCTGGCCGATGTGCTGGCGGGCGCTCCGGGCCAGGGCGCAACGCGGGTCGGCTGGCTGACGGCCGAAAAATGAAAAGGTGCGGCGGCGCGCCTCTTTCCAGCCGGTCCGGGTTGTTGTCTACTCTAACGTGCTGGCTTTGACGTTCCGCCTCCCTCGGGGGGCCGGCGGAAATGACTCGGGGTGCCGACGCTTTTCCCTGGAATGTCCGGCCGCGCTGCTGAGCCGTGGGGGCCGGCGGCGGGCAGTTGGGAAAAGGAGTCTTCCCGATGGCGCAGGGTGGCGTGGTGAAGTTCTTCAACAGCGAGCGTGGCTACGGGTTCATCAAGCCCGACGACGGCGGGCGCGACGTGTTCGTCCACATCACGGCGGTGGAGCGCGCCGGCATGAAGTCGCTCAACGAAGGCCAGCGCATCAACTTCGACGTCGAGCCCGACAAGAAGGGCAAGGGCCCGAAGGCCGTGAACCTCGTGATCACCGGCTGACCGGCGCTCGCGCGTTTCTTCTGCTCGCGAAAAGATCTCCCGCGAAGCCTGCCTTCGCGCTTTCCGGATTGGAAACCGGTCCACGACACGCGATGCTACGCGTTCCACATCGCGCCAGCGCGGCGCCAATTCCGGAGTTTTCCATAAATGATGATCCTGCGTTCCTCGCCGCCGTCGCCGTTCGGCCGCAAGGTGAAACTCGCGCTCGGCATTCTCGGGCTCGAGAACGACGTCACCATCGAGAAGGCCGACCCAACCGATCCCGCCGATACGCTGCGCCAGCAGAACCCGATCGGAAAAATTCCCGCGCTGATCATCGAGGACGGCACCGTCCTCTACGACTCGCCGGTGATCCTGGAGTATCTCGATCACCGCGCCGGCGGCGGTAAGATCGTCCCGCACGAGCCGAACGCGCGCTTCGCCGCGCTGACCTTGCAGGGGCTGTGCGACGGCATTCTGGATGCCTGCATTCTGCTGGTTTACGAGGGCCGCTGGCGGCCGCCCGAGATGGCGGTCCAGAAATGGATCGATCATCAGCGCGGAAAGGTCGAGCGCGCCATGAGTGCGCTCGAAGCCGCGCCGCCCGCGCTCGGCGCGATCCCGAACGTCGGGCAGATCACGCTCGCCTGCGCGCTCGGCTATGGCGATCTGCGCTTCGAGGGTAAATGGCGCAAGGACCATCCGCGGCTGGTCAAGTGGCTGGACGAATTCGCCGCGAAGGTGCCGGCGTTCGAGAAGACGCGGGTGACCGCCTAGAACCGGTAGTTCACGCCCAGCCGGAACACGTTCGACGAGAACCCGTTGTTGACGCCGGTCAGCACATAGCTGCGGTCGTCGAGCCGGACGTAGAGATATTCCGCCTTGGCGGTCCAGTTCGGCGTCAGCCCCACTTCCACGCCGCCGCCGAGCGTCCAGCCGAGATGCGTCTGCGTCTCGCTGATGCCGGCGAGCTCGATGCGGCCGCCGCCGTACGCAAGGCCGCCGGTCAGGTAGATCAGCACGTTGTTCATGGCGTAACCGGCGCGGCCGCGCACGGTGCCGAACCACGGATTGGCGAACTTGCGGGGCGCGAAGGTGTCCTCGGCGGCCGAGCCCTGGAGATCGGCTTCGAGGCCGAGCACGACCTGGTTGAACTGCCAGTTGTAGCCGATCTGCCCGCCGCCCATCACGCCGCCGGGCGAGCCGCCGCCCCAGTTGGTGACCTTGCCCCATTGGTAGCCGAGATTCACGCCGATATAGACGCCGTTCCAGTTATAGGGGCTGAACGGCGTGGCGGCGTAAGCCGGTGCCTTGCCGTAGAGATCGGCGGCCGCAGCCGGCGTGGCGATGAGCGCGGCGGCGAAAGCCGCGGCGCGGACGATTGTTCTCATTGTTCTCTCAAGCTCCTGCGAAAGGGCCGACGGGCGGCGATCCGGTCATCGACCGGACTGCCGCCCGCCCCCTTGGAGGTCATCCCCGCCCCGTGACGACGCTTCCATGCCCGTGTCGCGTCCACTTTCGCGGCCTTTGCGTTAAAGTTTATTAAGACCGGGACGATGCATCGCGATCGTTGGTAGTAACGTTAAGCAACCGTGCATTCGGAGGAGCGCTGCGCGACATGACGGAACAGAAAGCCGCCTTGGTCACAGGGGCCGCACGCCGCATCGGCCGCGCGATTGCGCTGGCGCTGCATCGGGCGGATTACGCGGTCGCCATCCAGGCGAACCGGTCGGTCGCGGAGGCACAGGCGTTGCGCGACGAGATCGTGCGCACCGGCGGACGCGCGGCCGTGGTGCGCGCTGATCTGTCCGATCATGCGGAGACGGCCGGGCTCGTGGCGGCGGCGGCCGGCGCGATCGGGCCGCTGACCCTGCTGGTGAACAACGCCTCGATGTTCGAGCCGGACGCGATCGGCGCGCTCGAAGCCGAACGTTTCGACCGGCAGTTCGCCGTCAACCTGCGTGCGCCGCTGTTCCTTGCCGAGGCATTTGCCGCGCAGGCCAAGGGCGACGCGAACGCCTCGATCGTCAATATCCTCGATCAGCGTGTGTTCAAGCTGACGCCGCACTTCGTGTCCTACACGCTGGCGAAAAGCGCACTGCATTCGGCAACGCGCATGCTGGCGCAGGCGTTGGCGCCGAATGTCCGCGTCAACGCGGTCGCGCCGGGGCCCACGATTGCAAGTGCGCGGCAGCACGCCGATGACTTTGCAAAGCAGGCGGCGGCCGTTCCCCTCGGTCACGGCCCGAGCGCCGAGGAGATCGCGGACGCGGTGCTCTATCTGGCGCGCGCACGCAGTGTGACCGGCGCGACCCTGGTGGTCGACGGCGGTCAGCATCTGGCGTGGCGGACGCCCGACACTGACGGTACCGAATGAATTCGGTGCAGCCGTCCGAGGACGTCGATTTCGACAGCGAAGTTCCGGTGTTGATCGTCGGGGCGGGCGCCGCGGGCCTGTGCGCGGCGCTTGCCGCAAGCGAGGCGGGGATCGAGCCGGTGGTGATCGAGCGCGACGCGGTGCCGGCCGGATCGACGGCGCTCTCGGCAGGACTCATCCCGGCGGCGGGCACGCGCTTGCAGCGCGGGCAGGGCATCGCGGATTCCACCGACTTGTTCGCCGCGGACATCGCACGCAAGGCGCATGGCGAGGCCGATGCAAAGCTGGTGCGCGCAGTCGCGGAAGGTGCGGGCAAGACCGTCGAATGGCTCGCCGACACCTACGCGCTGCCGTTCGAGGTCATCACCGACTTCAACTATCCGGGGCATTCGGCGCATCGCATGCACGGCCTGCCAGGCCGCACCGGCGCCGAGCTGATCGATCGGCTGCGCAGCGCCGTCGAGGCGCGCGACATTCCGATCTTGACCGGTCGCGTTTGCGAAACGCTGTTCGCCGATGAGGACGGTTTCGCGGAGGGCGTGGAGATCGCCGGTGGCGAGACCATCGGCTGCGGCGCACTGGTGCTTTGTTGCAACGGCTATGGCGGCAACGCCGAACTGGTGCGGCGCCACATTCCCGAGATGGGCGAGGCTCTCTACTTCGGTCATCCCGGAAATCAGGGCGATGCCGTGCTGTGGGGCGAAGCGCTCGGCGCGCGTCTTGCCGCGCTGAGCGGCTATCAGGGCCACGGTTCGGTCGCGACGCCGCACAACATCCTGGTCACCTGGGCGGCGATCACGGAGGGCGGCTTTCAGGTCAACGCGCAAGGCCGCCGGTTTCACAACGAGGCGCTCGGCTATTCGGAAGCCGCTGCGCAAGTGCTGCGGCAGCCCGGCGGCATTGCGTTCGACATTTTCGATGCGCGGATTGCGGGCGTGGCGCGGCAGTTCGAGGATTTCCGAAACGCCGAGAAGGCGGGCGCGCTGATCGCCGCAGGATCGATCGCCGAACTGGCGGCGCGCATTGCCGTGCCGGTCGATGCGCTTGTCGCGGAACTCACCGAGATCGATGCCGGGCGCGGCAACCCGGACCGCTTCGGCCGCGTATTCGCGCCGGACAAGCGATTAACCGCGCCCTATTGCGCCATTAAGGTGACCGGCGCGCTGTTTCACACCCAAGGCGGGCTTGCGATCGATCCTCAAGCGCGGGTGCTGGACGCGAAGGGCAGGGCGTTCCCCAACCTGTTTGCGGCGGGCGGCGCGGCGGTTGGAGTCTCGGGCTCCCAGGCCGCAGGCTATCTGTCGGGCAATGGGCTGCTGACCGCCACGGTGTTCGGCCGCATCGCGGGGACGCAGGCGGCGAAGTTCTAAGCGGATATCGGGTGGCTACGTGGCTGCCTAAACACCAAATTGGCTGAAGCAGAAGGATGTTTGCCATAAGCCGTTCAGCCGCCGCCCGAAAGCAAGAGCCAGGCAACGATATCGCCGATCGTGTTGCCGCGCTCGACTGGGCTGCGATCGGCACGCAACTCGATTCATTCGGCTGCGCCACCACAGGCCCGTTGCTGACACCGGACGAATGCGTGGCGCTGTCGGAGCGCTACAGCGAAGACGCCATCTACCGCAGCCGCGTGATCATGGCGCGGCATGGCTTCGGCCGCGGCGAATACAAGTATTTCGCCTATCCGCTGCCGGACACAATCGCGGCGCTCCGCACCGCGCTCTATCCGCCGCTCGCCGGCGTGGCGAATCGCTGGAACGGGCAGATGGGGCTGGAGCAGCGCTATCCTGCCGCGCACGCTGCCTGGCTCAAGCGCTGCCACGCGGCGGGCCAGACGAAGCCGACGTCACTGCTGCTGCAATACGGTCCGGGCGACTATAATTGCCTGCATCAGGACGTGTACGGCGAACTGGTGTTTCCGCTGCAGGTCGCGTTCCTGCTGTCGCGGCCGGGCGAGGATTTTTCCGGCGGCGAGTTTGTGCTGACCGAGCAGCGTCCGCGCATGCAGTCGCGCGCCGAAGTCGTGCCGCTGCGGCAAGGGGAGGGCGTGATCTTCCCGGTGCACCATCGCCCGGTGCAGGGCACGCGCGGCGTCTACCGGGTCAACATGCGCCACGGGGTGAGCCGCCTGCGCTCCGGCCAGCGCCACACGCTCGGGGTGATTTTCCACGATGGGAAGTGAAGACGACCACTCCGTCATTCCGGGGCGAGGGCGCAGCCCGAGAGCGCGGAATCCATAAGCCCGATTCGTGGTTATGGATTCCGGGCTCCTCGCTTCGCTCGGCCCCGGAATGACAACTGGCCCCTTCGCCCGCGAATCCCTATTTTCCGCCCATGGCGGACGACCCCAAAGCCAACATCGAGCCCGTACTGGAGCCCGACCTCGACGAGGAGGAGGACGAGGCGACGCTGCCGTCCGTCGAGGAGGCGGACGCGCCAGCGGCGCCGCTCGCCGGCGGCGTCGCGGCGATCCAGCGCTACGCCAGGCTCGCCCCCAAGGCGCCCGGCGTCTACCGCATGATCGACGCGAAGGGCGAGGTGCTCTACGTCGGCAAGGCGAAGAGCATCCGCAAGCGGATCGTCTCCTATGCGCGCGAGGCCGGCCACACCGCGCGCATCATGCGCATGATCGCCGCGACCGCCTCGCTCGAGTTCGTCTCGACCGCGACCGAGACCGAGGCGCTGCTGCTCGAGGCGAACCTGATCAAGCGGCTGCGCCCGCGCTTCAACGTGCTGCTGCGTGACGACAAGTCGTTTCCCTACATTCTCATCACGGCGGGCGAGACGCCGCCGATGATCATGAAGCATCGCGGCGCGCGTACCAGGCCTGGGGAGTACTACGGCCCGTTCGCATCCGCGCAGGCGGTGCATCGCACGATCACGGCGCTGGAGCGCGCGTTCCTGATCCGCTCGTGCTCGGACCCCGTGTACGAGAGCCGCACGCGGCCGTGCCTGTTGCATCAGATCAAGCGCTGCTCGGCGCCGTGCACCGGCGAAATCTCGCACACGGATTATGCCGAACTGGTGCGCGAGGCGAAGTCGTTCCTCTCGGGCAAGAGCCGCGCCGTGAAGGAAGAACTCGCCGGCGAAATGGAGAAGGCGTCGAGTACGCTCGATTTCGAACGTGCCGCGATCTATCGCGACCGGCTCGCGGCGCTGTCGGCGATCCAGGCGCGCCAGGGCATCAATCCGCGCGGCGTCGAGGACGCCGATGTGTTCGCCGTGCATCAGCAGCGCGGATATTCGTGCGTCGAGGTGTTCTTCTTCCGCACCGGGCAGAACTGGGGCAACCGCGCCTACTTCCCGCGCGCCGACCGTTCGTTCGAGCCGAGCGAGGTGCTCGGCGCGTTCCTCGCCCAGTTCTATGACGACAAGCCGCCGCCGCGCTGCGTGTTCCTGTCGCACGAGATCGAGGATCGCGCGCTGCTGGCCGAGGCGCTTACGGTGAAGAGCGGGCACAAGGTCGAGGTCTCGATCCCGCAGCGCGGCGAGAAGAAGGAACTGGTCGATCACGCGCTCGCCAATGCGCGCGAGGCGCTCGGGCGCAAGCTCGCCGAAACGCAGTCGCAGCAGAACCTGCTGACGGCGCTTGCCGACACGTTCGGATTGCCGAAGCCACCGCGCCGCATCGAGGTGTACGATAACAGCCACATCCAGGGCTCGAACGCGGTTGGCGCCATGATCGTCGCGGGGCCGGAGGGTTTCCGCAAGAACCAGTATCGCAAGTTCAACATCAAGTCGGAGAACCTCTCGCCCGGCGACGACTTCGGCATGATGCGCGAGGTGCTGACGCGGCGCTTCAAGCGGCTGCTCAGCGATGCGCCGCGCTTACCCTCTCCCCTTGAGGGAGAGGGTGGCGAGCGAAGCGAGCCGGGAGAGGGGGTCTCTTCGCAAGACTTATACGAAGAAAACCCCTCTCCCGGCTTCGCTCGGCTATCGCCTCCGCTCAGCCGCCCTCTCCCTCAAGGGGAGAGGGGAAGCGCGCTCGGGGAGGGAGATGACACTGAAAGCGAGGCCGACTCCCCCTGGCCCGATCTCGTGCTCATCGACGGCGGGCAAGGCCAGCTCACCGCCGCGCGCGAAACGTTGTCGGCGCTCGGCGTCACCGATCTCCCGCTCATCGGCATCGCGAAAGGGCCCGAGCGCGATGCAGGCCGCGAGACCTTCTTCATCACCGGCCGCGAGCCGCTCAAGCTCAAGCCGCGCGACCCGGTACTCTATTTCGTGCAGCGGCTGCGCGACGAGGCGCACCGATTCGCAATCGGCTCGCATCGGGCGAAGCGCAAGAAGGACATCCGCGAGGCCGGATTGCAGGAGATCCCCGGCATCGGGCCGACGCGTAAGCGCGCGCTGCTGCGGCACTTCGGCACCCTGAAGGCGATCGAGCGCGCCTCGATGGCCGATCTGGAGCATGTGCCGGGAATCAATGCCGAAACGGCGCGCAAGATCTATGATTTCTTTCATGAAACCGCGGCGCGTGCGTGAGGCGGCGATGACGAACGGTCAGCCGCGTCCCAGCCATTCCCAGAGTGTGGTTGCGCCGCCCCCACGCAAATGCTCTTTTCGGGCATGACCACGACGACGAGTCCGACATCGTCGGCGCGGGCCTATGCGCTGGCCAACCTCTTGACCTATGGGCGCATCGCCGCGGTGCCGATCGTGGTCGGCTGCATGTATCTGCAGTCGATCCTGGAAGCGGGCCTCTGGCTGCGCTGGGTGGCGCTGTTCGTCTTCATTACGGCGGGCCTCACCGACGTGCTCGACGGCTACGTGGCGCGCGCCTGGGGCCAGCAATCGAGCTTCGGGCGCATGCTCGATCCGATCGCCGACAAGCTGCTGGTGTCGTCCTGCCTTTTGATGCTCGCCGCCGATGGAACTATCCGTGGCTGGGCGCTGTGGGCCGCGATCGTGATCCTGTGCCGCGAAATTCTCGTCTCTGGCCTGCGCGAATACCTTGCGGAACTGCGCGTCACCGTAAAGGTCACGCAGCTCGCCAAGTACAAGACCTTCCTGCAACTGCTCGCGGTCGGGTTCCTGATCGCAGGCGAAGCCGGCGACCTGATCCTGCCGATCACCTCGCTGATCGGGCTGATGCTGCTCTGGCTCTCAGCGCTGCTCACCCTATATACCGGCTGGGATTATTTCCGCGCGGGCGTGCGGCATTTGATCGAGGATTGATACCTTGAAGCTGCTCTACTTTGCCTGGGTGCGCGAGCGCGTCGGCAAGCCGGAGGAAGAGATCGATCCGCCGGCAAGCGTTCGCACGGTCGGGGAACTGGTCGCGTGGCTCTCCGGGCGCGGCGAGGAATACGCCTACGCGTTCGAGAACTCACATGTGATCCGCGCCGCGATCGACCACACGCATGTCAAGCCCGACGCCGCGATCGCAGGCGCGCGCGAGATCGCGTTCTTCCCGCCGATGACGGGAGGCTGAAGGTGACCGTCCGCCTGCAGCGCGAGGACTTCGACATCGGCGCCGAGGTTGCGCGGCTGACGCAAGGCCGCACCGACATCGGCGCGGTCGCGACGTTCACGGGGATCTGCCGTGCCAGCAACGAGGGCGAGGCCGTCGCCGCGATGACGCTGGAACATTATCCCGGCATGGCCGAAGCCGAGATCGCGCGCCATGTTGAGGAGGCGCAATCGCGCTGGCCGCTGCTTGGCGTCACGGTGATCCACCGCTACGGCCGCCTGGTTCCGGGCGAGAACGTGGTGCTGGTCGTCACGACGTCCTCGCACCGCGAGGCCGCTTTCGCGGCGGCGGAATTTCTGATGGACTATCTGAAGGTCAGCGCGCCGTTCTGGAAAAAGGAGGAGCGTGCT
>JAXDNY010000154.1:0-17228 GCA_034669145.1 Hyphomicrobiales bacterium
AAAGCGGGCAGGCGCATGAGCCTTGTTATCCCATTGGACCGCCCGCCGGGAGCCTGTAGGAAAGACGCGTGGAACGGGCCAACTTTCGCATCAATTTCATTCTGGCGGCGCTGATCGTGGCGCTCGCGGTGCTGTCGCTCATGGTCGGGCCGGCCGGGCTGTCGCCGCGCGCCGCGATCGCGGGGCTGTTTTCGGGCGAAGGCCCGGCTGGAATCATCGTGCGCGACATCCGCCTGCCGCGCACGCTCCTTGCCGCGCTGATCGGCGCGACACTCGGCCTCTCCGGCGCGGCGTTGCAGGGCCTGCTGCGCAATCCGCTGGCGGAACCCGCACTGTTCGGCGCGCCGCAGGCGGCCGCCGCCGCCGCCGCGCTGGTCATTGCCTTTGGATTTGCGCCGGTCACGTCGTTCGCGGTGCCGGTCGCGGGCATTTTTGGCGCGCTGGTCTCGATTGCCGGGCTGGTCGCCATCGCCGGGCGGCGCGCCAGCCTCACCGTGACGCTGCTGGCGGGCCTCGCCCTCGCGAGCTTCGCCGGCGCCGTGACGGCGCTGATCCTCAACCTCGCGCCGAACCCGTTTATCGCGCTGGAAATCGCGTTCTGGCTGCTCGGCTCGCTGGAGGACCGCTCGAGCGATCATCTGGTCATCGCCACGCCTTTCATGCTCGCGAGCTGGGTCTTACTGGCCAGTAATGCGCGCGCGTTCCGCGCGCTCACGCTTGGCGAGGATGCGGCCGCCTCGCTCGGGGTCGATATCGGCCGCACGCGCATCATGGTGGTGATCGGCGTTGCGCTCGGCGTCGGCGCTGCTGTTGCTGTTGCTGGTGCTGTTGGTTTTGTTGGACTGGTGGCGCCGCATCTGGTGCGGCGCGCGGTCGGCTCCGATCCGGCACGCGTGCTGCTGCCGGCAACGCTGGCGGGCGCCGCGCTGGTGCTTGCCGCCGATGTCGCGATCAGGCTCGGGCCTTCGGCGGTCGAGATCAAGCTCGGCGTGGTCACGGCGCTGATCGGCGTGCCGGTATTTCTTGCGATCATCTTCCGCGAGCGGCGCCTGCTCGAAGGAGCGCCGTCGTGAGCGCCCTCTCCGCCAGCAATCTCACGATCAAACTCGGCGGCGCCACAATCGTGCAAGGCGCGAGCTTTTCGTTGCATGCAGGCGAACTGGTCGCGCTTGTCGGGCCGAACGGCGCCGGCAAGACGACGCTGATGCGCGCGCTCGCCGGGCTCGTTCCGGCCGAGGGGGCGATCGAACTCGGCGGCAAAGCGCTCGCGTCGATGAAGCCAGGCCAGCGTGCGCGGCACATCGCCTATCTGCCGCAGGGTCATATTTTCCACTGGCCGATGCCGGCCGCCGACATCGTGATGCTCGGCCGCGCGCCGCATGCCGATCCGTTTTCATCCACGTCGCCGGAGGACCGCGCCGCAGTCGCGCACGCACTTGCGACAACAGAGACGGATGTGTTCGCGCAGCGCGCCGTGACCACGCTGTCCGGCGGCGAGAAGGCACGGGTGGCGCTGGCGCGCGCGCTCGCCACGCAGGCGCCGGTGCTGCTGGCCGACGAGCCGACGGCCGCGCTCGATCCGCGCCACCAGCTTGTGGTGATGGAATTGCTGCGCACGGCTGCGCACGGCGGGAACGCGATCCTCGCGATCCTGCATGATCTGACCTTGGCGGCGCGCTTTGCCGACCGCGTACTCGTCATGGACCGCGGCCGGATCGTCGCCGACGGTTCGCCCGACGAGTCGCTCGCGCCAGAGCGGCTCGCCGCCGTGTTCGGCATCGAGGCGGCGACCGTCCTGATCGGTGACAAGCACGTGCCGATCGCCGGCCGGGCGTTGTAGGATTTGCCATGAGCTTCGATCTGATCGTGCGCAATGCGACCTTGCCGGATGGCCGTTACGGCCTCGACATCGCGATTCAGGGCGGCAAGATCGCGGCCATCGACCGCGGCATTGCGGCAGAATCCGCGCGTGTCATCGATGCGCTGGGCTGTCTCGTGGCGCCGCCGTTCGTCGATCCACATTTCCACATGGACGCGACCCTGTCGCTTGGGCTTCCGCGCCTCAACCAATCCGGCACGCTGCTCGAAGGCATCGCGTTGTGGGGCGAGCTGAAGCCGCTGCTGACGCCGGAAGCCGTCGCCGAGCGCGCGCTGCGCTACTGCGATCTTGCCGTCGCCCAAGGCCTGCTGGCGATCCGCAGCCACGTGGACATTTGCGACGACCGGCTCACCGCTGTCGATGCGTTGCTCGACGTGAAGCAGCAGATTGCGCCGTACATCGATCTGCAGCTCGTCGCGTTCCCGCAGGACGGCTATTTCCGCTCACCCAGCGCGGCGAAGAACCTCGAACGCGCGCTCGACAAGGGCGTCGATATCGTCGGGGGCATACCGCATTTCGAGCGAACGATGGAGGATGGGGCGCGCTCGATCGAAGTGCTGTGCGACATCGCGGCCGAGCGCGGCCTGATGGTCGACATGCACTGCGACGAGACCGACGATCCGATGTCGCGCCACATCGAGACGCTCGCCGCCGAAACGCAGCGCCTCGGCCTGCATGGCCGCGTCACCGGCTCGCACCTGACCTCGATGCACAGCATGGACAATTATTACGTCTCGAAGCTGCTGCCGCTGATGGGGGAGGCGCAGGTACACGCGGTTGCCAATCCGCTGATCAACATCGTGCTGCAAGGCCGCCACGACACATACCCGAAGCGGCGCGGCATGACGCGCGTGCCGGAGCTTCGCGCGCACGGCATCAACGTCGCGTTCGGCCACGACTGCGTGATGGACCCGTGGTACTCGCTCGGTTCAGGCGACATGCTCGACGTGGCGCACATGGCGCTGCATGTCGGCCAGATGACCTCGCGCGAGGCGATGCGCTATTGCTTCGATGCCGTGACGGCAAATGCCGCGAAGGTGATGGGACTCGAAGGCTACGGCCTCGAGGTCGGCCACAATGGCGATCTCATTGTGCTGCAAGCCGCCGATCCGATCGAGGCGATCCGGCTGAAAGCGCGGCGGCTGTTCGTCGTGCGGCGCGGCAAGGTCATCGCCGAAAGCGCGCGGGCGGTGACGCGGCTCGATCTGCCGCGGCGGCCCGCGGAGGTCGATGCGGCGAGCTACGCGCCGCCCCGTTAGGGCGCGCACCCATAAAACCGGCTCGCTGTTCTAGCCGTTTGGCGCAAAACCAGAGCAGTTGCGGCAACAAAACCAAAGTCATTCCGAAATGAATTGAGTAGGTGTCGTTCCCGGCTTCCTCGCAAATGAATGACGTTGCGAAAGCAAGGAAGACGCTGCTGCAAAGCGGTCACGTCGCCGGAATTTGCATTGTCTCGCAATACAGGAGCTGTTTATGGCCGAACGTCCCCGCCTCACCTCCATGACGGGCATGCCCGTCAGCGACAATCTGAACATTCAGACTGCCGGCCCGCGCGGCCCCGCGCTGCTCCAGGACATCTGGCTCATCGAGAAGCTTGCCCACTTCGACCGCGAGGTCATTCCGGAACGCCGCATGCACGCCAAAGGCGCGGGCGCACATGGGACTTTCACCGTCACGCATGACATCACCCGCTACACCAAGGCCAAGATCTTTTCCAAGATCGGCAAACAGACCCCGATGTTCGCTCGATTCTCGACGGTGGCCGGCGAGCGCGGTGCCGCGGACGCCGAGCGCGATATCCGCGGCTTCGCGCTGAAATTCTATACCGAGGAGGGCAACTGGGACGTCGTCGGCAACAACACGCCCGTCTTCTTCTTTCGCGATCCGCTGCGGTTTCCCGACCTGAACCATGCCATCAAGCGCGATCCGCGCACCGGTATGCGTAGCGCCGACAATAATTGGGACTTCTGGTCGCTGCTGCCCGAGGCGCTGCATCAGGTCACGATCGTCATGAGCGATCGCGGCATCCCCCGCTCGTTCCGCCACATGCACGGCTTCGGTAGTCACGCGTACAGCTTCCTCAATGCGGCAAACGAGCGAATCTGGGTGAAATTCCACTTCCGCACCCAGCAGGGCATCCAGAACCTCACCGACGCCGAGGCGGAGGCCATGGTCGGAAAGGATCGCGAGACGCACCAGCGCGATCTGTTCGAGAGCATCGAGCGCGGCGATTTCCCGCGCTGGACCCTGTTCATCCAGGTGATGACGAATGAGCAGGCCAAGACCTTCCCGTTCAATCCGTTCGACCTCACCAAGGTCTGGCCGAAAGGCGATTACCCGCTGATCGAGACTGGATATTTCGAGCTAAACCGGAATCCCGAGAACTTCTTCGCCGAGGTCGAGCAGGCGGCGTTCTCGCCCGCCAATATCGTTCCGGGCATCAGCTTCTCGCCCGACAAGATGCTGCACGGCCGCCTGTTCTCGTACGGCGACGCGCAACGCTACCGGCTGGGCGTCAACTTCAATCACATCCCGGTCAACGCGCCGAAGTGTCCGTTCCATAGCTACCACCGGGACGGCGCCATGCGCACCGATGGAAATCTCGGCCGCACGCCGACCTACTTCCCGAACGGCCTCGGTGAGTGGGCGGATCAACCCGATCTCAACGAGCCGCCGCTTGAGATCGAAGGCGCCGCCGCACATTGGGATCACCGCGTCGACAATGACCATTATCAGCAGCCCGGCGACCTGTTCCGGAAGATGAATGCGGCGCAGCGGCAGGCATTGTTCGACAACACGGCTCGCGCGATTGGCGGAGCCGCCGTTCATATCCAGGAACGTCACATCGCGAACTGCGCAAAGGCCGATCCTGAGTACGGCGCCGGCGTCGCGAATGCGCTGGGCCTGAAGCTCGGGCCGCAGATGATCGCGGCGGAATAGAGGAAGCGCCCATGAGCGTGACGACGATCCACCAGCATCCCAAACAGGACGTGAACGACATTGCCGGGATCAAGGTCCCGGACAGCAAGATGGCGCGCGATCTCACGCAATTCATCCGCGATACCGAGTCGGATCTGCTGTTCCACCACTCGACGCGCGTCTATCTCTTCGGCGCGCTCTCCGGCGAGCGCAAACGCCTCAAGTACGATCCTGAATTGCTCTATGTCGGCGCGATGTTTCACGACATCGGCCTGACCGAGAAATATCGCCAGTCGCAGCTTCGCTTCGAGGTCGACGGCGCCAACGCTGCCCGGGATTTTCTGCGCAGTTATGGCATTCCGGAGGCCTCGGTCGAGATCGTCTGGGACGCGATCGCCCTTCACACCACGCCCGGCATCCCGGAGCACAAGGAGGCGGAAGTCGCGCTCGTCACGGCGGGTGTCGAGATGGACGTGCTCGGGATTGCGTATCAGCAATTCACCGGCGCGCAACGCGAAGCGGTGGTCGCCGCGCACCCGCGTGGCGCCGACTTCAAGAACGATATCATCCAGGCCTTCTATGACGGGATGAAGCACCGCCCGGACAGCACGTTCGGCACCGTGAACGATGACGTACTGGCCCTCAAGGACAAGACTTTCCAACGTACCAATTTCTGCAGCGTCATCCTCAACTCCGCCTGGGCGCGCTGACCGTGAGGCTCGCAATGACGAAACTTGGATTCATCGTCGGGATCCTGGCAACGGGCTTCGGTCTGCCGGCCGACGGACAGACCATCAGTGTGACGGTTCTGGACCAGGCTGGGGCGCAGACCGTGCTGCAAGCGGCCAAAGAGAGCGCGCAGCGGCGGAAAGCGCCGTCAGCCATCGCGGTTGTCGATCCGGCCGGGGATCTGCTTGCTTTCCAGCGGATGGATGATGTCCGTCCTGCCAGCGCGGACCTCGCCATCCAGAAGGCACGAACGGCCGCGCGGCTGCAGAGGCCGACCGCTGAAATCGAGGACAACATCAATCGGGGACGCCCGGCGTTCGTCACCGCCAATATCATGGCGCTTCGCGGCGGCATGCCGGTGCGTGTGAATGGTGTCGTCGTGGGCGCGGTGGGTATCGCGGGCTTGAGCAGCGAGACCGACACCGAGATCGCAACGACTGCGGCAGCGGCTCTGAGTCCGTCGGGCCGCGGGGAATAGCGCTGGGGACCGGTGCGGCGGCGGACGCCTGACTGACATCCGAGCGCATAGCGCGAGAGCCGGGACCCATCGAGAGCCGTGCTCGAATTTGGATGGGTCCCGGGTCTCGCTTCGCTCGCCGGGGATGACAGTTCAGGTGTTAGGCTGCGTCTTCTTATGCGCCGCCAGCGCCGCAAGGCGCTGGTCACGCCAGCGGGTACGCGCCGCAAGTTCATCCGCCGCGGGGGTACCGCCCCATTCTTGCACGATCGCCTCGACATTCGCCGCATCGAACACCTCGGGCTTCGCCGGCTGTCCCTGCACGCGCCGGTACATGCCGGTGTAGCGCGCGCAGTAATCCGCGATGCCGCCGGGCGCGTTGAGTTCAATGGTGGCGAACGGCCCCATGAACGACCAGCGCAGCCCGAGCCCGTCCTTGATGGTCTTGTCGAGGTCTTCCGGCGACACATAGCCTTCGCCCACGAGCCGGAATGCTTCGGCCAGCAGCGCGCCTTGCAGGCGGTTGAGGATGAAGCCTTCGATCTCGCGGCGAACGACGATCGGCACCTGATTGATCGACTCGTAGACCTGCTTGGCGCGCGCGATGGTTTCCGGTGACGTCCACGGCGCACCGACCAGTTCGACGATCGGCACGAGATGCGGTGGGTTGACCGGATGCGCGACGAGGCAGCGCGCCCGGCCGGCGAGACTTTCGGTGAACAGGCTCGCGACAATCGCCGAGGTGGACGATGCGAGGATCGCGTCGGGCGCGGCCAGGGCATCGAGTTCGGCGAAGATTGCGCACTTGGCTTCCACCGTCTCGGGCACGTTCTCCTGTACGTAACTCGCGCCGTCGAGCGCGTCGGCGACGCTTTTCGCCGCGCGCACGCGAGCAGCGGCCCCCTTCGGATCGGCCACGAGGCGGTGCTTCGCCAACTCATCAAGCCCTTCGGCAATGAGACCCAGCGCCTTGCCGGCCGCGCCCTCGACCGCGTCGTACAGCGCAGCCTCCCAGCCGGCGCGCGCGAACACCATGGCCCAAGCGCGGCCGATCAGGCCCGATCCGATGATGGCGACGCGGGGCATGGTCTCTCCTTCACATCCACAATTTCTGCCGGCGCAGTTCGAGATCGTCGCGCAACAGCTTCGACGCGCCGGTCCACGTCACCGAGCCGCGCTCCAGGATCACCGTGCGGTCGGAGAGCGCGAGCGCGAGATCGAGGTGATGGTCGACGATCACTAGCCCGATCTCATAGCGCAGGCGATTGAACGCCTCGAACAGCTCCTCGGTGATCGCGGGAGACAATCCTTCGAACGGCTCGTCGAGCAACAGCAGCCGCACGTCGCCTGCGAGCGCGCGCGCGACCGCGACCATCTGCTGCTCGCCGCCGGAGAGATAGTCGGCCGGCGTGTACCAGCGCTGCGCGAGGCGCGGAAAAACCCAGACGATGCGCTCGTCGTCCCAGTGCACGCCCGCGCCGGTCTGACGCTTCAAGCGGCCGAGCGCGAGATTGTCCGCGACGGTCATGCCAGCGAACAGGCCCCTGCCCTGCGGCACATAGCCGATGCCGCGCCGTGCGATCTCGGCCGAGCTATGGCGCGCGATCTCAGTCCCGGCGAGCTTGATCGAGCCGGTCTCGGGCGGCGCGATGCCGATCAGGGTTTTCAGCAGTGTGGATTTGCCGGCGCCGTTGCGGCCGAGCAGCGCGACGATCTCGTGCTCGGAGACGTTGAGCGAAACGGCGTTGAGGATATGGCTCTTGCCGTAGAAGGTATCGACCTTGTCGACGCTGAGCAGCGTTGCGGCACCCGCGGCGGACGGCGGCGGCTCGGACGTTACATGCGCGGTGCCGGAGCCGATGTAGATTTCGCGCACCTTGGCGTTGTTGCGCGCGTCATCGACGCTGCCATGCACCAGCACGGCGCCCTCGTTCATCACGGTCACTTCGTCGGCGATCTGGAACACGCGGTCGATATCGTGCTCGACCAGCAGCACGGGAATTTGCTTTGAAATCGTCTTGACGAGCGCGGCAACGCGCGTGCGCTCGGCCGCCGCAAGCCCCGCGAGCGGCTCATCGAGCAGCAGGATGTGCGGCGCGGTCGCAAGCGCGAGCCCCATGTCGAGCAGGCGCTGCCCTCCATAGGAGAGCGAGGCGGCCTCGGCGCGCTCCATGCCGGTAAGGCCGAGATAGCTCATGAAGGCGGTGGTCTCGGCGTTGACGTCGGCAAGGCTTTCGGCCGAGGCCCACCAGGCGAAGCGCTTGCGGTGCCGTGCCTGCACGGCGAGCCGCATGTTCTCTTCCACCGTCAACCCGCCGAACAGGTTGGTGATCTGGAACGAGCGGCCGACGCCGGCACGCGTGATGTCCTCAGGCTTGAGGCCGGCGACCGCACGGCCCGCGACCGTGATAAAGCCCTTGTCGGGGGGAAACATGCCGGAGACGAGGTTGAAGGCCGTGGTCTTGCCGGCGCCGTTTGGCCCGATCAGCGCGTGCAGCGTGCGGTCCTGCACGACGATCTCGGTATCGACGACTGCGCGAATGCCGCCGAAATTCTTGGCAAGCTCGCGTGCAATCAGCACGGGCCCGTCCGGCGCCTTGCGATTCGCCAGCGCGACTGGCAGCGCGGCGTCCTTGGCGATCTCGCGCCCCGCCATGGCGGCGGCTTCGTCCTTGCGCGCGCGGAACGGCGCGAGCACACGCTCGGCGACGCCGACCAGTCCGGTTGGCGAGAACACGATGAAGCCGACGAACAGGAGTCCGAAGAACAACAGCCAGTTCGCGGTCCAGATCGACAGGAATTCGCGGAACAGGATGAAGAACAAGGCGCCGAGCGCCGGCCCGAGGAACGAGCGCATGCCGCCGATCACCACCATCGCCAGAAGCTCGCCGGAGAACTGCACCGAAATCGGTTCGGCGGAGGCAAAACGGTGGTGGAATACCGAGAGCGTGCCGGCGAGCGCCGTGATGGCGGCGGAGGCCGTGAACGCGAACAGCTTGTAGCGGTCGGTCGGATAGCCGACGAAGCGGGCGCGCTGCTCGTTCTCGCGGATCGCGACCAGCACGTGGCCGACCGCGGAGCGGTGGAAACGCCACAGCAGGTAAACCGTGAGGAAGCCGATCGCCGCGACGGCCCAGTAGTAGGTCCACGGCCGGGCGAGATCGACGCCGAGCACAACGGGCCGCACCACGCCGCCAAGTCCGCTCTCGCCGCCGGTCACCGCAGTCCAGCGGAACGCGATCGCGAACAGCATGGCGGAAAGCGCGAGCGTGAGCAGCGAGAAATAGACGCCGCGGCGGCGCAGGATGAGGAAGCCGGCGAGCCACGCGAATACCGCGACCACGAACACCGCAAACAACGACGGGATGACGATGTCGCCGGGAAACCAGTGGCGCTGCGACAGGGCTGCCGCATAACCCGCAAGGCCGAAGAAAGCGCCGTGACCGAACGAGACGAGGCCGGTGTGACCGACCAGGATGTTCAGCCCCATGCAGGCCATCGCGAAGAGGACGACATCGGTCGCGGTGGTCAGCGTCAGGCCCAGCGGAAGCAGCACGAACGGCAGCAGCAGCAGCCCGGCGGCGGCGACCAGCAGCGGAATGAATTTCGGCTGCATCGCGCTCACTCGAACTTCAGGATGCGTTCGCCGAACAGGCCGCGCGGGCGGAACAACAGCACCAGCACCATCAGCATGTACATCGAGGCTTCGCTCGCGGGCGGCAGGAAATAGCTGGTGAGCCCCCGCACCACGCCGACGAGCAGCGCGGCGGCGACCACGCCCCAGAACGAGCCGAGCCCGCCGATGACCACCACGACGAAGGCGGCGGTGAGGATTTCCGAGCCCATCGCGGGATGGATCGTGACGATCGGTGCGAGCAGCACGCCGCACAACCCGGCGAGTCCGACGCCGAGCGCCGCGATTGCCATCATGTAGGGCTCGAGCGAAATGCCGAGCGCGCCGACCATCTCGGGATCCTGCACGCCCGCGCGCACCACGCGGCCGAATGGCGTGCGGTAGATCAGGAGCCAGGTCAGCGTGACGGCGACGACCGCGACGCTGAGCATCATCAGGCGGTAGTATGGATAGATGAAATCGCCGACGAACACCTGGCCGCGCAGCGCCGATGGCATCGAATAGGGGAGCGGCGAGGCGCCGAAGATCATGCGCAGGCCCTGCTCGGCGATCATCGCAAGGCCGAAGGTGAGCAGCAGCGAGAGGATCGGATCGGAGCGATAAAAGCGGCGGAACAGAAACCGCTCGATCACGATACCGATCAACCCGACCAGAATGGGCGCTGCCACGAAGCTGCCGACGAAGCCGATGCGGTCGGTCAGCATCACGGCGAGATAGGCGCCGATGGCGTAGAACGCGCCGTGCGCGAGGTTGACGATGCCGCCGAGCGAGAAGGTCAGCGACAGGCCGAGCGCGATCAGCAGGTAGTAGACGCCGATGAGCAGGCCGTTGAGGACTTGCTCGAGGATGAAAATCAATTCCAAGCGTTGACCTCGATGGCCTACCTCTCCCCGCAAGCGGGGAGAGGTAAAGAAAGCTCACCCGATGTTGCACGCCCCCTTCGGCGGCGCGATGATTTCCAGATCGTCGCCCGCAGCCGGCACGGTGCCGAGCGGCTCGTAGATGTCCCACTGGTCCTTCATCTTGGAGGCTTCCTTGGCGCGGACCGCGTACATCTCCATCATCATCTGGTTGTCATAGGCGCGGAAATATCCCTCGCGCGCCTTGCCGACGTCGAACTTCGCACCCTTGCGCAGATGTTCGGCAAGCTTGATCGGATCGGTCGACTTCATCTCAGCCATCGACTGCGCGACGATTTTGAGCGAGTGGTAGTCGCCCCACGATTGGTTGTCCGGCGGCTTGCCGTATTTCTTGGTGAACTTGTCGACATACGCCTTCGAGGAGGGCGTATCGACCAGATGGTGCCAGACCAGCGGCCAGACGCCGGAGAAATTGCCCTTGCCGAGGCCCCACGCGACCGCGGTATCGAACGCAAAGCCGACAACCGGGAACTGCAGCCCGTATTCGGAATACTGCTTGAGGAAGTTGGTGATCTGGTTGCCGGCGAGATTGGAGATCACGATGTCGGGCCGCGCCTGACGAATCTTCAGCAGGAACGGCGAGAAGTCCGAGATGTCGGTCGGGATCAGCTCGTCGGCGGCGAATTGTCCGCCGTTCTTCTCCATGAACAGCTTGGCGACCTTCAGGAGATCGTGGCCGAACGCATAGTCGGCCGTCAGCGAATACCACTTCTTGCCTTTGACCAGGTTCTCTTTCAGCAGATGCGTCCCGACCGCCTGCACATACATCGAGTTCGCCGCCTCGATGTGGAACATGTACTGATTGCAGTCCGAGCCGCGCAGTGCATCGGAGTTACAGCCGGTGTTGATGAACACGGTCTTGGTGCGCTTCGCGACCTGACCGATCGCCAGCCCGGAAGCCGACGAAATCTCGCCGATGATCATCGCCACCTTGTCGCGCTCGACGAGGCGCTCGGCCTTGGCCGACGCCGTCTGCGGATTGACCGAGTCCTCCAGCACCAGGTCGATCTTGCGGCCATTGACGCCGCCCGCGGCGTTGATCTCGTCGGCGGCCAATTGAATGCCCATCACGGCGTAGTCGCCGAGCGGCCCGAGAAAGCCGGTGCGCGGCGTCAAATGGCCGATCTTGATCACGTCGGACTGCGCGCGCGAGATGGCCGGCATGCCGACGCCGGCCAGCAACGCGGAGCCGGCGGCGCCTTTGACCAGGGCGCGGCGCGACAAAGTAATCTTGTGGATCATGTCGATATCCTCCCTAAGGCTTTTGATTGACGATAACGGTTGCGCGTCACATCGTGATTGTCCAGCGCGATTTTTACCGGGGAGGCAGACGTGAATCTGGGGATCAAGGGCTTACGTGTTCTGGTCACCGCCGGCGCGGGCGGCATCGGCTTGGAGACCGCACGGTCGTTCGCGGCCGAAGGCGCGCGGGTTCATGTCTGCGACGTCGACGGCAAGGCGCTGCGCGCGCTCAGCCTAAGCGACCCGAAGATCACCCGCAGCAAGGCCGACGTCTCCGACCGCAAGCACGTTGCGCGGCTGTTCAAGGACGCGCTCGCCGCGCTCAAAGGTCTCGACGTGCTGGTGAACAATGCCGGCATCGCGGGTCCGACCGGCAAGGTGGACGAGATCGCACCGGAAGACTGGGACCGCTGTCTTGCGATCGACATTACCGGCCAGTTCAACTGTGCCCGTCTCGCAGTGCCGCATTTGCGCAAAAGCAGGAACGCCTCGATCGTGAACCTGTCGTCGGCGGCGGGGCGGCTCGGCTTCCCGCTGCGCACGCCCTATGCGGCGGCGAAATGGGCGGTGGTCGGCTTCACCAAGTCGCTCGCGGCGGAGCTTGGCCCTGAGGGTATCCGCGTCAACGCGATCCAGCCCGGCATCGTGTCCGGCGAACGCATCGATCGGGTCATGGCGAACAAGGCGAAGGCGCGCGGCATCAGCCCCGCCGCGATGCTGGAGGAAGCCCTCTCGGTCGTCTCGATGCGCACCACGGTGACGCCGCAGCAGATCGCCGACCAGATCGTGTTCATCTGCTCGCAGCGCGGGCGCACCATTTCGGGCCAAGCGATCTCGATCTGCGGCGATACCCAGATGCTGCCCTGAGGCGGGTGAAATTCTCTCTCGGAAGGTCGCTGCGGGCGGCCCCTACGCGCCGGGCATTTCCCGCCTCTAAGCTCATGAAATTCCATCCCAAAGATTCTTTGCCCGGTTCGGTGAACCGGGTGCCGAGGGAACGCGACTAATGGACATCAGAGGCCAGACGGCCTCGCCATGAACACCGGGGCACGAGTTTTACAGCTCGATCGGCGCGTCCGCCCCCCTTCCACCCCCGCGCCGGTTGAATCGACCCGCCTGGACAGTCCCCGTCCGGGCGGGTCGTACTATTTTGGGCTTGCATCGATAGAACCTAAGCGCGGCGCCCAGGAAGTGGCAGCGGTGGCCAAAGGACCTCCGACGAGGAGCCGTCGCAGCGCAAATCGCCAAGACTGAAGGGCAGATCGCCGGGTGGCGACCCTGTCGAGTCGGCGCGTCGGCGTCCCCGTTACAGACGACACAATGACGAAACCATGATGTGGCTTTCAGATTTTGACTCGATGAACCCTTCCTCCGAGCCACGCGACCAATCGGCATGGAACGGGGCACACGCCCCCTCTCGCAAAAAGGGAAGGATCGAATCATGACCAAGTTCACCAAGCTCGCGGCCGGTACGCTTGCCGCTCTGACGCTCACTGCCGGCGTCCTCGCGACGTCGAGCCCGGCGGAAGCGAAGTGGAAGGGCGGTTGGGGCCCGGCAGTCGGTCTCGGCATTGCGGCCGGCATCATCGGCACCGCCGCTTACGCTGCCACCGCTCCCGGCTACTACGTCGGCGGACCGGTCGGCTGCCGCTGGGTTGCGCGCTACGACAGCTGGGGCAACTACCGCGGCTCCATGAAGGTCTGCGACCTCTACTGAGTTTGCAGGGGCACGAGTTTTAAGAGCTCGATCGGCGCGTCCGCCCCCTTCCACCCCCGCGCCGGTTGAATCGGCCCGCTCCGACAGTCCCCGTCGGAGCGGGTCGTAACTTTTTGGGCCATCATCCCAGGTATCCGCTTGCGCTCAGCGTCGTGAGACGATTTCATTCAACTGCCGGGCCGAATCCTGAACCGAGGCAGTTCAATGATGTTCCGCGTCACGCGCATTGCCGCGCTCGCAGCCATTCTCGTCGCGCTTGCCGGCCCAGCTTTCGCCCATACGGGCCACGGCGATGCCGCGGGCTTCGTGCATGGTTTTATGCATCCGGTCGGTGGGCTCGATCACATGCTGGTCATGGTCGCGGTTGGGCTCTGTGCGGCGCACCTTGGCGGACGCGCGCTATGGCTCGTGCCTGCAACGTTCATCGTCTTCATGGCGTTCGGCGGGCTGCTTGGCACATTTCGTATCGCGGATCCGTTCGTCGAAATTGGCGTCGCGATGTCGGTCATCGTGATGGGATTGACTGTCGCACTGCGCGTCGACATGCCGACGATCATTGCCATCGCGGTGGTAGGGCTTATCGCCATCCCCCACGGCTACGTGCACGGCGCCGAGATGCCAGGCGATGTGTCGGGGTATGCCTACGCGGCGGGCTTCGTGCTGGCGACGGCGCTGCTGCACGGTGCCGGGATCGCGCTTGGACTTGCTGCCGGCAGATTTGCCGCCCTCGGTGGCTGGCGCGTCGCGCAGACGGCCGGCGGCGCGATGGCGCTCGCCGGTGTCGCGATGCTGGCGGCGGGATAAGCGTCACGCCTCATCCTGGATCGGATTGCGCAACACACCGATCCCTTCGATCTCGATCTCGCAAACGTCGCCCTGCTTCATCCAGATCGGGTTCGGCTTGCGCGCGTGCCCGACGCCGGACGGCGTGCCGGTGAAGATGATGTCGCCCGGCTCCAGCGTCATGCCCTGCGTGACATAGACGAGCATTTCCTTCACGGGGAACATCATGTTCGCCGTGTTATCACTCTGCATCACGGTGCCGTTGAGTCGGCTTTCGATCTTCAAGCCGACGCCGGCGTCGGGAAGCTCATCGGCCGTCACCATCCATGGCCCGAAGCCGCCGGTGTGATCGAAGTTCTTGCCCATGTCCCATTGGGTCGTCTTGCGCTGGAATTCGCGCACCGAACCTTCGTTCGAGCAGGAATAACCCGCGATGCATGAGGTCGCGTTCGCCATCGTGAGATGCTTCGCGCGCTTGCCGACGACGAGCATCATCTCGGCCTCGTAATCGAGTTGCTCGGACACCTTCGGGCGCACGATCGGCTGCTCGTGCGGCACCATCGAGGTGAGGCAGCGCATGAAGATGGTCGGAAATTTCGGGATGTTGTCGCGCTGCGAGCCTTCTTTCACATGCTCGAGGTAGTTCAGGCCGAGGCAGAGGATCTTGCCGGGCCGCGCGACCGGCAGGCCGAACTTCAGGCCCTTGAGCGGACGCCGCGCCGATGCGGGCGCGCGCTTGGCAACCTCCCCGAGCGGCCTGAGGTCGCCGTTGCTGGCGGCCAGCGCGTCGGCCAGATTGGCCGGCACTTTCGGATCGGCGGCCTGCAGGTCGATTACCTGATCGCCCTCGACGATGCCGAGCCGCAATCCGCCATCCGCCTCAAATCCCACAATCTTCATGGACGCTTCCCCTGTTTGCCTGACATGTTAGCGCGCGATAAAGCATCGCCCTGCCCTTCTGGCAACGAGCAATTCTGACGGTGACCAATGCGCATTTTTCTGACCCACGTCCCCGACATGCTGGAGAACTACTACGGGCCGCGTGCGCTTGCCGAAATGCGCAAGCACGGCGAGGTGCGGCTCAACGCCTCCGGCAAGGTGCTGGATGCAAAGGCGCTGGCTGAGGCCGCCAAGGGCTGCGAAATCGTCGTGTCCGACCGGCAGACGCCGGGACCCGCGGAGTTCTTTCCGCTCGCGCCGGACTGCTGCGCGTTCCTGCGCGTCGCGGTCGATATCCGCAATATCGATGTGGAGGCCGCGAGCGCTCAGGGCGTGCTGGTGACGCGCGCGACGCCGGGCTTCATGGCCTCGGTGTCCGAAATGGCGATCGGCATGATGATCGATTGCGGGCGAGGCATCACCGACGCGACGATAGCCTACCGCAAGGGCCAGGAAGCCGAGCCGCGCATGGGGCGCCAGCTCAACGGCGCAACGGTCGGCATCATGGGCTACGGCGCGATTGCGCATCATCTCGCGCCGATCTGCTTGGCGATGGGGATGCACGTGCTCGTGTCCGACCCCTACGTTCAGGTGCAGGATTTTCGTATCCGTCAGGTGCCGCTCGAAACGCTGCTCGCCGAATCCGACTATGTAATCTGCCTCGTGGTGGCGAACGAGCAGACCGAGAACCTGATGAACGCGGCGAATTTCGCGCGGATGAAGAAAAGCGCTTACTTCCTCAACTTGTCGCGCGGCAATCTTGTCGACGAAGCCGCCCTCCTCGCCGCGCTTGAGAAAAAGCAGATCGCCGGCGCCGCGATGGATGTCGGCCGCGCGTTCGACCAGAAGCCGTCGCTCAATCTCGCGCGCCGCGCCGACGTGATCGCGACGCCGCACACGGCCGGGTTGACGCCCGATTCGATCGAGCATCAGGCGTTCGATACCGTGCGGCAAGTCGGCGAACTTGCCGCAGGCCGCGTTCCAAAGGAGGCGGTAAATCGGGATAAGGCAACCCGCCTCGCGCGCCTCGGCATCAACGACCTGACTTGACGCTATGGCGCCACGCCAGTAGCCAAGCTGACGACAATCAAGCGGGAGGGTCGGAGTGGCGACGCGGACGCTCGGCATCATCATGAACGGCGTCACCGGACGCATGGGGCTAAACCAGCACCTCGTCCGCTCGATTTTGGCCATCCGCGATCAGGGCGGCGTCGCGCTGCCGAACGGCGACCGCGTGATGCCCGATCCCATTCTGGTCGGCCGCAACGCCGAAAAGATCGGCGCTCTGGCCAAGCAGTACGGTATCGCGCGCACCACGACTGACCTCGCGGCGGCGCTGAAAAATCCGAACGACACGGTGTTCTTCGATGCCGCGACCACGCAGATGCGCGCCGATCTGGTGACGCAGGCGATCGAGGCGGGAAAGCACATCTATTGCGAAAAGCCGGTCGCGGACCAGCTCGACAAGGCGATCGCGATCGCGAAGCTCGCCAAGCAGAAGGGCGTGAAGAACGGCGTGGTGCAGGACAAGCTGTTCCTCCCCGGCCTGCGCAAGATCGCGATGCTGCGCGATGCGGGATTCTTCGGCCGAATCTTGAGCGTGCGCGGCGAATTCGGCTACTGGGTGTTCGAGGGCGACTGGGGCCAGCCGGCGCAGCGCCCGAGCTGGAATTACAAGAAGGCCGAAGGCGGCGGCATCATCCTCGATATGCTGTGCCACTGGCGCTACGTGCTCGACAACCTGTTCGGCGAGGTGAAGGCCGTAACCTGCCGCGGCGCGATCCATATTCCCAAGCGCGTCGATGAGCAGGGCAAGACATACGACGCCGACGTCGACGACGCCGCCTACGCGACATTCGAGCTCGAAGGCGGCGTGATCGCGCACTTCAACTCGTCGTGGTGCGTGCGCGTGCGGCGCGACGATCTGCTGACGCTGCAGGTGGACGGGACCAAGGGCAGTGCCGTCGCCGGTTTGCGGCAGTGTTACGTCCAGCATTATGGGTCGACGC
>JAXDNY010000155.1:0-5923 GCA_034669145.1 Hyphomicrobiales bacterium
GGCTCCTGCGCGATGAACATCGACGGCACCAATACGCTCGCCTGCACGCGCGGCATGGACGAGGTGAAGAAGGACACGATCACGATCTATCCGCTGCCGCACCAGCCGGTGGTGAAGGACCTGGTGCCGGACCTGACAAATTTCTACGCCCAGCACGCCGCGATGCAGCCGTGGCTCAAGACCACCACGGCGCCGCCCGAGAAGGAGTGGCGCCAGTCGAAGGAAGACCGCGACAAGCTCGACGGGCTTTACGAGTGCATCCTGTGCGCCTGTTGCTCGACCGCCTGCCCGAGCTACTGGTGGAACTCGGAGCGTTTCATGGGGCCCGCTGCGCTGCTGCAGGCGCGGCGCTGGCTCATCGACTCGCGCGACGAGGCGACCGGCGAGCGGCTCGACGATCTGGAAGACCCGTTCCGGCTTTACCGCTGCCACACCATCATGAACTGCGCCAAGGCGTGCCCGAAGAGCCTCAACCCCGCCAAGGCGATCGCCGAGATCAAGGCGACGATGGTCGAGCGGCAGGTGTGATGCGCGGGTCTGTCATGCCGACCGAGCGCAGCGAGAGCCGACAAGGAGGGGTTCATGATCGATCACGTCGGCATTCCGGTTTCCAGCTACGCGCGTTCGAAGGCCTTTTACGAAAAAGCGCTGGCTCCGCTCGGCTATGTGCTGATCATGGAAGTGCAGCAGGACGAGCACGACGCGAAGGCCTGTGGCTTCGGCTTCGGCCCCAGCGGCAAGCCCGACTTCTGGATCGGCGGCGAGGGTGGGCTCAACAAGCCGGTGCATATCGCGATCACGGCGAAGGATCGCCTCACGGTCGATGCGTTCTACAAGGCAGCGCTTGCCGCCGGCGCGAAGGACAATGGCCCGCCGGGCCTGCGGCCGCACTATCACGTCAACTACTATGGGGCCTTCGTGCTCGATCCCGATGAACACTACATCGAGGCCGTCTGTCACGCGCCGGGGTAACTAAGCGGGCTTGAGCATCTTGGTCTGCACGTCGAGCATCGCGGTGGCGAAGCCGTGCGAATCGGCGACCATCTCGCGCCACACCGACATCGGGGTCGGATGCGGCGCTTCCACCTCGCCGACCACGCTGCCGAAATCGAACGTCAGTTCCGCCTCGAACTTGCGCGCCAGCTCGACCATGCGCTGGTTATTGGCGAGGCACGCCATGTGCAGGAGCTTGATGCCGCGATTGCGCGCGGCGAGCAGCGTGCGTTCCAACAGCGCGCTCCCGACACCGTGGTTCTGCCACGGCGTCTCGATCGAGAACGCGGCCTCCGCCTCATGGGCGAAGTCTTTGCCGAGCGGGCGCAGCTCGGCGACGCCGCGCAAAGTCCCCTCGACGAAATAGCCATGCATCACCGAGTCGAGCCCGAGCGAGAGCTCGGTGTAATTCACGATGAACTCGTCCGAGACCGCGCCGCCGAAGCGGTTGCGGCGGCTCTCCTTGTCGAGACGCAGAAGATGATCGCGATAGCGGCCGGCGCGGTCGACCCAGATCTTGCGGATCACGCCGTCGGTTAGAGGCTCGGACATCGGGTCTCCTGTTCTTCTTGTTGGCCGCACCCGACTCTCGAACGCGCTCATCCGCCTAATGTTGCAACGCAACAATGATTTGACAAGAGCGAGGTGCGAGCAATGCTTATCCATAGTGAATCAGGCACATGCGCATGCATGGCAGCTATGCTGCAATGCAAAATAGTTGCCGAAGTTTAATGCACCGCCTGCCCGCGATCCGTGCGAACGCAAAACGAAGCAGCCGGCGCGAGGCCGGCTGCTTCTGGGTGAACCGGCGGCGGGGGAGACGCCGGTTCCGGGGGACTCGTGTACGGGCTGGTTAGTAGCCGCCGCCCGCATACGGCGAGGACGCGCGGTCTGCGCGGTCGACGTCGATTTCGGTCGGGCCCCAGTATGACTGGTCGTTGGTCACCCCGGCGTTGCCGCCTTGGTTCAACTGGACCGGCGCGGAGCGGAACGTCGTGTTGCGGCCCTGGTGCAGCTTGACCGGCGCGGACTGGAACGTCGTGTTCGGAGCCTGCTGCATCTTTCCAGGTCCGTTTGCGCCTTCGGCGTATCCCCACGCTTGCGGATTCGCGAGGTGCGGATAGCGATTGGCCATGTTGGGGTCGAAGCCCTGCGCCATGGCAACGGAGCTCGTGGCTGCAAACAGCGCGGCGGCGAGCGCGATCTTGGTCTTGGTCAACATTGTCGTAGCTCCTCGAAGTTGTGAGTCTGCTGTTGTTGTTGAAGTCGTGCTTTTCTCGCGACTCCCTCGGCGAGATCTCTGCCCCGTCGATGCACGGAAGCTATGGATGCGCAGGCCAGTTGCCAGTCACGAGACGCGGCGCGCGATCACGGGATCGGTGAACGAGTTGTGATCGGTGACCGTGCCGAAAAAAGTCGCGGCTGTTTGCAGCGATAACGTGCAAGGACGTTCTGGAAAGCGCGCACGAAAGAAAATGCGCGCGTTAGATGACGGCTTCGTAATCTTCAGCGCGCCGTGCAATTCAGCACAGCAGATCGGGCATGAATGCATTGCGCGCAACGGGCAGTGCAAAAAAAACGAAATAGGCATCATGGCTTTGGGCGTGACGCAGCGATACGGCCGAATCTATCGTCCGGCCGCCGCCAGCATGGCGTGACGAAACGGCCCCCCGAAAAAGGGAAACAGCTGGCGGGGGACGCCGGCTGTTTCGGGGTGAACTGGCGCGGGGGAAACGCCAGTTCGGGGGACGCTTAGTTTAGTAGCCGCCGCCCGCAGACGGGTTGGACGCGCGGTCGAAGCTGGCCTGCGACTCGATGGCGCTCGGGCGACCGGTCAGCGCGACATTGCGGCTGTCCAGCACCTGCGACGAATGCTGCTGCGCAAGCGGCGCCGCATACGCGGGATAACGGTTGGCGAGGTTGCCGTCGAAATCCTGGGCCATCGCCACAGAGGCGGTGCCGAGAACGAGGGCAGCGATAAGTGCGGTCTTGGTGATCATTGTCGTATCTCCTGTTAGAGTCTGGTTGATGTGAAGCCGAATTTTCTTTTTCTTCGACTCCATCGTCGGAGACTTCGTCGCCCGACTGATGGCGCTGAGATACGGATCGCGCCGATCAATAGGAAATCACGAGACAGAGCCTGGAATCACGAATTCCGTGAAGCGGATGTGATCGGCATCTCGTCAATTTCGCTCGCGTATCGCGACTGTATCGTGTGTGTCGCCGGGCTGAGAACATTCCGGGAAAATCAGCGGCGATCGCGTCACGTGCGCGCGAATCGGGGCGTTCGCTTCACCAAATCTCGCGTACGAAACACAAAAGCTTGAATGGGAGCGTGCGCCCGCCTCAATTGCGGCCCCAACCAGGCCAGCCAATCGGGCGCATTTACAGGACGCATGCACAACGGCATACCTGACGTGCCGTTCCCACTCCACCCGACCGAATGCCTTCAACCGCCACCGAACGTTACGCCGCCCTCGTTGCCGAAGGCGAGATCGAGCGCGATCCCGCGCAGGCCGCGCTCGCGGCGAAATTCACGCGGCTGGAAGAACGGCTCGCGCAGCACCGGCTTTCGCGCAAGTCCTCGCAACTCGGCTGGCTGTTCGGCAAGAACGCCAGGCAGGAAGGCCCGATCAAGGGCCTCTACATTTACGGCGACGTCGGGCGCGGCAAGACCATGCTGATGGATCTGTTCTTCGCCGCGAGCGCGGTGAAGCGCAAGCGCCGCGTGCACTTTCACGAGTTCATGGCCGACGTGCACGAGCGTCTCAATGACGTGCGCCACAAGATCAAATCCGGCGCGCTCGCCGACGACGATCCGATCAAGCTGGTCGCGGCCGCGCTCGCCGAGGAAGCGTGGCTGCTCTGCTTCGACGAATTCCACGTCACCGATATCGCCGACGCGATGATTCTCGGGCGCCTGTTCACGCGGCTGTTCGAGGCAGGTGTCGTGGTGGTCGCCACGTCGAACGTCGATCCGGACGAGCTCTACAAAGACGGGCTCAATCGCGCGCTGTTTACTCCCTTCATCGCGCTGTTGCGCCAGCACATGGAGGTGGTGCGGCTGGAGGCGCCAAAGGATTTCCGCCTCGAAAAGCTCTCAAGCCAGCCGGTCTGGTACGTGCCGGCCGATGAGGATGCCGAAGTCGCGCTCGACAACGCATGGCAGCGCCTCACCGGCATGCTGTCCGGCGAGCCATGCGAGATCGCCGCCAAGGGACGCGTCATTCGCGTGCCGGAAGCTGCAAAGGGTGTCGCGCGTTTTTCCTTCCGCCAGCTCTGCGAGCAGCCGCTCGGCGCCAGCGACTATCTGCGCATCGCGCGCGAATTTCACACGTTGATCCTCGAAGGCATTCCGGTGATGGACTATCCGCAGCGCAACGAGGCCAAGCGCTTCATCGCGCTGATCGACACGCTCTACGACAACGGCGTGAAGCTGGTGGCCTCGGCGGCCGCCGAGCCGAGCGAACTCTATCTTGGCGTTGAGGGCTACGAGGCGAACGAATTCAAGCGCACCGCCTCGCGCCTGATCGAGATGCGTTCGAGCGAATATCTCGCCCTGCCGCACGGCCACAATGTCCGCGGCGCGACCGGCTCGACCGCAGGGATTGTGGAGACCTGACTTTCCGCAATCCGACTCAACGATCTTGCGGCATATTGGGGCACGATCCGGAGCCCGATCATGACCGACAAGACCGAACACCCAGCCGCAGCGTCCGCGAAGTCCGTCCGCCGCCGTCCGCGCCCGCATTGCGCGATTTGCGGCGAGGAGACACATCAGCCCGTGGAGTTCGGGATGATCCGGCCGGCCATCGCGGAGGCGATCCTTGCCGAACATCCCGGCCTCACAGCGGACTCCGCCATCTGCCGCAAGCACCTTGTCGCCTACCGCACGCGCTATATCGAAGACATGCTGGCGCGCGAGCGCGGCGAGGTGTCCGACCTCGAACGCCAGGTGGTCGAAAGCGTCGCGCGCGAGGAAACCATCAGCCGCGATGTCGAAGCGGCCTACGACGACAAGCGCACATTCGGCGAGCGTGCCGCCGATGTGGTGGCGGAGTTCGGCGGTAGCTGGAATTTCATCGGTATCTTCGCGATCGTCATGGCTGTGTGGATGGGGTTCAATGTCTGGGCCGCGACGCGAGCGGTTTTCGATCCCTACCCGTTCATCCTGCTCAATCTCGTATTGTCATGCCTCGCCGCCATCCAGGCGCCGATCATCATGATGAGCCAGAAGCGGCAGGAGACGAAGGACCGCCTGCGTTCTGAGAACGACTACCGGGTAAATCTGAAGGCCGAACTGGAAATCCGGAACCTGCACGACAAGATGGACCACCTCATCCACCAGCAATGGGAACGACTCGCCGAAATCCAGGAGATCCAGCTTGAGATGATGCAGGATATGGTGTCGCCGCGACGGTGATTTCCGCGCTCCCGCCCGGCCGTTCTGGCGGCTTGAACGGCCCCGGCGAAAGGGCTAATGACGCAGCGCAGCACGCACTTCCTCGCTGCCGGGTTCAAGGACATTTCCCAACATGGCGCGCAAGAAAATTGCATTGATCGGGTCAGGCCAGATCGGCGGCACGCTCGCTCACCTGATCGGCCTCAAGGAACTCGGCGATGTCGTGATGTTCGACATCATGGAAGGCATCCCGCAGGGCAAGTCACTCGACATCGCGGAATCCTCGCCGGTCGAAGGGTTCGACGCGAAATACGGCGGCACCAACTCGTATGAGGGCATCGAAGGCGCCGACGTGTGCATCGTCACCGCCGGTGTGCCGCGCAAGGCGGGCATGAGCCGCGACGATCTGCTCGGCATCAATCTCAAGGTGATGGATCAGGTCGGCGCCGGCATCAAGAAATACGCGCCCAATGCGTTCGTCATCTGCATCACCAACCCGCTCGACGCCATGGTGTGGGCGCTGCAGAA
>JAXDNY010000156.1:0-3544 GCA_034669145.1 Hyphomicrobiales bacterium
CGGCCCGCGCATCCCGCTTGCTCCATCAAACCAGCGTCACCGGTTGACGCCCCTCGACGAGCAAGGCGCGAGAAGGATACGCGCGGTTTTTCGAGCGGGGATAAGTTCTGCGATCACGAATGCGTGATTGTGATCCTAATATAGGATAAGCAAAAAGATTGGCCGTCGGATCGCGGGGCGGCGTCGATATTGCCCTATGCCGTTTGACATAGTATGTTTTTGCCATGATCCGCTCATGGCGGAATTCCGTGACTCGCAAGGTCTGGGAAGGGGAGCGGCCTAATTCCCTGCGCGGGCTGGATTTCGAGGCCGCCGTCGACCTGTTGCTGGCCCTGAACGTCGCGAAAACTCTGAACGACCTGAGCCCGCTCAAAAGCGTCGGGTTGCACAAGCTCAAGGACGATCGGAAGGATCAGTGGGCAATGACGGTCAACGGGCGGTGGAGGATCTGCTTTGAATTTCGCAAGGGTGACGCCCTTAACGTTGAAATCGTCGACTATCACAGGGGATAGATCATGGCGCCTGTTTTACACCCGGGTCGGTTGCTGAAGCGCGAACTTGCGGCGCGCAGGCTTTCGGCCAACCGCTTGTCGCTTGATATCGGCGTCCCATCCGGCCGAATCACCGACATTCTCAATGAACGGCGCTCGATCAGCGCCGACACCGCGGTGCGCCTCGGGCGCTACTTCGGCAATGGCGCCCAGTTCTGGCTCGACCTGCAAAGCCAATACGAAATCGCCGTCGTCGAGCGCGATCACGGCAGCGAGATCGTCAGGCGAGTGCGGCCTGCGGATGCGGCGTAGCAGCAGGCTGCTTCGTAGGGCGCAGTAAGCGAAGCGTACTGCGCCGTCGCCTCTTGGCGCAATGCGCTCGGCTTCGCCTCGTTTATTGCGCCCTACGCTTGGTGGCATCCCGCATCCAGAGCGCGGCAGATCGCGGCCTCGATCGATACGAGAAACGTTGTGGCGCAGTCATCGTCCCACATCGGATGCTCTTCGTCGTGGCGCGCGCGTGCATAACGCAGCGCTGCCAGGACTCCCTGCTGCAGCATTTGCGGAACGGTGGCGACGAACCGCTCGACTGCGTCCGATTCGCGATAGCTGAAGCGCTGTTCGGCCGCCCGAGCCTCCGCGAGCCGCCGCTTGGCGGCGCGGCGCTGGCCGCGCGGGGCGTGCCACGCCGCCTGCTCGGCGATGGCCAGGTCGTCGAGGATCGCGATGAACTGGTCATAGGCGCGGATGTGGTCCGCGATAACCGCGAAGATCGGATCGGGCGCAGGCGCGAGAACGATGGCCGGCGCCGGAACGGCCCGTATCGTGACTGCAGGAAGGACCGCAACCCCTGAAAGGATGGCTCGACGCGTGATAAAGTCACGCTTAGCCTGCGCCATGGGTCAACTCCGTGGCTCGGGTTAGAGCCGGGTGGTCGTTGCAAGCGGCCATCCGGTTCGCAAATAGTCAATACCAGAAAATAGATGATGTCAATATCCAATACCAGAAAAAAGCGTGGACGCGGGCGGCCGCGCATTGATGCGACGCCGCTCCAGGTGCGCGTGCCGCCTCCTTTGCTCAAGGCGTTGGATCAATGGATGGCGGATAGCCGAAGCGAGTTCGGGTCACGGCCGGAGGCCATTCGCGCGATCCTCGCGGAGCATCTTGGGAAACGGGGGTATTTGACGAAGAAGTAGCGGGCGGCGCTTCGCTTGGCCGCCTTAGATTGTTGCTAAGCCCGGTCGCTCGATTTGTGCATACCGCCAGATTCCCAGAACGATCGGGGTCTTCGGTCGATATGACTGACATACCGGCTCTTATTCGGCATCCAGTCGAAATAAAGGCCCGTGTCCTGGAGACCTATCTCATTTGCTTCTTGTTCTGATATTTCGAGCACTTGGGAAAACAGCATACGTTCGTGTCGGTCACCGAGAAGACGTACAAAAACACTGAGCTTGTGCTTTCCTGCAACAAATGGAAACGGGGCGGCGTCCGGTGGAAGAAGAAAATGATGGTTCGCTTCTACGCCGGACTCACCGACGAAAAGACCACTTCCCCGAACCAGCTCATTTCTCTCGCCATAGACCCAAATATTGAAGTCCTCTTGAATACCCTCGCATGCGACTCTGACGTACGCACTTTCGATTATCCGCCCGCGTTTCGCGGTCGAGAAAAGAAGCGTTCGTAAGAACACCTTCCAAGACGTGGCGTCGCTGTCCGAATGTGAATCGCCGGGGCCGAAAAATATCACGGTTGGCTGAGTCATTGAGACTGTTCCGCGGCGGAATAAGGTCAGCCAAGCTGTGAGTCCGGACACGGAAAGAGCCAGCGCGGATATGACTAGGGCCGCGACCGAATAGATTTCGCTAGCAGGGCTCATCTACAGATTATGCGGGTCTTGGATCGCGATCTGCCACGGCGCCTGATCGTGCGGGCGAGGTCCGGGAATGCCTCGTCGAGGCGCTCGGCCTTGGCGAAGTCCTTCCTCGTCCACTCCGGATTGTCGGAAATTGCCCGCAGATCGGCGGCAGAATACGGCCTCTTTTTCTTCGAGGTTTTCAGCATCGCCTCTCCATCATGCGACCTTCAACAGGCTCGCGACCGAAATGTCCTCATCGACATCAGGCCAGTGAATGCCCTGGCCGCGTCCGATCAAACGCCAGTTCTTGCGTTGTTCGCTCGTTGCTTCCGCAAGACGCGGCGACCAGGCGAGCGGTGCGGTGACTTCCCGCCCATCAGCCAGCACGACATGGATGCTGTCGTCGTTACGCGAACATCGACTGCAGCTGCATTGATCATGCGAGTGCCATTCGATTGTAGGGCGGGCAAAGCGCGTAGCGCGTGCCCGCCATCACATCCATGCGGCGGGCACGGTGCTTCGCACCTTTGCCCGCCCTACGGCAAATTGGTGATCACACATCCAGCAATTCCTCGCTGGCAAACTCCGCCTTCTCCTGAATGAACGCAAACCGCGTCTCGGCCTTGTTCCCCATCAGCCGCTCGACCGATGACTCGGTGTCTGCGCGGTCGTCGGTCAGCAGCATGACCTTCAGAAGCGTGCGCTTCTTCGGGTCCATGGTGGTTTCCTTCAGTTGCGCCGCCATCATTTCACCGAGGCCCTTGAAGCGGCCGATCTCGACCTTGGCGTTGGCGTGGAATTCCTTTTTCAACAGCTCGTCGCGGTGCGTCTCGTTGCGGGCGTAGAACGTCTTGCCGCCGTGGCTGAGGCGGTAGAGCGGAGGCACCGCGAGATAGAGGTGCCCGCGCTCGATCAGTTGCGGCATCTGGCGATAGAAGAACGTGATCAGCAGCGAGGCGATGTGCGCGCCGTCGACGTCGGCGTCGGTCATCACGATGACGCGGTCGTAGCGCAGGTCCTCGTCGCGATAATGCACGCCGGTGCCGGCGCCGAGCGCCTGCACCAGGTCGGCAAGCTGCTGGTTGCCGGCGAGCTTGTCCTTGGTGGCGGAGGCGACGTTGAGGATTTTTCCGCGCAATGGCAGCACGGCCTGATTGGCGCGGTCGCGCGCCTGCTTGGCCGAGCCGCCCGCCGA
>JAXDNY010000157.1:0-2937 GCA_034669145.1 Hyphomicrobiales bacterium
GGCATCTCCTTCAACATCCCCGGCGAGCAGGTCGACGGCATGGACGTTCGCGCCGTGAAGGCGGCCGCCGACAAGGCGGTGGCGTGGTGCCGCTCCGGCAAGGGGCCTTACATTCTCGAGATGCAGACCTATCGCTACCGCGGGCATTCGATGTCGGACCCGGCAAAATATCGCACCCGCGAGGAGGTCGAAAAAGTCCGCCACGACCAGGATCCGATCGAGCAGGTGCGCAACCGCCTGCTTACCGCAAAGATGACCGAGCAGGAATTGAAGCAGATCGACGCCGAGGTGCGCGAGATCGTCAACGCGGCTGCGGATTTTGCGCAAGCCGATCCCGAGCCCGATGCGGCCGAGTTGTGGACCGATGTTTATCGCTGAACGCGCAAGCTGAAGTTTCTGGAGTCGATATGCCCATTCAAGTGCTGATGCCTGCGCTGTCGCCGACCATGGAGAAGGGCAACCTCTCCAAATGGCTGAAAAAGGAAGGCGAAACGATCAAATCCGGCGACGTGATTGCCGAGATCGAGACCGACAAGGCGACGATGGAAGTCGAGGCGACCGACGAGGGCACGCTCGGCAAGATCCTTGTTCCCGAAGGCACCGCCGATGTCGCGGTGAACACGCCGATCGCCACCATTCTTGCCGATGGCGAAAGCGCCGCCGATCTTGGCAAGGCCGGTGCGCCGGCGAAGGCGCAGAAGGCCGCGGAGTCCGCGCCACCAGCCGAGGCAAAGGCCGAGGCTCCTGCTTCGAAATCCGGCGAGGGCGAGGAGAAGAAAGCGCCGTCCGCGCCGAAGGCCGTTGCCGAGCCCGATCCGGAAGTGCCTGAGGGCACCGAGATGGTCACCATGACCATCCGCGAGGCGCTGCGCGACGCGATGGCGGAAGAGATGCGGCGCGACCCCGACGTCTTCATCATGGGCGAGGAGGTCGCGGAGTATCAGGGCGCCTACAAGGTGACGCAGGGACTGTTGCAGGAATTCGGCGACAGGCGCGTGATCGACACGCCGATCACCGAGCACGGCTTTGCCGGCGTCGGCGTCGGCGCGGGAATGGCGGGGCTGAAACCGATCGTCGAGTTCATGACCTTCAATTTCGCCATGCAGGCGATCGACCAGATCATCAATTCGGCCGCCAAAACGCTGTACATGTCCGGCGGCCAGATGGGCTGCTCGATCGTATTCCGCGGACCTAACGGCGCGGCGTCGCGCGTCGCGGCCCAGCACAGCCAGGACTATTCGGCATGGTATTCGCAAATCCCGGGCCTGAAGGTGATCGCGCCGTTCTCGGCGGCCGACTACAAGGGCCTGCTGAAGGCCGCGATCCGCGATCCCAATCCGGTGATCTTTCTCGAGAACGAGATGCTGTACGGCCACTCCGGGCCGGTGCCGAAGCTCGACGACTATGTGATCCCGATCGGCAAGGCGCGCATCGTCCGCTCCGGCGGTCATGTCACCATCATCTCGTGGTCGAACGGCATGACCTATGCGCTGAAGGCCGCCGACGAGCTCGCGAAGGAAGGCATCGAGGCCGAGGTCATCGATCTGCGTACGCTGCGTCCTCTGGATACAGAGACCATCATTGAGTCCGTGAAGAAGACCGGTCGCGCTGTGACTGTGGAGGAGGGCTGGCAGCAGTCCGGCGTCGGCTCAGAAATCGCCGCGCGCATCATGGAGCACGCCTTCGACTATCTCGACGCGCCGGTGGCGCGGGTCTCGGGTAAGGACGTGCCGATGCCCTATGCCGCCAATCTGGAAAAGCTGGCATTGCCGTCCGTGGCCGAGGTGGTCGAAGCCGCCAAGGCCGTTTGTTACAGGTAGACCATGGCGGGCCCCAAGGAGCAGCCATTGCCCCCCGACGTCATCGGCCGCGAGGACGCCCAGGAGGTATTGCGCGCGTTTGTCGTCGACGGCGGGCTGTCGATCGCGTTCATGCGCGCGTTCGATGAGCCGGATATGTGGGGCCTGCTGCTGGTCGATATCGCCCGCCACGCCGCGCGCGCCTATGCGCGGGAGAGCGAGCTCACCGAAGACGAGGCGCTCGCCCGCATCGTCGACATGTTCGACGCCGAAATCGAGCGGCCGACCGACCTCGGCAAGACCACGCCGCGATCGCAACAGGGTCACTGACAATGCCGATCAACATTCTGATGCCTGCGCTGTCGCCGACGATGGAAAAGGGCAATCTCGCAAGGTGGCTCAAGAAAGAGGGCGACAAGGTCAAGTCCGGCGACGTGATCGCGGAGATCGAGACCGACAAGGCGACCATGGAAGTGGAGGCCGTCGACGAGGGGACGCTGGCAAAAATCCTGGTGCCCGAGGGCACCCAGGATGTGCCGGTCAATGACGTAATCGCGGTGCTGGCGGGCGATGGCGAGGACGTGAAGGCGGCGGGAGCCGCCCTACAGCAGAAGGCTGAAGCGAAAGCCGAACCCAAGGCTGAAGCGAAGCCCGAAGCCAGGGAGGCGAAAGCCGAAGCGCCGAAAGAAAAGCCCGAGCCAGCACCAGCGGCCAAAGCTCCTCCGCCCGCGCCTGCAGCCGCCCCGGCGGCAGCATCCGCTCCGCAAACCAACGGGCGCGGCCGCATCTTTTCGTCGCCGCTCGCGCGCCGTCTCGCGAAAGAAGCCGGCATCGACGTCTCGCGCATCAACGGCTCGGGCCCACATGGCCGCGTCATCGCGCGGGATGTCGAAGAGGCAAAATCCGGCAAGGGGCTGAAGACTCCGGCAGCCGCGCCCGCCGCCGGCGCGCCGGCGATTGCGCCTGCTATGTCCGACAAACAGATTCTCGGACTATACGAGGAAGGTTCCTACGAACTTGTCCCGCACGACAGCATGCGGCGCACCATCGCGCAGCGGCTCACGGCTGCGACGCAGTCGATGCCGACATTCTACCTCACCATCGACTGCGATATCGGCAAGCTCACCGCCGCGCGCGA
>JAXDNY010000158.1:0-12879 GCA_034669145.1 Hyphomicrobiales bacterium
CGCAGGTGCGCGAAGTGCTGGCGGGCCTGAACGTGCCGGTGTGGGCCGGGCAGATCACCCATCGCACGATCTATTCGATGTCGCTCGAATACGGCGAGGGCGTGAAGGAATACGACGCGGACTCGCCTGCGGCCGCCGAGATCGCCGCCCTATGGGGCGCGATCGACCGCTCGGTGAAGGCGATCCACGGCGCGTACGCGGGCGCCGCGATGCATCGGGTCGCGGCGTAGCTCCGCTGTCATCCCGGACGGCCCAACGGGCCGGGCCCGGAATCCAGAACCACAGGCCTCTCTTGTTCAGCGAGACATCGCCTCGCGTGATGTGCTCACATGCGCGTGTCGTGGTTATGGACTCCAGGCTCACGCCTTCGGCGTGCCACGGAATGACGGGTTGAGCAATGCGGCGCCTCGTTTGCACCCTCGTGGTACTCGCCATCGCGCTTGCGTTTCCCGCTGCGGCGCAATCGCCTCAATCCGTCGATCTGGCTCTCGTGCTCGCGGTCGATGCCTCGGGCAGCGTCGATCAGATTCGCTTCGAGCTGCAGAAGCAGGGCTACGTCGCGGCGTTCCGCCATCCGCGCGTCATCGGCGCGATCCAGTCCGGGCCGACCCAGTCGATCGCCGTGATCATGATGCAATGGACCGGGCCGGCGCTGCAGGTCACCGTCGTGCCCTGGACGAAAATCTCGGATGCGGCATCGGCCAACGCCTTCGCCGATGCCATCGCGCGGGCGCCGCGCCAGCTGTTCGGCGGCGGCACGTCGATCTCGGGCGCGATCGATGCTTCGATGGGACTGTTGTTCGACAATCCCTACCGGGCGGCACGGCGCGTGATCGACATTTCGGGCGACGGTTCGAACAACCGCGGCCGGCCGGTGAACCAGGCGCGTGACGAGGCCACCGCGCGGGGCGTCGGGATCAACGGCCTGCCGATCCTCGCGCTCGAGCCCAATCTGGATCAGTACTTCCGCGACAATGTGATCGGCGGTCCCGGCGCGTTCATGATCGCCGCCAAGAATTTCGAGACGTTCGGCGAGGCAATCCTGAAGAAGCTGATCGCCGAAATCGCGGAGATTGCGCCGGATGCGATCCCGGGCGCGCGGGCCGAAACCCGCGCTCCCTGAAGCCGTCCTACTTCAACTGATCCGCCACCTTGTCGATCCCGGCCTGCGCGCAGACTTCATCCTTGTCGCCGCCCGGAGCGCCCGAGACGCCGACCGCCCCAAGCACGTCCTCGCCCGCCTTGATCGGGAAAGCTCCCGCCGCCGCGACGACGTTGGACAGGTGAATGAGCGGAAGCAGCGGGTCATCCTTGAGCCGCTTGGCAAGCGCCGCGGAGGGCCCTCGGAACGTCCGCGCCGTATAGGCCTTGCGGAAACTGTTCTCCATGGTGTGCGGGCCGGTGCCGTCGCCACGCACCTGCAGGATGAGTTCTCCCGAGCGCCCGACGATGCTCACCGAAACCGCGAAGCCGTTGGTCTTGCAGGTATCGATCACGGTTTGCGCGATGGTGATCGCCATGTTGGCCGGAATGGCCTTCTGGTTGAGAAGCTGGGCGTTGGCCGGCATGCCGAGCGCGCAGACCAGCGGCACGGCGGAAAGATAGTACGCACGCATGGAAAGTCCTCCCCGATATTGTTGCGCCCGAGCGGGCGGTGGGGGAGCCTATGTCATTCCGGGACGGCCGTGGAAGCCACGAAACGGCGATCAGCCAAACGTGATCGAAGTCGCGCCCGTAACTCACCGGTCGATCCGGGCTCGGCCTTCGGCCGCCCCGGAATGGCCGAGTGAAACTAAGCGAGCCTCGCCCGCTCGGCGCGCTTGCGCTTGCGCGCATTCCTGGCGCGCACTTCGGCCCGCTCCTTGCGCCGCTTTTCGCGGCATTTGTCGCAGCGGCAGCCTTTCGGCTTGATGTAGGCGTTGAAGTGGTCCTTGCCGTAGTCGTAGGTGATCTCGTCGCCCGCCGCGATGTTCTTGATCGCCTTGATGCGGATACGGCGGTCGCGGATCATCGGGTCGGCGTTCGGCCGGCACGAATGATTGATGTAGCGCGCGACGTTCTTGCGCGGCGAGCCGTCGATCGTCCAGCGCGCGTTGACCTCGAACAGATAGCGGTTGTCGGGGATCTCTTCGCACTCCGCGTTGGTGAGCAGCGGACCCGTGTATTCGACGATGTAGGTGTTCTTCTTGATCGGCTCGGTCGCGAACACGCCGAGCCCGGTGCGCGAGCGGCCGACGCGGAAGGAACGCGCGCCGTTGAGCTTCGACTTGTTTTTGGTCTGCTTGCGGACAGGCATTCTGACGACGACGATTGATTCCAGCTTGTCCAGTAGCGCGCGGCAGCGCACGCGGTCAACGCATGCTCATGAATGCGCGGCACGCCTCCACAGTTTCAATCGACCTGACTATTGCTTGGGAACGTAGAGGCCCGGCCGCGGCAGCGCGGGTCTTGAAGCCGCCGCGGCGGGCGTGGGTGCCGTCGAGGGCGGCGCCGGGGCCGCGGCCTGAACGGGGGCCGGAACCGTTGCCGGAGCGGCGACCTTGGCGTCGGTGAGACGCGCATCCAGTTCGGCGAGCGCTGCGAGCGGATCGACCAGGCCCCAGCCCAGTCTGTCGTCGCGCTTGTTGGCTCCAAGCCGCGTCGCGCTGGAGGTCAGGACTTCGAGGATCGTCGCGGCATCGGCCTGCGGGTGGCGCTCGAGCAGCAGCGCCGCAACCCCGCTCACATGCGCGGCGGCAACCGACGTGCCGGTGGTGAGCTGATAGGCATCCGACGGCGCCGGCACCATCACGTCGACGCCCGGCGCCGCGACCGCGACCTGCACGCCGACGTTGGAGCCTTTGTAGAGCTGATCGTTTTCGTCGACCGCGGTGACGCCGATCACGTGCTTGTCGGCCGCCGGGTAGAGCGGCGGCGACTTCGGCCCCTGATTGCCGACGGCCGCGATCAGGATCGCGCCTTTCTCGTAAGACTTCTTCAGCGCGAGCGCGAGGATCGGATCGTACGGTCCGGCGAAGCTCATGTTGATGATGCGTGCGCCTTTCGAGATCGCCCAATCGAGGCCGGCGACGATGCTCTGCGTTGTCGCCTGCGGCGATTGCTGCGTGCCGGTGCTGAAGGCATGCACCGCGAGCGTCCGCGCACCGGGTGCTACGCCCATCAGGCGGCCTTGCGAGACGATCGCGCCGGCCATGCCGGTGCCGTGCAGATGCGGCCGATCCGGCTTGCCCACCGCGTCGAACCGCTCCGCGATTCCTTTTGCAAGTTCCGCGTGGGCTTGGTCGATCTCGCTGTCGATGACGGCGACCGTCACGCCCCTGCCGGTCGCGATTCTGTGCACGTCGGCGAGCCGCAGTTTGTTGGCGACGTATTGCTGATCGCCGGTTTCGGAGCTTGCCGCCGCCGGCTGCGCGCCCTGTCCGATGACATAGACGTAGTTCGGCTGCGACACGATCCGCTCGGCTTCCATCGCGCGCACGACCTCGCGCGCCGCGCGATTACCGTCGATGCGGAAGTGGACCAGCGTCGCACCGGTCAGCGCGGAACGCTGGACGCCGAGAATCGTGAGATTGTGCTAGCGGGCGATCTCCTCGATTCGCTGCGGCGTGATGTCGGCGCCCCACTGGCAGACCATTTCGGTTGCCACATATCGCGTCTCGGTGACGGGCGGCACGCCGGTGAAATTGCGTTCGCCGGGCAAGGGATAGACCGGAATCCTCGCGCGCACGGCGAGCATTTCGTTGCGGTGGCTAAAACGCTGCACCTGCCGCAGTTGCGGCGTGCGGGCGTTGACCGCACGCAGGCCCGGATCGCGGTTGGTGAAGCCGCGCGGACGAAACTGGTTGTTGCCGAATGCGCGATTGCCGGGCTGATTGCCGAAAGCGCGGTTGCCGGGCTGGACATTGCCAAAGCGGGCGCCGGGATGGGCCGCGTTCGGGCCAGCCTGCGTGCCGGGCGCGCGGCCCGGACCAGGCATCCGCCCGCCCGGCGCCATTGTGGTGCGGTTCGGCCCGAACGCCGCGTTGCCCATCGGGCCTTTGCGCAGCGGCTGGACCGGAGCCTTGGCGGCGGGCGCCTTCTTCTGGAAATGCTTTCTCGGGTCCTGCGCGCGTGACTCGCCAACCGATGCGACGCCGATGACGCCCACAAGCAGCGCGGCCATAACCGCGCCGGCCCATTGCCCCAATCTCGTCATGTCGGCATCCATGGCGCTCCCCGTCGCCACATTTGGGGAGCAAATTGCGGCGACTCTTTGAGAGGGTCCTTCGCCTGCCTGGCGCAGCGATTATTCGAACGGGAACAGGCTGCGCGGGCGCGGCTGCTGGTAGACCTGCCCGCTGTAGGGATCGCGATAGACGTAGCCCGGCCGCGGCAGCGTCTGCGGCTGGCCGTACGGCTGATATTGCGGCTGGGCGTATTGGGGCTGGGCGTACTGCGGCTGCGTGTAATACGGATTGCCGTAGGCCGGCTGGTTCGAGCCGTAGCGCGGGCCGGGCTGCGGCGCCTGCTGCTGGACGGAGCCCTCGTCCAGGTCATCCACAGGCGGCACACGCCGCCGCGCCACTGCGGGCGCGCCGGACGGCGCAACGCCGGTGAGCACCACGGTGGTGTTGAGCACGCCTTCCTGCTCGACCAGTTCGAACAGCGTCTTGGCGTTGGCCGGCGCAAGCCGCACGCAGCCATGCGAGGCCGGCGTGCCGAGGCGCTTGACGTCGAAGCTGCCGTGGATCGCGTGGCCCTTCGGGGTGAAGAAGATCGAATGCGGCATCGGGGCGTCGTCCCACTCCTTGGAGAAGTGGTCGCGCTCCATGCGGAACGCTTTGAACTTGCCGCTCGGCGTGTCGTATTGCGCGCCCTTGCCGGTCGACACCGGCCATCGATGGAGCGGCCGGCCGTCCACCTCGACGGTCATCTGCTGGATCGACTTGTCGATGGTGACCGTGACGGCGGCCTGTGCGGCCGGCGCGGCGGTGAGCGCGCAGGCGGCGAACGCTGCGAGCGCGAAACTGTGACGCAACATGATCGATCTTCCCTAACGCCGCCGACCCCAGACTAATGACGCTTTATGGCGGGATTTGTTTCAAAGCGGAATGGTCCGCCGGGCCGCATCCTTAATGACGCGAACGTGAAGGGCGCTGTTGCGGGGACAACAGAGGCGCCATTAACCTTTCGTTAACCATGCCGGCGCCACCGTCCCGGAGCCACAAACGAAGGAGTGGCTCATGAACGTCATCACGCTCGCATCCCGCAAGGGCGGCGCCGGCAAGAGCACGCTCACGGCGCAGCTCGCCGCGCAGGCGCACGCCTGCGGCAAGCGCGTCACCATCATCGATGCCGACCCGCAGGGCTCGCTCTCGCTCTGGCACTCGCTGCGCCGGGACGGGCAGCCCAAACTGGTCACGCCCGAGCGCGGCCTCGACCGCGCGCTCGCCTTCGCGATGATCGAGGGCACGGACTACGTCTTCATCGACACCGCGCCGACCATGTGGGTCGTCGTGCAGGAGGCGGTGCGCGTCGCCACCATGGTGCTGATCCCGGCGCGCCCCGGCTTCTTCGATCTCGCGGCCGTGCGCGAGACCGTGAAGGTCGCGCGCGAACGCGACCGGCCGTACGCGGTGGTGATCAACGCCGCGCCTGTGAAGCGCGACGAGAAGGAGTCCAATCTGGTCGCGGCGTCGCGCGCCTATTTCGAAGGCCTGCAGATCCCGGTGTGGTCCGGCCAGATCAGCCAGCGCGCAGGCTTTCAGTCGACGCTCGCGGCCGGCGCCAGCGCCGCCGAGATCGGCCCCGCGACCGCGGCCGGTGTCGAGATCGCGAAACTGTGGAGCGCGGTCGAGCGGTCAATCGAGGCGATCAACAACGCGCGGTTCGAGCCGGGGCAGGCGGCGAACGGCGACACGAAGGTGATGGGGGCGGGGGAGCGGGCGGCGTAGAATCCGCTCACCTTCAGCGGCGCACGTTCACCCAGATTGCTTTGATCGCGCCTTCTTTCGTCTATCTTTGTGCCTGCCTCGTTTCCCGCGCCGGGACGGAACTGTTTGAGCTCGACGGTCCAACTCGTCTTGTTCCAGCTGCTTGTGAGCTTTCAAGAATTCCTTGCCGATTGTATCAGCGAGTAGACTCATCACCTTTACCGCGATGATGTTATCGAACGATGGGAAAAAATGTAAAATGGTGGCTGAGATTTGATTTAGCGAAATCGCCGTACTGTGTCCGGGATCCGCTAGCCCCGCATTGCTTGGACCAGCCAGAAGCGTGTTGGCATCGCCGAAAAATCCTAGTTTAAACAACACGCCCTTAGGATTCGCATGCACATTATGGCTAGCAAGTTTATAGTATGGTCGTAGGTGATCAACACCGGCCGCGATCTCAAGATCGGCGAAGTTCGGGTTGCCCTTTTTCACATATTCGGAAGCCCACCCATTTTGACTTCGAAAGTTTGTACCGTACCTGTCGAGAGCTAACACGTACTCGCGCTCGATTGCATCCAACTCGGCGGGCGTGAAGGGGTCTTGGCCCAATCGTTCGCTATATGTTTGGTACAGATCAGCGCCCTTTTTCGTCTCGACAATTTCATGCGCTAAATATCTTTCCGCAAGCTGTTCGCCTCCTTTTGATAACACCAGAGAAACGGTTGCAATTTCGTGCAGTGTTCGCCACCGGGCCATGGCCCCGTCGGCGAATCCAGACGAAAGAAGGCAGATAATTTCTTCGGTTACTTGGCAGGCGCGCGCATGTAACTTGAAGAACGCGTCATGTAGCTTAACGTTGGTGCCATCCAATATCAGCCGGTTCCGACTATTGGTTTGACCAACTTCCCGGGCGATCTTGGCAAGCATGCGTAGACCATCCAGTCCGCGGCCCCAGCGAAGATACAGTCGATCGCGGAATCCCTCCATCGCCTTGTGGTCTTTTTTTAATTCGCGAGGCCATCGGCGGTTCAAGGTCGAGAGAACTGCTGGGGAAGTAGCTGAGATTAGGTCTTCTGTCAGTTTAGGAAGCTGTTCGGAAGAAAACTTGTCTAATCGATCTAAGATGTCTCTGAAATCTTCGTCAGCTAACTCGATGCCATCATGGCCAGTTTCACCTGGTGCCAACGTGATTTCAACTTGTCGAACACCGTCCCTCAATATCCCTTTGGCGATTGCACGACGTCTTGCGAGCGGCAATGACCGGCCTTTCGTCGCCAGTTTTTCCCTGATCTTGTCGGCGAGTAGATCAAGAGGCAGCTTTTCAATGAGACGTTCGATCTCGCGCTCGTAAGTCCATGCAGCTTTCTTCTTTGGTGCGCGGATTTTCATCTCCTTTTTCGCAGCCGCACCCCCGGCTGATCGCCATTGAGAAACTCGATCCCGGCCCTCTCCAGCGCGCGGCGAATCTTCTGTTCCGTCTCGGCGCGCCCGCCGATCTCGCCGCCATCGGCCTCCAGCCGCCCGATCGTCGGCGCGGATACGCCGGAGTGTTCGGCAAGGTCGTCCTGCGACCAGCCGAGCAGCGCGCGGGCGGCCTTGATCTCGCGAATTGATAATTTTTTTGTTGACACGAATCGCTCCGATTGATAGAGAAATTATCGAACTCTCCATCCTGGGGCAATGCCATGCCAGGCACCGGACGTGCGCCGAGGAAACGTCCGCGCGCGCGGGCTGGCGACTTCCGAGAAAAGGTCATCGATCGCGCCCTTGATATCGAGCCCCCACTCAGGGAAACGGCGGCGTTCGTTCAAGCGCTTCGGCTGATTGGCCACGGTCTGCTAGATGGCCAGGATGAGGAGGGACGGGCAATAGCCACCGTCGCGCAGGCGGCCTCGGAGCGCCTCGATGCATTGACCGAGGTTTGGGATGGGTTGCTCGATCTGATGCGGCGAAGGTGACGAAAGGAAAGCCTTTCGTTCAGGCGCTGCGGGCGTGAGGCTTACAGCGTGAATTCGCGCGCGACGATGTCGTCATAGCTGTAGGGACATGCCTGCGGAAAGCGCTTGATATCCAAGCCGGTCTCCTTGGCCGCCTCGATGCGCGCCCGACGATGCGCACGGGCGATCGCTTCTCCAATGCGCGGCTTGAGGCCGGGATTGTCCGACAGCACGTCATCAAGTCCCACGCGGTGCGCTGCGATGGACAGAGCCCAACTGCGCGAGCGCTTGCGCGGCTGGTAATCCCATTTCAGCATATGGAGCAGGAGCACGCGGATAGCGCTCTCCAGCTTGTTGAACTGCTCGCGGCCCAAGGATTCGATCTCCTCCGCCACATTCTCGCGGTCGATCGCGCCCCAGCGACCTTCGCGCACGAGGCGCGCTTGTTCGAGCGACCAGGAATAGAAGTCGCGATCGTACGCCGGCCCGGCCGCGTCGGCGGTGGGAACCAACTCGGCTTCGTTTGCCGTTCCGCGCGTTGGCATGGCAGTTACCTCGCGACCCGATATAGCACATCGTCATCCCAGGGCGCCACGAAGGAGCGAGCCAGGATTGACGGCGAGCTTGCGGGTCGACGCGGCGGATTACCAAGCGAGAAAGGGCGGCCCGCGCGCCCTACCCCTCCGGAATCCGCCCCTCGGGCGTGAGCTGATCGACCGCGTCGGGCAGATCGCGGCTCAATCCTGACAGCACGTCGATCTGCGAGAGGCCAGCCTGCTCGGCGAGCGAGTTCACGGTGTCGGGTCCGAGCGCTTCCTGAAGCTGGTCGGGCGATACGGCGCGGTTGGGGCCGGTGCCGATCCACGAATTTGCGACGTCGCCGTGTCCGTTTTGCTGAAAGCGGTTGAGCAAATCGCTGAGGCCGCCATTGAGCAGACCGCCCGCCGCGCCGCCTGCAAGCAGGCCGCCGAGGCCGCCACCCAGAAGACCGCCGAGGCCGCCCGATGCCGGAGGCGTGACGGTGCCGCCCGGGGCACCAGCCGGCGCGCCTCGCCCCAGCATGTCCGCCAGCCGTCCGTGGCCCTTGTAGGTCTTGTAGGCGAGAACGCCCATCAGCAACATCATGAGCGGAGACATTCCGCCGCTGCCTTGCTGTCTTCCGCCGAGAAGTCCGTCGAGCAATCCCATCGCACGCTCCTGTATGTCGCCGTAACACACGGCAACTGCGCGGCGCCGAAATGGTTGCAACAACGGATGCGGCTACGCGGTGAAGCCCTCCCGCTTCAGCCGCACAATCTCGCGCTCCAGGCTCTGCAGAAACGCCGATCTATCCTTGGGCGCAAACGGCATCGGCCCGCCCGTGATCTCGCCGGCCGAGCGGAGCTGATCCATCAGGTTGCGCGTCGCGAGCGTCATGCCGATGGAGCTTTCGGAGAACGGCTTGCCGTTCGGCGCGATCGCGACGGCGCCCGCCTTCACGGCGCGCGCGGCGAGCGGAATGTCCTGGGTGACCACGATGGTGCCGCGTGTGGCGCGCTCGGCGATCCAGTCGTCGGCGGCATCCATGCCGGCCGAAACGACCACGCGCTCGATCAGTGGATCGCGCGGCACCGCGATCGGGCTGTTGGACACGACAGTGACCTTCAGCCCATGCCGCTGCGCGACGCGATAGACTTCCTGCTTTACCGGGCAGGCGTCCGCGTCGATAAAGATCGCGATGGTGTTTGGTGGCGCGGTCACGTCAGCGTCCGAAGGACCTGCGCCGGATTTGGTCCGCGTGGCCGCGGACCAAAAGTTTTGCGGCTATCTTGGAGGTTAGCTGACCTTCAGATTTTCCGCCGAAGTCTTGCCGCGATTGCTCACGAGCTCGTACTCGACCCGCTGGCCTTCATTAAGCGTGCTCAGTCCGGCGCGTTCCACGGCCGAGATATGCACGAAAACGTCCTTTCCGCCGTCCGACGGCTGAATGAAGCCGTAGCCTTTGGTAGGGTTGAACCATTTCACATTGCCGACAGCCATCTTGATCTCCTGGAGTAAACGGCGAAAGCGCGCGCACACTGCGCTTTCGGCACAAAAATCGCAACCGCAATATTTGTCGCGGAGCACCCCAGCCGCTCTGGATGCAAAGCAAATGCTTTGTTGAAAAGACGCGTCGAATTGCCGTCAAACCCGCTCGACGAATGAGTCCACCACGCGCTTTTCGCCGGCCCGGTCGAACGCGATGGTGAGCTTGTTGCCGTCGATGTGCGTCACATTGCCGTTGCCGAATTTCTGATGGAACACGCGGTCGCCCAGCGTGAAGTCGGACACGGTCCCGGTGGATTTCGCCACCAGTTCGCCCTCGATGGTGAGCGGCAGGCGGCGCTTGGTGCTTTTCTGGGCGCGGCTTTTATCGGGCGGCGGGGCGACTGTTTCGTCCTGCGCCAGATATTCGTCGCCGTCTTCGTCGAACTCGCTGTGCGCTTTGCGCGCCTGCGCGCGCTGCCAACCGGGGGTGGTGTAACTTGAGCCGAAACTTTCCATCCGGTCGAAGCGCGAGGCGCCGTAATTCTGGCCGAAGTTCCCGAACCCGCCTTTGGTTTCGGTCACCTGCACGTGCGCCTCGGGCAATTCGTCGAGAAAGCGCGACGGGATGCTCGACGACCAGCTCCCATGGATGCGCCGGTTCGAGGTGAAATAGATTTTCGCGCGGCGCCGCGCGCGCGTGATGCCCACATGGGCGAGGCGCCGCTCCTCCTCGAGGCCCGCGCGGCCCTGATCGTCGAGCGAGCGCTGATGCGGCAGCAGGCCCTCTTCCCAGCCCGGCAGGAACACGGTGTCGAATTCGAGCCCCTTGGCGGAGTGCAGCGTCATGATCGACACCGATTCGACGCCCTCGCCTTTGTCGGTGTCCATCACGAGGGAGATGTGTTCGAGGAACCCGGCAAGGTTCTCGAACTCCTCCATCGAGCGGACGAGTTCCTTCAGGTTCTCCAGCCGTCCGGCGGCGTCGGCCGAGCGATCCTTCTGCCACATCTCGGTGTAGCCGGTTTCATCCAGCACGAGTTCGGCGAGTTCCGTGTGCGGCAGCGTGTCCTTCTGGGCGCGCCAGCGGTCGAAGGCTTCGACCAGATCGCGAATTGCGCCGCGCGGCTTCGCCTTCAGTTCCTCGGTCTCGGCGAGCAGGCGGGCCGCTTGCAGCAGCGGCACGTTCTGGCGCCGCGCATGATGCTGCAGCGCCTGCAGCGTCGCATCGCCGAGCCCGCGCCGCGGCGTGTTGATGATGCGCTCGAACGCCAGATCGTCCGCGGGCTGATTCACGAGCCGCAGATAGGCGAGCGCGTCGCGGATTTCGGCGCGCTCATAGAAGCGCGGGCCGCCGATGACCCGGTAGGGCAAGCCGAGCGTGACGAAACGATCCTCGAACTCGCGCATCTGGAACGAGGCGCGCACCAGGATCGCCATTTCCTCGAGCGAGTGACCGCCGCGCTGCAACTCTTCGATCTCTTCACCGATCGCGCGCGCTTCTTCCTCCGAGTCCCACGCGCCGGTGACCGCCACCTTCTCGCCGGGTTCGTCCTCGGTGCGCAGCGTCTTGCCGAGCCGGCCTTCGTTGTGAGCGATCAGATGCGAGGCGGAGGCGAGGATGTGGCCGGTGGAGCGATAGTTGCGCTCCAGCCGGATCACTTTCGCGCCGGGAAAATCCTTCTCAAAGCGCAGGATGTTGTCGACCTCGGCGCCGCGCCAGCCGTAGATCGACTGGTCGTCGTCGCCGACGCAGCAGATGTTCTTCGAGCCCTGGCCGATCAGGCGCAGCCAGAGATACTGCGCGACGTTGGTGTCCTGATATTCGTCGACAAGCACGTATCTGAAACGTTCGTGATACTGCCGCAGCACCTCGGGGTGCTCGCGGAACAGCCGCAGCGTCTCGATCAACAGATCGCCGAAGTCGGCGGCGTTGAGCGTCTTCAGCCGCGCCTGATAGGCCTTGTAGAGTTCCAGCCCGCGGCCATTGGCATAGCTTGCCGACTCTCCCGGCGGGACCTTGTCGGGCGTGAGGCCGCGGTTCTTCCAGCCGTCGATGATCGAGGCGAGCACGCGCGCCGGCCAGCGTTTTTCGTCGATATTTCCGGCCTCTAGCAGCTGCTTTAACAGCCGGACCTGATCGTCGACGTCGAGGATGGTGAAGTCAGGCTTGAGCCCGACAAGCTCGGCATGGCGGCGCAGGATCTTCACCCCGATGGAATGAAACGTTCCAAGCCACGGCATCCCCTCGACAATCTGCCCCACCATCGCGCCGACGCGCAGCTTCATCTCGCGCGCCGCCTTGTTGGTGAAGGTGACCGAGAGGATCTCCGACGGGCGCGCTTTGCCCAGCGACAGGATGTGGGCGATGCGCGTGGTCAGCACGCGCGTCTTGCCGGTCCCGGCGCCGGCGAGAACCAGCACCGGCCCGTCGAGGGTCTCGACCGCCTCGCGCTGCTCCGGGTTGAGACCGTTCAGGTACGGCGCCGCCGCATTGGCACGCGCGCGCGCCGCGATGCCGCCCGCGACGGGAGACGGTCCCGCGAGGTCCTGACGCGAGGGTTGGGCGATTTTCGGCGAATCCATGTGTGGTGAAAATGGCATCGCCACCCCGCTTTGGCGAGGGGTAGGGCGATTGTCTGGAACCGAGTTCTTAGGCCTTCGCCGGCATCGCGATGCTGCGGCCTGCGGCCTCGGGGCGGGGCAGGCGGGCGTGTTCCGCCTTCATGCGGCAGAGCGTGCGCTTCACCTTTGCGGGAAACGGCGCGACCTTCTTGGCCGTCATGTCGACATGCAGCGTCATGTTCTCGGACGTCGCCGACATCCAGCCGTCCGTCGCGTGGAACAGCTGCTGGAAATAGTGGATGCGCTTCTCGTCGTAGTCGAGCAGCTGGAACGTGACCCGCACCGGATCGCCTTCGCGCAACTCGCGCAGATAGCGCACATGCGCCTCGGCCGTGAAGGTGGAGTGTCTTTGCGTGCTGAGATACTCGGTGCCGATCCCGAGCAGCTCGTAAGCTTCGTCG
>JAXDNY010000159.1:0-8819 GCA_034669145.1 Hyphomicrobiales bacterium
TCGAGCCGACCATCGACTACGTGGTCACGAAGATTCCGCGCTTTGCGTTCGAGAAATTCCCCGGCGCCGATCAGGTGCTGACCACCTCGATGAAATCGGTCGGCGAAGCGATGGCGATCGGCCGCACGTTCCAGGAGTCGCTGCAGAAAGCCTTGCGCTCGCTCGAGACCGGTCTCACCGGACTCGATGAAATCCAGATCGACGGCCTCGGCCAGGGCGACGACAAGAACGTGATCCGCGCGGCGCTCGGCACGCCGACGCCGGACCGGCTGTTGAAGGTCGCGCAGGCAATGCGGCTCGGCTTTAGCGACGAGGAAGTCTTTACCGCGTGCAAGATCGATCCGTGGTTCCTCGCGCAGATCCGCGGGATCGTCGAAACCGAAAACCGGATCCGCCGCAAGGGCTTGCCGCAAACGGCAGGTGCGCTGCGCCGCCTGAAGGCGATGGGCTTCTCCGACGCGCGGCTTGCGGTGCTCACGAAACGCGCCGAAGCCGACGTCACGGCGGCGCGGCGTGCGCTCGGCGTGCGTCCGGTGTTCAAGCGCATCGACACCTGCGCGGCCGAATTCGCCTCGCCGACCGCCTACATGTACTCGACCTACGAGACGCCTTTCGCCGGCAGCGTCGCCGACGAGGCGCAGCCCTCCGACAGACGAAAGGTCGTGATCCTCGGCGGCGGGCCGAACCGCATCGGCCAGGGCATCGAGTTCGACTACTGCTGCTGTCATGCCTGCTTCGCGCTCGCCGAGGCGGGCTACGAAACCATCATGATCAACTGCAATCCCGAGACCGTGTCGACCGACTACGATACGTCGGACCGGCTGTATTTCGAGCCGCTCACGCCCGAAGACGTGCTGGAGATCATCGACACCGAGCGCCAGAACGGCACGCTGCATGGCGTCATCGTGCAGTTCGGCGGGCAGACCCCGCTCAAGCTCGCCGAGGCGCTCGAAAAGGCCGACGTGCCGATCCTCGGCACCTCGCCGGACGCGATCGATCTTGCGGAGGACCGCAACCGCTTCAAGCATCTGCTCGATCGGCTCAAGCTCAGGCAGCCCGAGAACGGGATCGCGTATTCGGTCGAGCAGGCGCGGCTCGTCGCCGCCGACCTCGGCTATCCCTTCGTGGTGCGCCCCTCCTACGTGCTCGGCGGCCGCGCGATGCAGATCATCCGCGAGGAAAGCCAGCTCGGCGATTATCTGCTCGGCACGCTGCCCGAACTCGTGCCGCATGACGTCAAGGCGCGCTACCCGAACGACAAGACCGGGCAAATCAATACGGTGCTCGGCAAGAATCCGCTGCTGTTCGACCGTTACTTATCCGACGCGACCGAGGTCGATGTGGACTGCCTCGCCGACGGCAAGGACACCTTCATCGCCGGCATCATGGAGCACATCGAGGAAGCCGGCATCCACTCGGGCGACTCGGCCTGCTCGCTGCCGCCGCATACGCTTTCCCCCGACACGATCGCCGAACTGGAGCGCCAGACGCGCGAACTCGCACTCGCGCTGAAAGTCGGCGGCCTGATGAACGTGCAATACGCCATCAAGGACGGCGTCATTTACGTGCTCGAAGTGAACCCGCGCGCTTCGCGCACGGTGCCGTTCGTCGCCAAGGTGATCGGGCTCCCGGTTGCCAAGATCGCCGCGCGCGTCATGGCGGGGGAGTCGCTTAAAAGCTTCCAATTGAGGACACCGAAATTCGACCACGTCGGCGTCAAGGAAGCCGTCTTCCCGTTCGCCCGCTTCCCCGGCGTCGATACCGTGCTTGGTCCGGAAATGAAGTCGACCGGCGAGGTGATGGGGCTCGACATGTCCTTCGACATCGCCTTCGCGAAGAGCCAGCTCGGGGGCGGTTCCAGCGTGCCGCGCACCGGAACGGTCTTCGTGTCGATGCGCGACAGCGACAAGCCGCGCATTGTCGAGACCATCAAGCTCTTGGAAAAGCTCAACTTCAAGGTGATCGCGACGGGTGGAACCCAGCGCTACCTGAGCCAGCAGGGGATTACGGCCGAAAAGGTCAATAAGGTGCTGGAAGGCCGTCCCCACATCGTGGACCGTATCAAAAACGGCGGCGTTCAGCTCGTTTTCAACACCACCGACGGGATGACGGCGCTGACCGACAGCCGCTCGTTGCGGCGGGCTGCCCTCTTGCACAAAGTCCCGTACTACACCACTCTTTCCGGGGCCGTCGCTGCGGCGCAGGGGATCCGCGCCCATCTCGAGGGCGATCTTCAGGTTCGCGCGTTGCAGAGCTATTTCGGCGGCAAGGCCTGACGTCGGGCCGGCCGGGTGCAAGGACGGTAAGAGTTGGACCAGAGTCTGTGGTCGCGTGGCCGGTTGGGATCGGCACGCGATCTGAGTTTTTTTGTGAGGTCGGAGGCTAGCTGCAGCGATGGAAAAGATCCCGATGACCGCCGCCGGCTACGCGGTGCTCGAAACCGAGTTGAAGCACCGCCAGCAGGTGGAGCGGCCGCGCATCATCCAGCAGATCACCGACGCGCGCACGCACGGTGACCTCTCGGAGAACGCCGAATATCACGCCGCCAAGGAGTCCCAGTCGCTCAATGAAGGCCGCATCGCGGAGCTTGAGGACAAGCTCGCGCGCGCCGAGGTGATCGACGTCTCCAAGCTGTCCGGCGATACCATCAAGTTCGGCGCAACCGTCACGCTGATCGATGAGGACACCGACAAGAAGCAGGTGTGGCAACTCGTCGGCGAGCCCGAGGCCGATGCCAAGAAGGGCCGTATCTCGATCACCTCACCGCTCGCGCGCGCGCTGATCGGCAAGACCAAGGGCGTCTCGGTCGAGGTCGTCACGCCGAGCGGCGCGAAGGCCTATGAGGTGAAGAAGATCGAGTGGCGGTAGTCGCCGCCTGTCGTCCCGGCCGAGCGCAGCGAGAGCCGGGACCCATCGAGCCTCACACTCCAAGCCAGCGTTGATATGGATCCCGGATAGCCGCCTTCGGCGGCTTCCGGGATGACAGCTACGACGCGTCGTTCTTCAACTCCAGCGGCACCATGGCGGCGTCCTTGGAATTGCGCAGTGTCAGCGAGGTCTTGACGTTGCGCACCGCGGGCGCGCCGGTCAGTTCCGCGACGAAGGCCTGAAACGCCGCGAGGTTGGGCGCGACGCATTTCAGGATGAAATCGATCTCGCCCGACAGCATCCAGCACTCGCGCACGATCGGCTGCGCGCGCACGAACGCCTCGAATGCCGCAAGGTCCGCCTCGGCCTGGCTCGACAGGTGCACCATCGCAAACATAATCACGTCGAAGCCGAGCAGCTTCTCGTCGAGCAGGCCGCGATAGCCCTTGATGAAGCCCGCTTCCTCTAATGCGCGCACACGCCGCAGGCAGGGCGGGGCCGAAATGCCCACCCGGCGCGCCAGCTCCACATTGGTCATGCGGCCGTCGTCCTGCAGTTCTTTCAGGATCTTCCAGTCGATAGCATCGAGGCGGGCAGACACGGGACTCTCCGGGAGCGGAATCGGGGGTGTTTGACGAGGGTGTAGCCTGAAAATACCGCCACGCGAAAGAATATTGCGCGGGAACGGTATCGGGGAGCAGTCCGCGGCCGAAGCGTGTTCCGGGGCTGTGAGTTCAGGGTTGCGTATCTTGCATGGCTCGGCCGAAGCCTTACATTTGCAAGGCAATACGACTCGTTCGCGCGCGCGGGGCGCGCGGCCGCCAAGGCGGGCGAAAGGCCTGCCTCCGGGCGGACAGGAGTTTCCAAATGTCCAAGGTTACCCACGCCAAGCTGATCATCATCGGCTCCGGTCCGGCCGGCTGCACCGCTGCGATCTATGCGGCGCGCGCGATGCTGGAGCCGATCATGATCCGCGGCATCCAGCCGGGCGGGCAGCTCACCATCACCACCGACGTCGAGAACTATCCGGGCTTCGCCGAGACCGTGCAGGGCCCGTGGCTGATGGAGCAGATGGAAAAGCAGGCCGAGCATGTCGGCACGCGGCTCGTCGGCGATCAGGTGACCCGGCTCGATCTCTCGCAGCGCCCGTTCCGGATCGAATGCGACTCGGGCGATGTCTACCTCGCAGACAGCGTCGTGCTCGCGACCGGCGCGCAGGCGCGCTGGCTCGATCTTCCCTCCGAGCAGAAGTTCAAGGGCTACGGAGTTTCCGCCTGCGCCACCTGCGACGGCTTCTTCTATCGCGGCAAGGAAGTGCTGGTGATCGGCGGCGGCAACACCGCGGTCGAGGAAGCGCTGTTCCTCACCAACTTTGCCTCGCATGTCACCGTGGTGCACCGGCGCGATCACTTCCGCGCCGAGAAAATCCTGCAGGACCGGCTGTTCAAGAATCCGAAGATCTCGGTGATCTGGGACACCACGCTGCTCGATGTGCTCGGCGACGAGAACCCGCTCAAGGTGAAGGGCGTCGCGCTGAAGAACGTCAAGACCGGTGCGGTCACCGAAATGCGCGCGGATGGCGTGTTCATCGCGATCGGCCATTCGCCGGCAACTGAACTTGTCGTGGGCCAGCTCGAGATGAAGCCGTCGGGCTACGTCAAGGTCGCACCGCACTCCACCGCGACCTCGGTGCCCGGCGTGTTCGCGGCCGGCGACGTCTCCGATGACATCTACCGCCAGGCGGTCACTGCCGCCGGCATGGGGTGCATGGCGGCGCTGGAAGCCGAGAAATATCTCGCCGCCGAGGAAGAACGCCGCGACGCGGCCGAATAACAAGAACTCCGCGAAGGAGCAGAGGGGCAGTAGAGCGAATGGACTGGGACAAGTTGAAGGTTTTTCATGCCGCCGCGGAGGCCGGCAGCTTCACCCATGCGGGTGAGCAGCTCGGCCTGTCGCAGTCGGCGGTATCGCGCCAGGTGAGCGCGCTCGAACAGGAGCTCACCGCGCCGCTGTTCCATCGCCATGCGCGCGGACTGATCCTCACGGAACAGGGCGAGTTGCTTTATCGAACCGCGCACGAAGTGTTCATGAAGCTGGAGGCGGCGCGCACCAAGCTGACCGACAGCCGCGAGAAGCCGCACGGCGAACTGAAAGTGCAGACGACCGTCGGTCTTGGCGTGCACTGGCTGACGCCGCGGCTCGGCGAATTCCTCGAGCTCTATCCCGACATCCGCATCACGCTGCTCACCACCGAGCAGGAACTCGATCTAGCGATGCGCGAGGCCGACGTCGCGATCCGGCTGCGCTTGCCGACGCAGCCCGACCTGATCCAGCGCAAGCTGTTCACGATGCACTTTCACGCCTACGCGTCGCCCGAGTATCTCAAGCGCTTCGGCACGCCGCGCAGCCACGAGGATCTCGACCACCATCGCCTGCTGGTGCTCGGCGGCTCGACCGTGCCGGCCCATCTGCGCAGTTCCGGATGGCTGATTGGAGCGGGGCGCGACGGCAAGGGGCCGCGCACGCCGTGGATGACCATCAACAACGTGCTCGGTGTGCTGCGTGCGTGCCAACGCGGCTTTGGCGTCGCGATGCTCCCCGACTACCTCGTCGAGGAGAATGGCGGGCTGGTGCAATTGTTCGGCGATGCCGACGACTTCACCTTCGATGCGTTCTTTGTCTATCCCGAAGAGCTCAAGTCCGTGGCGCGCATCCAGGTGTTTCGCGATTTTCTGGTGGCGAAAGCACAGCAGTGGAATTTCTGACAAATCAAAATAATTGCTGCGTGCGCACGTCGCATGGCTGACATGCCGCCATCCGCGTTGTTCGCAAGCGCGATGCGCTCCATACTCCAATTGCGCTGTAGGCAACCGGTTGCTGTTCCTCCCAGGTAGCAATCGCGATGCAGCCAGCTGTTCCCCTCTGGAAGGTGATTGTCGGTGTCAAAGCCGGCAAGACTACAGCCGGACCCGCAAGGGTCCGGTTTTTTCTTGAGGCGCGATTTGGCAGAGTGAAATTTCCAGCAACGCGACAAGACGCAGAACGTTTCTACGCTGCGCTCACACCCATAGCCGTTCCTTTTCCAATCCCTTGTAGAGGCCCGCGACATATTCGCCGTAGCCGTTGAACAGAACGGTCGGGATGCGCTGCTTGGTGGTGATGTCTTCCTCGGTCGCCTGACTCCAGCGCGGATGCGGCACCTCCGGATTCACATTGGCCCAGAAGCCGTACTCGGACGACTGCAGCCCTTCCCAGAAAGTCTTCGGCCGCTGATCGGTGAAGTTGAACCGCACGATCGACTTGACCGACTTGAAGCCGTACTTCCACGGCACCGCGAGACGCAGAGGCGCGCCCATCTGCTTCAGCGCGGGCTTGCCGTACATTCCGGTGACGAGGAACGCGAGCTCGTTGTTCGCCTCCTCCATCGTCAGCCCTTCGGTGTAGGGCCACGGATACCAGCTCTGCTTGAAGCCGGGCGCGGTCTTGTCCTGGAACGTCTGCATCACGACGTATTTCGCCGACGACAGCGGCTGCGCCAGTTCGACGAGCTTGGCGAGTGGAAAGCCGCTCCACGGGATCGTCATCGACCACGCCTCGACGCAGCGATGACGATAGAGCCGCTCCTCAAGCGGCATTTTGCGGATCAGATCGTCGATCGCGATGTCGAACGGCTTCTCCACCATCCCGTCGATCTTCACCGTCCAGGGACGGATCACCAGGGCCTGCGCGGCCTTGGCAATGTTCTTCGCTCCGCCGAACTCGTAGAAATTATTGTAGTTGCCGTTGATCTCCTCCGGCGTGATCGGCCGGTCACCGATTCCGTATTTCTCGTTGCGTTTGGCCGGATAGAGATCCTTGGTCGGATCGGGAATGTCGGTGACGCGCTGCGCGCCCGCAATGCCCGGCACAAGCGTTGCCGCCGCGCCCGCAGCCGCGCCGAGAAGCGCGCGGCGGTTCAGGTACACGCCCTCCGGCGTCGCCCGATGCTCGGGGATTTCCCATCCTCGGCGATGAATCACGTGCATAAGGGCAGACCCTCTGATGGTTGTTGCACCAGAGTTACGGCCAAACGCGGTTCACAGACAAGTCACGCTTGCGGCACGGTCGCGTGACCTTAGGCCGCCTGCGCGGCCTTCTTCGCCGCGATGATCTGGTCCGCGGTGCGGCCGGTCAGTTCGGCCATGTGGTCGAACTTGGCCGTGAACGTGCCGACGCCGGCAGTGGCCGAGCGGATTTCGATGATCAGGTCGCCGATCTCGGTCTCCGGCATCATCGCCTTCACCGAGTCCCACCCGGCCCAGCCTTCGCGCGTGTCGAAGCCGAGGATCTGGCCGCGCCGCCCGGACAGGATTGCGTTGATCTTCGCCGTCGCGTCGTTCGGGCACACGATCTCGACCAGATGAATCGGCTCCAGCAGCACCGGCTGCGCGTTCGGCAGCGCCTCCGAGATGCCGATGCGGCCGGCTTGGCGGAACGCCATGTCGGAGGAATCGACCGCGTGATACGAGCCGTCGGTCAACGTCACCTGCAGGTCGACGACCGGGAAGCCGAGCGGGCCGTGCTTGAGCCCGTCCTGCACGCCTTCCTCGACCGACGGAATGTAGTTGCGCGGCACCGCGCCGCCGGTGATGACCTCGTTGAACACGAATCCGCTGCTGCGCGGCAGCGGTTTCACGTCGATCACCACGTCGCCGAATTGGCCGTGACCGCCCGACTGCTTCTTGTGCCGGCCGCGCTGGTTGAGCACCGGCTTCTTGATGGTCTCACGATAACCGACGCTCGGCTTGTTGCGCGTGATGGGCACCGTGAAACGGTCCGCCAGGCGTTCGGTCGCGACGCGCAAGTGCATTTCTCCCTGCCCCGAAACCACGATCTCGTGGGTCTCGGGATTGTGCACGACCATCAGCGAGGGGTCCTCATCGAGCAGCTTGTTGAGGGCCTGACCGAGCTTCACGTCGTCCTTGCGCTCCTTGGCGGTGATCGCGATCGCGAGCACCGGCGGATAGGGCGCCACCTGACGGATCGCGGGATGCGCCTGCTTGCCGGCCGTGAGCGTGTCGCCGGTCCTGGCGTGATCGAGCTTTGCGAGCGCCACGGTTTCGCCCGCGGTCGCCGCTCCGCGCTTCTCGGTATTGTGGCCGAGCAGCTTGAACACGCCGGCGACGCGCCCGACTTCGGTCTCTGGCGTTGTCAAGGTCGTACCGTCGCCGACCTGACCGGCGAGCACGCGCGCGATCGACATCTTGCCGCCATGCGCGCTGTGCTGCGTCTTGAGCACGCAGGCGACCGCGTCGCCGGTCGGCTTGACGGCAAGGCGCTTGACCGTGTCGGCAATCCCGGGCGCCTCGTGGCGCAGCGCCTTCATCAGACGCAGCACGCCGTTGGTGCGCGTCGCCGAGCCGATCAGCACCGGACAAATCATGCCCTCGCGCAGCTCCTTGGCGAGATCGTCGAACACCTTGTCGCGCGGCGGCGGAATGTCGTTGAGCAACTGCTCCATCAGCTCGTCGTCGTGATCGGCGAGCGACTCCAGCATCGTGAAGCGCGCTTCCTTGTTGCGGTCGGTATTGTCGCCTTCCAGCGGCACGACCTCGGACGGCGCATGCTCCTTGTAGATATGGGCGCGCTCGAGCGCGAGGTCGACGAAACCGATGACGATATCGTTCGTCCAGATCGGAATCTGCCGCAGCACCAGCGGCACGCGCGAGGCCGGCTGCAACAGCTTGATGGTTTCGCGGACGCGCTTGTCCGCCTTGTCGATCTTGTTGAGGAACAGGAAGCGCGGGATGTTCAGCTCTTCAAGCTCGCGCAGGATCAACTGCAACTGCGGCACTTTCTTCTCGTCCGCCTCGCACACCACGACCGCAGCGTCGACCGCCGGCAGCGCCGCGCGCATGTCGTGGATGAATTCGACCGAGCCGGGGCAATCGATGAACGTGTAGGTATCGCCG
>JAXDNY010000160.1:0-17954 GCA_034669145.1 Hyphomicrobiales bacterium
CGATCCGCCACGTGCTGCTCTCGGGCGCCGCGAAACCGCTCGGGCCCCATGCGGAAGCGATTTTGTTCGCGGCGGCGCGCGCGGATCATCTGCGCCAGACCATCCGCCCGGCGCTGGAGCGCGGGCACTGGGTGATCAGCGATCGCTTCGCGGACTCGACGCGCATCTATCAGGGCGTGCTCGGCAACGTGGACGCGCGGCTGATCGCGCGGCTGGAGAAGCTCACCGTCGGCGAGTTGGGACCGGATCTCACGATCATCCTGGATATTCCGCCCGAGGAGGGGCTTGCGCGCGCCGCCAGACGGCGCGGCAATGCCACGATCGACCGCTTCGAGGGCGAGGCGTTCGACTTCCACAAGAAGCTGCGCGAGGCCTATCTGGAATTGGCCGAGCTTGAGCCCAACCGCTGCGTGGTGATCAACGCGGGCGCCGACGCCGCCACGGTCAGCGAGTTCGTCTGGTCGGCGGTCAACACGCGGCTCAATCCGGGCGAGCCGCTGATGGTGCAGGGCGTGGCGTCGTGAGCGAGGAGCACGACGTCCCGCATCCGCGCGAAACCGTTTCGCTTTACGGCCAGGCGGAGGCTGAGCAGGCGTTTCTCGATGCCTATCGCGGCGGACGCATGCCGCATGCGTGGCTGATCGGCGGCCCGCGCGGCATCGGCAAGGCAACGCTCGCGTATCGCATGGCGCGCTTCGTATTCGCCTATCCGGATCAGGCGGCGGGCCGCGTGCGCAGCGCCACGTCGCTTGCGCTCCCGCTCGATCATTCCGCCGTCCGCCGCGTCGCCGCCCGGGGGCATCCCGACCTGCTCGCGCTGGAACGCACCGTGGGCGACAATGGCAAGCTGCGCACCCAGATCGCGGTCGACGACGTGCGGCGCACCATCGGCTTTTTCGGCTCGACGGCGGGCGAGGGGGGCTGGCGGGTCTGTATCGTCGACAGCGCCGACGAACTCAACGCCGCCGGCGCCAATGCGCTCTTGAAAATCCTCGAGGAGCCGCCCGCCAAGGCCCTGCTGCTGGTGGTGAGCCATGCACCCGGGCGCCTGCTCCCGACGATCCGTTCCCGCTGCCGGCAGCTTGCGCTACGCGCCCTCGCTGCTGAAGATGTGGTGCGCGCAACCGCCGAAGCACTCGGGCGCGACGCGGGCGAGCCCGACATCAAAGCGGCCGCGCTCGCCTCCGACGGCAGCGTGGCGCGCTCGCTCGATCTCATCGGCGGCGCAGCGCTCGCCGTGCGCGAGCGCGTCAACACCATGCTGGCCGCGCTTCCGGCGGTCGATCCGCGCGAACTGCATGCACTCGGCGATGCGCTCGGGCGCAGCGACGAGACGGCGTTCACGGCCTTCGTCGATGCGGTGCGCGATTGGCTGAGCGCCCGCGTCACGGTGCCGGGCGCCGAGCCCTCCCGGCTCCTGCGCATTGCGGACGTGTGGGACAAGCTCAACGTCGCAGCGGACGACACGAAGGTGTTCAACCTGGAGCGAAAGCCGTTGGTGTTCAACGTGTTCGGCTGGCTTGCGGCAGCCACGCGCGGTTGATACCAACCAGCATGCAAGAAAGTTCGGCTCAGAAGCCCCGTTATTACATCACGACCGCGATCGCGTACCCGAACGGCGCGCCGCACATCGGCTATGGCTACGAGGTCATCACGACCGACGCGATCGCGCGTTTCAAGCGGCTCGACGGCTACGACGTGTTCTTCCTCACCGGCACCGACGAGCACGGCATCAAGATCGCGCAGACCGCCGCGAAGGAAGGCATTACGCCGAAGCAACTGGTCGACCGCAACACCGCGCGTTTCCAGGAGATGGCGACGCTGCTCAACTGCTCGAACGATCGGTTCATCCGCACCACCGAGGAGCGCCATCACACATCCTCGCAGGCGATCTGGGAGCGGATGAAAGCAAACGGCGACATCTATCTGTCGAAATACGCCGGCTGGTACTCGGTGCGCGACGAGGCCTATTACGACGAGAGCGAGACACGCCTCGACCAGAATAACACGCGCCTCGGACCGCAAGGCACGCCGGTCGAGTGGGTCGAGGAGGAGAGCTATTTCTTCAAGCTCTCGGCCTACGCCGACAAGCTCTTGAAGCTTTACGCCGAGGTGGCCGACTTCGTGCTGCCGCGCGAGCGGCTGAACGAGGTGTCGAGCTTCGTGCGCGGGGGGCTGAAAGACCTGTCGATCTCGCGCACCACGTTCGACTGGGGCGTGAAGGTGCCGGGCGACGACAAGCACGTGATGTACGTGTGGGTCGATGCGCTCACCAACTACATCACGGCGGCCGGCTTCCCCGACACGGAGAGTGCCAGCTTCAAGCGCTGGTGGCCGGCCGATTTGCATGTGATCGGCAAGGACATCGTGCGTTTCCACGCGGTCTACTGGCCGGCGTTCCTGATGTCGGCCGGCATCGCGATACCGCGTCATATTTTTTGCCACGGCTGGATCCTCAATCGCGGGGAGAAGATGTCCAAGTCCGTCGGCAACGTGGCCGACCCGTTTGCGCTGGTCGAAGCCTATGGGGTCGATCCGCTGCGCTACTTCTTCATGCGCGAGGTCTCGTTCGGGCAGGACGGCAACTACAGCCACGAGGCGATCGTCAACCGGATCAACGCGGACCTGTCGAACGATCTCGGCAATCTGGCGCAACGGTCGCTGACCATGATCGGCAAGCAGCTCGGTGGCGTGGTGCCGACGCCCGGCGTGTTCTCGGACAACGACCAGACCATTCTGGCCGCCGCCGACGCCATGCTCGGCAAGGCGCGCGAGGCCATGAAGACCCAAGCGCTGCACCAGGTGCTCAACGCCGTGTGGGCCGTGGTGGCGGATGCCAACCGCTATTTCGCGGGCGAAGTGCCGTGGGCGCTGGCCAAGACCGATCCGGCGCGGCAGGGGACGGTGCTCTACGTCACCGCCGAGGTGATCCGGAAGGTCGCCATCCTGGCTCAACCTTTCATGCCAACATCCGCCGCGAAGCTGCTGGATTTACTCGCTATTCCGCAACCGGAGCGGGACTTCGCGGCGCTTGACGCGGCGCACCGCATCGCGCCCGGCACGACGTTGCCGGCCCCCGCGCCGGTGTTCCCGCGCTATGTCGAGCCGGAAGCCAGCAAAGCGGGTTGAGCGCCATGCTCGTCGACAGCCATTGCCACCTCGATTTTCCCGACTTCGCGCCCGAACTCGATGCCGTTGTAGCGCGCGCGGAGGCGGCCGGCGTCGGCCGCATGGTGACGATCTCGACGCGCGTGCGCCGCCACGCCCAGGTACTGGCCATCGCGGAGCGCTTTCCGAACGTGACGTGCTCGGTCGGCACGCATCCGCATCACGCGCACGAGGAGCTCGACATCACGGCGGACGATCTTGTCCGCCGCGCGGAGCATCCGAAGGTCGTGGCGATCGGCGAAGCCGGGCTCGACTATCACTACGACAACTCGCCGCGCGACGCGCAGGAACAGGGCTTCCGCGCCCACATCGCGGCGGCGCGCGAGAGCCGGTTGCCGCTGGTGATCCACACGCGCGAGGCCGACGCGGACACCGCGCGGATTCTCGAACAGGAGATGGGGCAGGGGCCCTTCCCGGCCGTGCTGCATTGCTACACCGGCGGGCCGGAGCTGGCGCGCCGCGCGGTCGCGCTCGGCATGTACATCGGCTTCACCGGCATCGTGACGTTCAAGAATTCCGCCGGCCTGCGCGCCGTCGCCAAAGACGTGCCGGCGGATCGCTTTCTGGTCGAGACCGACGCGCCGTATCTCAGCCCCCTGCCGTATCGCGGCAAGCGCAACGAGCCGGCTTACGTCGTGAAAGTCGCCGAAATGCTGGCCGAGGTGCGCGGCGTCACGCCGGAAGAGATCGCGCGCCAGACCACGGAAAATTTCTTCAAATTGTTCTCCAAAGTCCCGCGCGCGGCAGCCGCGGCCGCATGAGCCTGACCTTCACGATTCTCGGCTGCGGCTCATCCGGCGGAAACCCGCGGCCGGGTCTCGGCTGGGGCAAGACCGATCCCACCAATCCGAAGAACCGGCGGCGGCGCTGTTCGCTGCTGGTCGAGCGCGCCGGTCCGGATGGCGTCACGCGCATCCTGGTCGACAGCGGGCCGGACGTGCGCGAGCAACTGGTCGACGCCAAGGCCGATTGGCTCGATGCCATCCTCTACACCCACGAGCACGCCGACCACACGCACGGCATCGACGACCTGCGCGCCCTCTTCATCCACCAGCGCAGACGCCTCGACGCCTATGCGGATGTGATGACCGCGCGGCTGCTGATGGACCGCTTCGGCTATTGCTTCGTGAAGCCGCCCGGCAGCGAGTACCCGCCGATCCTGACCATGCAGGGCCTGACGGCGGGCCAGCCGTTAACGATTGACGGGAAGGGCGGCCTGATCGACGTGCTGCCGTTCCGGCAGAACCACGGCGAGATCGACTCGCTCGGCTTCCGGTTCGGCGGCACGGCTTACTCGAGCGATTTGCACGACATGCCCGACGCCAGCGCCGCGGCGCTCGCCGGGCTCGATTTGTGGATCGTCGACGCGCTGCGCTACCATCCGCACCCGAGCCATTTCAGCGTCGCCGACGCGCTCGCCTGGATCGAGCGCCTCCAACCGAAGCGCGCCGTGCTGACGAACATGCACTCCGATGTCGACTACGAGGTGCTGCGCCTGAGCCTGCCGCCGGGTATCGAGCCGGCGTACGACGGGATGCGGGTTGAAGCCTGAGGCAATTTGCCTAAAACTTTCGTCGTTTCAAAGGCTTGCTAGGTACCGCCTCCTTGCACGGAATATTCCATAATATGTCTTATGCGAATCTAGGGTTATTTGATGCCCGTCATGGAACCGGAAGCGCAAGCCCAAGCATTATCCAACGGCGTCCGGAAACGCGCTCTCCCGCCCTCTGAAACCCACGAGGAAAAACCCGTGAGCAAAGTGACCAACCTCAAGCGCGGTGTTCCCGCGCCCGCTCTCGATACGCCGACCGACCTCGACGACAAGGCGGTCACCGAAATCTCGAAGGCGCTGAACGGCATCCTGGCCGACGCCTTCGCGCTCTATCTCAAGACCAAGAATTTCCACTGGCACGTCAGCGGGCCGCATTTTCGCGACTACCACCTGATGCTCGACGAGCATGCCGATGCGATCTTCGCCACCACCGATCCGCTGGCCGAACGGGTGCGCAAGATCAGCGGCACCACGCTGCGCTCGATCGGCCACATCGCGCAGCTTCAGTCGATCAAGGACAACGACGCGCCGTTCGTCGGCCCGAACGAGATGCTGCGCGAGCTGATGAACGACAACAAGGCGGTCGCCGCCGCGATGCGCAAGGCGCACAAGCTTTGCGACGATCACGAGGATGTGGCCACAGCGAGCCTGCTGGAAGTTTATATCGACGAAACCGAACGGCGGACCTGGTTCCTGTTCGAGGCCTCGCGCAAGGCGGACGCGACCGGCCACTGAGCCGACAAGCTTTGCCATTTCTGTTCGATACGGCGGGCCCTCCTCGTGAGGGCCCGTTGTTGTGTTACCGTTCGCGGACAACGGGGATTGCCATGTTCACCATGCACCGCGGGATCGCGATCGCGTTTTTCCTTTCCGCCGGCTTGACTGCCGGGATGGCCTTTGACGCATCCGCGCAGAAGCTCTCGGATCGCCCGATCACCATCATCGTCCCCTACTCGCCCGGTACCGGCCCGGACATCCTGGCGCGCCTGATCGGCGAGGAAATTCAAGCGCGCTGGGGTCAGCCCGTGGCGGTCGACAACAAGCCGGGCGCGACCGGCAACATCGGCACGCAGATCGCGGCGCGCGCCGTCCCCGACGGCCATACGCTGCTGATGACCACCAATCCGATCACCGCGAACATCAGCCTGTTCAAGAACGTCCCGTACGACCCGGTGAAAAGCTTTGCACCGGTGATCTTCGTCGGGACCGGCGCGCTTGCGCTGGCGGTGCATCCTTCGATCCCGGCGGCCTCATTCGAGGAGTTTCTGGACTACGTGCGCGCGCGGCCGGGCCAGATCAATTTCGGCTCGCCCGGCGTCGGCGGGCCGCACCATCTGGCGATGGAGCTCGTCAAGCTGATGACCCAGACCGATATGCGCCACGTGCCCTACCGCGGGTCGGCGGGCGCGACCAACGACCTGATCGGCGGCCACGTCAGCCTCGCCTTTCAGTCGATTCACGTCATCATGCCGCTGGCGCAAACCAATCAAGTCCGCCTCCTCGCCATCGCCAGCAAGGAACGCTCGCGCGTCGCGCCGGATTTGCCGACCTTGCAGGAGCTGGGACTGACCGGCTTCGAGGTCGATCTGTGGTTCGGGATCCTTGCGCCGGCCGGCACGCCGCAGGAGATCGTCGATCGCTACAACGCGGCCATCAATGACATCCTGCGCACGCCCCAGGTGATCGAGAAGCTGGCAAAGCAGGGCCTGAAAACCGGCGGCGGAAGCCCCGAGGTGTTCCGCGACTTCATCGCCAACGACATCGTCAAATGGCAGAAGGTCGTGGCGGAAGCCGGCATCGTCGTTGACGCCAGCCGGTAGACGCGCGGTCCCCAAGAATTCCCGGCGAGCATGCCGTCCATGAACACCCAGGTTCTCGTCGTGGGCGCCGGCCCCGTCGGCCTGACGCTCGCCATCGCGCTCGGGCAACGCGGCATCCGCTGCACGCTGATCGAGCGGAAGGACGCGCCGGAGTTCCTGCCCAAGATGGAGCGCTGCAACGCGCGCACCATGGAGATCTATCGCCGCATGGGGATCGCGCAGCGGGTGCGCGCAGCCGGTCTCCCGGCCGATTGCCCGATGGATGTTTTCATCGTCACCTCGCTGGTCGATCCCCCGCTGCTGCACCTGCCCTACCCCTCAGTGACGCAAGCCAAAGCGGAAATTGCGGCGCGAAACGACGGCACACTGCCGCTCGAACCCTCGCAACTTATTTCCCAGTATACACTTGAGCCGCTGCTCCGATCCATCGCCGAGGAATTGCCGAGCGTGACGGTGCGCTACGGCTGCGAGCTTGTGGCGTTCAGTCAGAACGCCGAAGCGGTGTCCGCCAGCATCAAGCACGGTGACGGCCCGGACGTCCGAATTACCGCCGACTATCTGGTCGGTTGCGACGGCGGCGGGAGCTTCGTGCGCAAGGAACTCGGCATCGCGCTGCAGGGCGACGCCAATCTGTTGCAGCTTCGTCAGGCGCTGATCCGGTGCGACGATCTCTATGAGCGCATCCCGATCGGCAAAGGGCGCCACTATCACGTGGCGGACGGGCAATCGACGTTCCTGATCGTGCAGGACTCCACCAAGCACTTCACCCTGCACTCCGTCGTCGAGAACGACGGCGACATGGCGCGCATGTTCGAGACGACCTGTGCGATGCCGGTCGACTACGAAATGCTCTATGTCGGGCAATGGCGGCAGAACCTGCTGCTCGCCGACAGATATTCGGCGGGGCGCGTTTTTCTCGCGGGCGATGCCGTTCACCTGGTCATTCCGACCGGCGGGCTTGGCATGAACACCGGCGTCGGCGACGCCACCGATCTCGCCTGGAAGCTCGCCGCAACGTTGCGAGGCTGGGGTGGCCCGGGGCTCCTGCCCTCCTACGAGATCGAGCGCCGGCAGGTCGGCGAGCGGAACGTCGCGGCCTCGCGCTTCGCCACGCTCGGCCGGCGAAAGTGGCGTGCGGCCTATCGGCCCAATATCCGCGACAACACCGCGGAGGGAGCCGAAACGCGCGCCAACCTCACACGCATCGCCGATGTGGAGCAGCGCAAGTCGAACGAGATGATCGGGGCCGAGCTCGGCTATCGGTATGCGGGCTCGCCTCTGATCTGGCCCGAGCGGGGCGAAGGCCCCGAGCACAATGTCATGGACTACGTTCCGACGACCTGGCCCGGCACTCGCCTGCCCCACGCATGGCTCGGTGACGGCACCGCGCTGCCGGACCGGCTCGGAGACGGCTATACGCTGCTCTGTCTTGGCTCGCGCACGGAAACGGCGCCACTCGAACGGGCGTTCGCCGCGCTATCGGCACCACTCTCCGTCATCGAACTGAACGATCGGCGGCCGCGCGACATCTACGGCCACGATTTCCTGCTGTTGCGGCCTGACCTGCACATCGTCTGGCGCGGGAACAGCCTTCCCGACCGCCCCGACCAACTGGCGGCGATCGCCACCGGCCACGGAATGAGACCAGCATGAAGCCCTCCCGCGACATTGCCCGGCTGATCGAGATCATGGCGGCGCTGCGCACGCCCGGCTCGGGCTGCCCGTGGGACCTCGAGCAGAATTTCGCGACCATCGCGCCCTACACCATCGAGGAAGCCTACGAGGTGGCCGATGCGATCGGCCGCGGCGACCTCGACGACCTGAAGGACGAGCTGGGCGACCTGCTGCTGCAGGTCGTGTTCCACGCCCGCATGGCCGAGGAGCAAGGCTCGTTCGCGTTCGGCGACGTCGTGCAGGCGATCACCGAGAAGCTGATCCGCCGCCATCCGCATGTGTTCGGCGACAAAGGCGGGCTGGCCATCCACGAGGTCAACGTTCAGTGGGACCGAATCAAGGGTGAGGAGAAAGCCGCGCGCGTGAAGGCGGGCAAGGCCCCTGCCCCCGGCCGCGACGGCGCGCTGGCCGGCGTTTCGCCCGGCCTGCCGGCGCTCGCGCGTGCCCTCAAGCTGCAGCAGAAGGCAGGCCGAGTAGGCTTCGATTGGAACGACCCGAAGGCGGTGTTGGCGAAAATTCGCGAGGAGGCCGACGAGATCGCCAGCGAGCTCGATAGCGGACAGCAGGAGAAAGTCGCGGGCGAAATCGGCGATCTGTTGTTCGCGGTCGTCAATCTCGCGCGCCACCTCGACGCCGATCCCGAGAGTGCGCTACGGACCACAAACCTGAAATTCGAGCGAAGGTTCGCGGCGATCGAGGATGCGCTCGCGGCCAAGGGCAAGAAGCCGGCGGATGCCACGCTCGCCGAAATGGACGCGCTGTGGGATGCCGCGAAGGCGGGGGAGTCCTCATCCTGAGGAGCGCCCCATAGTGCGTCGAAGACGCGCGTAACCGCGCTTATGGGGCGCGTCTCGAAGGATGGCGGCAAGCGCGGAGTTGATGGCCATCCTTCGAGACGGCGCGGAGTTTATCATCGGGCCGGCCCAAGCGGGCCGGGCCCGTTGGCGCCTCCTCAGGATGAGGTCGGAGTTAAGAACTTGCCCCGTATCCGCTCCGCATTGGTCGCGTCCGCCCGCACCGTCATGCCGAGCCGGCCGTCCTCGCGCATCGCCTTGGCCATCACCTCGGAATTGCGGTGCAGCCAGCTCACGCCGGCGCCGTCGGCCGGGTCGAGCACGAGGTCGAGCATCACCCGGTGCTGCGCCAGCCGCGCCTCGATGGTGTCGAGCAGGGCATCGAGCCCCTCCCCGGTCAGCGCCGAGGCCAGCACCGGCCGGTTGTCGCCGCGCCGCTCGGCAACGTTTTCCATCTGCGCGCGCGCGTCGGCGTTCAACCGGTCGATCTTGTTCCAGACCTCGACCAGCCGCGCGTTGTCGTTCGGATCGATATCGAGCGCGCACAGCACTTCTTCCACGTCGTGCGCCTGCGCGCCCGTATCCTCGTGCGTCGCATCGCGCACGTGCAGGATCACGTCGGCCTCGATCACCTCTTCGAGCGTTGCGCGGAATGCCGCCACCAGCATGGTCGGCAGATCGGAAATGAAGCCGACCGTGTCGGACAGGATCACCTTCGCGCCATGGGGTAGCGTGATCGCCCGCAGCGTCGGGTCGAGCGTTGCGAACAGCATGTCGGCCGCCACGACATCGGCGCGCGTCAGGCGGTTGAACAGCGTGGACTTGCCGGCATTGGTGTAGCCGACCAGCGCGACGATCGGATAAGGCACGCGCTTGCGGCTGTCGCGATGCAGCTTGCGGGTCTTCTTCACGCCCTCAAGCTCGCGCTCGATCTTCGCGATGCGTTCCTCAATCAGCCGGCGGTCGGTCTCCAGCTGGCTTTCGCCCGGACCGCCGAGGAAGCCGAAGCCACCGCGCTGACGCTCGAGATGGGTCCAAGAGCGCACCAACCGGCTCTTCTGGTAGGTCAGATGCGCGTGCTCGACCTGCAGCGAGCCTTCGCGCGTGCGCGCCCTCCGGCCGAAGATTTCCAGGATCAGCCCGGTGCGGTCGAGCACCTTGGCGCCCCACGCCTTTTCGAGATTGCGCTGCTGCACCGGCGAGAGCGCGCAATCCATCACGACGATCTCGACCTCGTGGGCCTTCGCGATGGCGCCAAGCTCGTCGACCTTGCCCTTGCCGAGATAAGTCGCGGGCCGGATGTCGTTGAGCGCGGCGAGCCCCGCCTCGACCACGTCGAGATCGATGGCGCGCGCGAGGCCCACCGCTTCTTCGAGGCGTGCCGCGGGCGCGCGTTCGCCCTCCTCGGCGCGAGGCGCAACGCTCTTTGCCTGCCGGCGGCGCAGATAAGGACCCACCACCATCGCGCGGCCGGTCGCAGCTCCGTCTTGCGGCGGGCCCGAGCGAACGGCAGTTTTCTCGCGTCGGCGTGGCTCCAAATCAGGCCTTCTCAGCCGGCGCTTCCTCAGCGCCTTCGAACAGTTGGATCGGGTGCCCCGGCATGATGGTTGATATGGCGTGCTTGTAGACGAGTTGCGAGTGCCCATCCCGCCGCAGCAGCACACAGAAATTATCGAACCAGGTCACGACCCCCTGCAGCTTCACGCCGTTGACCAGAAAGATCGTCAGCGGCGTCTTACTTTTGCGGACATGATTGAGGAAGGTGTCTTGCAGATTTTGCGCGCGTTCGGCTGCCATTGCCGTTGTTCCGTTTTTATTCGCGGACCCCTGTCCCGCGATCTTTTCTTGTCACGTTGATTTCCCCGCGAACGGGTGATGGCCCGCACGCGGACGTGGCAGCGGCATTAGATTGTACGGGGGGAACCCGTGCAAGCCCAGTTTCGCTGCGGCAGGCCGGATTCGGCGCCCTTCAGGCGATTTCCGCGTGATCGTGGTAATCCCGCCGCAGTGCACTCGCGATCAGGCCCGGCGCGCCATTGCCGACCGGCCGCCCGTCGATCCGCACCACCGGCATGACGAACTGCGTCGCCGAGGTGACGAAGGCCTCCCGCGCCGCATAGGCCTCCTCCATGGTGAACGCCCGCTCTTCGAGCTTGAGCCCGTGCTTGGCGATGACTTCCAGCACGACGGTACGGGTAATCCCGCGCAAAATGCCAAAATCGGCGGGCCTTGTGACCACGGCGCCGTCGCGCGTCACGATCCAGGCGTTGGAGGACGAGCCCTCGGTCACCCGGCCTTCGGCATCGACGAACCAGGCCTCCTTGGCGCCCTGCTCGCGCGCCGCCTGCTTGGCGAGCACATTCGGCAACAGCGACACCGACTTGATGTCGACGCGTGGCCAGCGGTTCTCCGGAACCGAAATGACCCCGATGCCGTCTGCCGCGCCTGCTTCGAGCCTGTCGAGATCGTAGTTTTTCGCCGTGATCACGATGCTCGGCAGCGTGCCGGGCGGCGGAAACGCGTGATCGCGCCGCGCGACGCCGCGCGTCACCTGCAGATAGAGAATGCCGTCCCGCACCCGGTTGCGCGCCACGGTCTCGCGGAACACCATGCCGAGCGCGTTGCGCGGCATCGGCATGGCGATGCGCAACTCGTTGAGCGAGCGCTCCAGCCGGTCCATGTGACGCCGCTCGTCGACGAGCCGGCCTCCCCTCACCTCGCACACTTCGTAGACGCCGTCTGCGAACTGATAGCCGCGGTCCTCCACATGCACGCTTGCGGCGCGATGCGGCACATAGCGTCCGTTGACGTAGGCGATGCGTGACAAGGAAGGCCCCCGGAAAGCGTCAGATAGAGATTACCCGATTCCCAGCGCCTTGAGCTTGCGGTGCAGCGCCGAGCGCTCCATCCCGACGAACTCGGCGGTGCGCGAGATGTTGCCGCCGAAGCGGTTGATCTGCGCACGCAGATACTCGCGCTCGAACATCTCGCGTGCATCGCGTAGCGGCAACCCCATCAGGTGCTCGCCGCCATTGCCGTTCGGCAGGTTCGGCACCATCGCGCCGACGTCCTGCGGCAGCATGGACGCATCGATCACCGCGTCGGCATCGCCGCCGGCAAGAATCATCAACCGTTCGACGTTGTTGCGCAGCTGCCGCACGTTGCCCGGCCAGTCGTGCGACTGGAGCACCGCCATCGCATCCTCGCCGATCTTGCGTTTCGGCAGGCCCGTCGCCTGCGAAATCTGGTCCATGAAATAATCGACCAGCGTGGAGATGTCCTCGCGCCGCTCGGCGAGCGGTGGCACGCGGATCGGCACCACCGAGAGCCGGTGAAACAGATCCTCGCGGAATTTTCCCGCCGCGATCTCGGCTTCGAGGTTGCGCGTGGTCGAGGACACGATGCGCACGTCGACATCGACCTTGTTGGAGCCGCCGACGCGCTGGAAGGTCTGATCGACCAGCACACGCAGAATCTTGTTCTGCGTCTCGCGCGGCATGTCGCCGATCTCGTCGATGAACAGCGTGCCGTGATGCGCCTCCTCAAGCGCGCCGACCTTGCGCTCGCGCGCGCCGTTGGACGCTTCGACCCCGAACAATTCGGATTCCATCCGCTCCGGCGTGATCGCGGCGGCATTGATGACGACGAACGGTCCGTCGGCGCGTTGCGAATGCGTATGGATGGTGCGCGCGGTCAGTTCCTTGCCGGCCCCGGACGGACCCACAATCAGGATGCGGCTGTTGGTCGGCGCGACCTTCTCGATGACGTGGCGGAGCTGGTTGATCGCGGGGGACTTGCCCACGAGACTGGTCGGCTGCGGGGCGAGCTGCTTGAGCTCCTTGACCTCGCGCCTGAGCCTGGAATTCTCCAGCGCGCGGTTGGCGACCAGCACGAGCCGGTCGGCCTTGAACGGCTTCTCGATGAAATCGTACGCGCCGCGCTTGATCGCCGAAACGGCCGTTTCGATGTTGCCGTGTCCCGAGATCATCACCACCGGCAGTTCGGGGTGCTGCTCCTTCACGTTGTCGAGCAATTGCAGGCCGTCGAGCTTCGAACCCTGCAGCCAGATATCGAGGAACAGGAGATTCGGACGGCGGCTCCCGATCGCATTGAGCGCAGCATCGCTGTCGCGCGCGGTGCGCGTCTCAAAGCCCTCGTCCTGCAGGATGCCCGCAACCAGTTCGCGGATGTCCGCCTCGTCGTCGACAATCAGGATGTCTGACGCCATCACTATTTACCCGCCGTTTCGAGGACTTCCGCCGGCGCCGCAGGCCTGGGCGCCGCGCTCGTGACGCTTTCGGCCGCAAAGCGCAGGCGAACCCACGCGCCACGTCCGCCGGATGCGACATCGGGAGCATCGGACAGCTCCATCTGGCCGTTGTGCTCCTCCAGAATGCGGCCGACGATGGCAAGACCAAGGCCGGTGCCTTTCTCGCGCGTCGTCACATAGGGCTCCAGCAGCCGGTTGCGATTCTCCTTCGGCAGCCCGGTGCCGTTGTCGATCACGTCGATGACGATGTCGCCGCCCTCCCGCTTGACCGAGACATGGATGCGGCCGCGCCCGAGTTGTTCGGGCGGCACCGCGGCGATCGCCTCGGTCGCGTTCTTCACGATGTTAGTCAGCCCCTGTGAGATCAGGCGCCGGTCGAACTTGGCCGGCATGTGCTCCTGCTCGGTCGTAATCTCGATGTCGATGTCGGGATTGCCGACGCGCTGCAGGAACACCACCTGCCGCGCCGTGTCGGCGACATCCTCGGCGGTCATCACGGGCTTGGGCATGCGGGCAAAGCGCGAGAACTCGTCCACCATCCGTTTGATGTCGTCGACCTGGCGCACGATGGTGTCGGTGCATTGCTCGAAGACGGCTTTGTCCTCGGTGATCACCTTGCTGTACTTGCGCTTCAGGCGCTCGGCGGAAAGCTGGATCGGGGTAAGCGGGTTCTTGATCTCGTGCGCGATGCGGCGCGCGATATCGGCCCAGGCCGACGTGCGCTGCGCCGTCACCAAATCCGTGATGTCGTCAAGTGTCACCACATAGCCATGATCTTCGTCGGCCGACTGTTCGGTCGTGACGCGAACCGAGAGATTGCGCTCGCGCATGTCGCGGCTGATCGTGATCTGGCCCTGCACCAGGCGGTGCATGCCCGAATGCGCCTCGGTGAACAGCGGCGCGAGCTCCGGCATCACGGCGACAAGATCGCGGCCGACGGCGTCGGACTCCTGCTGTCCGATCAGCTTCTCGGCCGAACGATTGAGGATGCTGATGCGCCCTTCGGAATCGACGCCGATGACGCCGGCGCTCGCGCCCGCCAGAACGGCCTCGGTGAAGCGGCGGCGCCGGTCGATGACGTCGCGCGCCCGCATCAGGTCGTCGCGTTGCGTGCGCAATTCCTGCGTCATCTTGTTGAAGGTCTCGCCGAGCTGGGACAGATCGCCCTCCCCGCGCCGCACCGGCACCTGCACATAGAGATTGCCGGTCGAGACGAGGTTGGCGGCGCCGATCAGGCGGCGGATCGGCGCGACCAGCCGGTTGGCGAAATTCAGTCCGATCCACACCGCCGAAAGCAGTACGATCAGGGCGATGACGGTGTACATCAGCGCAAAGGCGACCTGCACGCCGACGCGGCGCTGCTCCAGGTTGGCGAACTCCGCAACGCTCTCCTGTGTGGCCTGAAACTGCTCGATCACGCGCGGATCGAGCGGGCGCGCGACATACAGGTAAGTGTCGTCATAGCCGCGCAGCTTGATCACGGCCGCGACCGTCTTGGATTCAAGAAACATTGCGACCTGGGGTTCGGTTTCACCGACCGCCGAGAGTGCTCCGCTGGCAGGCGGCGGCGCGATGTCGCCGACGCCTTCGATCTCGGCCTTTTCGATCACGGTGAGATCGTTGTGCACGATGAGGGTCAGCGGAAGGCCGCGGACCTGCGCCTGCGCCTTGAGAAACTCACGGAAGCGTGCGCGGTCGCTGTCGAACAGCGTCTTCGCACGGCTCACGTCGAAGGCCATGGCGGAGACTTCGCTGCGGATCGTCGCGCTCTGCTCGTTGAAATAGATCTGGGACACCGTGAGCGAATTCTGGATCACAGACTGGATGCGCGAGGTGAACCAGGGCGCAAGACCGCGGTCGAGCGTGATGCTGGCGACGATCGCCACGAGAATCGCCGGCACCGCCGCGACGACCGAGAACAGGCCGATGATGCGCACGTGCAGCCGGGCGCCGGCGCGCCCGTGCCGGCGCGCCTGCATGATGTTCCAGATTTCCCGGCCGATGACGCCGATCAGCAGCAGCGCCGCCACCGCGTCGACCAGCAGGACGCTGACCACCACCTGATGGGTGGGCGCGACGGGGGTCAGGCCGGCGAGAACCGCAAAGGTGACGGTCGCCGAGAACAGCGCCAGCACGACTGCAATCGAGCCGAGCAGACGCATCGACAAGCGTGGCGCCGGGGCACCACCCGTCGGGTCGGCGATCGCAACGTCGTCAGTGCTTGTCATGCAACGCAGACGGCCCCGAGTGTCCCCGGCGACACGACGTGGAGCACGCCGCCGGATTATTGGTGCATTTATACAACAATGTTGCTGAATTGCGACAAATCCGGGGCGCAATTCGATCGGTCAACGACTTCGAAAAATCAGTTGCTGGTACGGACCACCTGGATGTCCAAATCCCGGATCTTCTTGCGCAATGTGTTGCGGTTGACACCCAACAGGTCGGCCGCCCGGATCTGGTTGCCGCGTGTCGCCGCGAGCGCCGCGGTCAGCAGCGGGTGTTCGACCTCGCGCAGGATGCGGTGATAGAGGCCGGGCGGCGGCAGCCCCTCGCCGAAATCGGCAAAGTAGCGGGTGAGGTGGCGTTCCATCGCGGCGCTGATCGTGTCCTCGGCGCGGCTGTCGCCATCCGGCACCGCGACCGCAGGCTGGATCAGTTCGGAATCGATCACCGCGCCGCTGATCGTCTCCTGCGGATAGAGCGCGGAGAGCCGGCGCGCGAGATTTTCCAGTTCGCGCACGTTACCGGGCCAGCGATAGCGCTTGAGCCGTTCGAGCGCGGCCGCATCGATCTGTTTGAGCGGCAAGCCTTCGCGCTCCGCGAGCGTGAAGAAATGCCGCATCAGGTCCGGCACGTCTTCGACGCGTTCGCGTAAGGGCGGCAGCCGCAGCGGCACGACGTTGAGGCGGAAGAACAGATCTTCGCGGAACAGGCCCTGCTGGATCAGGACGCGCAGGTCCTTATTGCTGGCGGCGACAATGCGCACGTCGGTCTTGATCGCCGTGCGCCCGCCGACGGTGGTGTACTCGCCCTGCTGCAGGACGCGCAGCAGCCGCGTCTGCGCCTCCATCGGCATGTCGCCGATCTCGTCGAGGAACAGCGTGCCGCCTTCCGCCTGCTCGAAGCGGCCTGACGCACGCGCGTTCGCGCCGGTGAACGCGCCCTTCTCGTGCCCGAACAGTTCGGACTCGACGAGATCGCGCGGGATCGCCGCCATGTTGATCGCAACGAACGGCCCCGAGCGGCGCTTGCCGTAATCGTGCAGCGCGCGCGCCACCAATTCCTTGCCGGTGCCGGACTCGCCGGTGATCATCACGGTCAGGTCGGTCTGCATCAGCCGCGCGACGAAACGATAGATTTCCTGCATGGCGGGCGAACGCCCGATCAGTGGAATGGCGCCGAGGTCCTCGACCTTGGCAGGCTCGCGCACGCGCTCCTTCGGCTCGGCGAGCGCGCGCCCGACGATGCTGATCAGCTCCTTCAGGTCGAACGGCTTGGGCAGATACTCGTAGGCGCCGCGCTCGGAGGCGCGGATCGCCGTCATGAACGTGTTCTGCGCGCTCATGATGATGACGGGCAGTTCGGGGCGCAGCTTCTTGATGCGCGGCAGCAGGTCGAACGCGTTCTCGTCCGGCATCACCACGTCGGTGATGACGAGATCGCCGTCGCCCTGGCTGACCCAGCGCCAGAGCGTCGCGGCATTGCCGGTCGAGCGCACCTCGTAGCCGGCGCGCGACAGGGCCTGGTTGAGCACCGTTCTGATCGCGGCGTCGTCGTCGGCGACCAGTATGTTTCCTGCGGGCATCACTTCCTCTTCAGGTTCCGCCACCCGGCAAGGCGTCGTCCCCTGTGAACATCGGCATCAACACGCGAAAAATGGTGTGTCGCGGCTGCGACTCGCATTCGATGATCCCGCCGTGATCGCCGACGATCTTGGCGACCAGCGCGAGGCCAAGCCCGGTCCCGGTCGGCTTCGTCGTCACGAACGGATCGAACAGATGCGGCAGCAGGTCTGACGGCACGCCCGCGCCGTTGTCTTTCACGCAGAACTCGAGCGGCAGCGACACGCGTGTCTTGCTGCCCGGGATTTGCAGGCGCACGCCCGGCCGGAACGCGGTCGTCAGTTCGATCTGGCCGTCCGGCTGATCGCCGATCGACTCCGCGGCGTTCTTCACCAGGTTGAGAAACACCTGGATGAACTGGTCGCGGTTCGCCAGCACGTACGGCAGCGAAGGATCGTAGGTTTCGACGAACTTGATCTGGCGACCGAAACCGGACAGCGCGAGCTTCTTCACGCGATCGAGCACCACGTGGATGTTGACCGGTTCGCGCTCGACCGGCCGCTCGTCGGCAAACACCTCCATGCGGTCGACCAGCTTCACGATACGGTCGGCCTCATCGCAGATCAGGCGCGTGAGCGTGCGATCGTCCTCATTGGCGGCTTGCTCGAGCAGCTGCGCGGCGCCGCGGATGCCCGACAGCGGGTTCTTGATCTCGTGAGCCAGCATCGCTGCAAGCGCACTCACCGAGCGTGCCGCCCCCCGATGGGTGAGCTGGCGGTCCATCTTGTCCGCGATGGTTCGCTCCTGCAGCATCACCACGACAAAGTCCGGGCGTTCTTGCAGCGGGGCCACATGTAAGTCGACCAGGCGGTCGCCGGGATTGCGCGGCGT
>JAXDNY010000161.1:0-9946 GCA_034669145.1 Hyphomicrobiales bacterium
TTCCACTGCTCATCGCTCAGCCAAAATAGATTCCTGCGCACGATCCCGATCCCCTTCCAAAAACGAATCAGGATCGTATTGTCAGCGCAGAAAAATTAATGAGTTCTGACCCTAGTTCGTCAGGGCCACGCGGCCTTAACCGATGGATGGTGTCGCCCTCACGGTTTCCCGATCCTGGCGCGGCTTCGGTCAACGTGCTCCGCGGCCGCCGACATGGCCGCGCTACGCGCCTCTTGTTCGGATGAAAACGCCCCTGGCGCCGTGATGGATTGATCCACCTGATCGGGAAGCTCGGCACTGGCCTGCCAAGTACCGTCGGCAGCCTGCTTGGTGCGAATGCGAATTTTCTGTCCCTTATAGGTTTCCTCGTGTGCCATGCCGGCCTCCACAGATAATGAGTCGTGGCTTTGGGATAGCGCCGGCCGCGCCACGCTCGTCACCACGATGGACGTGCTCAGGCCTATTAACCCGGCCAAAAAAGGGGCTGCTCGCATGTCATCTCACGTACCGCGACAAGCCCGGAACATAGGCGTGAATTAAGACGCAGCAAGGGCAAGAAATCGCGCGCTTGCGCTATCGGCTTCTCGGGCGTGGTCCCACAGCTACGCTGCGGTGAGATTGCGTTACGGCGCGTCTTTCACTTCCGTCTCGGGGCGGTCGCTTCCCGAGGCCGTTTCGGTGTGCCACTTGCCGTTCGCATCCTCCCACTCGATCGCCTCGGTGCGTCCGGGTACGCGCTGCTCCGCGGCGGCGGCCCTTGCGGCCGCGAGCGCGCCTTCGTGGGTCGGGTAGGGCTCCGAGAACACGCCGTCGGATTTGTAGGCCCAGCCGCCATCGTGTTGAACGATTTGATAGGTGACATGAGCCATGGGAGACCTGCGCGGTTGAGGGTTGAAGGGTAGCCTACAACGATGCGCGCCGCCCGGCTAGATTTGCCGGACGCGAGGTCCGCCGATGAGGAGAGTACGGCATGTGCCGCAATATCAAGACGCTGTTCAATTTCGAGCCGCCCGCGACCGAGGACGAAATCCGCGCCTCCGCGCTGCAGTTCGTGCGCAAGCTGTCCGGCTTTAACAAACCCTCGCAGGCGAACGCCGCGGCGTTCGATCAGGCGGTTGAGGCCGTCTCGGAGGCTGCGCGAAAACTGCTCGCCTCGCTGCACACGCATGCGCCGGCGCGTGACCGCGCGGTTGAGGCCGAGAAGGCGCGGGCGCGGGCGCGCGAAAGGTTTGCGTGAGGCGCCGGCGCGGCTTCGATCAACGAGCGGGGGCGGCTTAAGCCGCCCCCCGCCGTACTCGCGCCGATTGGCCTTAGCGGAACAGGTTTTTCGTCACGCCGGCCTTGGCGAAGATGAAGTCGCGTGAGTCTTCCAGCTGGTTGCGCAGGTTGTTCAGGTCGACGTCGAGCAGCCTGCCCTTCCACTTGCGCACCTTTCCGGCGACGATGACCGTCTCGACGTTGCTGCGATCCATCATCTGCACGACCGCTCCCGGCACATGGTTGACCGGCGCCACATTGAGATGAGTACCGTCAAGGATGATGATGTCGGCCTCCTTGCCGGGCTTGAGCGAGCCGGTCTTGCCGTCGAGCCGCAGGTGCTTCGCGCCATTGATGGTGGCGAAGCGCAGCACGTCGCGCACATTGAGCAGCGGCAGTGTACCCGGCGCCGGCGTCGGCCACTGATTGGGGTACTCGAAGTTTCCCTGTTCGAGGATCTGCTGGTTCACGACCATGCGCTGCATGGTCATGGCCGAGCGCATCTGGGTGAAGAAGCACGCCGTCATGTTCGTCTCGACGTCTGAGCTGAGCGACGGCTCCATCCCGAGACTTTGCATCTTGTGGATGGGCGGAATGCCATGACGCATGTTCATCTCGATCGGGAACGCGATCGAGACCTGCGCGCCGACCTGTTTCACCTTGTTCCAGGCCGGGTTCGACATCCCGGTCATGTGGATGAACAGGTTGTCGGATCTGATCGAAAGCGGGTCGCTGGCCGGCCGGCTGGCAAGATCGTCCAGGATGGGGCGTATTCCGAACGGCGACAGGATGTGTGCCGCGATCTGGAGCCCCAGCTGGCGCCCGATCCCCCATGCCTGGGTGTAGGTCGGTGCGCCGAGATAGACCTCGCCGCCCATGGTCATGGAGGTGAGCTGATCGGCGGACGAGAACCAGCGCTGTTTGATGCGGGACGCGTCGGTCGGATATTGGTTGCCGGCAACGTTGCCCGCGCTTTCGAAATAGCCGAGCACGCCGCGGCGCCCGGCATCGATCAGCCCCTTCACGGCCGCGTCGGAATGTTGCGGCGAATGATGGATTTGCGAAATGTCGTGAACGGTGGTGACACCGTTGTCGAGCTGCGAGAGGCCGCCGAACAGCTCGCTGATGTACACATCCTGCGGCCGGTAGTGGCGGGCGAAGCCGGTCGTCCCCGTCGGTCCGGCCAGCACGTTTGCGAAATAGTTCTGCTGAGCGCCCGGCGTGCCGGTGCCGTCGTCGATCAGGATGCTGTCGGGAATGGAGCTTCTGATCGCGGTCCAGGCCTGATGGTGATGCGTGTCGATGAAGCCGGGCATCACGATGCGTCCGCGCGCGTCGATCACGTCGGCGCCGCCGGCGGACAGGTTGGGGCCGACGGCGAGAATTTTCTTGCCCTCGACCAGCACGTCGCCGCGTGGGAGGTCGGGGACTGACGGGTACTCCATCGACATGACGGAGCCGCCCTTGATCAGGTAGCGGCGGCCCGGCCGGCCGCTGTCGCGCGGCGGGCCATCGGTGTCGTCGTTGGCCGACGCGGGACGCGCCGCGAACAAACCCGTTGTTGCTGCTGCTGCTGCTGCACCAGTTGCCGCCGCACCTTTCAGGAAACCGCGTCGGGAAGCAGGATGGTTCAGCCTTCCTTGATTGCACAGAATGCACATGTTGCGTCTCCCCACATCGAGCCATTCGTGACGATGGCCCTCGCGGACATTCTGTCACCACGCGAGGGAGCCGTACACTTTGGGTCGTGGCCCGCCGCACAGGCAGGACATTGAAGTGGGCGCTCGTCATGGGCAGATGCAGCCCGTGCGGTGGGCGGCAAGCGCCTCCGCATTGCATCGACTTTTTCGGCCTGGTCGTCGCTCAGATCGCCCGATATCCGCCGTCCGCCATCAGCATCGCGCCGGTGACATAGGCGGAGAGGTCCGAGGCAAGGAAAATCGCCGGTCCCACGATGTCCTCCGGCTTGCCGGCGCGGCCGAGCGGCGTGTGGTCCATGAAAATTTTAATGAGTTCCGGATTGTTGGCGCGCACGTTCGCGTTCAACGGCGTTTCAATGAGCCCCGGACCGATCGCGTTGACGCGCACGCCATCCTTGCCGAGTTCGGCGGCGAGCGCACGGGTAAAGCCGAGCACGCCGTGCTTCGAGGTGGTATAGGCGAGCGAGTTCGGCGTGCGCACATGCATGAACGACTGGATCGAGCCGATGTTGACGACGCGGCCCTTGGTGGCGCGCAGTTGCTCGACGAAGGCGTGCGTGACGTTGAACACGCCGTTCAGGTTGATGGCCATGATGTCCTGCCAGTCCTTGACCACGGCGTCAGGGTCGGCGGTGAACGCGTTGCGGCGGTTGATGCCGGCATTGTTCACCAGAACGGAAATGTTGCCGACCTCGCCTGCGACTTTTGTCGCCATCACGCGGCAGGCCTCGCGGTCCGTCACGTCGAGCGCGAAGGCCTGCGCCTTGCCGCCGGCATTGAGGATTTGCTGAGCGGTCTCGGAGGCCGCATCGCCGTTCACGTCGAGAATGACCACCTGCGCGCCTTCGCGCGCGTAGCCGAGCGCGATCGCGCGGCCGATGCCGGAGCCCGAGCCGGTGACGGCGGCGATGTGGTTTTCGAGGAGGCCGCTCATCGGTTTCTTCCCTCACGCCGGAGTGTGTGGCCGATAGCGTAATGAGCGCCGGTGCCACTGACAACAAGCGGCCGGGCGTTGCGCCCGGCCGTTATGTCAAAGCGCCGGAACGCCGGCGGCGTCCCGGAAGGTGCGATGTCTGTCAGCTCTCAAAGCCCTCGATGCGCTTGAAAATATCGACGCGCTTTCGCTTCAGGCTGCCGGCCGTCTTGTATTTCTTGACCCAGTCGTCGCTCTCGGACAGGAACAGCGTTTGCTGATCGCTGCGCTTCTTTTCTTCCTTGTCGAGCACCTTCTTGGTCTGTTCCTGCACCGAGCGGAAATAATAGTGATAGAAGATGCGGTTGAATTCGGTGAAATAGATGTCGGCGACGCGCTGATTGCCGCGGATTGCGATCATGTTCTCGTCGTTGTCGTTCGTCGAAGGGGCGCTGAAGTTCGCCGAGCCGGTGACCACGACGGGATCCTTGGACAGCGGATCCTTGAGCAGAAACTTCGAGTGGATGTAGCTCACATGCTGGTTGAGGCCGAGCGCGCTCGTGTTGGTTTCCTTGGCCCACTGGTACAGGGGCTCGCGCAGGAATGACCCCCACGCCTTGTAGACGTTGTTGACGGCGTTGAGCCCGACGAACTCCTTCTTGGCACGCGGGTTCGGCCTGTCCTCCTTCTCGAGCAGGAAGAAGCTGATGTGGCTGTCGGTCGAATTGTCCTTGAGCAAGGTCTTGAACACGTCACTGATGCCGAAGGCGAGCGTGATGCAGGACAGCCCGTCCGCCTCCTGAACCATCTTGGCGTACATTTCCAGCACGCCCGGCCCGCTGCGCGGGCTGAAAATCGGCGTGATGCCGGGCTTCAGATCGGCGAAGCTTTCAGGCGTATCGTGAAGCGCTTCGACCGAGTCCCGGAGCTTTTTGTTCTCGGCCGTGCTTTCGGCACGGTCGGCGCCGGCTTGCGGCCCCGGATCGTCGCTGAGCAGCTCCCAATAGGCCTGGTATTGCGTCGCGACATCCTTGTTGCGGACCCAGTGGCCCACATTGGTCTGGCCGTGAATTCCGCCGTCGGAAATATTGGTCGATCCGGTCCACACTTCCGTGGGCACCTGCGTCTTGCCCTTGAGCAGCACCATGAACTTGTTGTGCGCGATGTTGTTCGGCTTGGCCTCGCGCTTGATGATGTTCTTCGCCGGAATGCCGATCTTCTTGATAAGGTCGAGATTGTCTTCCCGCGGGAAGCTTGGTTGAAGCTTGCCCTTCTTGTCCTTCTTCCCGTTGACCTTCGCGTCGATGATGATCTTCACGCTCACGCCGCGGCCGAGCGCGTCTTTCAGCGCCTGCACGACCGGCTCGTAGCGGAATTCATAGAAGCAGCAGAGCAGCGTGTCGCCTTTCTTGGCGTTGCTGATGAATTTCAGGATGGCGTCGTCGAGACTGCGGCTGAGCCATTCCCTGGCGCGCGCGGCCTCCTTCTGGTCGGTCTTGTCGAGCTGAGCCGGGGACTTGTTCCTGAACTCGCGCGTATAGGCCTGACTGCTGGCGACGCCGCGATTGAAGAAGACATCGTGCTCAAGGTCGGAGAACAGCGGCTCGGTACTCACCTTGATCGAGATCGACGTCGCGCTGCGATCGATATTCTTGGGCGTGCCTTTCAGCGGATGGAAGATGTACTCGTAGTCGCGGCCGGGCTTGGCGGTGAAATCGTCGGTGACGAAGCTCTGGATCGGATGGTCGTTGGTTTTGACGGTGGTCTTGTCGTCGGGATTCTTGATGACGGACGGGAAGACCTTGAAGCCGAAGGTGAAGAACCTCTGGTTCTCGGTCGGGTCGACCCGCTCGACGCCGAAGCCGAGCAATCCTTTGGTGTCGGCGTCATCGAAATCGATGCCGAACGAAACCGTGTTCGTGCCGGTGACCGCGAACACCTGATACCCGCCGGTCTTCTTTGACTTGAAGCGCATGTATTCCCCCGATGCCCTGAGCGGCGTTCGACATATAGTAGTAAAGCGACGAGGCGGCAATCGCGTCATGCCTGCGCGACCTTCGCGTGTAGCGTAACGGGATCGGCGCTGAGAGGAATCCAAGGCGGCATGACGGCCTGCCGCATTCGGGTTAGGCTTGCGGCGGCCTTGGCCAGAGATGGGAGGATCTCGCAATGACTAGCAACGGAGGACGTGGAATTGCGTCTGCACGCACGCGCAACGGACTGGCGCGCGTTCTCATCATCGCTGCAGCGCTCGCGCTGAGCGGTGCGGCACACGCGCAGGATCAATATCCCTCCAAGCCGGTGCGTGTTGTGGTGTCGTTCTCGGCGGGCGGGCCGACCGACATTGTCGGGCGCGTCATTGCGCAGAAGCTCGCCGAGCTGTTCAACCAGCAGTTCTTCGTCGAGAACAAGGTCGGCGCGGGCGGCAATATCGGCGCCGACATGGTGGCGAAGTCGCCGGCCGACGGCTACACGCTCCTCGTCGCGACGGTGTCGACCCACGCGATCAATCCCGGCCTCTATGCCAAGATGCCCTACGATCCGGTGAAGGATTTTGCGCCGATCGCGCAGGTCGGCGTGACGCCGACGATGCTCGGCGTGCATCCCTCGATCCCCGCCAAGGACGTGGCAAGCTTCATCGCGCTGGTGAAGGCTAATCCCGGCAAATACACCTACGGCTCGTCGGGCTTGGGCTCGATCCTTCATCTGTGCGGCGAGCAGTTCAAGGCGCTCGCGGGCGGGCTCGACATCCAGCACGTGCCGTATCGCGGCTCCAACCCGATGATGGGCGATCTGGTCGCCGGGCAGATCTCGATGGCATTCGACGCGACGCCGACCGCGCTGCCGCAGACGCAAGCGGGCGCGATCCGCGCGCTCGGCGCCGGCATGGCGGAGCGCATGCGCGTGATGCCGGAGCTGCCGACTTTGCAGGAGCAGGGGCTGAAGGGCTTCGAGTGCTACACCTGGAACGCGATCCTCGCGCCCGCCGGCACGCCGCAGCCGGTCGTCGACAAGCTCGCCGGCGCGATCAAGACGGCGCTCGACGATCCGAATGTGTTCCGCCGCCTGCAGGAGGCGGGCGTCGATCCGACGCTCGGGCGCGGGCCGAAGGAGACGGCGGCGTTCATCGCGGCCGAACTCGCCAAGTGGGCGCCGATTATCCGGATGTCGGGCGCGGTGGTGAACTAGCCGCGCACTCAGCCCGGCGTCACGCCCTTGGCCCGAAACACCGCCGCGGCTTCCGGCGTCTTGAGATAATCGAGGAACGCCTTGGCGGCGTCTGCGTTCTTGCTCTCCGCCGCGACCGCGCCGACCAGGACAAAGTCCTGCTGGAGGTCGGCGGGGAAGGGGCCCGCCAGCTCCACGCCCGGCCCGATCAGCACATTGGTGAGGAAGATGCCGAGCTCCGCATCGCCGCTTGCGACCGCTTCGGGGATTTTCGCCGGAACGGTTTGCGCCTTGATCTTGGGCTTCATGGCGTCCGCGATGCCGAGACGCTCGAATGTTTTCAGCACATAGGCCCCCGCCGCGCTTTCGGGCATAAACGTGACCGACTGCGCCTTGATGAGCGCTGCCTTCAGGGCGTCCGGCGTGCTGAGGTCGGGCTTCGGCACTCCCGCCTTCACGGCGATGCCGAAGCCAACCCGTGTCACGGGCGCCGGCGTGCCGGCGAACTTCGCGCGCGCCGCGTCGTTTTTCATCACGTCGGTCGGCACGATGCCGAGATCGAACGGCGCCGAGGTCGCCATCTTGATCAGCTCGGGTGTCGCCGTGAAGGTGATGTCGAGCTTGTGCCCCGTCGCCTGCTCGAATTTCGGCGCAAGCTCTTTCAGGCTTGCGGTGATCGAGCCGCCGGCGAGCACTTTCAGTTCGGCCGCGTGCGAGGCTGTCGGCATCATGATCAATCCGAGGATGAGTGCGAATGTCTTCATCGTCGGTTCCCCAAAAGGTCGTTAATTGCTAAAAAACCGTACGGGAACCGTTGCACGCACGCAACGGTTCCGCTTCTCCTTCTTGTTAACGCTCCCGCGCCACCGAATGGCCTTCATTTGCCGCGAAGCCTCGCGTCTCACCTCACAGAAGGAAACGAGATGAAACGGGCTTTTGTATTCGCGGGCGTATTTCTCGCAATTGTCGCGGCTCCTCTGGCGGCGCAGGCGCAGGGCGTTCCCGGCGGCGCCGCGCACGGTTTCCATGAAGGCAACCGCATCGCGGGTCCGGTCGGCGCGGTTGTCGGCACGGCGGTCGGCGGTGTGATCGGCGGCGTCGAAGGCGTGCTCGGCATCAACCAGCGCCGGGCGTCGTATTCGGAATTCGAGGAGGCACCGCCGCCGCGTTACCGCGTACGCAAGGCTTATCGCGCCAAGATGCGGCATTCGCGCCGGGTGTATCGCACCAGCCAGGCGCGCCGCGTGCATCGCGGGCCGGCTCCCGGATACGTGAACTGACGCGCAGCGGCGGGCACGCATTTGCTTTGCCCGCCTACTCGCCTTGATCCTTGCGGAATGTCGGAAGGCCGATGCCGATCGCATCGAAGCCGCCGTCGACCGCGAGCGTCTGCCCGGTGATGTAGCTCGCCCGCTCGGAGGAGAGGAAGAAGATCGCCTCGGCGAGCTCTTCCTCCAGCCCGTAGCGGCCGAGCGGGATCGCGTCGCGATAGTCGGCGCGGATCGCCGGCGAATGCACCGCCTTCGCCATAAGGGTATCGACCGGGCCGGGCGCGACCGCGTTCACGCGAATGCCGCGCACCGAGAGCTCCAGCGCGAGCTGTTTGGTGAGATGGTCGAGCGCGGCCTTGCTGGTGCCGTAGGCGATTCGCAGCGCCGAGGCGCGCAGTCCCGAGATCGACGTGATGTTGACGATGCTTGCGCGCTCCCGCATCAGCGGCACGGCGGCCTTCACCATCAGGAACGGGCCGGTCAGGTTGACGTCGAGCGTGCGCTGGAATTCGGCGAGCGTCGTGTCGAGCGCCGGCTTGAACACCGCATGGCCGGCATTGTTCACCAGCGCGTCGAGCGAGCCGAAGCGCGCTTTGACTTGCGCGATCGCGGCTTCGACCTGATCCGCCATCGCGACGTCGCAGGTGAGCGCCAGCGTGCGCTCCGGCTCGTTCAGCGCGGCGACTGACCGCTGAAGCGTCTCGCCATCGATGTCGAGCAGCACCACGCGCCAGCCCTGGCTAAGAAATCGCTTCGTGGTGGCGAGCCCGATGCCGCGCGCAGCGCCGGTGATGAGGGCGGATCTGGGTGTCATGTCGGAAATCCCTTGCCGTCTTGTAGCCCGCATGGAGCGAAGCGCAATGCGGGATCGGCTACTCGAGCTGGCCCCGGATTTCGCTTCGCTTCATCCGGGCTACGGGTCTCGTATAGCCAACGCTCCGCCGCCCGCTTGGTTAGTGGCGCGCGGGCCGCGCCTGTAGCTTCCGCCCCGTGAGGGCGGCGCGGGACGCCGGGGTCCTGACGGACCCGCGGGCCTGATCGCCTCGCGGCGCTCAGGCGCAGTCGGTAACTCCGCAAGTCCGCCATTTCTCCGGCGTCCCGCGCGCGGTGTTTGAGCCTTATGCTGCGCGACCCCCGGTGGCCGTTACTTTTCAGGCTTCCTTCCCTTTCAGGCGCGGAAGCCTCACCACCGCTGGGGGACCATCGACGGCGCCTGGCGGACGGTAACCGCCGTACGACGCCGCCACCGTGGGTCCCGGTGACGCGCCAGCGAGCGCATCGGGACCGTGCAGCTTCGGCTGTCTCGGCGCGGGTGTGCGTGTTGCACCCTTCCGAAACCACCGCCCCCGATCCGCACTCCAAGACGCCTCTAGAAGCGCCCCTCGTGGATCGAGGCGCGGGCATTATCCGGCAGGTTTTTCGGGCGGGGATAACTTTTTTTCGGAAAAGTTATCCCCGGGGTGCGCGGAAGCGCGCGAGGCCTTCGCGCTTCCCGGTACGGCTTGCTAGACTGCCTGACGTTTCTGGCAGGAGGCACCATGGCACGGCGCCCGATTGGCGATTCCCGTACGCAGGCGGAAGCCGCGTTCAAGGCCGCGACCGCCAAGCCCATCGAGGCGCCCGCGGCGCCGCCTCCC
>JAXDNY010000162.1:0-12168 GCA_034669145.1 Hyphomicrobiales bacterium
TTCGCCCATGCCGAGCAATTTCGCAAACGCGGCAAGACCGTGGTCCTCGGCGGCCCCATTGCCAACCTGGTGCCGGAGCTGTGCCGAGACCATTTCGATGTGCTGTTCGAAGGCGAGGCCGAGTACATCTGGCCGCGCTTCCTCCGTGAATTCGCCAATGGCCGATGGTCGGACCACTACCACGAGGCGGACAAGGTCCACATGCCCGATTCGCCCGCGCCACGCCTGGAGTTGCTCCGCCGCCGCTACCTGCACGGAATCGTGCAAAGCACGCGCGGCTGTCCCTTCACCTGCGAATTCTGCGACATCATCGAATTGTACGGCCGCGTGCCGCGCACCAAGACCAATGCCCAGATGCTGGCCGAGCTCGACGCGCTTTACAGTCTCGGCTATCGCGGCCATGTCGATTTCGTCGACGATAACCTCATCGGCAACAAGAAGGCCGTGAAGCAGTTCCTGCCGCACCTCAGAGGCTGGCTGGAACAGAATGACTATCCGTTCGAATTCTCGACCGAAGCCTCGCTCAACCTTTCGGACGACGACGAACTTCTGCGTCTGATGCGCGACGCCAATTTCTTCGCGGTCTTTGTCGGCATCGAAAGCCCCGACGAAGAAACGCTGAAGCAGATGCGCAAGAAGCAGAACATGCGGCGCGACATCCCTGACAGCATCAACCGGATCTATGCGCACGGAATGTTCGTGCTCGCGGGATTCATTGTCGGCTTCGACGCCGAGAAGGGTTCGATCGCGCGCCCGATGGCGGAGCTGGTGCAGAACTGCTCCATTCCGATCGCCATGGTGGGGCTGCTCTACGCGCTCCATCACACGCAGCTCGGCCGCCGCCTTACCGAAGAGGGGCGCATTCATCCGGGCAGCGACACGCAACATGCCTCGGGCGGCGGCGATCACTGCACCACGGGCCTGAACTTCGATACGCTGCGGCCGCGCAACGACATCCTGACCGACTATCGCAACATTCTCGAGAAGGTGTACGACCCTGTCGTGTTCGCCGAGCGGCTGAAGAAGCTCTCCGACATGCTCGACCGATCCAAGTCGCGCAAGGATGCGCCCGTTGGCGACGCCAAGCTGAAATTCGGCACATTCGAGACGATCCACAGCATCATGACCCGGCTGCCCGAAGCGCGCGAGCCGTTGTGGGACGCCTTCAAGTATTGCTCCAAGACCAATCCGGCGGCGCTGCGCTTCATCATCAGCCTGATGTCGATCTACCTCCACGTCGGGCCATTCTCCCGTAAGGTGATGGCCGACATCGACCGGCAGATCCAGAACGGCGACATGCCGCCGCTGACGAACACGCGGGTGCCGATGCACCTGGAGCGCGCGGCGCTATCGGCCTGACCTCTTTTCCCTCTCCCGCTTGCGGGAGAGGGTACCCGAGCGAAGCGAGGGCGGGAGAGGGCTTCGAATTTGTGAAGGCCCTCTCCCCGCCGACTTCGTCGGCGACCCTCTCCCCGCTTCGCGGGGCGAGGGGAAAAGCAGAGGGCTTGCCGCCGCCATTAATCCGATTCATCGATAGACGATTGGCGATTCGCCTGTGCGGGGCACGATGCAATCGCGCGCGCTTGTCTTGAGCCTGCTGGCGGCCGTCGGCCTGACATGGCCTGCGCGCGCCGATTTCCAGTTCTGCAACAAGACGAGCTACGTGCTCGACCTCGCGCTCGCGCTCGAGGAGAAGGACGCGGCGGCGACGCGCGGCTGGTTCCGCGTCGATCCGGGCCAGTGCCGGACCGTGCTGCAAGGCACGCCGCAGGCCGAGAAGGTCTATCTGCATGCCCGCGCCGTCGCCGCCTACGGCCCCTCCCCGCTGCCGCAGGCCGGGCACGCGGATTTCTGCATCGCCGACGGCAATTTCGTCATTGCGGCGGCCAAGACGTGTCAGACGCGCGCGGGCCAGCGGCTGGTGCGCTTCTCGCAGATCAAGCCCTCGGACACCGAGCAGGGCCTCACCGCCTATCTCGGCGAGGAAGCCGACTACGATCCCGCCCAGGCGCGCCTCGCCGGCATCCAGCGCCTGCTCGTCATCGCGGGCTACGACGCCAACCCGATCGACGGGCTTGAGGGCAAGAAGACGAGCGCCGCGCTCGAGGCGTTCCTGAAGGACCGCCGCCTGCCGGCCGACACGGCGAACGGCGCGGCGTTCTTCCAGGCGATGCTCGATGCCGTGAAGGCCGCCGATGGCCTCGGCTTTTCCTGGTGCAACGAGACGCCGCATGCCGTGATGGCGGCGCTCGGCGTCGACGAGAACGGCGCGGTCACGACGCGCGGCTGGTATCGGGTCGAAGCCGGCAAATGCGTCAAACCCGACCTGCCGGCCAAGCTTGCGCGGCTCTACAGCTTCGCCGAAGCGGTGGACAAGGAAGGCCAGGCGCTCAAGCGCGGCGACAAGCTCTTGGTGTGGGGCGGGCCGACGCAGCTCTGCACCCGCGATGTGCGCTTCGAGATCTCGGAGCAGAAGAATTGCGGCGCGCAGGGGCTGACCGCGACCGGCTTCGCGGTGATCGACATGGCCGGCAAGCAGGGCGCGACGGTGCGGTTCCGCGAGTGACGCGGCGCCAATATCGCTGGGCGGGTATCGGTTGAAACGCAATAGCTGCGATTGTACGATCCGCCGACCGAAATCTTGTGCGGGGCAGGGGCGGGAAAATGGCCGACGGCAAACCTACATCCAGAGTCCTGATTGCAGTGCTGATACTGGTCGCTCTTGGCGTCGGCTTTGTTCTCTTCAATTGCATCCGCAAGCAGCAGGCTGCACCGGGCGGCCAAGGCGGGCGCGTCGCCACGATCCTTGCGGTGAACGACATCTACCGGGTCGACGGCGTCGGCAAGGACGAGATCGGCGGGCTGCATCGCCTGCGCACACTACGCAAGTCGATCGAGAAAGACGCCGGCAAGGTGCTGCTGCTGCACGCCGGCGATTTCCTCTCGCCCTCGCTCGAAAGCCGCGTGTTCAAGGGCGAGCAGATGATCGACGCGATGAACAATCTGGACGGCGATCCGAAGAAATTCGACGCGCGGATGTTCGTGGCATTCGGCAATCACGAATTCGACGATTCCGATTGCAACAAGTGGCCCGCGCCGCTGATGGCCCGCCTCAACGAGTCGCAGTTCACATGGCTGAACGTGAACCTCGACTTTTCCAACTGCGCCAGCATGAAGGACGTGATGGCGCACAAGAACGTCAAGCGTACCGCGATCGTCGAACTGAACGGCATCAAGTTCGGCATTTTCGGCATCGGGCTGACGCCGGACATCAAGGACTCGAAGAAGCACCCGAAGTTTGGCGATCCGTATGAGGCGGCGCGTGCCGCCATCGAGGAGCTGAAAGCCAAAAAGGTCGACGTGATCGCCGCGGTGACGCATCTGGAGCGAGCCGACGACGAGGTGCTGCTTCGCTCGCTTTCCGAGTATGGCCTCGACCTGATCGTCGGTGGACACGAGCACGAGAAGATGACGATCGACGACGCCAAAGGCGTCACGCGCGGCTTCAAATCGGACTCAGATGCCAAGACCGCCAGGATCATCACGATCGAAAAGCCCCGCAAGACCGGAGATCGGGCGATAGTCAAAGGTGAGGATCTTCGCGATCTCAAGGAAATCGGCGTGCCGGAGAAGCTGAAGGTCGTCCGAGACCAAGCGATGGCGGAGCTCGCGAAGAAATGGTCGGACAAGGCCGCGGCCAAGATCTGCGCCGATCGCAAGAAGGCCGGGAGAGAACCCAACGGGCTCGACTGCTTGGAGAAACAGGCCGGCGTGGCCCAGTTCCCGATTGAACTTGAGGAGAAGGAGAACCGCAACACCGAGACAGCCTTCGGCCGCTGGATTGCGGAGGCAGTGCGCAAGGCGACCCAGGCGGACGTCGCCATCGTCGGCGCCGGCTCGCTTGGCCTCAACACCAACCTCGAAAAGGGCGCCATGCTGCGGCTCGAGCAGGTGGTGGACATCTTCCGGTTCGACGACGTGATCGCGCTGCGCGAGGTGCCGATGAGCACGGTATGCAAGATGGTGCAGCACGGCTTCGCGAAGCCCGGCTCCGGTGCCTGGCCGCACCTCGCCGGCCTCAAGGCAGACGGGCCTTCGTCGACCCCCGCGGAGATCCTGAAGAAATGGCAAGGTACGATCTTGCGCGACGACGGCTCGGCGTTCGATTGCAAGAGCAACGACAAGGTAAAGGTCGCAAGCTCGCCGTATCTCTTGTGCGGGGGCGACGATTACCCGTTCAAGGCCGAAGAGGGCGACAAGTGTCAGGGCAGCCTAAGGGACAAGCCGATGGACCGGCCGAAATATCCCGAGGGCCGGCTCATTAGCGCCATCGCCGAGCAGACGATCCGGCACGACAACGGCCTCAAGATGCCGCCCGATCCGGGAGAATGACATCCTGCGCGCGCGCCGCTACAAGCGTGCGCATGAACCTGCCCGCCCCTTCCCGCACCGCCTCACGTGGCTTTGCCCATGTCGAAACCTGGGTGTTCGATCTCGACAACACGCTCTACCCGCATCACCTGAACCTGTGGCAGCAGGTGGACGAGCGCATCCGTGCCTACATCGCGGACTTCCTGAAAGTCAGCCACGACGAAGCGTTCCGCGTGCAGAAGGATTATTACAAGCGCTACGGCACCTCGATGCGCGGCATGATGACCGAGCACCGGATGAACCCGGACGAGTATCTCGCCTTCGTGCACCACATCGACCATTCGCCGCTCGAGCCCAACCCCGCGCTCGGCGCCGCGATCGAGCAACTGCCAGGCCGCAAGCTCATCCTCACCAACGGCACGCGCGCGCACGCCGATGCCGTGATGCGGCGGCTCGACATCCACGAGAAGTTCGAGGACGTGTTCGACATCATTGCGGCGGACCTCGAGCCGAAGCCGCTACCGCAAACCTACGACAAATTCCTCAAGCTGCACGGCGTCGATCCGGCGCGCGCCGCGATGTTCGAGGATCTCTCCCGCAATCTCACCGTACCGCATTCGCTCGGCATGACCACCGTGCTGGTGGTGCCGGAGGGCTCGCGCGAGGTGCTGCGCGAGGATTGGGAAATGCAGGGCCGCGATGCCGCGCATGTGGACCACGTGACCGACGATCTGGTCGCTTTTCTGGAGAATATTGCGCGGCCTTGACATCGAGCCAGCAGGCCTCGACAAACCCGAAGCCTCCTGTCCCGGGATATCTTCATGTCAGACCTTGCCAAAACCATCGACGACGCCTTCGAGAGGCGCAACGAGATGAGCCCGTCCACCACCGGCGCCGTGCGCGAGGCGGTGGATGAGGCGCTCGAGATGCTCGACCGTGGCGACCAGCGCGTCGCCGAGAAGCAGAACGGCAATTGGCAGGTCAACCAGTGGCTCAAGAAGGCGGTGCTGCTCTCGTTCCGCCTCAACGACATGGGCCCGATCACCGGCGGGCCGGGCGGCGCGATCTGGTGGGACAAGGTGCCGTCCAAGTTCGATGGCTGGGGCGAAAACCGCTTCCGCGCCGCGGGCTTCCGCGCGGTGCCGGGCTCGATCGTGCGCCGCTCCGCCTATATCGCGCCGAACGTCGTGCTGATGCCGAGCTTCGTGAACCTCGGCGCCTATGTGGGCGAAGGCACGATGGTGGACACCTGGGCGACGGTCGGCTCGTGCGCGCAGATCGGCAAGCACGTGCATCTTTCGGGCGGCGTCGGCATCGGCGGCGTGCTGGAGCCGCTGCAGGCGAACCCGGTGATCATCGAGGACAACTGTTTCATCGGCGCCCGTTCGGAAGTGGTCGAAGGCGTGATTGTGCGCCAGGGGTCGGTGCTCTCCATGGGCGTGTTCATCAGCGCAACCACCAGGATCGTCGATCGCGAAACCGGCGATATCTTCATGGGCGAAGTGCCGGCCTACTCGGTGGTCGTGCCAGGCAGCATGCCCGGCAAGCCGATGCAGAACGGCCAGCCCGGTCCGAGCCTTTACTGCGCCGTGATCGTGAAGCGCGTGGACGCGCAGACGCGCTCGAAGACGAGCATCAATGAGTTGTTGCGGGATTGATCTGTAGCCCGGGTGAGCGAAGCGATACCCGGGGCTTTTTCCGACGAACATTCCCGCATATCGCTGCGCTCATGCGGGCTACAGGCGCCAACTGATGACCGCCGATCCCATCGTGCTCGCCCGCGAGCTCATCCGCTGCCCGTCGGTGACGCCGGCGGAAGGCGGTGCGCTGGCGATGATCGAGCGCGTACTGAAGGGGGCCGGCTTCACGGTGCATCGCGTCACCTTCGCGGAGCCCGGCACCGATCCGATCGATAATCTTTACGCCCGCATCGGCAGCGCGGCACCGCACCTCATGCTCGCCGGGCATACCGACGTGGTGCCGGCGGGTGACGAGACCAAATGGACGCATCCGCCGTTCGCCGGCGAAATCGCCGACGGCGTGCTCTATGGCCGTGGGGCCGTCGATATGAAGGGCGCGATCGCCTGCAAGCTCGCGGCGGCGCTCGACCATGTGGCGGCGGCCGGCGGCAAGCCGAAAGGCTCGCTCTCGTTCCTGATCACCGGCGACGAGGAAGGCATCGCGGTCAACGGCACCGTGAAGCTGTTGCAATGGGCGGCGGAACGCGGGGAAAAATTCGATCACGCCATCCTGGGCGAGCCGACCAATCCGCAAACGCTCGGGGACATGATCAAGATCGGCCGGCGCGGCTCGCAGAACGGCACGCTGGTCGTGACCGGCACGCAGGGCCACGTCGCCTATCCGGAATTGGCGGACAATCCGGTGCGCGGGATCGCCACGCTGATGGGCGCGGTGAACGCAGAGCCGCTCGACGGCGGCACCGATCATTTCGGAGCGTCGAATCTGGAATTCACCTCGATCGACGTCGGCAACAAGACCGTGAACCTGATTCCCGCGGAGGCGCGCGCGCGCTTCAATATCCGCTTCAATGACACGCGCACCCGCGAAGAGCTGCGGGCGGAAGTGGAGCGCCGCGTCGCCAACGCTGCAGGCAATAGCATCCGTTGGCACATCGACTGGGAGCCGTCGAATTCCGATGTGTTCCTGACGACTCCGGGGCCGTTCGTCGAGATGATCGGCGAGGCGATCAAGGAGGTCACCGGCCTCACGCCGAAGCTGTCGACCACCGGCGGCACGTCGGACGCGCGCTTCATCAAGGATTACTGCCCGGTGATCGAGTTCGGCCTCTTGAGCCAGCAAATGCACAAGACCGACGAGCATGTCGCGACCGCCGATCTTGTGGCGTTGACGGCGATCTACCGGCATATTTTCGAGCGGTACTTCAATAATCGACCTTGACGAGATAAAGCCCTTCGGGCGGCGCCACGGGCGCGCAGGCCGCGCGATTGCGCGCCGCGAGCGCGGCGGAAAGATCGTCGCCGCTCCACTTCCCGTCGCCGACCAGCATGAGCGAGCCGACCATCGAGCGCACCTGATTGTGCAGGAATGAGCGCGCAGACGTCTCGATCCGGACCTCGTCGCCGTCGCGCGTCACGTCGAGCTGGTCGAGCGTTTTCACCGGCGACTTCGCCTGGCATTCGGTCGAGCGGAACGTGGTGAAGTCGTGCTTGCCGACGAGGCGCTGCGCGGCCGCGTGCATCGCGTCCACATCGAGCCTGCGCGGAACGCGCCAGGCACGCGTGCGTTGCAGAGCGAGATCGGCGCGGCGGTTGACGATGCGATAGAGATAATGCCGCTTCTTCGCCGAAAAGCGCGCGTCGAAGCCGTCCGCGGCTTTCTCCGCCGCAAGAACCGCGATCGGGTGCGGACGCAGGTGGGCATTGACGGCATCGCGGACCTTGTCGACACGCCAGTCCTTCTCCAGATCGACATGCGCCACCTGACCGAGCGCGTGCACGCCAGCGTCGGTTCGCCCGGCGCCCGCGACCTTCACCGGGTGACCGCAGAGCGCTCGAAGCGCGTCGGTCAGCGCACGCTGCACAGTCGGCGTGTCGTCCTGCCACTGCCAGCCGGCGAACGGCGTGCCGTCATATTCGATGGTCAGTTTGTAGCGGGGCATGGCTCAGCCGAGTTGATCGAACGCCGCAGGATAGCGGACCTTGCCGCTTTTCGGCGCGCTGTCGTTGAGGCGCAATGCCATGAAATACGGGCCCGCGTAGACACAATCGAATGGCAGCGCCAGATCGGGATCGTAGCCCTGCCGTGTGTAGTAGTTGGGATCGCCCAGCACGAAAACGAGCGGGATGCCGCGTGCGGCGAGGAGACCGTGCGCCTCGCGGATCAGCGCGCCGCCGATGCCGAGCCGCTGGCGCAGCGGCGTAACGGCAACTGGCGCGAGCCCGACCGCACGATAGACACGCTCGCCATCGTCGACCACCAGCTTCGCGAATGCCGCGTAACCGTGGAGCCTGCCCCCGTCATCCGCGACGAGCGCCAGCGCGAGTTCGTGATCACGGCGTAGCCGCTCCACCAGATCGGCCTCCGCGTCGCTCGGAAACGCCGCAACGAGAATCTCCCTGATCGCCGCCGCATCCTCCGTCCGCTCGGGCCGGATATTCACGGCAGCGACATTCTGGGCGCGACCTGCGTCCCGCGCAAGAATTCCTCCGCCTTCATCGGCTGCTTGCCGGCGCGCTGCACGTCCAGGAGCCGCACCGCGCCCTCGCGGCACGCAATCGTCAGGCGATCATCCAGCACCGTGCCGGGCGCGCCGGAGCCTTCACCCCTCGTGGTGCGCAGCACCTTGATGCGCTGGCCTGCAAGCTCGAACCACGCGCCTGGAAATGGCGACAGCCCGCCGCAATGATCGTGGACGGTTTTCCAGGGCTTGCCCCAGTCGATGCGGGTCTCGTTCTTGTCGATCTTGGCCGCATAGGTCACGCCGTCTTCCGGCTGCGGCGTAAGCTGCAACGTGCCGCGCTCGAGCGCGCCGAGCGCCACCGGCATCATCCGCGCGCCAAGCAGCGCAAGCGCGTCGTGCAGTTCGCCCGCCGTCATGTCGGGCGCAATTGGGATGGCTTCTCTCAGCGCGACCGGCCCGGTATCGAGCCCCTCCTCCATCTTCATCACGCACACGCCGCTCTCGGCATCGCCGGCCATGATGGCGCGATTGATCGGCGCTGCGCCGCGCCAGCGCGGCAGCAGCGAAGCATGCAGATTGAAGCAGCCGAGAGGTACCGCATCGAGGATCGGTTTCGGCAGGATGAGGCCGTAGGCGACGACAACGGCAGCATCCGCCTGATGTGCGCGAAATTCAGCAATGGCCTCGTCTGTACGCAGCGTCTTCGGCGTCAAAACGGACAAGCCGAAGCGCCGCGCCTCGCGCTCGACCGGCGTCGGCTGCAGCTCCATCCCGCGCCCGGCCGGCTTCGGCGCACGCGTGTAGACGGCCGCAATCTCGTGCCCACACCCGACGAGCTCGACCAGGGTCGGCACCGCGAAGTCGGGCGTGCCCATGAAGATGAGGCGGAGGGGCATTGCTATGGGCTGAACGTGAACGGATTCACGAGTTCGAGCCCGATGTCGGCAAAGTCCGATTCGTCTCTTGTCGCAACTGTCGCGCGGTTTGCGAGAGCAATAGCAGCAATCATCGCGTCCACGAGTCCTATTGGCCGGCCCGCCCGTTCGCGTTTTGCAGCCAAGCGGCCGAACTCCGCAGCAGCCGGGCCATCAAGAGCAAGGATGCGTCCGCGATAGCCTACATTCTCCAGATGGTCGATGGAGGCCCGCAGGAAGTCACGACGCAACCCGCCATCAAGGCGCTCCGCGCCGAAACGCAGCTCGGCAAGAACCGGCGCACAGATATAAAGCGAACTGAACGGTTGAGCCTTGAGCCAGGCAATCACGGAGCGATCGGGATGCGGCTTCCACGGCTCGGAAACGATATTCGTATCGAGAAGTATCATTCGAAATCGCGAGGTGGAGAAATATCGCCCTTGATTTCAAAAACGAGATCGTCGCCCCGATACTCTTCGGGCAGCAGCGAGTAGAGATAAGTTCCCATATCAACAGGAGCCTTGGCCTCACCGACCGAACCTGCGGATGACGCGCGGACCGCCGCATCGAGTCCGACCCTGACGAGCGACTTCACCTCTTCCGACAGGCTTCGGCGATGCGCGCGAGCGCTGTCCTCGATCAGCTGTTTGAGGTCATCTTCGATATCGCGGACAAGTAAATCAGGCACCGTACACCTCTTGATATCATTGATATCACATCGCCCCTCGCCCGTCTACTCCGCCTCCCGCTTCGCCGCCTTGATGAACTTCTTGATCACGCGGTCACGCTTGAGCTTGGAGATATGATCGATGAACAGGATGCCGTTGGTGTGGTCGATCTCGTGCTGCAGCACGGTGGCGAGCAGCCCGTTCGCCTCGACCTCCTGCGTCTTGCCGTCGAGATCCACGAAGCGGACCTTCACCTGCGTCGGCCGCTCGACCTCTTCGTAGTATTCCGGGATCGACAGGCAGCCCTCCTCGTAGGTGCCCTTGTCGTCCGAACTCCAGACGATCTCGGGATTGATGAACACCTGCGGGTTTTCCGGCTCGTCCTTCTTGGCGGTGTCGACCGTGATGACGCGTTTCGGCACGCCGACCTGAATCGCCGCGAGCCCGACGCCCGGCGCCTTGTACATCGTCTCGAACATGTCATCGACGAGCGCGCGCAGCTCCGCGTCGACGGCTTTCACCGGATCGGAGACCTGCCGCAATCGCTTGTCGGGAAGAACGATGATCTCGCGCAACGCCATGGGCGGCGATTTAAGGGGAGGCCCGTGCCGGGTCAACCGGCGCAAAAGCGAACGGCCGGCGTCTCGCGACGCCGGCCGAAATCAGGCGAAGACGCCGTTAGCGCCAGCGGCGGCTGCTGTAGCGATGATGCCGATGATGGCGCCGATGCCAGCGGCGGTGATGCACCACCTCGGTGGTGGCGATGCCGTCAGCGACGGTCGCGAGGCCTGCGCCGAGCGACAGCGGCGTCGCCGAGGCGAACTGAGGCGCCACCAGCGCGATTGCCGCTCCGGCCAGTGCCATCAGGATGAGTTTGCGCATGTGTTCTCCTTGGGTATTGCGGTTATTGCCCCTTGGCCCCAGAAGACGCTCCAGCGGGTGAACACGGCCTGAACGCATTGTTTTCCAAAGCGAATATTGCGCTGTTTCGATTTTTAGTGTTCTCTTTTCGTTCCTGCTAGTCGCGAATCGCGTACAACGGCTCCCATGACCGAGACTTTCCTGACCATCGGCGGCAACGCCATCAGTGTCGGCGAAGCGCTTGCGGCCTTCGCCTGCGTGGTGCTGGCGATGCTGGGTGCAATTGCCATCATGCTCGCGCGCGCCACCCGGACACGCGGCGTGGAAGCAGCGCGACACGACGTCCACGCCGAAGAACTGGAAGAGCGCATGGCGGAGATCGCGCGCATCCAGGCCGATACGGCGGGGCGCGTGCACACGATGGGCGAGGTGCTCTCCGGCCGTCAGGCGGAGCTTGCACGCGCCGTCTCCGAGCGGCTCGATGCCGTGACGCACCGCATCGGCCAGTCGATGCAAAGCTCGACGCAGAGCACGATGGAGAATCTGGCCAAGCTCAACGAGCGGCTCGCCGTCATCGATGGGGCGCAGAAGAACATCACCGACCTCGCCTCGCAGGTGACATCGTTGCGTCAGGTGCTGGCGAACAAGCAGGCGCGCGGCGCCTTCGGCCAAGGCCGCATGGAAGCCATCGTGCAGGACGGACTCCACAAGGACTCCTACAAGTTTCAGCACACGCTTTCGAACGGGAAACGCCCGGACTGCGCGGTGTTCCTGCCGAACGACGATCGCCCTCTTATTATCGACGCGAAGTTTCCGCTCGAAGCCATCACGGCCCTGCACGAGGCCCGCTCCGAGGAGCAAAAGGACGCCGCCGCACGGCGTATCCGCCAGGACGTCACCCGGCACGTCACCGACATCGCCGAACGATACCTCCTGCCGGGCGAGACGCAGGACATGGCGTTGATGTTCGTACCGTCGGAGTCGGTGTACGCCGAGCTCTATGACGGCTTCGACGACCTGATCCAGAAGGCGTACCGCGTGCAGGTCGTGCTGGTCTCGCCCTCACTGCTGATGCTCGCCATCCAGGTGATGCAGCAGATCCAGAAAGACGCCCGCATGCGCGACGCGGCGCACGAGATCCGCACCGAGGTCGGCCACCTGATGGACGATCTCGGCCGCCTGAACGAGCGGG
>JAXDNY010000163.1:0-10173 GCA_034669145.1 Hyphomicrobiales bacterium
CGAGCCGCAGCTTGCGTTCCTCTGCCTTATCCACCGTTGCCCCGCGCGCAGCTTTTCGCTAGAACGATCTTAGATATCTAAGTTACGGAGCGCGACGTGAAACGTAAAGCCGCGCGCCGGAGGGAAACGCCATGACACCTGATGAAAACGACCTGCTGTGCCGCGTTACGGGTAACGCCCCGATGGGGCAGATCATGCGGCGCCACTGGATCGCGGCGTGTCTCTCGGAGGAGGTCGCCGAGCCCGACGGCGCGCCGCTGCGCGTCAAGCTGCTTGGCGAGAGCCTCGTGGTGTTCCGCGATTCAAAAGGCCGGCTTGGGGTGCTCGATGAATTCTGCTCGCACCGGCGCGCGTCGCTGGTCTACGCCCGCAACGAGGAATGCGGGCTGCGCTGCCTTTATCACGGCTGGAAGTTCGACTATGAGGGCAACGTGGTCGAGATGGCCTCCGAACCGGCCGAGAGCAGCATCCCGCAGCGCGTGAAACACAAGGCATACCCGGTGCGCGAGGCTGGCGGCTTCGTGTGGTGCTACATGGGGCCGGCCGACGAAATGCCGGAATTCGAGGCTCCTGCATTTGCTCCGACGCCAGACGCGCGCGTGTCCGCCACCAAGGTCCGCGTGCGCTGCAACTGGGCGCAAATCCTCGAAGGGCAGATCGATTCCGCGCATTCCTCCAGCCTGCATTCCTCCGACATGGTTCCGGCGCAGGTCGACGGCGCGAAGGCGACCGAGGCGAACTGGCTGCGCCCCTCGAACGACAAGGCGCCGCGCTTCCAGATCGAGCGCACGTCTTACGGCTTCCGTTACGCGGCGATCCGCCGCCCGATCCAGAACGAGGCGACGCACGACTACATCCGCACCACGGTTTACATCGCGCCGTTCACTGCGCTGATCCCGCCGAACAACGTGCACAACGTTGCGACGCTGCTCACGCCGGAGGATGACGAGACCACGATGTTCTATTTCATCGCCTGGAACGGCGCCGACAAACCGGGCGTCGATGCCGACACCTGGCGCAAGTTCAACGTGCTGCAATGGGGCGTCGACGTGGACGCGGATTTCAACGGCATCCGCACGCGCGAGAACAACTACAGCCAGGATCGCGCCGCCATGAAGGCCGGCAACTTCACCGGCATCGCGGGCATTCCCAATCAGGACATCGCGATGTGGGAAGGCATGGGGCCGATCAGCGACCGTTCGCAAGAGCGACTTGGCGCGAGCGACGTGGCGGTGGCGGCGTTCCGCCGCCTGATGGTTGAGGCCGCGCGCGCGGTGCAGAACGGCGGCCCCGCGATCGGCACCACGAGCCCGCGCATCCCGCATGCGACGATTAGCTCCTACGAAGGTGTAGTACCGAAAGCCGTGAACTGGCGTACCCTCGGCGGCGGGAGCGAGGCGCCGCGCGAGCGCGTTGCCTGAAAGCCGCATAAACAAAAAGCAAGACCGGGAGGAGAATAATGAAGGCCAAATCCATCGCCTGTGCGATTGCGCTGACGCTGCTCGGCAGCGCCGCATCCGCGCAGGACACGCTGAAGCTCGCGATCGGCCAGCGCGGCAACTGGGATACCTCGGTGTCCGAGATCGGCCAGCGCGCCGGCATCTTCAAGAAGCACGGGCTGGTGCTGGAACTGCTCTACACGCAGGGCGGCGGCGAGACGCAGCAGGCGGTGATTTCGGGCAGCGTCGAGATCGGGGTCGCTGCCGGCATCATGGGCGTGATCAGCGCGTATGCGAAAGGCGCGCCGGTGCGCATCATCGGCGCCGAAACGACCGGCGCGCAGGACCTGTTCTGGTACGTGAAGGCGGATTCGCCGATCAAGACTCTGAAGGACACCGAGGGCAAGACGATCGCCTATTCGACCAACGGCTCGTCGACGCACGGCATCGTGATGGCCTACATGAAGCAGTATGAGCTCAAGGCGAAGCCGCTGGCGACCGGGGGCCCTCCCGGCACGCTGACGCAGGTGATGTCCGGGCAGGTCGACGTCGGCTGGGCCGCGCCGCCGTTTGGGCTCGATCAGCTCGACAAGAAGGACATCCGCATCATCGCGACCGGCAACGACGCGGCGGCGTTCAAGGGCCAAACCGTGCGGCTGCTGATCACCAACGTGCAGACTCTGCAGTCGCGCAAGGCCGCGCTCGACCGCTACATGAAGGCGTACCGCGAGACCGTGGACTTTATGTATAAGGATCCGGCCGCGCTGAAGATCTATGCGGAGTTCCTCGGCATCAGCGACGACAAGGCGAAGCGCTCGCGCGACGAATTCTTCCCGCCGGACTCGATCAATCCCGACACGGTCGTGGGGCTCGATACGATTTTGAAGGACGCGGTGGCGCTGAAATATACGCCGCAGGAGCTGACCAAGGAGCAGTTGGCGGAGCTGATCCAGATTCCGCCGCGGTAGCACCACTCCCGCTCATTCCCGCGCAAGCGGGAATCCAGTTCTTTCTTTTCCTGGCTCTGGGTCCCCGCTTTCGCGGGGACGAGCGGACTAGGCTTGCTTCGCCGCCCGCACGCCCGCCGCAAGCTCCGCCACCAGATCGGTGACCGCCTTCACGGTCGCGGCGGTGGCCTTGCCGGGCTCATCCAAACTCTTGCGCACGGCTTCCACCAGCGCGGTGCCGACCACCACGCCGTCTGCGCCTTCGGCGATCGCGCGCGCCTGTTCGCCCGAGCGCACGCCGAAACCGACCGCGACCGGTAATTTCGTGTGGCGCTTGATGCGCACGACCGCGTCCTTGACCTTCGACGGGTCCGGCGCGGCGGCGCCCGTGATGCCGGTGATCGACACGTAATAGACGAAGCCCGACGTGTTCGCCAACACGGCCGGCAGGCGCTTGTCGTCGGTGGTGGGCGTCGCGAGGCGGATGAAGTTGAGCCCGGCCTTGAGCGCCGGCAGGCACAGCTCTTCGTCCTCCTCCGGCGGCAGGTCGACGATGATGAGGCCGTCGACGCCCGCGCTCTTTGCATCGGCGAGAAATTTCTCGACGCCGTAAATGTAGATCGGATTGTAGTAGCCCATCAGCACGATCGGCGTCGTGTCGTCGCCTTGCCGGAAATCGCGCACCAGCGCGAGCGTCTTGACCATCGACTGCCCGGCATTGAGCGCGCGCAGGCCCGCCGCCTGGATCGCCGGGCCGTCCGCCATCGGGTCGGTGAACGGCATGCCGAGCTCGATCACGTCCGCGCCCGCGGCGGGCAGCGCCTTCACGATCGCGAGCGAGGTCTCCGCATCCGGATCGCCTGCGGTGAGGAACGTCACCAGCGCGGCGCGTCCTTCCGCCTTCAGCGCGGCAAAGCGTTTGTCGATGCGGGTTGTCATGTCGTGGATGGACTCAGATGGAATTGTCGGGCTGGTCGGAATTCCGCCGCTCCCGCATCGCGGCGAGGCGGATGTTCGCGGTGCCGAGCATCAGGATCAGGATCATGCCGGCGACATAAATCCATTCCTTCCTGTCGATCGGAAGACCGGCGGTGAGCAGGCGCGTCTTGGCAAACCACACGAGGTAGACCGTCGAGACCGCGACCAGGAGCCAGCCGGTGCGCTTCTGCCGGTCGTCAAGGAACTTCACCAGTTGCCCCCGAGATGATGCGCGACGCTGTCGAGGTCCTTGTCGCCGCGGCCGGAGAGATTGACCACCATCAGGTGATCCTTCGGCTTCTCCGCTGCGATGTCGCCCATGCGCGCGAGCGCGTGCGCCGATTCAAGCGCCGGGATGATGCCTTCGAGGCGCGAGCAGAGCTTGAACGCTTCGAGCGCTTCCTTGTCTGTCGCCGAGAGGAATTTGACGCGGCCCATGTCGGCGAGCCAGGCGTGCTCCGGGCCGATGCCCGGGTAGTCGAGGCCGGCCGAGATCGAATGCGCTTCCTGGATCTGCCCGTCCTCGTTCATCAACAGATACGTGCGGTTGCCGTGCAGCACGCCGGGGCGGCCGCCCGCCACAGAGGCGGCGTGCAACTTGTCGAGCCCGTGACCCGCCGCCTCGACGCCGTAGATCTCCACGCTGCGGTCATCGAGAAACGGATGAAACAGCCCCATCGCGTTCGAGCCGCCGCCGATGCAGGCGATCAGCGAGTCCGGGAGCCGCCCCTCGGCCTCCTGCATCTGAACGCGCGTCTCGTTGCCGATCACGCACTGGAAATCGCGCACCATCGCGGGATAAGGATGCGGACCCGCGACGGTGCCGATGCAGTAGAACGTGTTGTGGACGTTGGTGACCCAATCGCGCAGCGCCTCGTTCATCGCGTCCTTCAAGGTGCGCGATCCGGACATCACGGGCTTAACCTCCGCGCCGAGCGCCTTCATGCGCATCACGTTCGGTTGCTGGCGGTCGATGTCGACCGCGCCCATGTGGACGACGCATTCCAGCCCGAACTTGGCGCACAGGGTCGCGGTGGCGACGCCGTGCATGCCGGCGCCGGTCTCGGCGATGACGCGCGGCTTGCCCATGCGCCTGGCCAGCATGATCTGGCCGAGCACGTTGTTCACCTTGTGGGCGCCGGTGTGGTTGAGGTCCTCGCGCTTGAGATAAATCTTCGCGCCGCCAAAATGCTCGGTCAGGCGCTCCGCGAAATAGAGCGCCGAGGGACGGCCGACATAGTTCTTCAGGTGCCCGTCCATCTCGGCCTTGAACGCCGGATCGGCCTTGGCGGCGTTGTAAGCCTGCTCCAGTTCGAGGATCAGCGGCATCAGGGTTTCGGCGACGAAGCGCCCGCCATAGAGGCCGAAATGCCCGCGCTCGTCGGGACCGGTGCGGAAGGAGTTGGGCTGCTGGATCGTCATGCGGGCACCTTAGCGGACCGTGCCGCGCGAATGAAGGCGCGGATTTTCTCAGGATCCTTCACGCCGGGCGCGCTTTCGACGCCGGAGGACACATCGACGCCGGGCGCGCGTGTGATGCGCAGTGCTTCCGCGACATTGCCGGCATCGAGCCCGCCGGAAAGCATGAATGGAATTGATAGGTGCAGATTTTCGAGCAGATGCCAGTCGAATGGTTTGCCGAGCCCGCCCGGCCGTGTCGCCTCGCACGGAGGCCGCGCGTCGAACAGCAGGCGATCGGCGACGCCGGTGTAATTCTGGATCGCGGCGAGGTCGGTTTTGGTTTCGATCGGCAGCACCTTCATGACGGCCAAGCCGAAGCTCTCGCGGATCGCCGCGACCCGCTGCGGCGTTTCGTGGCCGTGAAGTTGCAGCATGTCGGGCTTGAGCGATTCGATCATTTTTTCCAACAGCGGATCGTCGGCATCGACCGTCAGCGCCACTTTCTGTGCGCGACCTTTCACGCGTTCGCCAAGTAGCCGCGCCTGGTCAAACGAAATATTGCGGGGGCTCGGCATGAAGAACACGAACCCGACCATGTCGGCGCCGGCCTCAAGCGCGACATCGAGCGTGTCGGGAGTCGAAAGCCCGCAGATTTTGACGAGGAGGGTCACTAATCGACTCATACCGGCTCGACGGTCTTTGGAAATTCAACCGCCTCTCGATCGCGCAATCCGCTCACCAACACGATTCCCACTTGTCGCCCAAGCTTGTCTCCAAGGTCGACCTCCGCGCCGGCCAAATCCAGCAAAGACAGTCCAGGCCGCTTCTCTGCCAGGAATTCGATTCCATTCGGATCGAATACGTGACCGGCGCTCCCGCGCGGAAGCAACCCAAGAATTTTGAGGGGAAACTTGGCCTCAATTGCCGCGATATGCAGTCGCAGGATCGAGCGATTGATGTTGAGTGCGTTCATGGTGATCTCTGAGGTTGACCTACCACATCCGAAATCCAGCCGTCGTCAGAATGGCCTTGCTCGTAAGTCGATATAGGGCTATATCGAGATACGAGCAAGGAGCTTGAGTCGCATGAGTGATCAAGACGTTCGCCTGACCCAGCCGGCCCTCAAGGTGCTGCGGTTTCTCATGGAGACACCGCGCGAAGGGCGTTCCGGCGCCGAGATGTCGAAGGCGACGAAGGTCGGTTCGGGCACGCTGTATCCCATGCTGGCGCGGCTCGAAGCGGCGGGCTGGCTCACCAGCGAATGGGAGGTGATCGATCCAAGCGAAGCGGGACGGCCGCGGCGGCGGTTCTATCGCCTGACGGCGGTCGGGCAGAACAACGCGCGCACGGCGCTGGCCGACCTGCAGATGGCCGCGGGAGAACTCGCATGGATTTCGTAAATGTGGACCTGCTGAGCCTCATTATCGCCATCGGATCACTCATAGCCGGATTTCTCGGGAAGCTGCTCGCAAGCGAGCTCGCAGATTGGATACCGAGTCTCGCGCGACATCTCGTTGACCGCGCTGTAAGCCGCCTTCCCGCTCAAGAACGCGATCGATATCGTGAAGAGTGGTACGCGCACATCAATGACTGTCCTGGAAAACTCGGAAAAGTGTGGCACGCGGTCGGATGCCTCGCGGGGTCAAGGGTGATTGCCGTCCATGTTGCCGATGATAGTTCGAGTAACAGGGACTCGGATCACAATGTTCAACAAGCCGAGACAGCTAGGAAGGTGAGGACACGCAGTCTCTTGCTCTCCCGAAAGTGGGTCGAGCAGTGGCTTCGGTATCGAGACGCAACAATGCTAAGTGCTTTAGATGATCAAATGCTGGCTGATCTCGGGCTATCCAAGAGAGATGTCACAGATGCGCTCAAGACACTGGAGTGGTCCAACATTCCGGGAGCTTTGGGATGGCTTGCAAAGACCGTCGCATTCTTTAGGAGGAGAAGCGATTAGCCAGACGTCTGCGCAGCCCGCCACACCAGCATCGCGGCGGCCAGATCCTCCAGCGCCGTTCCGACCGATTTGAACAGCGTGATCTGGCTCGCCGACGTGCGGCCCTTGGCCTTGCCGCGGCCCAGCTCGAACAGGTCGCCGCGCACGGCAGCCTTCTTCAGTGCGCCGGATTTCAAGGGCTGCACGATATCGCCGGCCTCCTTCAGGGCGCCCGCGCGGGTGTCGACATAGACGCGCGATTTCTTCACCGCGTCGTCGTCGGCCTCGCGCATCTTCGGCGTGAAGCCGCCGACCAGATCGACATGCACGCCTTTCTTGAGCCATTTGCCGCGCACGAGCGGCGTTGCCGACAGCGTCGCGCAGGAGACGATGTCGGCGTCGCGCACCGCGGCCTCGAGATGGTCGGCGACCTCGACCTCGATCCCGCCGACCGCGAGCCCGAACGCCGCCTGCACGGCGTGGCCGCGCGTGCGGTTCCACACGGTGACGCGCCGGATCGGCCGCACGCTCGCATGGGCGCGCACCAGATAGGGCGCGAGCGCGCCCGCGCCGACCATCACCAGATGGCCTGAATCCTCGCGCGAGAGATACGACGAGGCGAGCGCGGACGCCGCGGCGGTGCGCCAGCGGGTCAGCACGGTGCCGTCCATCGCGGCGAGCGGTTCGCCGGTGTCGCCGGACATCAACAGATAGCTGCCGAGCACTGCTGGCTTCGACAGCTTGCCGTTGTCGGGAAACACCGTGACGACCTTGCAGCCGAGAAATCGCTCCCCGCTGGCGGTCCATGCCGGCATCAGCAGCAGGGTGGCTTCGGCGCCGGGCTGCGGGATTGCATGATGGTGCCGCACCGGTGATTCGATGTCGGCGCGGAACCCTTCGCGCAACGCCTCGATCAGCGCCGGCCAGGTGAGCGCACGATCGATCTCGTCGGCGGTAATGACGCGCATCAGGCCGCGTTGGGATGCCGGTAGGCGATCGCGGCGATCGAACCCTGCGCTTGCGCCTGCGCGGCGGCACTCGTCTCAAGCTGACGCCGCAGCGTTTCGGTCTCGGCGCGCGAGGCTTTCAGCTCAGCCGCAAGACGGCGCGCGCGCCGGCGCCAGCGGCTCTGCCGCATCCAGGCGGCGGCGCCGCCGAGGATCACGCCGAGGATCAGCACCAGCAGCAGCAGCAGGAACAGCGGCAGCGAGAACGACAACAGCGGCGGCTGCGCGGCAATCGGATCGAGCGCCACCGTGACCGGGGCCCGGTTGGCGACCGCAAATAGCACGATCAGCAGCGCGACGGGGATCAGGATCAGCGCGGTGACGATCTTGCGGATCATGGGGGCCTCAAGCGATCTGCAGCGGCGCCTTACACGTCGACCGACGCCGTCAGCGCATTCTCCTGGATGAAGTCGCGGCGCGGCTCGACAACGTCGCCCATCAGCTTGGTGAAGATGTCGTCGGCCTCGTCGACCTCCTTGACCTTCACCTGCAACAGCGAACGCACGTTGGTGTCGAGCGTCGTCTCCCACAGCTGCTGCGGGTTCATCTCGCCGAGGCCCTTGTAGCGCTGCAGCGTGATGCCCTTGCGCCCCGCGGCGGTGACGGCATCGAACAGGCTGACCGGCCCGTGGATCGGCGTGTCTTCGCCCTTGCGGCGCAGCACGCCGGGCCGCACGTAGACCGACTGCAGCGCGGCGGCGTGCTCGTCGAGCTTGCGCGCGTCGGCCGAACCGAGCAGCGCGTGATCGATCATGGTAACTTCCTTCACGCCGCGCACCGTGCGCTCGAACGTGAAGCCGTCGCCTTCCGTGAAGCTGCCCTGCCAGCCACGCTCGGTCTCCTCGGAGAGCGCATCGAGGCGCTTGGCGATATATTCGGCGGCAGCCATCGCCTTCGGAGCGTCGCCGAAGATCGCCTGCCGCATCACGCCCGCGATTGCGGCCTGTTCGACCACCTTGCGGTTATAGCGCGTGTGCAGATTGGAGAGGACGCCGCGGATGGTGCGCGCTTCCTCGACCAGCGCCTTCAGGTCCGCGCCGGCGCGCGCGTCGCCCGAATAGGGACGGAACACGGCGTCTTCCAGGCCGGTGTCGGTGAGATAATCCTCCAGCGCGTGCTCGTTCTTCAGATACTGCTCGGATTTGCCGCGCGTGACTTTGTAGAGCGGCGCCTGCGCGATGTAGATGTAGCCGCGGTCGATCAGTTCGCGCATCTGGCGATAAAAGAACGTCAGCAGCAGCGTGCGGATGTGCGAACCGTCCACGTCGGCGTCGGTCATAATGATGATCTTGTGATAGCGCGCCTTTTCGACGTCGAACTCCTCCGAGCCGATGCCGGTCCCGAGCGCCATGATCAGCGTGCCGATCTGCTCCGAACCGAGCATCTTGTCGAAGCGCACGCGCTCCACGTTGAGGATCTTGCCGCGCAGCGGCAGCACGGCCTGGAACGCCCGGTCTCGGCCCATTTTTGCGGAGCCGCCGGCCGAGTCGCCCTCGACGATCAGCAATTCGGCCTTGGCGGGATCGCGCTCCTGGCAGTCGGCGAGCTTGCCGGGCAGCGAGGTGATGTCGTTGCCCTTCTTGCGCGTGAGTTCGCGCGCCTTGCGTGCGGCCTCGCGCGCCGCGGCGGCCTCGACCACCTTGCCGACGATCACGCGCGCCTCGGCCGGGTGCTCCTCCAGCCAGGCATTGAGCGCATCGTTGACGACGCCCTCGACCACCGGCCGCACTTCCGAGGAGACGAGCTTGTCTTTCGTTTGTGAGGAGAACTTCGGGTCGGGCACCTTCACCGACAGAACGGCGGTCAGCCCCTCGCGGCAATCGTCGCCCGTGAGCGCGACCTTTTCCTTGCGCGCGCTCGGGCTCTTCTCCGCATAGCTGGTAACCTGGCGGGTCAGCGCGCCGCGGAAACCCGCGAGATGCGTGCCGCCATCGCGCTGCGGAATGTTGTTGGTGAAGCACAGCACATTCTCATGATAGCCGTCGTTCCACCACAGCGCGCACTCGACCGTCATGTCGCCCTTGTCGGCCTTGATGACGATCGGCTTCGGCACCAGCGGTGATTTGTTGCGGTCGAGATACCTGACGAATTCCTCGATGCCGCCCTCGTAGCGCATCTCCTCGCGCTTCTCGACCGCGTGGCGGTTGTCGGACAACACGATGGTGACGCCGGAATTGAGGAACGCGAGCTCGCGCAGCCGGTGCTCCAGCGTGGCGAAGTCGAACTCCACCATCGTGAAGGTTTCGGTCGAGGGCAGGAACGCGACCTCGGTGCCGCGTTTTTCTCCCGCGTCACCGACAACGCTCAGCGGCGCGACCGCGTCGCCGTGGGCGAACTCCATGAAATACTCTTTGCCGCCGCGCCAGATGCGCAGCTTCAGCCATTTCGAGAGGGCATTGACGACCGAGACGCCGACGCCGTGCAGGCCGCCGGATACCTTGTAGGAGTTCTGGTCGAATTTCCCG
>JAXDNY010000164.1:0-2517 GCA_034669145.1 Hyphomicrobiales bacterium
AAGACCGACGCGGCGGTCAATCCGCGCAAGGGCGACCGGCTCGTCAAGAGCGTCGATATCGTGGCGGCCAAGCAGAGCTTCCGTACGCCAACGATCGTGAAGAGCGGCGACAAGGAAGTGATCCGCAACCGCGGCTTCACCAAGGTCTCGACGACGCTGACGCTGAACGCGACGGGTTTCGCCGACGAGGTTCCGCCCTTCAATCCGCTGAAAGTGCTGACCGGCGCCCGTAATGGGGTGGAGCAGATCCCCGAGGCCGCGCCGCCGGCGCAGGACGACGCAGAAGTCTCGTTCGTCACCCGCGCTCTCGGTTCGGATCAGACGCCCTTCTCGGCCGCGAGCCTGTCGCTGCCTGAGGTCCAGGCGCAGGTCATCGAGCATGTGAAGAACATGGTATCGGCCAAGCCATCGCTGGCTTTGCCGGCGCAGCTCCTGCTGATGCGCACGAGTCGCGCCGGGCTTGGGACCGGAGACGCGCTCGCCTACGCCAATGTCGGCGAGCCGATCCAGCGCTCGCCCTTCTCCTCGATCGAAGTGCGCATGATTCCGGAGAACGTGACGCTCGTGCCGAAAGCGGAAGCGGCGCAGCAGCCGACGCAAATGGAGGAGCGGCTTGTCGTCGTGCGGCACGGAGAGTCCTTCGAGGACGTGCTTGCCGCCAACAATGTGCCGCGCGACAAAATTCCTAACATCATCGCGGCGCTGAAGGGCAAACGCACCGACCAGATGGTCAGCGAAGGCCGCCGTCTGAAGCTGCTCTATGCCGATTTCGACGGGTCCGGCAAGAACATGCAGCTCGCGCGCATCTCCATCTATGTGGACGATCGCCTCGAAGCGATGGCCGCGATCAGCGACCGCGGCGACTACATGCAGGTCGCCCTCGCAGCGCCACCGCGGCAGCAGGGCGCCGCGAAACCTGCGAGCGATGACGATGGCGACGACGAGCAGGATTCCGGCGGGATGCGGCTCTACGATTCGCTTTATGAGACCGCGCTGAAGCAGGAAGTCCCACGCCCGATCATTGACGATCTCGTGCGCATTTTTGCCAACGACGTGGATTTCCAGCGTGCCGTCACTGGAGGCGATTCGTTCGATGCCTTCTACAGCGAGCCTGATGAAATCGATGGAAGAGAGGAGCTGCTTTACGCTTCGATCACGGCACGCAATGAAATCTTCAAATATTACCGCTTCCAGACACCCGACGACGGGCTGATTGATTTTTACGACGAGAACGGCCGCTCGACGCGCAAATTCCTGGTGCGCAAACCGATCGCGTGGGGCGAGATGCGCTCCGGCTTCGGCTACCGTCGGCACCCGATCCTCGGCTACGCAAAAATTCATACCGGAGTTGATTGGGCGGCGCCGATCGGAACGCCGATATTTGCGGCCGGCAACGGCACGATCATCAAGGCGCAGTGGGATGCAGGCTACGGCAGGCGCGTCGAAGTCCAGCACGCCAACGGATACGTGACCGCGTATAATCACATGTCCGGCTTTGCCCGCGGCATCAGGGAAGGCCTGCGCATCAAGCAAGGCCAGGTGCTCGGATTTTTGGGTTCCAGCGGGCTCTCGACCGGTCCGCATCTGCATTATGAAGTCATGGTCAACGGCCACTTTGTCGATCCGATGCGCGTGAAGCTCGCGCGCACGCGCGAATTCGATGGCAAGATGCTCACCTCGTTTTCGCGCGAACGCGATCGCGTCGATGGGCTGATGGCAAAGGCGCCGAATGCGACGGCGAGCCTGGCGCGGCGGCAAGCCGCGGCGACGCAATAGCCGCGCCTAAAGTCCGACCGCCCGCCTGATCTCGTCCGGCGTCATCCCGCCCGCGCGCAGGTCACGCAGTGTCGGCGAGCCCCGGCTTTTCGAGAGCTTGTGCCCGCTGGCGTCGGTGATCAGCCCGTGATGATGATAGCTCGGCGTGGGCAATCCGAGCAGTTCCTGCAAAATGCGGTGCACGCTCGTTGACGCGAACAGATCGTTGCCGCGGGCGACGTCCGTTACGCCCTGCTTCGCATCATCGATCGCCACGCTGAGGTGATAGCTCGTCGCGATGTCGCGGCGCGCGAGAACGACATCGCCCCAAGCCTGCGGGTCGGTGGCGATCTCGCGAACGGGATTTTCGTGGTCGGATTCGGACCAGGTGAGGGGTCCGACAAGAGCGATGGCCTTGTCCATGTCGAGCCGCCAAGCGGCGCGTTTATCCAAGGCCAGCCGCGCAGCGCGTTCGGCGACATTCAGGTGCCGGCATGTGCCGGGATAAAACGGCGAGCCGTCGGGATCGCGCGGCCAATCCGGCCGGCCGGCGATGGCGCGCGAAATGTCCCCGCGCGTGCAGAAGCAGGGATAGATCACGCCGCTTTCGCGCAATGGATCGAGCGCTTGCCCATAGTCGGCGAGGTGTTCGCTCTGGCGGCGCACCGGTTCTTCCCACTTGAGTCCGATCCAGGCGAGGTCCTCATAGATCGCGCGCTCATATTCGGGACGGCAGCGCGCGATATCGATGTCTTCGATGCG
>JAXDNY010000165.1:0-12969 GCA_034669145.1 Hyphomicrobiales bacterium
AGCAGCGTCGACTTGCCGCAGCCCGAGGGCCCGAGCACCACGAAGCGCTCGCCCTCATAGACCTCGAACCCGACGCGCCAGGTCGCGGTGACCAGATGCTGCTCGGTCTTGTACTGCAGCGTCACATCGTCGACCGCGAGCAGCGGCGCGTTTGCTGCCTGCATGCTGGTAACCCCTTGCGCCATGCGTCCCCCTGGTTGGGCCGGATAATGGCCCGAATGCTATCGCCGTGCCTAGCCGGTGGTGTATCGTTGATCAAGAGAAGCGCGCTTCGTTTTTTAGGAACAACAGGGAGGATTTTGATGCTGCGTCGCCTGACCGTCATCGTTGCAATGGCCGCATGGTTCGCCTCGCCCGGCGGAGCCCTGGCGGAAGCCAATGTGGTGCGCGTCGCCAAGCAATTCGGCGTCGGCTACATGCAATACATGGTGATGCAGGAGCTCAAGCTCATCGAGAAGCACGCCAAGGCGTCCGGCCTCGACATCACCACCGAATGGGCGACGTTCCGGTCCTCCGACGTGATGAACGATGCGCTGATCTCCGGCTCGGTCGACTTCGTCTCGCTCGGCGTGCCGGGCATCATCACGGTTCACTCCAAGACCAAGGGTACCGCGAGCGAGGTCAAGGGCGTGATGGGGCTGAACGTGTCGCCGCTGTGGCTGATGGTGCGCGATCCCAATATCAAGTCGCTGAAGGATTTCACCGACAACCACCGCATCGCGCTGCCCGCCGTGAAGGTCTCCAATCAGGCGATCATCCTGCAGATGGCCGCCGCCAAGGAATTCGGCGACGCGAAATACGCAGCGCTCGACCATCTGACGGTGTCGATGTCGCATCCGGACGCGACCGCCGCGATGCTCGGCGGGCAGAGCGAGATCACGGCGAATTTCTCCTCCGCGCCGTTCCAGTACCGGCAGATGAAGAATCCGAACGTCAAACGGCTTATCAACTCGAAAGACTTGTTCACTGACGACCCGATGTCGTTCAACGTCGTCGCCGCCACCTCGAAATTCCGCAACGACAATCCGAAGCTCTATGCGGCCTTCGTCGCGGGCATGAAGGAAGCGACCGACTTCATCAACGCCGACAAGCGCAAGGGCGCCGAAATCTATCTGAAGGTGTCCGGCGAGAAGGCGAGCGTCGACGACATCATGGACGTGCTCGCCGATCCGGACATCGTCTACAACAACAGGGTCGGCGGCATCCGGACCTTCGTGGAGTTCATGACCAAGACCGGCACGCTGAAGAACCCGCCGAAGGATTGGAAGGACATGTTCTTCCCCGAAGCGATGGCGGGGAGCTAGCGCGCGCTTTCTTCCCCTCTCCCGCTTGCGGGAGAGGGTCGCCGCGAAGCGGCGGGGAGAGGGTGTTTTCCGACAAGCTGACCCTCTCCCGGCTCGCAGCTTCGCTGCTCGCCACCTTCTCCCTGTCAGGGAGAGGGGAAAGAAGGCACCTTCGCCTCCCACACCGCCGAAACTCAACTCATGACTCTTTCCCTCGACCCCACCTCCACCCTCCCCGCCGACTCCACCGCCGGCACGCTGGTCGGGCGCGTGTGGCGGCCTGAACTCGGTGGGCCGTCGGTCGTGGTGCTGCGCGCCGACGGCGTGTACGACATCTCGCGCTCGTACCCGACCGTGCGCGATCTGTGCGAGGCGCCCGACCCGGCCGCGGCAGTCGGGGGCGCGCTGGCGGATCGCATCGGCGATTTCGCCGCAATCCTCGCGAACACCAGCGAGGACAAACGCGACCCGAACAAGCCATATCTGCTAGCGCCGATCGACCTGCAGGCGGTGAAGGCCGCCGGCGTCACCTTCGCGATCTCGCTGCTCGAGCGCGTGATCGAGGAGCAGGCGCGCGGCGTGCCGGAACGCGCTGCGCAGGCCCGCGCTGATGTCGAGGCCGCGCTCGGCGGATCGGTCGAAAAGATCAAGCCCGGCTCGCCGCAGGCGGCCGAGTTGAAGAAGGTGCTGCAGGAAAAGGGTCTCTGGTCGCAGTATCTCGAAGTCGGCATCGGGCCGGACGCCGAGATCTTCACCAAGTCTCAGGTGATGGCGGCGGTCGGCACCGGCATGTCGATCGGCGTGCTCAAATCCTCGACCTGGAACAACCCCGAGCCGGAGGTGGTGGTCGTCGCGAGCTCAAAAGGCCAGATCGTCGGCGCAACGCTCGGCAACGACGTGAACCTGCGCGATGTGGAAGGCCGCTCGGCGCTGCTGTTGAGCAAGGCGAAAGACAACAATGCGTCGACCGCGATCGGGCCGTTCATCCGGCTGTTCGACAAGACCTTCTCGCTCGACGATGTGCGCCGTACGCAGGTGCGGCTCACCGTGAAGGGCACGGACGGCTTCGTGCTCGAAGGCTCAAGCGATGTCGGCAAGATCAGCCGCGATCCGGAAGAACTCATCGCGCAGATGATCGGACGCCATCATCAGTATCCGGACGGCGCGGTGCTTTACCTTGGCACGATGTTCGCGCCGGTGAAGGACCGCGACGCACCTGGCATGGGCTTCACGCATCATCCCGGCGACGTGGTGACGATCGCGGCGGACAAACTCGGCGCGCTCACGAACGTGGTGACGACGTGCGACAAGGCGCCGCCGTGGACGTTCGGTGTGGGCGATCTGATGCGCAATCTCGCGAAGCGGGGCCTCTTGTAGCCCGCATGGAGCGTAGCGGAATGCGGGACTCCCGGATTTCGCCATAGCGCGTCGAAGACGCGCGTAAACGCGCTTTAGGCTTCATCCGGGCTACTTCACATCAATCACGACCGCCCCTGTGGCATCGCGCAGCTTCGCCGGCTCCGTGCGAAACACCGCCTTCGGCGTTCCGGCCGCGGCCCAGATCACGTCGTACGCCAACAGGTCGCGATCGATGTACGTGGCAAGCGGCGTGTCATGGCCGAACGGCGGAATGCCGCCGATCGCATAGCCGGTGAGCGCGCGCACGGCGTCGGCGTCGGGACGCTTCAGCTTCTCGCCGAGATGCGCCGCGACTCCCTTCTCGTTGACGCGGTTCGAACCCGAAACGAGCAGCAGATAGGGCTTGCCGCTGTCCGCGCCGCTGAAAACCAAGGACTTCACGATCTGCCCGACCGTGACGCCGCAGGCAGCGGCGGCCTCTTCCGCCGTGCGGGTCGGCTCGGTCATCACGCGCACCGCGATGTCGAGACCGAGCGCGTCTGCTGCGTCCCGCACGCGTTGCGCGCTTGCCGGCAATCCGCTCATCCGATCAGCCTCTCTCGCTTCAACTCCGTGATGCCGTCGCGCCCCGCGCGCAGTCCGCGCGAGACCATCTCGCACTGCCATGCCCTAGGGTTCCCGCCGATGCGATAGAGATTGTAGGCGGCCGGCTCATCATGCGTGCTCACGATCGCCGACGCGGACGGTACGCCCACCGCCGGGATGCGGCCCTTCGGACCGTCCAGCCACATCAGTTGCTGCTCGTGATTATGCCCATGCAGCACCAGCTCGGTGCCATGCTCGGCGAGGAGCGCGCGCAGTATCGGCCCGTCGATCAGCCGCTTCATGTAGTGGCGCCTGTTCGGAATCGGCGGATGATGAATCAGCACCACGCGGAACAACGGTTCGCGCGCGAGCGCGATTAGGATTTCGGCGAGCCGCGCAAGCTGCTCGGGCCCCAGCCGCCCGGTCGCCATGAAGGGCCCGGTCGGCAGCGATGTGGTGAGGCCGATCAGTGCGACCGGCCCGCGGCGGCGCACAAAAGGAAACGCCCCCTCCCTTCCCTCCCCCAGCGAAAGGGCGTTCACGCCCGTCTTCGACGGGCTATGCGGGGGAGGGTTAGGGTGGGGGTCCCCGCGCATGAACTCGCCCCAATGCTGCGCGGCCCAGCCGGAGGCGCGGCGGATGTAGGCGTCGTGGTTGCCCGGCACGAGGGTCACGTCCTTCGGGAGCCCCAGCGTATCGAGCCAGCGCGCCGCGCCCTCGAATTCGACATCGAGCGAGACGTTCACCAGGTCGCCGGTCACCGCGATGTGGTCGGGCGATTGCGCCTTCACGTCGGCGACAACCGCGGCCAACACGTCGGCGTGGTGATAGCGGTGGCGCCGCCGATACCAGTTGATGATGCCGAGCCCGCGCTTGTTGATCAGCTCGCGCAGGCGCGGCGTCGGGATCGGCCCAAGATGCGGGTCGGACAGGTGCGCGAGCGCGAACATCGGAGGATTATAGCGCGAGTCTCACGCGCTTCCGATCAATATCCCGGCGGCGAACACCAGCGCGCCACCGACCACGATCTGAAACGCGGCCGACAGGAAGGGCGTGTCCATGTAGCGCCAGCGGATCCAGGAGATGATGGCGAGCTCCGCCACGACCACGGCGATCGCGATCACGGTCGCGGTCCAGAAATCCGGAATGAGGTAAGGCAGCGTGTGGCCGAGACCGCCGAGCGTGGTCATCACCCCGCACACCGTGCCGCGCAGCCACGGCGTGCCGCGTCCGGTCAGCGAGCCGTCATCGGAGAGCGCTTCGGCAAAACCCATCGAGATGCCGGCGCCGACCGAGGCCGCCATCCCGACCAGGAAGGTCTCCCACGGCTTGTGGGTCGCGAAGGCCGCGGCGAACAGCGGCGCCAGCGTCGACACCGAGCCATCCATCAGGCCGACAAGCCCGGGCTGCACGTATTGCAGCACGAACATGCGCCGCGCGGTCTCTTCCTCGGCGCTGCGCGCTTTCGTCCCGATCTTGTCTTCGAGCTTTTCGGCGATCGTCTCGTGTTTGTCTTCAGCCTCGGCGAGCTGGATCAGCAATTCGCGCACGGAGGCGTCGCGCGCGTTCTCGGCCGCCTTGCGATAGAAGCGCGCGGTCTCATATTCCATGTTGGCCGCGTACTTGCGCACCGCGTCGAGGCCGAGCTGCTCGGTGAGCCAGATCGGCTGATGGCGCACGAAGCCCTTCACGTCCTGTCGCCGCACCAGCGGCAGGTACTCGCCGAATTTCGCGCGATAGAGATCGTAGAGCCTGGTGCGATGGTGCACCTCTTCGTCGGCCATCGCATCGAACATTTTCGCGGACGCCGCGTAGTTGCCGCGCAGCCGCTCCGCGAAACTGCGATAGATGCGGCTGTCCTCCTCTTCGTTGGTGATGGCGAGGGCGAGGACTTCCTGCTCGGTGAGGTCGGCGAAGCGTTTCACGGCGGTCTCGGGCCCTTGTTTAGAACAACTATAAACAAGGGGACCGCACTGGCAACGTCAAAAATAACGGCGCCCCCGGGAAATCCAGGGACGCCGCTGCGGCGGCACAGGGCGGGGGAGGAACGGCCCGCGCCGCGCAAACCGGAATTAGCTGTGGGTCATCGGCGCCAGCGCAGCCGCGATATACGGGTCGCGGAGGTCGACGGCGGGGCTCCACACGAACCTGCGTTTGCGGCGGAGCAGATAGACCACGAAAGAGAGGGGCAGCATGACGGTTACCGGGGTGAAGGCGTGAGTTATTCTTGCACTCCGGAAATGGGCGCGGCGCCGCGCGCCAGCAAGTGGAACCTGATAGGTTCAGCCATGCGCTACTGCATGCGGCTTTTATCGAAACGTTCATGAAATGAGGCTGGATGCGCTCCGCCGTGCGCTGGAGCCCGCAATTCGGCGGGTTTTGCACACATATTGGCGTTTCGCGCGCGGCATGACGCTCGGGGTTCGCGCGATCGTGATCGACCCGCAGGGCCGCGTTTTCCTGGTCAAGCACAGCTACGTCAGCGGCTGGCACCTGCCGGGCGGCGGGGTCGAGACCGGCGAGACGGTGCAGGACGCGCTCGCACGCGAACTGCTCGAGGAGGGCGGCATCACGGCGCTAGAGCCGCCGGTGCTGCACGGGATGCACTTCAACAGCCGGGTGTCGCGCCGCGACCATGTGGCGACGTTCATCGTCCGCGCATTCCGCCAAGAGGGCGGCCCGCGTCACCCGCACGAGATCGTCGACTGCGGATTCTTCTCGCCCGGCGCGTTGCCGCCCGACACGACACGCGGCACGCTCGCGCGGCTCGCCGAGGCGCTCAACGGCGCGGCGATCTCGCAGCGCTGGTGACGGTTTCCACGCCGCCGCATTGATGGCAGCATGGCGCGAAGAAAAACATCGTTCGGGAGGACGGACATGAAACGCCTGTTCGGCGCGCTGGTCGCAACGCTGCTCGCTGCTCCGGCGCAAGCCGCCGATCCGATCAAGATGGTCGTTCCGTTCGCGGCGGGCGGCCCGGTCGACGCGCTCGCCCGCATCGTGGCGGCCGAACTTGCTTCCCGCCTGCAAGCCGACGTGGTGGTGGAAAATCGCGGCGGCGCCGGCGGCTTGCTCGCGGTCGATCAGGTGATGCGCGCTGCGCCCGACGGCCGCACCATCCTGTTCGCGAGCGTCGGAGCCTTCGTCATCACCAATGCCCTCAAGCCGCAGCCGGGCTACGACCAACTGAAAAGCTTCGCGCCGGTCGCGCGCATCGGCGCCGCGCCGACGCTGTTCATCGTGAAGGGCGACTCTCCGATCAAGACGTTGCCGGACCTGATCGCCAGCGCGAAAGCCGGAACGAAAATGAGCTACGGTTCGGCCGGGCCGGGCACCACGATGCATATCGCGGCGGAGCAATTGAATGCTTCGGCCGGGACCAAGATCACCCATGTGCCGTATCGCGGCATCGCGCCGGCGCTCAACGACATCGTCGGCGGGCATATCGATTTCCTCAACGGCGATATCACGGTGCTCTATCCGCAGGTGAAGGGCGGCGCGTTGCGCGCGCTCGCGGTCGCCGGCACCGAGCGTTCCGCGCTGCTGCCCGACGTGCCGACCGCGCAGGAGCTCGGCTACAAGGACGTCTACATGGAGAACTGGTACGGCGCGCTGGTGCCGGCCGCGACGCCGCCCGAGACGATCGCGAAGCTCGAAGCCGCCATCATGGACGCGGTGAAGACGCCGGAGGTCTGGGCGAAGATCTCCGCCAACGGCGTCTATGGTCCCCAGGACGCCAAGGCGTTCCGCGCGCAGATCGAGCGGGACATCCCGTACTGGAACGCCGAGATCAAGAAACTCGGGATCACGGGGGAGTAGCCACTGGCTTAACGCGGGTGGCGGAAAACGCCGCGGGTGCTACGTACTCCGCTTTCCCCTCGCCCCCGCGAAGCGGGGAGAGGGTGGCTCGGCCGAAGGCCGAGCCGGGAGAGGGGCTCTTGAGTCTAGCTCAAGCGAAGAAGCTTCGAAGCAATATGACCGACGCAGAGCGGCGACTCTGATATCATCTGCGCGCCCATCGGTTCGACAGCTACAAGTTCAAGAGACAAGTCCCGATAGGCTCTTATATCGTGGACTTTGCGTGCCTTGGCCGGAAGCTGGTTGTCGAGGTCGATGGCGGCCAGCACGCGGAAAATCCAAAAGACCAAGTGCGTGACCGCTATCTCGAAGGCGAAGGGTTTCGCGTGCTGCGGTTCTGGAACAACGATGTGCTGGCGAACACCAACGGAGTGCTTGAGGTCATACTGAGCACGCTCGAAGCCCCTCTCCCGGCGCGCTACGCGCGCCACCCTCTCCCCGCTTCGCGGGGCGAGGGGAAAGAAGGATCGAGCGGCGTTACGTCGCGCCGACCTTTTGAATGAACGTCTCGAACGCCGCGAGCTGCAGCTTGATCATGTCGCGGGTGGTCTGATCCTTCAGCTCCAGCGTCGTCTCGTCAAACTTCTGCGGCGCGAACGTGACGATCACCTCGGGCCGGCCGAAGATCAGCGCGTCGATCGAGATGAGGCACTGGCGCAGGTGATACTGCATGCGCGAGCCGCCGAGCAGCGCGCCGGAGGCCGATTGCAGCGCCACCGGCTTGTCCTTGAACGGCTGCTCCTTCATGCGCGACACCCAGTCGATCGCGTTCTTGAGCGTGCCGGGGATCGTCCAGTTGTATTCCGGCGACACGATGATCACGCCGTCGGCGGCGCGGATCGCGTCCGCGAACGCGGTCACGCTCGGCGGAAAGCCGGTCGCCGCCTGATCGTCGTGATTGTAATGCGGCATCGTATCGACGCGCGGCGCGTCGGTCAGGCGCATGCCTTCGGGCGCGAGCGCCGGCAGCGCACGCGCCAGCGCCGCGTTGTAGGAGGCTTTGCGCAGGCTGCCGCAGATCACCAGGACGTTCATCGATTACTTGCCGCTTAGCTTGCGGATGAAGTCTTCGAACGCGGCGAGCTGTTGGGTGATGAACTTGATGCCGGCCCCGTCCTTGAACTCCATCGTCTTTTCGTCAAACTTGGTCTGCGCCAGACCGACGAAAATCTCCGGCGTGTTGAAGGTGAAGGCGTTCAGGAACACCATCGCCTGGCGCAGGTGATATTGCATGCGCGCGCCGCCCATCGGCCCGCCCGTTGCGGACTGGATCGCCACCGGCTTCTCCTTGAACGGCTGATCCTTGATGCGCGACACCCAGTCGATCGCGTTCTTCAGGCCGCCCGGAATGCCGTAGTTGTATTCGGGCGTCACGAAGATCACCCCGTCGGCCGCGCGGATCGCGTCGGCAAGCCTGGTGGCGGTCGCCGGGAAGCCGGTCGCGTTCTGGTCGTCGGCATTGTAGATCGGCAGATCGGACCAGTCGGGCGCGGCCGTGATGTTCATGCCCGCGGGCTGCCATTTGGGAAGCTGGCGCGCCAAAGCGGCGTTGAACGAGCCCTTGCGCAGCGACCCCACGATCGCAATCACATTCAGTTTGTCGGCCATTTTTCAAATCCTCGAAGTCTTGGCGCGCGGCGCCACAAGCCGGGGTGCGTATCACGGGTTCCGGCGGCTGGCGAGCCTGTGGCGCTGCAAACACGCCTTGCACGGCAGCCAAGCGCCGTTGAAGCGCCATGGCGCTCATGTTACCGACGCCGCAACACGGAGGACCACATGGCAGGCAATACGCAAAAGATCGGCTGGATCGGCATGGGCCGCATGGGCTTTCCCATGGCGGAGCGGCTGCTCAAAGCGGGCCGCGATGTCTCGATCTGGAACCGCACGCGCGCCAAGGCCGAGCCGCTCGCCAAGTCCGGGGGCAAGATCGTCGACAAGCTCGGCGACCTCGCGAGCTGCGACGTGGTGTTCTCGATCGTGTCGACCGGCAAGGATCTCGAGGAGGTCTATTTCGGCAAGGACGGCGTGGTGCACGGCCACAACGGCAAGCTGCCGGCCGTGTTTGTGGATTGTTCCACGATCGCGCTGGATGAATCCGCAGCGATCCGCGCGAAGCTCAAGGAGCTCGGCTCCGACTTCCTCGCCTGCCCGGTGAGCGGCAACGCCAAGGTGATCAAGGCCGGCAGGCTGTCGGCGGTCGCGTCGGGGCCGGAGGCACTGTTCCGCCAGGTCGAGCCGCTGATCGAGGTGTTCGCGCCGCAGGGCGTCTCTTACGTCGGCGAAGGCGAGCTCGCGCGCGTCTGCAAGATCGCCCACAACGTGATGCTCGGCGTCGTGATCGAGAACCTGATCGAGATCATGCTGGTGGCCGAGAAGGCCGGCGTGCCGCGCCATGCCTTCCTCGCCTTCATGAACAACGGCGTGATGGGTTCGATGTTCACGCGCTACAAGTCGCCCGCGCTGGTCAATCTCGACTGGACCACGACCTTCACGCCCGAACTGCTGCGCAAGGACCTCGACCTCGGCCTCTCGCTCGGCACCGATCTCGGCGTGCCGATGCCGGTGACGGCGGCAGCACGTGAGGTGTTGCAGCAGCACTTCGGCGCCGCGCAGATGAAGCCCGACCCGGAGAAATATCTCGCAATGGATTTCGCCGCGCTCTTGGAAACGATGGCGATCGGCGCAGGCGTGAAGCTCAAAGCTGAGAACAAGCAGGTGCCGACGGGGCTGGAATGAGTTCGATCCCGGGTTCGCCGCGGAGCCTGTCATCGGGCCGCGCTTTGCGCGGACCCGTTGGCGGCGCGCCGGGATGACCGCCTGCGGCGGTCATTTATCGCACGTCTCCCAGCGCCCATAGCCGAGGTCGACCGCGCAGTTGCCCGGAATGTTGCCCCGGAACGCAAAGCCGGGATCCTGGAAGCCGCGGTAATACGCATACGGCGACGGGTAGGGATCCGCGTAGCCATACGGCTGGACGACGATGCGCTGCCGGTACGGGCGATAAGCGCGATGCGGCCGGCCGCGGTGATACACCTGCACGACGCCGCCGGCGTCTACGTTGCTCAGCGCCGCAAGCGGCATCGCGTGCGCGGCTCCGCCGCCAACATCAAGAGCGACGAGGGCGCCGAAGCCGAGCAGTGCAGCCATTTTCGTGTTCATGACGTTGCTCCGTCTGCCCCGATAACGGCCGGGACCTACTAATGTTCCTGCGCCCGCTCCCACCGCACGTCGCCAAGCTCCTCGCGGAACGCGAAGCGCTTGAGGTGTTCGATCACCACGCCCTGCATGCGTTCGACCATCGCATCGTCCGCGGCCTCGATGCGCAGCGCGAGCCTGTCGGGCGAGGCTTCGAGCTTGCAGCGCCGCGACTCATCAAACGGGATGGTGCCGTGCTCCGGCGTGAACTCGACAGCGAACTTGTGGCTCCAGTGCTTGCAGAGCTGCTGGAGATAGCGGCTGGCGGAGGCGGTGGCGATATTGGCTTGCGATGCGGGCATGGTGCGGGCTCTCGTGCGGCGATTCCGCTCATATAGATGCGAAAGGGCCGCGCGCATCCCAGCGCACGGCCTCATTATGCGTAATCCAGACTAGATGCGTATTCCAGACTAGCGTCGGCGCGAGCGCTTGCCATGACGCTTGCCCTTGCGCGACTTGCCGACCTTCGCCTTGCCGCCGCCGAGTTCCGTGCGGCACGCGCTGCTCAGCTTTGCCTTGTTCTTGAACAGGCAGGACGCGACCTTGCCGCGGTCCGGAATGAATTGGCTGCAGATGCTCTGCGCGTCCCCGGCGCACGGGTGCCCGCCACCGCCCTGACCGGTCTTCATCTCGTCGGGGCGCTGCGCAGCCGCAGGTGAGGTAAATCCGACCGCGAGAAGCAGTCCCACACCGGCAATCGTGACACGCCATTTCGACAATCCAGTTTTATTCATCGCAACACTATCTCCTGGTAAGGCCTTCCGGGCCGCCCTCGTATCAATACCGGTTGGCAATGGGAAGTTCCTCGGCCGGGAATAACGTGATCACGCGGCAGCCCTTGTCGGTGACCACAACCTCCTCCTCGATGCGCGCGGCCGAATAGCCGTCGGTCGCCGGGCAGTAGGTTTCCAGCGCGAACACCATGCCTTCCTTGATCTCGGTCGGATGATCCATCGAGATCACGCGGGAGATGATCGGCCGCTCGTGGATGGCGCAGCCGATGCCGTGGCCGAACTGCAGGCCGAACGCGCTGGTCTCGTCGGGGAAGCCGAACTCTTGCGCCTTCGGCCACACGCTCGCGACCTTGTCGGTCGACACGCCGGGCTTGATCAGGTCGATCGCGAGGTCGAGCCACTCGCGCGCCTTCTTGTAGGCATCATGCTGGCCGGACGTCGCGCGCCCGACGTTGAAGGTGCGGTAGTAGCAGGTGCGATAACCCATGAACGACTGCAGGATGTCGAAGAACGCCTGATCGCCCGGGCGCAGCATGCGGTCGGTGAAGTTGTGCGGGTGCGGATTGCAGCGCTCGCCCGAGATGGCGTTGATCGCCTCGACGTCGTCGGAGCCGTGAGAATAGAGAAACTGGTTTACGTTGGCGACGATGTCGTTCTCGCGCACGCCGGGCTTGAGCTGCTCGAACACCAGATGATAGGCGCCGTCGACCATCGCGGCGGCGCGGTTCAAGAGCGCGATCTCGTCAGCCGACTTGATCTCGCGCGCCTCCAGCATCACCTGCTGGCCATCCTCGATTTTCAAACCGGCCTTTTGCAACTCGAACATCATCGGCGGCTCGATGATGTCGACGCCGACCGCCATGTCGATCACGCCCGCCTCGCGGATGATCGACGCGATCTCGCCCGCATGCTTCGCCATCAGGCCGAACGACGGCGAGACGGTGCCGCGCAGGCCAAGGAGACCCGCCTTGCAGTTCTCAGGCTTGAGCCACGGCGAATAGAGCCTGTGATGCACGGCGGCCGAACCGAAGTCCCACAGGATCGGATCGGGCGAGGAGCGTGTGAGCAGCGCCCAGCGGCAGATCTTGTCGCGCTCCCACTCACCGATCTTGGTCGAGGTGAGGTAGCGGATGTTGTTGGTGTCCATGACCAGCAGCGCGCCGAGATCGGATTTCTCCAGCGCCTGGCGCGCGCGCGCGAGACGATATTTGTGCAGGCGGCGGTAATCGACGCGCTCCTCGAAATCGACACCCATGGCGCCGAACGCCGGCAGCGCGCGCCCCCAGTTGTAGCGCGGGTTGATGTCCTCGGCGGTGATCTTGCGGACGGTGTCGTCCATGGGCTGACTCCCCTATTCGTTCTTGCTCATTATAGACGCTACGCGCCGCAATGTCGGTCTCTCTTTCCCCCCTCCCGCAAGCGGGAGAGGGGAAGAAAAAGCTACGCGACCTTTTTGCCCCAAAGTCTCCGCGATGCAAGGTCGCCGCCGTCGCGCAGCGTTTTGAGCTTCGGCCACACGATCGAGGCCGCAACCCATTCGCGTCCCGCAAAGGTGCCGAAGCCGCAGTCGGTCGAGGCGATGACGCGCTCGCGGTCGCCGATCGCCGCGACCGCTTCCTCGATGCGGCGCGCGACCACCTCCGGGTGCTCGACGAAATTCGAGGTCGATTCGATCACGCCCGGGATCAGGATCTTGTCCTTGGGGAAGGGATGCGCCTTGAACGCCGCGTATTCGTGCTGATGGCGGGGATTGGCGAACTCGATCGACAGTGCGCCGGCGGTTGCCTGGTAGAAAACGGGCAGCACTTTCGACAGCGCGATGTCGTAAACGTGCGGGCCTTCCCAGTTGCCCCAGCAGACATGCAGCCGCCAGCGGTCCGCCGGGATGCCGGTCGTCGCCTTGTTGATCGCCGCGAGATGCATCTCGGCGATCTTGACGAAGCCCTCGTCGGTCT
>JAXDNY010000166.1:0-30232 GCA_034669145.1 Hyphomicrobiales bacterium
TGCGTGATCGAGGCGACGGGCTTTTCGCTGCCGATGGCGGGAACGATTCCGGCCGTGCATGCCGAGCGCATGCGGCTCGCGGAGGCAAGCGGCAGACAAGCCGTCGAGATGGCGAAATCAGGCGCGCCGCGGCCGCGCGATCTGCTCACCGAGCGCGGCCTGCGCAATGCGCTGATCGTGCTGCAGGCGATCGGCGGCTCGACCAACGGCATCGTGCATCTCGCCGCGATGGCGGGGCGCGCCGGCATCACGCTCGATCTCGATGCGTTCGACGCTTTGTCGAAGCAGGTGCCGGTGCTGATCGACCTGAAGCCCTCGGGCGACCATTACATGGAGCACTTCCATCATGCGGGCGGCGTGCCGCGGCTGATGCAGGAGTTGAGCGATGTTCTCGATCTCGATGCACCGACGGTTTTCGGCACGCTGCGCGATCATGTGAAGGTGGCCGAGCAGGTGCCGGGGCAGACGGTGATCCGCTCGCGGAAGAACCCCATCAATGCGCAGGGCGCGATGTGCGTGCTGCGCGGCAATCTCGCGCCGCGCGGCGCCGTGATCAAGCAATCCGCCGCGACCCCGAAGCTGATGACCCACGAAGGCCGCGCGGTGGTGTTCGAGACCATCGAGGACATGACCATGCGGATGGACGATCCGAACCTCGATGTGACCGCCGACGATGTGCTGGTGCTGCGCAATGCAGGCCCGAAGGGCGCGCCGGGGATGCCGGAGGCGGGCTACCTGCCGATCCCGAAGAAGCTCGCTCAAGCTGGCGTGAAGGACATGGTGCGGATTTCCGACGCGCGCATGAGCGGCACGGCGTTCGGCACCATCGTGCTGCACATCACCCCGGAGAGCGCGGACGGCGGGCCGCTCGGGCTGGTCCGGACGGGCGATCGTATTCGTCTGGACGTGCCGAAACGGAGCATCGAACTGCTGGTCGACGAGGCCGAACTGAAGAAGCGCGCCGCCGCCTACCAGGCGCCGCCGCCGCATGAGGGCTCGGAGCGCGGCTATTCGTGGCTGTTCCAGAACCACGTCACGCAGGCCGACGAGGGCTGCGACTTCGACTTTCTGTCATTCCGGGGCGCGACGAAGTCGCGAGCCCGGAATCCATAACCCCAGCAAATGGAATTGGCACTGGTGGTGCCTCATAGCTTGTTTCGTGGTTATGGATTCCGGGCTCTCCCTCGCTTCGCTCGGGCCCCGGAATGACAGCATTCCGACCATAGCCTCACCCTATATTTTCACTTCACCACGCTGCGCGTCTTGCATTTCGCGCGCCGTGTGAAAAATGGTGCACGGCTCAGCGAGACGTTCCATGCCCGACGGCGCATCCGCGCTCCAGCTCGTATTCGGCGGCGACCCGGCGCTCTATTCCATCGTGGCGCTGTCGCTCACCGTGAGCCTGTCGGCCGTCATTCTCGCGGCGCTGGTGGCGCTGCCGTTCGGCGCATTTCTGGCGCTGACGCATTTTCCCGGCCGCACCTTCATCGTGGTCGTCATCAACGCCTTCATGGGCCTGCCGCCGGTGGTCGTCGGCCTTGCGGTGTATCTCCTTTTGTCGCGCTCCGGCCCGCTCGGCTCGCTCGGCATCCTGTTCACGCCCAAGGCGATGATCGTCGCGCAGGCGCTCTTGGTGATGCCGATCATCGCGGCGCTGACGCGGCAGACGATCGAGGACCTGTGGGTCGAATACCGCGAGGAACTGACCGCGCTGCGGGTCACGCCCGCGCGCCGCATCGCGACCTTGATCTGGGACGCGCGCTTTTCGCTGGTCACAACGTTGCTCGCAGGCTTCGGCCGCGCGGCCGCGGAGGTCGGCACCGTGATGATCGTCGGCGGCAACATCGACGGCTTCACCCGCACCATGACCACCGCGATCGCGCTTGAGACATCCAAAGGCGACCTGCCGCTCGCGATGGGGTTAGGGCTGGTGCTTATTATTTTGATCATCGCCGTGAACGCGCTCGCCTGGGGCGCGCGCCGCGTCGGCGAAATCCGCGCAGGGTAACGATGCGCGCACCCGTCACCGATCTTCCGCTCGCTTTTGAGAACGCATCGCTGCGCGCAGGCGATGTCGAGATCGTCAGCAATCTTGAACTCGATATTGCCCCGGGCCCGCCGACGATCCTGCTGGGTCCCAATGGCTCCGGCAAAAGCACGCTGCTGCGGGTCGCGATGGGATTGGTGCGGCCGACCTCCGGCCGCGTCACCTGGGGCGGGCGCAACGAGCCGGGCGAGCGGCTCGCGATGATGTTCCAGCGCCCGGTGATGCTGCGGCGCTCGGCCGCCGCCAATGTCGCCTATGCGTTGGGCAAGCATGACAAGCGTGTCGGCGAACTGCTGGCGCAGGCCGGGCTGTCGGCGCTCGCGGACCGCCCCGCGCGAAAACTCTCCGGCGGCGAGCAGCAGCGCCTCGCGCTCGCCCGTGCGCTGGCACGCGATCCGGAGATTCTCTTTCTCGACGAGCCGACCGCAAGCCTCGATCCCGCCGCCACCAAGGCCGTGGAGGACATCGTCGGCGCGGTCGCTTCCTCCGGCGTGAAGATCGTGATGGCGACGCACGACATCGGGCAGGCGCGAAGGCTCGCGGGCGACATCGTGTTTCTGGCGCGCGGACGGCTGATCGAGCGCGCCGATGCGGCGAGCTTTTTTATGTCACCCGCAACACCGGAAGCCGCGGCGTTCCTGCGCGGCGACCTTGTGATCTGAAGAAGAGAAGAAATGAACCGCCGCATTCTTCTCGGCCTCGCGCTCGCTGCGCTCGCCGCGCCCGCGCCGGCGCAGGACAAGGCGATCGTCGTCGCGTCGACCACGTCGACACAGGACTCCGGCCTGTTCGGCCACATCCTGCCGATCTTCAAGGCGAAAACGGGAATCGACGTGAAGGTGATCTCGCAAGGCACCGGACAGGCGCTCGACACCGGGCGGCGCGGCGATGCCGACGTGGTGTTCGTGCATGCGCGGCCGCAGGAGGAGAAATTCGTCGCCGATGGCTTCGGCGTGAAGCGTTTCGCCGTGATGTACAACGATTTCATCCTGATCGGCCCGAAGAGCGATCCGGCCGGCGTGAAGGGCAAGAACATCGAAACCGCGCTGAAGACCATCAGGGCCAAAAGCGCGCCGTTCATCTCGCGCGGCGACAAGTCCGGCACGCATGCGGCCGAGCTTGCGCTGTGGAAGGCGGCGGGTGTTGATCCCCAAGCCCCCCCAATTCCACAAGCGGGGACCGGACGGGAGGTGACCGGCGGCTGGTACCGCGAGATCGGGCAGGGCATGGGTGCGGCGCTCAACACCGCCTCGTCGATGAACGGCTATGTGCTGGCCGACCGTGGCACCTGGCTGTCGTTCAAGAACCGCGGCGAACTCGACGTCGCGGTCGAGGGCGACAAGCGACTGTTCAATCAATACGGCGTCATGCTGGTGAACCCGGCGAAGCATGCGCATGTGAAGCAGGAGCTCGGCCAGCAGTTCATCGACTGGCTCGTCTCGGCCGACGGCCAGAAGGCGATCGCCGACTACAAGATCGACGGCGAGCAGCTGTTCTTCCCGAACGCGACCGTGCCGGGGGCGTGAGCGGTCTCAGCTTGTAGGGCGGAGCTCTACTTCGCGATCCGCAGGTTCGCCAGGTTCTGCGCGATCGAGGAAAACACGCTGTTGAGCTCGCTCGCCTGGCTCACCTCGTAATACATGTTCGGCTTGGTGGCGCAGTTGCGCAACAGGTTTGCGTCGCCGTCGATCACGCGCACCGTATAAATCTTGATGTTGTCGGCCTTCGCGTTGGCGCAGGCGAGCGCGGTGCGCGCGTCGATCGAGGAGCCGCTCGTGGTCCAGCGGTTCTGTGTGTTGTCGCCGTCGGTCAACAGCAAGATCACCTTGTCCCTGTCGGGCGCGGGATCGCTCCCTTGAGTCAGCGGCTCGCTCTTGGTCAGCGCATGCCAGCCCCACACCAGACCGATCGTGACGTTGGTGTTGCCCGCCGGGTTCATGGCGTCGATCTTGTTGTTGAGATTGGTGAAGCCGGTCGTGTCGAGAATATCGGTCAGCGTCACGATCGGCGTGATCGCCGAGCAGCCCACGGCCGGAAACTTGGTGTGGAAATCCGAGGTCGGCGCCGTGTCCTGCGTGTCATAGGGCTGGTCGCGATCCTGCACGCAGCCCTGCCACTGCGCCTGCTGGATGTTGTGCACCGAATAGTCGACCCAGCCGCTCGCGGCGTAACCCGTGCCGATATTCACGATCTTGTCGAACGGAATGATCGCGACCTTGACGTCGCCCGGCTGCTTGGCGGCGTTCTGCAGCGTAGTGAGCAGGCTGTGCGCGGCGGATTTGAGCTGCGTCATCTTGCCGTTGCTCGCCATCGAGCCGGTATTGTCGAGCACCAGCGCGAGCTCCAGCTTTTTGACACCCCACTTCACGTCGACCGACGTGCCGATGTCCATCTTGGTCTGGCCGAGCACCTTGGTAAACGTTGTCGGAACGTTGCCGCTCGCCGTCACGTTGAGCGTGTAACTGCCGGCCTGCGGGTTGTTGAGCACCGCATTGACGTGAAGATCGGCCACCTCCGGCCGGTTGAATTGCGCGTTGAAGTAGCTGGTCGCCTTGGCCGGGATCTGCGCGGGCGGCATGGTGGCGGCGTCGCGCGAGAGCATCAGCGCGGTCGCATCGAGCGCCGCGAACATGGCCGAGCGCGCCGCGTTGGCGCGGCTGTAGTCGACCGCGGCGCCGACAACACCGATGATGGGAACGAGCGCGAGCGCGAACATGGGAGCAACGCCGCCATGCCGGTCGGCGAGAAATCGTGAGCGCATGTCTTTCTCAGCCCTTGGGAGAATCGAGGAGCTGCAGAGTGACGCGCAGGTTTTACCGTTCGGTCACGCGCGCGCAGGAATTTCGCGTAAAATTTGCCACTTATTGCGCGAGTTCGTGGGTCCCGGCCGGCCGCCCACCGTCGCCGCGCGATCCTTTCGCGCAAGCGCCTTGAATAACTCGTCGGGCGCTTGACCAGATCACCATTGCGGACACCGTCAGCACGGCTCCTACGACAGCGCCCATCGCCTCTTGCTGCACACCGCCGTAAATGAACGACAACGCTGCGATGATGATGCAAGGCATCGTCGCAAGAGCCGGAGATGGCCTTAATGCAAGCACCACCACGAACGCCAGCACACCCGAGGTCAGCCAGAAGATCGTGGGCGCGAGCTCGGAGGCCTGAAGAACATTAACCCCAAGCAGAAACAATCCTTGTGCTGCGAGGGCGAGCGACGCGGCAGCTGCGAAGCCGATGAAGACGGACGCGATCTTCGTTGCAATGCTTGGCCGCTGGCGTCCGAGCCGCCAGAACACGACTGCTAAGGATAGCTCAAAGATCAGGGCGCAGGCGGCAAGCAGCATAGAGACGGCTTTCGGCTCAGCGGTCGATCGCCGCTGAGCCGATCCTCTACTCGCAATGAGTTACTTTTTCTTAGCGTCCCGATTACTGCGCGATGCGCAGCTGCGAGAGCTGCGTTCCGATCTGCTGGAAGGTCGTAATGATCTGGTTCGCCGTCGTAAGCATGACGAACTTGCCCGAATCGGTGGCGCAGTTCTGCAGCAAGGTCGATTGCGGATCTCCGCCGGTGTTCACCTGGATGGCGTAGATCGTGATACCCGCATCTTTGATGTTCTTGCAGGTCCCGGCGCCGCCGCTGGTCCACATCCGGTCGTCCACCTGAGCGGATGTGTTCACCCCGTTCCCATACCAACGATCCTGCGTGTTCAGGCCGTCCGACAGCAGGAGGATTACCTCACGGTAGGTGTAGTTCGCGTCCTTGGACGGCATCGTGAACGGGCCGACGCCGACGAGGGAGTGCCAGCCCGACACCAGCCCGATCGGCTGGTTGGTGCTCCCATTCGGTGTAAGACCATCGACTGCGCTTTTCATGGCAGTCCAGTCATAGGCCAGACCCCGCATCGCCGGGGCGCATAGCGAATACTGCTCGGCATAGAACAGCGTGCTGCCGTCGCCGCTGCTTGGCGCCGTCGCAGTCTGATCATTGCCGGCGGTCGTTCCGGGTGGCGTCGCGGTGCCGCGGTCGGTCACACATCCGTTCCAGGTGGTGTGACTGTTCGGAGTCCACACTCCCGGCGACCAGGCGCCGGCCGTCCAGACTCCTGTGCTCCATGTCCCATAGCCCCAAGTGCCGCCGTTGTTCTGGCACCTGTTCTGTCTTGTGTATTGCGAGTCTGAGCAGGCCTGACTGGAGGTGCAACTGCTCTGCGTCGTTTGGCCGGGGTTGGAACATTGCCCGGCCGACGTGCAGCTGCTCTGCGTGCTATAACCCGCGATCGAGCATATGCCCGCGGACGTGCAGCTGCCCTGCGTGCTGTATCCGGAGAGCGAACAGCTACCCTGCGCCTGGCAAATGCTGCGCGGCGAATAACCGGACTTGCTGCATGTGCCGTTGGTGCCGTCCCATGACTTGTCGGTGCCGTCATCAAATTGCAGCCATGTCGCGTTGCGGTTCGAGCTTCCGACGTTCACATCCTTGCTGAACGGAATGATGGAGATGTAGACGTCGCCATCGGTCGTCGCGGCGGCCTTGAGTTGATCGATCAGGTTTTTGGTCGCGGTTTTTAGCGCATCGATCTTTCCGGCACTTGCCATCGATCCGGTCGTGTCAAGGACGAGCGCAACGCGCAGTCGCTGATTGCCCCACTTGATCGTCGACGAGCTGCCGACGCTGAGCTCGCTCATGCCCACGACGCGGCTGAACGTCGTGTCGATCGTTCCGGACGCCGCGAGCGTCAAAGCCGAGCCGTTCGTCGTGCTGTAGGTAGCCGTCACGACGACGTTCTTGGCGTCGGGACGGTTGAATTGTGCAAAAAACATATCGCTCGACTGCTGCTGCAGCTGGGCCGCCGTGAGATTCGGAGCCGTACGCGCCATCGCAAGCGCGGTCGCGTCGAGCGCTGCCTGCACTGCAGCCTTCATCGAGTTGCCGCGGGTGTAATCCACCGCCATGCCGGTGAGGCCAAGGACCGGAATAATGGCGAGTGCGAAGATCGGCGCGACGTTGGCGCGCCGGTCAGTGAAAAACCGCGCAAGCATGTCTCTCAGCCCCTTGCAGGATCGACGGAGCTGCAGAGTGGCGGGCATGTTTTACCATTCAGTCACGCGCAGCCGGGAATTTCGATTAAAATCTGCCAAGAATAATGCAGCGCGAAACGCACGAATGCGACTGCATGAGGCGCTGCAGCGGCTTGTTGCATGCCAATCCACGCGGGCCACGCGTGGTAAACACGACATTGATCGCATTGCAGAGAAACACTTAAGCGGCCGGTAAGGATAGGCCTTAGCGGTGGATTCAACATAGCAGCATTCGCACGCCGAACTTCAGGAAGGATTCAGTTTCGGAGCGCAGTTTGCCCGCAACAAAAGCAAGTAGAACTACGGGGACGGCGTTGCGTAAAAATACCATCGTGATGGTCGGCATAGCGGTCGTGTTCGGGCTCCTTGCGGTGTTCGTCGCCCAAGGCTGGCTGAACTATCAGGCCGAACTCAGCCGCAAAGTCGTCGCGCCGAAGGAAAAACCGGTTGCGACGCGCACCATCGTCGTTGCGACAGGACCGTTGCGTTTCGGCACGCACGTCTCGGCGGACCATCTGCGTGAAGTGACCTGGCCCGACGAAGCGCTGCCTGCCGGCACGTTCAGCTCGATCGCCGACGTGATGTCGGGCGGCAAGCGCATCGTGCTCGCCTCGATCGAGCGCAACGAGCCGCTCCTGCGCACCAAGATCACCGGGCCCGGACAAAAAGCGACGCTCTCGGCGGTGATCCAGGACGGCATGCGCGCCGTGACGGTGCGCGTCAACGACGTCGAGGGCGTCGGCGGCTTCGTGCTGCCGGGCGACCGCGTCGACGTGCTGCTCACGCGCCAGAACGAGCGCACCACCGGCATGAACGACGTGGTGCTGCAGAATGCCCGCGTGCTCGCGGTCGATCAACTCGCCGACGACGCGGCCGACCGGCCGACGGTCGTGAAGGCGGTGACGCTCGAAGTCGACACGACCGGCGCGCAGAAGATCGCGCTCGCGGCTTCGCTCGGCAATCTGTCGCTGATGCTGCGCCGCGCCGGCGAGCAGGTGATGGACGCCACGCGGCGCGTGACCACCAGCGATCTCAGCCAGACCGAAGTGATGCAGCAGACACCGGTGGCGAAGAGCTTCGCCAAGGTCTCGGTGACGCGCGGAACGACCAAGCAGGAATACAACGTCGCGTCGGAAGAAACGGAATGGCGCCAGGGCGCCGAAGAACAGGCAGCGGCTCGCCGCTGAATATCGGGGAAGGGGTTGGGTCATGGGGAACACAGCAAACCGGGGCGCACCGCGCCCTGACACCGCCGCGCCACCGCGCGGGTGGTTGAAGACGGTCCTGCGGGCCGGCGTCGTGCTGGCATCCGCGGCCGCCGTGCAGCTCGCCGCCGGCCTCGTGCCTGCGGCCGCGGCCGGCGAGGTCGAACTGACCGCGCGCCGCACCTCGGCGGTCGTGAAGATCTCGATCGGGAAATCGGAAAGCGTGCGCACCGGCGAAAGTTTCTCCGAGGTGATCGTCAGCGATCCGGATGTCGCCGATGCGATCCCGCTCACCGACCGTTCGCTTTCGGTGCTGGGCAAGAGGATCGGCAACGCGCGCGTTTCGGTTTACGGCGAAAGCAAGCGGCTGGTCGGCGTCTACGACATCGAAGTGTCCTACGACACCTCGCGGCTCGGCAGCGAGCTTGCGCAGCGTTTCCCGCATGCGCGCTTCCGCGTCTCCTCGGTCAACGGCCGCATCATGCTGGCCGGCACCGCGCCCAACGCCGTAACGGTCGATCAGGCCATGATCGTTGCCAAGCAGTTCGGCGCCGACGTGATCAATTCGGTGAAGGTGAATTCCCCGCAGCAGGTGATGCTGGAGGTGCGCTTCGTCGAAGCCTCGCGCAACGCCACACGCGATCTCGGCGTCAATTGGCAAGCCGTGCAGAACAAGATCAACGTCAACGGCGGCATCGCGGCCGCAACCGGCGTAACGGGCCTCACGTCGGGTGCCATCGAACCGTTCGGCAGCTTCCTTGGCAGCATGCTGGGCAAGGGAGTGAACGCCGACGTGCTGGTCCGCGCGCTGGAAGAGCGCGGGATCGTGCGCCGCCTCGCGGAGCCGAACCTGACCGCACTCTCGGGCGACACCGCAAGCTTCCTGGCGGGCGGGGAATTCCCGATTCCGGTCTCCTCGACTCTCGGCACCATTGGGATCGAGTTCAAGAAATACGGCGTCGGGCTCGCCTTCACGCCCACCGTCCTCGGCGACGGCGTCATCAACCTCAAGATCGAACCTGAGGTGAGCGAGATCGATCCGACCACGTCGATCGTGCTCAACGGCATCACCATCCCGGCACTGATCGTGCGGCGCGCCAACACCACGGTGGAGCTGCGCGACGGACAGAGCTTCGCGATCGCGGGGCTGCTGCAGAGCATCAACACCACGAATCAGCAGCAGTTGCCGTGGATCGCCGACGTGCCGATTCTCGGCGCGCTCGCCCGCAGCGCTGCGTTTCAGAAGAAAGAAACCGACCTCGTCATTATCGTGACGCCGCGCCTGGTGCGCCCTGCCCGCCCCGGCGACGTGTTGCGCACCCCGCTGGACGGAACCAAGCCCGGCAACGACGCGGACCTGTTCCTGCTCGGCCAGGCGGAGGTCACTGTGCCGATGGACCGCCGGCTGAAGGGCCTCTCGGACGGAAGCGCGCCGCCGATCGGCCATATCCTCGATGTCCCCAAGGGAGTGAGCTATGTCGCGAACTAAAGCGCCCGCAATCATGGCGCTCGCCGCCACCACGCTGCTCGGCGCCTGCACCGACATGTATCTCGATCGTCGCGACACCGTGAGCTTCGCGGCCGGCGACGCGGTCGCGGCCAACAAGGTCACCCACATGGTCGACCCGTGGCCCATTCGCGCCGGCGATCGCAACATCATGCATGACGGCGAGCGCATGGCGACCGCGGCCGAGCGTTACCGCACAGACAAAGTGAAGCCGCTGGCGGGCACCGGTACCTCTTCGGTGAAATACGAGCCGGTGCTGGTTCAGCCTGCCTCGAAATAAGAGTTATTGATGTTCGCGCGTACGACCTCAGAGCCGGTGAAGACGCGCGTCGTGGCGCAGTGCCGCGACGCCGATTTCGAGCGCCTGGTGCGCTCGACGTTTGGCATGGACGCCAAGGTCGAGCTCAGTGTCGCGACGGGCGCATTCGCCAACGAAGTGCGCAAGCTCGATACCGGCAGCGCCACCGTGGTGATCGTCGATATCGATCCGGCCAGCGAGGCGGATTTCACGGCGCTCAATGCGCTGACCCAGCGGCTCGGCGGACTTCCGCCAGTCATCGTCGCGATCCCGGGGTTCGACGTGTCGGTCGCGCGGCAATTGATCCAAATGCGGGTCGCGGATTTTGTCGTGAAGCCGGTGCAACCGCTCGATCTGGTGCGCGCCTGCGCGCGCGCCGCGCAGGGCGCGAAGAACGGCAGCGCCGCGACCGAGGCGACGATTTACACGTTCCTGCCCGCTTCCGGCGGCGTCGGCCTGACGACGCTGGCGATCGAGACCGCGATGCAGCTCCTCAAGGGCGACGGCGGGCAGAAATCGTCCACCTGCCTGGTCGATCTCGATTTCCAGCACGGCTCGTGCTGCGACTATCTCGACCTCGAACCGCGTCTCGACCTCGACGAGATCGAGCCGCGTCCCGACCGCCTCGACCGCCAGCTGCTCGAAGTGATGATTTCGGAGCATCCCTCCGGCCTGAAGGTGATCGCGGCGCCGAGCCGTCCCGCCGAGATGCGCTCGTTCGATTTCGAGGTGGTGACGCGGCTGCTCGATCTGGTCGCGGCGCATTTCGACAATGTGGTGATCGACGTGCCGCGCACGTGGTTCGCCTGGACCGATAGCGTGCTGATCGGATCGAACCGCCTGTTCCTGGTCACCGAGATGACGGTGCCGGGGCTCAAGCACGCACGCCATCTGGTCAACGTGATCCGCGAGCGCCTCACCGACGGGCCGCGCCCCGAGGTCATCGTCAACCGGTTCGAGCAGCGCCTGTTCGGGCCTGGCCTGCGCCGCGCCGACATCGAGCACGCGCTCGGCGATTCGCTCGCCTGCACGATCCCGAACAATTTCCGCCTCGTGAGCGAGGCGATCGATCGCGGCGTGCCGCTCGATGAAGTGAAGGCCGGCAACAATATCTCGGGCGCGCTTGGCAAGTTGCTCGCACCGCCGAAAAAGCCGAAGAGCGCCGCAACGCCGGCGCCGACATCGAGCGAGCGCAAGCTCGCGCTCGTGCGCTGAGGCAACCATGTTCGGCCGTTTCACCGCAACGCGACGCATCGCCGAGGTGCAGGCCGCAGCCGCGAGCGCCGCGGCGCCCGCCGCCGAACTCGCACCGGTCGAAGCGCCGAGCCTGCAGATGGTGGCGGAACTGCCCAGGCTCGAACCGAATGTCGAGCCTGCGCCGTCGATCTCGCCGCTGCGCGACAAGCTGCTCGACGCCAAGGTGCGTCTGCACCGGCGGCTGATCGAGGAAATCAATCTTTCGGCGATCGAGAAGGTCTCCGAAGGCGAGGTGCGGCGGCAGATTTCCGCGCTGGTCGCCCAATATGTGCTCGCCGAGCGCATCGCGCTCAACGCGCAGGAACTCGATGCCTTCGTCGACGAGATCATCGACGAGATGACGGGCCTGGGTCCGATCGAGCCGCTGCTCAAGGACCCGACGATCAACGATATCCTGATCAACGGACACGAATGCGTCTACATCGAGCGCGCCGGCATCCTCGAACCGACGCCGGTGCGCTTCAAGGACGAGGCGCACCTCTTGCGTATCGTCAACAAGATCGTTTCGGCGGTCGGGCGGCGCGTCGACGAAACACAGCCGCTGTGCGACGCGCGCCTGCTCGATGGCTCGCGCATCAACATCGCGGTGCGGCCGATCGCGGTCGACGGGCCGCTGGTGTCGATCCGCAAATTCTCCAAGAAGCCCTACAACCTGAAAAAGCTGATCGAGGTCGGCGCGCTCAAGCCCGCGATGGGCGAAGTGCTTGCCGCCGCCGTCTCGGCGCGCATCACGTCGATCATCTCTGGCGGCACCGGCTCGGGCAAAACCACGATGCTCAACGCGCTGTCGGCGTTCATCTCCGACAAGGAACGCCTCGTGACCATCGAGGACGCGGCCGAACTGCAATTGCAGCAGCCGCATGTCGGCCGCATGGAAACACGCCCGCCCAACGTCGAGGGCAAGGGTGAAATCCGCCAGCGCGAACTGGTCAAGAACGCGCTGCGCATGCGGCCCGACCGCATCATCCTCGGCGAGTGCCGCGGCGAGGAAGCCTTCGACATGCTGCAGGCCATGAACACCGGCCATGAAGGCTCGATGGCGACCATCCACGCCAACACGCCGCGCGACGCGATCTCGCGCCTCGAACAGATGATCGGCATGGCGGGAATGCCGATGACCATCGCGTCGGTACGCGGGCAGATCGCGGCCGCGATCCGCGTCATCGTGCAGCTCCAGCGCCTGTCCGACGGCAAGCGCAAGGTCACGGCGATCTCCGAGATCACGGGCCTCGAAGGCGACATTCTGCAAATGCAGGACATCTACAAATACGTGCGCACCGGGACGGCTGCCGACGGCACCGTCGAGGGCCATTTCCAGGCGACCGGCGTGCGACCGCGCTTCCTCTCCGAGCTCGTCGCGCGCGGCATCAATATTCCGGGCGCGTATTTCGACCCGTCGAAGCCGCTGTAATTCCCATGTGGTTCGAACTCGACACCACCACGCTGATCACGATCTGTGCGGCGATCTCGGTCGTGCTGTTTGCCGAGGCGGTCTATCTGCTGGGATTTTCCACGGCGTCGTATCGCAGCAACGTCAACCGCCGCCTCAAGCTCTCCAAGGGCCAGCCCGACCGCGAGGCGATCCTGATCCAGCTGCGGCGCGAGCGCGGGCTCTCCAGCGATGGAATGCTGCGCTACGGCGTGCAGTGGTTCAACCGGCTGATGCTCGAATCCGGCATGACGCGCGGCCGGTTGACGCTTGCCTTGATCGCGCTCGCGGCCGGCGGCGCGGCGTTCGCAGGCGTGATGCAGCTTCGCGGCGAGGCGATGGAAGCGGGCGCGGCGGCGCTGATCGCCGGATTGTTGTTGCCGTTCTCGATGCTGATCTTCATGCGGCGGCGGCGCCATGGAAAATTCGCCGGGCAATTCCCCGACGCGATGGACATCATCGTGCGCTCGTTGCGCGCCGGACACCCGGTGCCGGTCGCGGTGGCGCTGGTCGCGCAGGAGCTGCCCGATCCGATCGGCACCGAGTTCGGCATCGCGGCCGACGAAATCACCTATGGGGCCGACGTCGAAACCGCGATGCGCAATCTTTACTTCCGCGTCGGGCAGGAGGACCTGCCGCTGTTCGTCACCGCGGTGTCGATCCAGGGTTCGACCGGCGGCAATTTGAGCGAAATCCTGTCGAACCTTTCGTCCGTCATCCGCGAGCGCTTCAAGATGCGGCGCAAGATCCGCGCGCTGGCGGCGGAGGGAAAATTCTCCGCGCTGTTCCTGTCCGGCTTGCCGATCGTGATCTTCTTTCTGCTGCAAGTGGTGGCGCCCGACTTCTATGCCAGCATCATGAACCAGTACCTCACCAAGATGGGGCTGAGCATCGCCGGTGTCTGGATGATCCTCGGCAACATCGTCATGTACAAGATGTGCAACTTCCGGATCTGACATGGACGCCGTGTTCGAGCTGATGGGTCAGATTTCCGGGGGCGACGGCTCCACCATGATGGTGAGCGCGTTCGTATTCCTGTCGGCGGCCGCGCTGGCGTTCGGCGTCATGGCGATCATCCAGGTGCGCCTCGCGGTGAAACGCCGCGCCGCCGAAATCGGCACCGGCGCGAACCGGGGAGGCGACGATTCGCGCTCGCTGCGTCACGCCAGCAAGGTCGCGACGCAGCGGCTGCTCGAATATACGAGCAGGCATTATTCCGGCGAAAACGCCGGCGACGTGAAGGAGCTGCGCCGCCGGCTGATTCAGGCCGGTTATCTCGATGCACGCGCGCCTGCGCTGTTCTTTCTCGCGCGCGCGGTCGCCGCCATCGCGCTCGCCGTCGTGGCGTTCCTCGCGGCGCCCTATGTGATACGCGCCGACAGCGGCGCGTTCTGGCCGATGGTGCTCGGCGGGGGAATCCTCGGCTATTTCGCGCCCAACATCTATCTCAGCCGCATCATCTCGGTGCGCCAGGTGGAGCATCGCGCGGGATTTCCCGATTTCATGGATCTGCTGGTGGTGTGCGCCGATGCCGGGCTCAGCATGGAGGCCGCGCTCGACCGCGTCGGGCGCGAGCTTGCGGATTCGTATCGCTCGCTCTCCGCCAACATCCACATGGCGACGCTGGAAATGCGCGCCGGACGAACTTTAAGCGAAACGCTCGATCATCTGGCCGACCGGCTCGGGCTCGAAGAGGCGCGGTCGTTCGCGACGCTGCTGCAGCAGTCCGAGAAGCTCGGCTCCTCGCTGACCGAAGCGTTGCGCGTCTATTCCGACGACATGCGCCACAAGCGCATGTCGCGCGCCGAGGAGAAGGCCTACAGCCTGCCGGCCAAGCTGTCCGTGCCGCTGACGCTGTGCGTGTTTCCGGTGGTGATCATCGTGATCCTGCTGCCGGTCTACGTGCGGCTGAAGGTCGGGGCGTATTGAACCTGCGCACGACGCACGCGGTGCAGCGCGTGAGCGATGCACCGTTGATGCGGGACCCCGGTTATTTTCCTGATGCCGACGAAATCAAGAAACCGGGGTCCCGGTTCTGCGGCGCATCACTGCGTGCTGCGCCGCGCCCGGGACACGAGTTCGGCGTGTTGACCGTTGGTGGTTTCCGGTTTTGCGCCGAGCGAGCGGTGGGCTTCAGCTGCCTTAATCGAGCGGCGCAGCCGCTCGGCATTCTGCGGGGTGCGCAGCAGATGCAGCGTTTCGGCATCATCATCGTTTTCGCACATCGCAGACAATGAGTATGCGACACCATCTGGAATCGCAAACAATCCCTTAACCCTTCCCGGCCTATCCTCCGGCGGGGGGAGCCGCGTTCCGTCTCCCAACATTGTCTGTTGCGTAACGCCGGCCCTGCGCCGGAGTGGTGAGTTGTATGCGTATCGCCGTCCGCGCGCTCGTCGCGCTCGCGTGCCTGACCGCGCTGACCGGCTGCGGGACATCGCCCGACTTCAAGCTCGCCTCGCTGTTGCCGGGCGGCGCCGAAGACACCCCGCCTCCGCCACCGGCCGCTTCCGACGTCACCGGCAGCACGCCTGCGACCGCCGAACCCAATTTCGCCGTGAAGGATGCGCTGCTCGGCGGCGATCCGGGCGACGATCTGACGCTGGGCAAGCGCCACTATCGCGAAAAGAATTACGGCCTGGCCGAGCAGCATTTCCGCCGCGCCGCCGAGAAGCTGCCGCGCGACGGCGAGGCCTGGCTCGGGCTTGCGGCCTCCTACGACCGGCTCAAGCGCTACGATCTTGCCGACCGCGCCTACGCGCAAGCGCTGTCGATCTTCGGGCCGCGCCCGGAGGTGATCAACAATATCGGCTACTCCTACATGCTGCGCGGCGATTTACGCAAAGCGCGGGCGAAGTTCGCCGAGGCGCAGGCCAAGGACCCGGAAAATCCCACCATCGCCAACAATATCGCGCTCGTGGATGAGGCCGCGCGCCGCAAGAAGGGCCTGAACTAGAACCCGCTCCGCGCCGGTGGCCGCCGCACAGGTTGCGGGCCACGCGCTTGCATTCGTCCCAATCTCCGTCCTTGATCGGCCGATCGTGCCGCACAATCTGCGCGGCATTTGGGGGGCGGAGAAAGGCATGAACCGGCGCACGCTGCTTCTCGGTGCCGCTTTCAGCCCCTTCGCGGCTGCAACGGCTTTCGGACAGAACTGGCCGGATCGTGCGATCCGCATCATCGTGCCGTTTGCGGCGGGCTCGTTCACCGATGTCGCCGCGCGCCTTCTCGCCACCGAACTGACGGATCAGCTCGGCCAGCCGGTGGTCGTCGAGAACCGCGGCGGCGCAGGCAGCACCGCCGGCACGCAGGCGGTCGCACGCGCAGAAGCGGACGGATACACGCTGCTTCTGTCCGACATCTCGCTCTCGATATCGCCCGCGCTCTATCCCAAGCTCCCCTACGATCCGCTCAAGGATCTCGCCTTCATCAGCCGTATCGCGGATTCGCCGGCGTTGCTGATGGCGCGTCCGGGGCTCGGCGTGCGTACGCTTGGCGAACTGATCGCGCTCGGCAAACAGAATCCGGGTGAGCTGACCTTTGGCTCCGGCGGACCAGGCTCGTCGGCACACCTCGCGATGGAGCTGTTCCTCGATATCGCGGGCGTTCGCGCGCTGCACGTGCCGTTCCGCGGCATTGCGGCGGCGATCGGCGAGATGATCGGCGGCCGCGTCGACATGGCGATCGGGAGCCTTGCATCGGGGCTGTCACAGGTTCAGGCCGGCGCGCTGCTTGGCCTCGGCATCACGGGCACACAGCGCAATGCGCTGCTGCCGGACGTTCCGACATTCGCCGAGGCCGGATTGCCTCGCTTCGACGTGCCCTACTGGTTCGCACTCGCCGCGCCCGCCGCAACGGCGCCGCAGATCATCGAGCGCCTGAACCGCGAGGTCGTGCGTGCCTGCGCGCAGCCGCGATTGCGTGACGCGTTCGGCAACCAGGCCGCCGTCGCGGTCACCTCGACGCCGCAGGAGATCACCCAGCATCTGGCGCGCGAGATCGGCGTGTGGCGCGATATCGTCACGCGGGCGAACATCACGATCCAATGAGCCACGGACAAGAGCACACGCCTCGTTTCCGCGCGCCGCAGAAGTCATGCGATGCGCATTTCCATGTGTTCGGTCCGGCGACGCGTTATCCGGCCGGCGGCGTGAACGAGACCCTGCGCTACGCGCCGCCGCTCGCGCCGCTGTCGGACTATCTGGCGCTTGCCGGCATCTTGGGCTTCGAGCGCTTCGTGTTCGTGCAACCGAGCGCGTATGGGCGCGACAACACGTGCATGCTCGATGCAATGCGCGAGGTGGGGATCGCGCGCTGCCGCGGCATCGTGGATGTGGACGAAAATGCGCCGGATACGCTGTTCGCGCAGATGGACAAGCTTGGTGTGCGCGGGGTGCGGATCAACGTCTCGCCGGTGAAGCCGCATGCGCCGGGCTTGTCCGAAACGATGCGGCCGCGGATCGAACGCCTCGACGCACGCTGCGCCGAACTCGGCTGGCATCTGGATTTCCTGGCACCAGGTTGGCTCTCCGAGGAGTTGATGCCGATCTTCGCGCGCATGCGCTGCGCATTCAGCCTCGCCCACATGGGCATGTTCCGCGCCGAGGCGGGACCGGATCAGCCTGGCTTTCGCAAGCTCATCGATCTGCTGCGGCATGGCGACGGACGCGCATGGGTGAAGCTCACCGGCGCCTACCGGATGGCGACCGCACCCGATTACGCGGACGCCGCGCCGATGGCGCGTGCGTTGATCGAGGCGGCGCCCGATCGGCTGATCTGGGGCAGCGACTATCCGCATCTCTCGTTCGCCGACGCAGTCGGATCGGTGCAGTTGTTCAACCTGCTGGGCGACTGGGCTCCGAACGAGCCGACGCGGCGGCGGATTCTGGTCGAGAATCCGGCTGCGCTGTTTGGATTTTGAGCGCTAGCCACGTTGTAGACTGATCAAGTCCTCAATCTTCCCCGACCTGTGACATCTGTTCCCGTTCACGGAATTGCGATGTCCCTGCCTCCTTAGAATGGTTAGCATGACGCCCGACGCGCGCTGAGAAAAACCGCGCCAACAAAGCGATCGCGCGCGAGTTGGCGACGAAAAGCTCACCGATGGGTGAGCAGGGAGGCGAAAAACATGGTTGCTCTGACCATCAATGGACAATCGCATAACATCGATGTCGACCCGACCACCCCGCTGCTGTGGGTGATCCGCGAACAGGCCGGTCTCACCGGCACCAAATACGGATGCGGCATCGCGCAATGCGGCGCCTGCACGGTTCATGTCGACGGGCAGGCGGTACGGTCGTGCTCGATGCCGGTGAGCGACGCGGCCGGCAAGAAAATCACCACCATCGAGGGCCTCGCCCAAGGCGGCGTGCTGACCAAAGTGCAGCAGGCCTGGGTCAACAATGACGTGCCGCAATGCGGCTATTGCCAGTGCGGAATGATCATGGCGGTGTCGGCGCTGCTCGCCGAGAAGCCGAAGCCGACCGACAAGGATATCGACGACACGATCACGAACATTTGCCGGTGCGGTACCTTCCAGCAAGTGCGTGAAGCCATTCACGCCGCAGCGAACGCGTAAGGGAGGGACCCATGAATTACGTTCCGAATATGAACCGCCGCTCCTTCCTCACCTCCGCTGCCGCCGTCGGCGGCGGGTTGGCACTCGGCATCGATCTGCCGTTCGGCCCGAATGAGGCCGGCGCACAGACCGCCGCACCCGAACTCGGCGTGTGGGTCGTGATCAAGCCCGACGACAGCGTTGTCGTGCGCGTGGTCCGCCACGAGATGGGTCAGGGCACCGTCACCGGCCTCGCCCAGCTCGTCGCCGAAGAACTCGAGGCCGACTGGTCGAAGGTCTCGATCGAACATCCGACACCGGGCGAGAGCGTCAAGCGCAAGCGCGCGTGGGGCTCATTCTCGACCGGCGGAAGCCGCGGCATCCGCGAGTCGCATGAATACGTCCGTCAGGGCGGCGCCGCGGCGCGCATGATGCTGATCCAGGCCGCGGCGAACGAATGGAAAGTGCCCGCCGGCGAAATCACGGCGGACAAAGGCGTGCTGACGCACAAGGCATCGAACCGGACCACGACGTACGGCAAGGTGGCCGACGCTGCCGCCAAGCTCCCCGTGCCGGAAAAGCCCGCGCTGAAGGACCCGAAGGACTGGAAGATCGCCGGCAAGCCGCTCAAGCGGTTCAACACCGTCGACAAGGTGATGGGCAAGCAGGTCTATGGCGCCGATCTCAAGTTCCCGGGCATGCTCAATGCGACGATCAAGGAATGCCCGGTCTTCGGCGGCAAGGTGAAGAGCTTCGACGGCGCCAAGGTCGCCGGCATGAAGGGCGTGAAGAAGGTCCTTCAGGTCGGCGATACCGCGGTGGCGGTCGTGGCCGATACCTGGTGGCAGGCGAAGGTCGCGCTCGATGCGCTGCCGATCGTCTGGGACGAAGGCCCGAATGCCAAAGTCTCGAGCGCCTCGATCGCCGAGATGCTGAAGGAAGGCCTCAACGCCGAGCAGGGGTTTGTCGGCAACCAGAACGGCGACGCCAAGGCCGCAATCGCGAGCGCGGCGAAGAAGGTCGAGGCGGTCTACTCCTATCCCTACCAGAACCACGCGCCGATGGAGCCGATGAACGCTACCGCGCGTTACACTCCGGAAAAGTGCGAGGTGTGGGTCCCGACGCAGGACGCCGAGGCTTCATTCGCCGCAGTGCTCGCCGCATCAGGCCTGCCGGCGGACAAGTGCGAAGTGTACCAGATCGACCTCGGCGGCGGCTTTGGCCGGCGCGGCGCGTTCCAGGACTACGTGCATCAGGCTGTCCGCATCGCCAAGGAGATGCCGGGCACGCATATCAAGCTGCTCTGGTCGCGCGAAGAAGACATGGTGCAGGGCCGCTATCACCCGATCATGATGGCGAAGCTGACCGGCGCGCTCGACAAGGACAACAACCTGACCGGCCTGCACATCCGCCTGTCGGGACAGTCGATCCTCGCAAGCGTGCGGCCGCAGGTGGTGGAGCAGGAGAAGGGTCGCGACCCGCTCACGTTCCAGGGCCTGTTCCAGTCGGGCGAGCATTCGTTCAGCTACACGATCCCGAACCTGCTGATCGACCATGCGATGCGCAATCCGCATGTCCCGCCCGGCTTCTGGCGTGGCGTGAACATCAACCAGAACGCCATCTTCATGGAATGCTTCATGGATGAGCTGGCGCAAGCGGCGGGCCAGGATGAGCTCGAATTCCGCCGCAAGCTGCTCGGCAACCATCCGCGCAATCTCGCCGCGCTCAATGCGGTCGCGGAGAAGATCGGCTGGGGCAAGCCGGCGCCGGCCGGAATCTTCCGTGGGCTAGCGCACATGAAGGCGTTCAACGCCTACGTGGCGGGCGCCGCGGAGGTGTCGGTCGAAGGCGGCAAGCTCAAGGTGCATCGCATCGTGGCGGCAAGCGATCCGACCTACGCGGTCAACCCGTCGCAGATCGAACGCCAGGTCGCCGGCTCGTTCGTCTACGGACTCTCCGCGCTGTACTATCAGGAGTGCACCGTGAAGGACGGGCGCATCGTCGAGACCAACTTCGACACCTACGATTCCATGCGGATCGCGCAGATGCCGAAGGTCGAGTCGATCATCATCCAGAGCGGCGGCAACGGCCCGTGGGGCGGCATCGGCGAGCCGACCATCTGCGTCGCGGCACCGGCGGTGATGAATGCGTACTTCAAGGCGACGGGCAAGCGCATCCGCTCGTTCCCGCTGAAGAACCACGACATCCCGGTGGCGTAAGCAAACAGGAATGACGGCGGCCCTCACGGGTCGCCGTCGTTCCATTCCGAGGATTTGCACATGCCCATGATGCGTCTGACCGCCGCTGTGGCAATCGTGCTGGCATCGCCCGGCGTCGCGTTGGCTGCCGACGCGCCTGCAGGCGCTGCGTCGTGTACGGGCTGTCACGCGGCGAACCCGCGTGTCGAGACGCCGGTGCCGCCGCTTGCGGGCCGGCCCGCGGCCGATATCGCGAGCGAAATGATTGCGTTCAAGGCCGGCCAGCGGCCCGGCACGATCATGGACCGCATCGCCAAGGGATTCTCCGACGACGAAATCCGGGCGATTGCGGCCTGGTACGAGACGCAGAAATGAGGCGCGCGATGAGCACAAGCCGCCGCACTTTCCTCAAGGGCGCAAGCGCCGCGGCGCTGTTTCCCATCCCGGCAATCGCACAGGGTGCCGGACCGAAAGTCGTGGTGATCGGCGGCGGCTTCGCGGGTGCATCCGCGGCACGCTTTGTCAAAAAGGCCAACCCGGCGATCGCCGTGACGCTGGTCGAGACGAACCCGACCTTCACCGCCTGCCCGTTCTCCAACGGCGTGATCGCGGGCCTGCGTCCGTTGCGTGCGCAACAATTCAATTACGAGAAGGTCGCTGAGGCCGGCGTCACGCTCGCAATCCAGGCCGCGACCGGTGTGGACGCGCAGGCCAAAAGCGTGACCTTGAGCGGCGGCACGAGCCTTCCCTATGACCGCCTCGTCATGGCGCCCGGCATCGACCTGCGCTGGGACGGCCTGCCGGGTTACGACGAGCGCGCCGCCGACATCATGCCGCATGCCTGGAAAGCGGGCGAGCAGACGCTGCTGCTGCGCAGCCAGCTCGAGTCGATGGAGGACGGCGGCACCGTGGTGATCTCGGCCCCCGCCAACCCGTTCCGCTGCCCGCCCGGCCCTTACGAGCGCGCGAGCCTGATCGCCTATTATCTCAAGACCAGGAAACCGAAATCCAAGCTGATCCTCCTCGACGCCAAGGACGCGTTCTCCAAGCAACGGCTGTTCCAGAACGCCTGGACGGCGCTTTATCCCAATCACCTCGAATGGGTGTCGCTGTCGAAGGGCGGCAAGGTGAATGCGGTCGATGCGGCGACGAAGACGCTCAAGACCGATTTCAACGATTACAAGGCGGACGTCGCGAACGTCATTCCGCCGCAGCGCGCCGCGGCCATCGCGCAGTCCGCGGGCGTCGCCGACCGCTCCGGCTGGTGCCCGGTCGATCCGGTGAGCTTCGAGTCCAAGCTGGTGCCGAACATCCATGTGATCGGCGATGCCGCCATCATGGGCGCGATGCCGAAGTCGGCGTTCTCGGCCAATGCGCAGGCCAAGGTCTGCGCCGACGCCATCGCGAAGCTGCTCGGCGGCGGAACGCCGGCGGAGCCGCGGCTGATCAACACCTGCTACAGCCTGGTGGCGCCGGACTACGGCATCACGGTCGCGGGCGTCTACAAGCCGGCCGACGGTGTGCTCGCCGACATCCAGGGCGCGGGTGGCGTGAGCCCGATCGAAGCGCCGCAGGAGACGCGCGCGCTGGAAGCGGAGTTCGCCGACGGCTGGTTCAAGACGATCACGGCTGAGGTGTTCGGCTGAAGCTTTGGGCGATAACGGCCGCCCTGGTGCTCGGCGCATCGGCCGCGCTGGCGCAGGAGTTGCGGCCCACCACGGTGACGGGCGATGCCATTCCGACATCGCTGACCGGAGCCCCGGGCGATGCCGAGCGCGGCGAGAAGATCGTCACCAACCGGCAGGTTGGGTTGTGTCTGTTGTGCCATTCGGGCCCGTATCCGCAGGAGCGGTTCCAGGGCACCATGGCGCCGGACCTGAAAGGGGCCGGTGCGCGTTGGAATGAAGGACAGTTGCGGTTGCGGATCGTGGATGCCGCGCGGGTCAATCCGCAGACCATCATGCCGCCGTATTATCGGACCGATGGTCTCAACAGGGTTGCGCCGGCCTTCCGCGGCAAGCCGATCCTGACCGCGGAGCAGATCGAGGACGTGGTGGCGTATCTGATGACGCTGAAGGATTGAGAACGATGCCGAGGATTACGCGGCGCGAGGCACTGATCTTCGGCGGGGCTACGGCTGCGGCCGGAGCGCTCCCTGCCGCCGCCAGCGCGCCGGGCCAGATGGAAACCGCGATCCGCCGCGTGGTTGGCGAAGCCGAAATCCGCAAGGGCAAGGTGACGCTCGACCTCCCGCCGCTGGTGGAGAACGGCAACACCGTGCCGATGACCGTCACGGTCAACTCAGCCATGACCAAGACCGACTACGTCAAGGCCATCCACGTGTTCAACGAGAAGAACCCCCAGGCGAACGTGATCAGCGCGCAGCTCGGGCCGCGCTGCGGAAAGGCGGTCGTCACCACGCGCATCCGCCTTGCGGGCACGCAGAAGCTGACCGCCATCGCCGAGATGTCCGACGGCAGCTACTGGTCGGACACCCAGGAGGTGATCGTCACGCTGGCGGCCTGCCTGGAGGATCTGATCTGATGGCTGCGCGCGCCCTCATCAATGTGCCGAAGACCGCCAAGCGCGGCGACGTGATCGAGATCAAGACGCTGATCTCGCACGTGATGGAAACGGGCTATCGCCACTCCAACACCGGCGAGATCATCCCGCGCGACATCATCACGTCGTTCTCGTGCAAATATAACGGCGAGGAGATTTTCGCCATCACGCTCTATCCGGCGATCGCCGCCAATCCGTTCGTGACGTTCCACACGGTCGCGACCGAGAGCGGCACGCTCGCGTTCCAGTGGATCGGCGACAATGGCTTCGAGGTGACCGAAGAGGCGAAGATTGTGGTGGGGTAGCGCTTGGTCATTCCGGGGCGCGCGCCTAAAGCGCGTTCACGCGCGTCTGCGACGCGCTACGGCGCGCGAGCCCGGAATCCATAACCACGAGCCAAGCAAGAGTCGCACGAGTCGTGGTTATGGATTCCGGCCTTCGCTCCGCTCGGCCGGAATGACCACCGCCGTTTTCCTCGCCCTCCTCGCCTCCCCCACCTTCGCCGAAGTCCCCCTCACCGAGCCCCGCTCCGGCTACGACAACATGAGCGCCGCCACCAAGGCGATGCAGGACGACGACACGGCGAACCCCGCGACGCTCTCGGTGCTCGACGGCGAGGCGCTGTGGACGCGCAGGGCGGGAAGCGAGAGCAAGGCCTGCGCGGATTGCCACGGCGACGCCGCAGCATCGATGCGCGGCGTCTCGGCGCGCTATCCGGCATTTTCTCCCGTCAAAGGCCGCCCGATCGATATCGAGCAGCGCATCAATCTGTGCCGCACCGAACAGCAGAAGGCGCCGCCGCTCGCCCATGAGAGCCGCGACCTCCTCGCGCTCACCGCCTATATCGGCAAGCAGTCGCGCGGGATGCCGATTTCGGTCGCGGACGACGAGAAGACGAAGCCGTTCATCGAGGCCGGCCGGCAGACTTATTCGCGCCGCCAGGGCCAGCTCAACCTCTCCTGCCAGAACTGCCACGACGACAATTGGGGACAGAAGCTCGCCGGCGTGCCGCTCGTGCAGGGCCATCCGAACGGCTATCCGCTCTATCGTCTCGAATGGCAGAGCCTCGGCTCGCTGCAGCGGCGGCTGCGCAACTGCCTGATCGGCATGCGGGCCGAGCCTTATGCCTACGGGGCGGACGAGTATGTCGACCTGGAGCTGTTCCTGATGTGGCGCGCGCGCGGCATGACGGTCGAGACGCCGGCGGTGCGGCCGTAGCACGCTTCTTGCTTCAACCTCCCGACGACAAACGAGAGACGCCGATGCCCGATCATCTCGATGCCTACATCGACGCCGCCGCGCAGGCGCTGGGCATTCCGGTTGCGCCGGAATGGAAGCCAACGGTGCGCGCCAATCTGGAGGTCACCTTCAGGCTCGCCGCGATGGTGGGCGACAAGGAGCTGCCGGACGATGCCGAGCCCGCGCCGGTCTTTAGAGCCTGACATGGACACCGGCTGGGCTTCGGCCACGGAGATCGCGGCGGCAGTGGCGGACGGCAGCGTCTCGGCCATGGCGGTTATCGAGGATGCGCTCGCACGCATCACGGCGCGCGACCCGGTGCTCAATTCGTTCACCGATGTGCTGGCGGAGCGTGCGCGTACACGCGCCGCCGAGGTCGATGCGGGCAAGACGAAAGGCCCGCTTGCAGGCGTCCCGTTCGCGGTGAAAAACCTGTTCGACGTGAAGGGGCTGCCGACGCGGGCCGGCTCGAAGATCAACCGCGAGCTTGGCGCCTCCACGCACGACCAGCCGCTGATCGAACGCCTCGAGGCGGCCGGCGCCGTGCTGGTCGGCGCGCTCAACATGGGCGAGTACGCCTACGATTTCACCGGCGAGAACGTGCACGACGGCAACGCGCACAATCCGCACGATGTGACCCGCATGACCGGCGGCTCGTCGAGCGGATCGGGCGGCGCGGTCGCGGGCGGGCTGGTGCCGCTCTCGCTCGGCTCGGACACCAATGGCTCGATCCGGGTGCCGTCCTCGTTCTGCGGCTTGTTCGGCCTGAAGCCGACCTACGGGCGGCTCACGCGCGCGCGCTCGTTTCCGTTCGTCGCGAGCCTCGATCATCTTGGGCCGCTGGCGCGCACGACGCGCGACCTCGCGCTCGCCTACGACGCGATGCAGGGGCCGGACGCGGACGATCCGGTGTGCGTCGACAGGCCTGTCGAGCCGGTCATGACGGCGCTGACGCGCGGCGTCGATGGTTTGCGCATCGCGGTTGCGGGCGGATATTTCCGCAAAGGCGCGTTTCCCGAGGCCTGCGTCGCGATGGAGCGGGTCGCGGCGGCGCTGGGCGCCAATACCGAGATCGAAATCCCCGAAGCGGCGCGCGCCCGTGCGGCGGCCTACGTCATCACGGCAAGCGAAGGCGCGAGCCTGCATCTCGATCGCTTGCGGCGGTGCGCCGGTGATTTCGATCCGGCGACACGCGACCGACTGATCGCGGGCGCGATGATCCCGGCGCCGCTGGTCAACCGTGCGCAGAAATTCCGCCGCTGGTATCGGGCTGAGGTGTTGAAGCTGTTCGAGAAGGTCGACGCGATTCTGGCACCCGCGACGCCATGCACCGCGCCGGCCATCGGCCAGCAGACCTTCGTGCTCGACGGGGTCGAGCTTCCGGTGCGGCCGAACATCGGCATCTACACGCAGCCGATCTCGTTCATCGGGCTGCCGGTCGTCGCCGTGCCGATGGTGCCGATGCCGCCGATGCCGATCGGTATTCAGGTGATCGCCGCGCCCTGGCGCGAAGACGTGGCGCTGCGTATAGCCTATGCGCTGGAGCAGGCCGGCGTGTGCGTCGCGCCGCGGCCAACAATCTAGAGGGTGAGATGGACATCGATCTGCCGGAGGTCGTCGCGGAGGTGCGCGCCGCGTTCGACCGTTACGAAAGGGCGCTGACGACCAACGATGTCGCGACGCTCAATTCGATTTTCCGCAAGGCACCGCAGACGATCCGCTACGGCATTGGCGAAAATCTTTACGGCCATGACGAGATCGCGGGCTTCCGCGCAGCGCGCTCCCCGGTCGGCCTGATGCGCTCGATTTCGCGCACCGTAATCACGACCTACGGACGCGATCACGCCGTGGCCTCCACGCTGTTCCGGCGCGAGACCGTGCCCGGCAAGGTCGGCCGCCAGATGCAGACGTGGGTGCGTTTCCCCGACGGCTGGCACGTGGTCGCCGCGCATGTGAGTTTGATCGACGATAAAGCCTAGGCTTCCGCCATAAACTTTCGCCAGCCTCCGAAGCTTGAAATGTCGCGCGCAGCGGTCACGCCGTCGGATTCGGCGAGGAAGCCCTTCACGGCGCGCCCGTCGCTCAGCGTCAGCGTGCCGATTCCGAGCGGCGGCGGGATCGCGGCGACGAAGCGGCCAAAGCCGTCTGCGGGCAATACCCAGATTTCCACCGCGATCGAAGCGCCCTGCCCGGCCGCCACACGCAGCAGGCCCGGCTTCGGCGGCTGCGTCGCGAGCGCGAACATGCGGTAATCCGGCGCGGTGTGCGCGCTTTCGAGAAAGCGCGCACCGTGGGATTTCAGTTCGCCGTTGAGCGGCATGGCGGAAAGATGCGCGCCAACCACCGCAAGCGCGATCTCGCCTGCTTGCGGCGTCGCGGCGAGTGAGGCAAGCGGCGGCTGACTCTTGCCCGTCGCGCCCATCGGCAATGTCGTGTCTGCGTGAAACACGCGGCCGAGCGAGGCGAGCAACGCATCGTCGCCGCCCGGTGCGAGCAGCGTGACGCCAAACGGAATGCCGTCGGGCCGCATGCTGGCCGGGACGGCGAGACCGGCCAGATCGAGCAGGTTGACGAAGTTGGTGTAGGTGCCGAGGCGGCTATTGAGCTGGATCGGATCGGCCAGCACCTGCTCGACCGTGTAGACGGTCGGCATCGTCGGCACGAGCAGTACGTCGATCTGGCGAAAGACATGGTCGCGCACACGGCGCAGGTCTTCGAGCTTGTAGAATGCCGCAAATGCTTCCGCCGCGGTGCCGCGCGCCCCGCCGATGATGATCTCGTAAGTCACCGGATGCATGGCGTCGGGCGACGAGGCGATCAGCTTTCGCGCGGCGAGATAGCGCTCGGCGACCCATGGGCCCTCGTAGAGCAGCCGGGCGGTTTCGTAGAACGGCTCGATATCGATCTCAACGATTGATGCGCCGAGCGCCGCGAAGCGCGCAATCGCGGCTTCGAATTGCGTGGCCGACACCTGATCGCCGAAGAACACGCGCTCGCCCTTGATCGGCACGCCGATGCGCAGGCTCGGCACCGAACCGGGATGCCCGACCGGGCGGTTGCGCGTGTAAGGATCGGCGATATCCGGTCCCGCCATCGCGGCAAAAGCCGTCCATGCATCGTCGACCGTGAGCGCGAACACCGAGACGCAATCGAGCGTGCGGCAGGCGGGCACGACGCCCGCGGTCGAGACCATGCCGAGGCTCGGCTTGAGACCGACGATATTGCCGAGACCGGCCGGCACGCGGCCGGAGCCCGCCGTGTCGGTGCCGAGCGAAAACGGCACCAGCCCCGCCGCGACCGCGACACCGGAGCCCGAACTCGATCCGCCCGGAATGAGTTTCGGATCGAACACGTTGCGCGGCACCCCGTAGGGCGAGCGCACGCCGACGAGGCCGGTGGCGAACTGGTCGAGATTGGTCTTGCCGATCGGAATCGCGCCGGCGGCGCGCAGGCGCTTGACGCAGGTCGCGTCGGCCTTGGCGGTGTAGGCGAAGGCAGGGCACGCGGCGGTCGTCGGCATGCCCGCGACGTCGATGTTGTCCTTGACGGCGAACGGCACGCCGTAGAGCGGCAGCGAAGAGTCTTTCAGTGCGCGTGCGTCTGCCAGCGCTTCGGCTTCGTCGCGCAGCGTGATGAAGATCGCAGGATCGTTGTGGGTGCGGATGCGCGCGTAAGTGCGCGCAATCGTCTCCTCCGGAGAACCGCCCGAGCGGTGCGCTTGCACGATCTCGGCGATGGTGTCGGGCATCAGTTCTCGCGCCGCACGGCGCTCTCGTGCCAGTGGCGTAGCGCCAGATGCGCGATCCAGCTGGTCAAAAAGAAAATCGCGATTCCGGTGAGCGAGATCATGATCAGCGCGGCAAACATGCGCGGAATCTGCAGCCGGTAGCCGGATTCGAGGATGCGGTAGGCGAGCCCCGAGGCGCTGCCGCCGGTGCCGGCCACGAATTCGGCGACGACCGCGCCGATCAGCGCGAGCCCGCCGGAAATCTTCAGACCGCCGAGGAAGTACGGCAGCGCCGCGGGCAGGCGCAGATAGCGCAAGGTCTGCCAGCGGCTGGCGCGGTAAAGCTGGAACAGGTTGATCAGATTGTGGTCGGCGGAGTTCAACCCGAGGATCGTGTTCGACAGGATCGGGAAGAACGCCACGATCCAGGCGCAAATCAAGAGAGAGAGGTTGATGTCGCCGACCCAGATGATGATCAGCGGCGCGATCGACACCACCGGCGTCACCTGCAGGATCACCGCATAGGGAAACAGCGATTTCTCCAGCCACTTGGACTGGGTGAAGATGATGGCGAGCGCGACACCGACGGTCACAGCGGCGATCAATGCCGCGAAGGTGATGCGCAAGGTAATCAGCAGCGATTCCGACAGCGTCGCCCAGTCGTTCCACAGCGTCTGCGCGATCAGGATCGGGCCGGGCAGGATGTAGTGCGGAATGCCCTTGAGGCGGACCGTCAATTCCCACGCAGTCAGCGCAAGGATGCCGATCACCACCGGCGCGATGATGCCGGGCCAGGAGCTTGCCGCGAGCCCAAGGATGCGCCGCTCTTGCGTGAACACCGGCCGCGCCTCGGCGTCGGTGCCGTCGTGAGCCCCCCCCCTCCCCACCCCCCCAAGCGGGGGGGGGGTAGGGGGGGGGACGCGCTGCGCAACTTCACTCATGCGGCAATGGCCTGCTTCAGCGTCTCGGAGGCGACGCGGCAGAGGTGCGCATACTCGGCCGAGGTGCGAAACAGTCCGTCGCGCGGATAGGGCGCGTCGTTTTGCAAATCCGCCATCACGCGGCCGGGCCGCGCCGCCATCACGACGATGCGCTGCGAGAGATACACCGACTCGAACACCGAATGGGTGACGAATACGCCGGTGAAGCGGTTCTGCCACCACAGGCCCAGCAAGTCGTCGTTGAGCCGATGGCGCGTGATCTCATCGAGCGCCGCGAACGGCTCGTCCATCAGCAGGATCTTCGGATGCGTCACCAGTGCGCGCGCGATCGAGACGCGCATCTTCATGCCGCCGGAGAGTTCGCGCGGATAGGATCTTTCGAAACCCTTCAGGCCCACCAGCGCCAGCATTTCGGCGGCGCGCGCCTCCGCGTCCGCCTTGCCGACGCCCGCCAGCGTGAGCGGCAGCATGGTGTTGCGCAGCGTGGTCGCCCACGGCATCAGGGTCGGGTCCTGGAACACGAAGCCGAGATCCGGCTGCGGCTCGCCGCTCGCCGTGTGCGGCGCGGTCGGCCATTCGAGCGTGCCGGCGCTGGGCGCACCGAGCCCCGCGATGATGCGCAGCAGCGTCGACTTGCCGCAGCCGGACGGCCCCAGCAGGCTGACGAATTCGCCGTCGCGCAGATCGAGATCGACGCCACGAATGGCGAGCGTGCCGTTCGCGAATTGCTTGGAGACGTTGCGGATCGAAACAAGCGGGCGGCTGCTTTTGACAACCGCCGCGGTAGCCATGCTCACGCGCCGACGCCCTTGTTGATGAATTCGAGGCTGTAGGCCTTCTTGTAATCGAGCCCTGCGGAGAATACGCCGGCGGCCGTCATCTGCTCATAGAAGGTCTTCCAGCGCTCATCCGTCATCGCACCGATGCCGAGCTTGAGCGCATCGCCCGACTTCACGATGCCGCGCTCATTCATCACCTTGAGCGCATAGGCCATCTTGTCGTCGGTCATCTCGGGATTGTCTTTCTTGATCTGCGCATTGGCGGCCTCGATCGCCGGACCGCCCTTCATGTATTCGGCCCAGCCTTCGAGCGAGGCGGTGACGAAGCGCTGCACCACGTCCTTCTTCTCGGCCGCCATCTTCGCCGAGATATTGATCGTCGTGTTGTAGTTGCCGAAGCCTGCGTC
>JAXDNY010000167.1:0-9829 GCA_034669145.1 Hyphomicrobiales bacterium
TGGTCACGATCCATGACGGGCTTGCGCGCATCGTGGAGGAGTTCCGCCCGGACGAGGCGGCCGTGGAGGCGACGTTCGTCAATCGCGATGCGGTCGCGACCTTGAAGCTCGGGCAGGCGCGCGGCATCGCGCTGCTGGTTCCGGCGAAGGCCGGTGTCTCGGTGGCGGAATACGCCCCGAACCTGGTGAAGAAGACCATCGTCGGCGCCGGCCACGCCGAGAAGGCGCAAATCAGACTGATGATCGGCGTTCTGCTGCCCAAGGCCGATCCGCAATCCGAGGATGCGGCCGACGCGCTTGCGATCGCGGTGACGCATGCGCACCACCGCGCGAGCGCGCTGCTGAAGGTGGCGATGCGATGATCGGCAAGCTCAAGGGCATCATCGACAGCTACGGCGAGGACCACATCATCGTCGACGTGAACGGCGTGGGCTATGTGGTGCACTGCTCGGCGCGCACCCTGCAGGCACTGCCCGCGGCCGGCGATCCGGTGACGCTCGCGATCGAAACGCATGTGCGCGAGGACCAGATCCGGCTGTTTGGCTTCACTAGCGACATCGAGCGCGAATGGTTCAAGCTCTTGCAGACCGTGCAGGGCGTCGGCACGCGCGTTGCGCTCTCGATCCTTTCAACGTTGAAGCCCGCCGAGCTCGCGACCGCCATCGCGATGCGCGACAAGGCGACGGTGGCGCGCACGCCCGGCGTCGGGCCCAAGGTCGCCGAGCGCGTCGTCACCGAGCTGAAGGACAAGGCGCCGAAATATGCCGACATCGATCCCGCCGTCGTTCGGCTTGCGGGCGCGGTGGACGAGCGGCGCGCGCCGCAGCCGGTCGCGGACGCGGTCTCGGCGCTGGTCAATCTCGGCTATGGTCAGCCGCAGGCCGCGGCCGCGATCGCAGCCGCAGCGCGCGGCGCAGGCGAGGGCGCGGAAACCGCGCAGCTGATCAGGCTGGGGTTGAAGGAGCTGGCTAAATGAGCACCTCGCCGCGCCGCCTCGTCACGCCCGAGCGCCGCGACGACGACGCGGAAGCCTCGCTGCGCCCGCAGCGCCTCTCCGACTTCATCGGCCAGCAACAGGCGCGCTCGAATCTTTCGGTGTTCATCGAGGCGGCGCGCGCGCGCAAAGAGGCGCTGGATCACGTGCTGTTCGTCGGCCCGCCCGGTCTCGGCAAAACGACACTGGCGCAGATCGTTTCGCGCGAGCTCGGCGTGAACTTCCGCGCGACCTCCGGTCCCGTCATCGCCAAGGCCGGCGACCTCGCGGCCCTGCTGACGAACCTGGAAGACCGCGATGTGCTGTTCATCGACGAGATCCACCGGCTCAATCCGGCGATCGAGGAAATCCTCTATCCGGCGATGGAGGATTTCCAGCTCGACCTGATCATCGGCGAGGGGCCGGCGGCGCGCTCGGTGAAGATCGATCTCGCGCGCTTCACGCTGATCGGCGCGACGACGCGCGCGGGCCTGCTCACCACGCCGCTGCGCGACCGCTTCGGCATTCCGGTGCGGCTGAATTTCTACACCCGCGAGGAGCTGGAGCTGATCGTGAACCGCGGCGCGCGCGTGCTCGGCATCGCCGTGACGGCGGATGGCGCCGACGAGATCGCGCGGCGCGCGCGCGGCACACCCCGCATCGCAGGAAGGCTGCTGAAGCGCGTGCGCGATTTCGCGCATGTCGCCGGCGCAACCGCGATCGACCGCGCCGTCGCCGACAAGGGGCTGCTGGCGCTCGAGGTCGATGCCGCCGGCATGGACGCGATGGACCGGCGCTATCTGTCGACCATCGCGCTCAACTACGGCGGCGGGCCGGTCGGCGTCGAGACGATTGCGGCGGCGCTCTCCGAGCCGCGCGACGCGATCGAGGAGATCATCGAGCCGTTTTTGATCCAGCAAGGATTTTTGCAACGCACGCCGCGCGGGCGGCTGCTCACCGGGCATGCGTTCCGGCACCTCGGCATGACCGAGCCGCAGCGCGATCCGGGGCAATTCGGGTTGTTCAACAACGGGGACGACGCGTGAGCGAGCCGATCAGCATCGTCGCCGCACTCATTCGCGACGACATCGGCCGTGTGCTGTTGGTGCGCAAGCGCGGCACCGCCGCCTTCATGCAGCCGGGCGGCAAGCGCGATGCCGGCGAGGACGACGTGACGGCGCTCGCGCGCGAGCTTGACGAGGAACTTGGCTGCCGCGTGGTGCCGGGCACCATGTCGCCGCTCGGGGCGTTCGAATGCCAGGCTGCGAACGAGCCGGACCGGCGTGTCAACGCGGCCGTCTATGCGGTCGGCGTTACCGGCGACATCGCGGCGCGCGCCGAAATCGACGAGATCGTCTGGATCGATCCGTCATCGCCGGGAGATATTCATCTGGCGCCGCTGACGCGCGACCACGTGCTGCCGCTGGCGAGTAGCTAGATGAATCTCGACGGCGCCATCATCGACGGCCGTCACACGATGCCGGTGCGGGTCTATTACGAAGACACCGACTTCACCGGCATCGTCTATCACGCGAGCTACCTGCGCTTCATGGAGCGCGGGCGCACCAATTACATGCGTCTGATCGGCGCCGATCACCGCGCATTGTTCGAGGAAACCGAGAAGGAAGCGCCGGGCTTCGCCTTCGTGGTGCGCTCGATGACGATCGATTGGCTCAAGCCCGCGCGCATGGACGACGTGCTCGACATCGTCACCAGCCCTGAGGAAGTGAAGGGCGCCTCGATCACGCTGCTGCAGCAGTGCCGGCGCGGCGAGGAATTGCTGTGCGAAGCGCATGTGCGCGTCGCGTTCATCTCGCAGGGCCGCGCGCGGCCGATCCCCAAACCGCTGCGCATCGCCATGAAGGCGGATCAGGAGCGGCTGCCGCCCTGACGCTGTTGCGCATCGTGGCGCATCAGCGCACGGAAGGTCTTGTCGGCGTCGCTGAGATCGAATGCCACATGGATGCCGAGGTCGACCGCGGTCTTGATCGCGATCAGGACGATCAGCGGCGCGATCGAACCGAAGAACGACAGGAAGCCGCCGAACAGGATCGCGATATGCATCACGATGATGCGCGCGTAGAAGCCGCCGACGATGGCGCGGGCAATGCTGTCGGGCGGCGCGGGCTTTGCGCGCACCGGCCGCTGCGGGTTGAGCCACCGCTGTAGCCTGGCGCGGATCGCCGAATAGAAGAACACGATCCCACGCGCGACGAACAGGACCAGCAGTGGAATCCACAAGTCCGTACCGATGATGAGCTTGTCGACGAACTCGCGCGGCCCGTGAATGCGGCTCGCCCAGTCGCCAGAAAACAGCGCCCACAGGAATGCGAAATGCACGCCCATGAAAATTCCGGCGTGCAGGACGAAGAACAGCGCAAGGCCAATCGGCGACGGCGGACGCGTACTGCCGGTCATCGTAATGCCGCCGAGCGCGTCGCGCGAGGCGGTCGCGACGCGCACCAGCGTCCAGAACCCGATGATTGCGGTCTCGAACCAGTAGAGAACAAGGATGACGAACGCGTCCCATCCCCAGAACAGGACGCCGGCGAGCGGCAGCAGGTTGGCGGCGATGAGAATCAGCGACGACGGATAGAACAGCGGGCGCGTGCGCAATGCCGCGCCCGACGGAACGGTGGTTGGGTCGCCCATGGGTTCAATCCGCGCCGCACCCGAATCGGCCTGCGGGCCGCATGATCGCACAAGCGGCGGGATCTGAGGTCCGCGCGCGAACCTCGGGCCGCCATGTCATGCCGCCTTGTGGCGCGCCTGCTCTTGCGCGTAGAGCGCGCCCTCTTCGCCGAGGGCCTTCGCGACGCTCGGCCGCTTTCTCAAGTTCGACAGATAGGCTTTGATGGCCGGCCATCGCGTCACGTCGATCGGCGTCGCACGGCTCCAGTTCAGCACGGTGTAGAGATAGGCGTCCGCGACGCTGAACCGGTCGAGCAGAAATTCGCGGCCTGCGAGGTGCTTGTCGACAAGGCCGAGACGCGCCTCGGCCAGTCCAGCCGCATAGGCTTTCGCCTCCGCCGGCGCCTTGCTGTCGAGCAGGGGCAGGAACACGGCCTTGTGCAATTCGGTGCCGATAAAGCTCAGCCACTGCTGCAGCCGGGCGTGCTCGACCCCGCGCTCCGGTGCGAGCTTCGCCGCGGGGAAGCATGCTGCGACATATTGCAGGATCGCGGCATTCTCGGTCAGCACGTCGCCCTCATCGGTGCGCAGCGCCGGGACCATGCCGAGCGGATTGATCACGAGGAAGTCGGAGCCGTCCGGCAGCCGCTTGTTGCGGTCGCGATAGATGTAATGTGCGTCGGCGCCGGCCTCGTAGAGCGAAATGCGGGTCGCCATTGAGCAGGCAAGCGGTGAGAAATACAGGTCCATTGGTTCCTCCAGATTTGACTTTTGTACTGTTTCGCACGAAATAGGCGGAGTCAAGGATTTTATTGCGAAATGGTACAAAAAGAAGCCGGGAAGCCTGAAGCCAAGCGCCGGGGCCGCCCGCGCGCCTACGACCCGCAAGTGGCGCTGGCGCGTGCGGCCGAAGTGTTCTGGAAGGCGGGGTATGCGGGCACCTCGCTCGACGATCTCGCCGCCGCAACCGGCATGAACCGGCCGAGCCTCTACGCGGCATTCGGCGACAAGCGCGATCTCTATCTCAAGACGCTGGACTATTACCGGGAAGAGAGCCGGGCGCTCGCGCGTCATGCGCTTGCCGATAACCCGACATTGCGCGTCTTCCTCAAGCGCTTCTATGACAAGGCGCTCGCGCTTTATCTGACCGATGGACCGCGCGGCTGTTATTCGATCGGCACCGCCGCGACGGTTGCGGCGGTCGACGACGGCGTGCGCGCTTTCCTTGCCGACAGCATGCGCACGACCGATAGCTTTCTCACGCACCAGATCGAGAAAGCGAAAAAGCGCGGCGAGCTCTCGCCGGACGCCGATCCGGCCGCGCTCGGCTATCTGGCGACCGCGACCCTGCACACACTCGCGATTCGCTCGCGCGCCGGCCTGCCGCGCAAGGAGTTGGTCGCGCTGGTCGAGGCCGCGATCGACGTGATTTGCGGCGCGCCGCGCTGACGCGCAATCCTTAAGCCTTGCGGCATTGCGCGAAAGTGTGCTGGCCTCAGTTCTCGCGCGAGGGGGGCTCATGCACGGACGGCGGCCGACCATTTCATCCACCAGGGGCGTGGTCGCGGCGGCGCATCCGCTCGCCGCGCAAGCCGGCGCCAGATTGCTGGCACAGGGCGGCAACGCCTTCGATGCGGCGGCCGCGACCGCGGCTGCGCTCAACGTCGTCGAGCCGTACATGTCCGGGCTTGCGGGGCAGGGGCTTGCGACCTGCTGGGTGGCGGCGGAGCAGCGCGTCAAGGTTCTCGATTTCGTGCCGTGCGTGCCGCAGCACTTTCCGGTCGAGCGTTTCAAGGTGCGTGAGGATCTGGCGCGCGGGCCGCTCTCCGCGGGCGTGCCGGGCAATCTCGCCGGTTGGGCCGAGCTTGTGCGTGCGCACGGCAAGAAGCCGCTCGGCGATGCGCTGACGCCGGCGATCGCGCTCGCGCGTGACGGCTTCCCGCTCGTCGAATTCAACGCCGAGGAAACCAACGAGCATGGCCCCGCGATCCAGCAGTACGCCTTCAGCGGGGAATTCACGCGCGTCTACATGAACGGAGGCTCAAGCGTGAAGGCCGGGAGCGTACTGAAGCAACCCGACCTTGCGGCCACGCTCGAACGCCTCGCGGCGCAAGGCCCGCAGTATCTCTACGGCGGCGCGCTCGGGCAGGCGATCGTCGCGCACCTTGAGGCGCTCGGCGGCTACATGACGATGGCGGACCTCGAAGCTGTCGCGCCCTGCTGGAAGGAGCCGATCGCCGTCACCTATCGCGGCTGCGAGGTGCATGTGCCGCCGCCGCCCTGCGAGGGTTTCCAGTTTCTGCTCACGCTGCGCATTCTCGAAGGCTTCGATCTGGCGCGCCTTGAGCGCAACGGTGCCGATCACCTCGACATCGTCTACCGGGCGATCCGCCTCGCCGCCGGCGTCCGCATCAACCGCAACAATCCGCCGCCGCAGGAGCTGGCGCGCCTGCTCGATGAGGATCATGTCGCGATGTTGCGCGCGCGCGTGCGCGATGGACGGCCGATCACGGGGCCGACCGAGCAATGGATGGAGCCGCCCGCGGGCGGCGAGGATCCCGGACACACGACGTCGTTTTCCATCGGCGATGCCGAAGGCAATCTCGTCTGCGTCACGCAGAGTCTCGGCAGCCCATACGGCAGCGGCGTGGTGGTGCCGGACACTGGCGTGTGCCTGAACAATTTTCTCTACTGGACCGAGGTCAATCCAAAGAGCCCGAACCGCACGATGCCCGGCGCCGATCTGGCAATGTGCGTGTCGCCATCGATCTCGACCCGCGACGGCGTACCGGTGCTGGCACTCGGCACGCCCGGCAGCTACGGCATCATGCAAACGCAGGCACAGGCGATGGTGCAGTATCGCGACTTCGGCCTGCCGCTGCAGGACGCGATCGAGGCGCCGCGTGCGCGGCTGTGGGACGGCACGTTCGTCCAGTCGAAGGCCGGATCGCGCCGGATGTGATCGCAGCGCTGCGTGAGCGCGGGCATGACGCGCAGGCCTTCCTCGACTGGACCATGAAGGTCGGCGGCATGCAGGCGGTCGCTGTCGATCCCGCAACCGGCGTCCTCACGGGAGCCGCCGACCCGCGCCGCGACAGCTACGCGGTCGCGCTGTAGGCGCATCCATATCGCGTGACGCCCGGTCGGGAGTCATGTAAAGACCCTTCACATGAGTTGGTCCAGGCGCGACGGTCCGCGCAGTTATCACCACGGCAATCTGAAGGAAGCGCTGATCAATGCGGCGCTCGAGCTGATCGCCAAGAAAGGCCCGGCCGGCTTCACGTTTGCGGAGGCCGCCCGCTGGGCCGGGGTCAGCCCCGCCGCGCCATACCGCCATTTCCGTGACCGCGACGAGTTGCTGGCCGATGTTGCGCGCCGCGGCTTCGAGCAGTTCGCGGATGCGCTGGAGCGCGCCTGGGACGGTGGCAAGCCTGACCCGTTCGCGGCGTTCGAGCGGCTCGGCAAGGCTTATCTCGAATTCGCCCGCACCGAGCCCGCGTACTACTCGGCGATGTTCGAGGCGGGCGTACCGCTCGACATCAGCGCGGAATTGACCGCCGCCGGCGACCGCGCCTTCGCGGTGATCCGCATGGCTTCGGAAAAGCTGATCGAGCGCATGCCGGCGGCGCGCCGCCCGCCGGCCCTGATGATGGCGCTGCACATCTGGTCGCTGTCGCATGGCATCGCGTCGCTGTTCGCGCGGGGGGATGCGGGCCGGCGCAAGCTGCCGATGACGGCCGAGGAACTCCTCGAAGCGGGCGTCCTGGTTTATCTGCGCGGGCTCGGGCTCTCGGGGGACGGGGCACCCACGGTTTCGTGAACGGCTTCTTTGGCGGCCCGCTTGACAAAGCCCGGCGTCTTTTCTAGCTATGTAAATGTTATTAACATTCACGGGTGAGGCCATGTCCACCGCTGAACGCACCTACGACTATCGCCAAGATCGCTGGCAAGGTCCGCACTACAGTTCCTGGCGGACCATGCACCCCGGCTGGATCGTCATGATGATCCTCGGGTTCATCGTGTGGTGGCCGGTCGGCCTCGCGATCCTGGCATTCACATTCTGGAGCAAGAACATGGGTTGTCATGGTGGCGAGCGCTGGGAACGGAAGATGCAGCGCATGGAAGACAAGATGAGCCGGATGCGCGAGCGCTTCGGTGGTGGCGGCGGATGGAGCAGCAGGCCCTCGAGCGGCAATCACGCCTTCGACGAATACCGCTCCGAGACGCTGCAGCGTCTGGAAGAAGAGCAGCGCGAGTTCCGCGACTTCCTCGACCGGCTGCGTTTCGCCAAGGACAAGGCCGAGTTCGACCAGTTCATGGCCGACCGGCGCAACCGCCCGCAGCCCCAAGCCCCGCAGCCGCAAAGCTGACTCCCCCCGCAGCCGCGACTGCGTTCCGGGCCGTTCGCCGATGAGGCGGGCGGCCCGATGCTTTTTGCAGGGACTTTTAGAAGGGCGGGTTGAGCATCGTGCATTTGAGACTTGGAAACTTTAGGAAGTCTCGGTCAAAAGTTACCCACTCACAGCCCCATTCTATGGCAAGTGCGGCGTACCAGGCATCGGTCACATCCGAACCACGGGTGCCTGTCTCGACGCAAAGGCGTTGGAAAATATCCCAGTGCCGCTCGCCTGGTTCGATGACTTGGCAATGCGGCTGGTTCAGCACGTTGTCGCAAAATGCGAACGCTTCAGAGAGGTGCGCCGGTGTTCGGTACGAGCGCCGATTCGTTGTGACGCGCACCAGCGCGCTCAGTACCATTCTTGAAAGCGCGAACTTTGCGTCGCCGCGGAGGACGCTCTCGAGCCAGGGACGCGCGACGGGATAGTTCGGCTCGTCGGGACGGAAGGCATAAACGAGCACGTTCACGTCCGGCAGGATCATTTGAATCCTTGGCGCAGCCGTTCGATGTATTCGGCGTCTTCGATCTCCTCGAGATCCTTCAGTCGAGTGATGCCGGGCATCGGGCCGCCTGTTGCGCTGCTGATACGCGGCATCACACGCTCGCGGTTCTCTGCCGGCTTCTCGGCGACCACGTAACGCAAGCCTTCCTCCATCAGCCCGGTCAAGGTTCGTCCCTCGGCGGCAGCCTTGCGCTGTGCTTTCTTAAGCAATTCGGACGGAAGCCGGACTGTCGTGCGCTTGATCATGTGTCTAGACATATCAAGGAATATGTCAATATGTCAAAAAGTAAATATGCAATATGCAGATCGGCTTAGGCGTCGGGAACGTTCCACGAGGCGGGCATGTGGCCCGCAGTAACAAAGCCTTAACCACAATCAGGCCTGTTAGAGCGGGATAGACCGGTCAGGTGCCCTAGTTTGGACAGATTTGGCGCGGAATCCGTGGCCTGCCGATGGTGGACGGCGCGGATTTCACGAGTTTTGGAATGTTGTGCGGCGCGCCACGCTCACGCTGCATGCCATTTTTCATTGCACGCCGTCTGCTCCCGCCATGGGGGCGCACGCCGTAGCGAAAGGACGACCTCATGAACCCGAGCGACGCCGTTTCGGCGCTCCCGCTCACCTCAGCGGATCTGTCGATCTGGGGGCTGTTCTGGTCCGCCCATATCGTGGTCAAGACCGTGATGATCGGGCTCCTCGTCGCGTCGGTCTGGGTGTGGGCGATCGTAATCGACAAGACGCTGCTTTATATGCGCACCAAGCGCGCCATGGACCGGTTCGAGCAGACGTTCTGGTCCGGCCAGTCGCTGGAAGAGCTTTACCGCACGCAATCGGCGCGCCCGGCGCATTCGATGGCGGCGCTGTTCGTTGCCGCGATGCGCGAATGGAAGCGCTCGTTTGAGGGAACAAACCGCGCGATCGGCGGGCTTCAAATGCGCATCGAAAAGGTGATGGACGTCACCATTGCGCGTGAAATCGAGCGGCTCGAGCGCCGCCTGCTGGTGCTGGCGACCGTCGGCTCGGCCGGCCCGTTCATCGGGCTGTTCGGCACCGTCTGGGGCATCATGACGAGTTTCCAGTCGATCGCCGCCTCGAAGAACACTTCGTTAGCGGTTGTGGCGCCCGGCATCGCCGAGGCCCTGTTCGCGACCGCGATCGGCCTTGTTGCCGCCATCCCGGCGACGATTTTCTATAACAAGTTCGTCTCCGAGGTGAACAAGCAGGCCGGACGGCTGGAGGGCTTCGCCGACGAGTTTGCCGCGATCCTGTCGCGGCAGATCGACGAAGCGGCCTGAGGGGGATTGCGTGGCAGCGGGCGGAGCAA
>JAXDNY010000168.1:0-2669 GCA_034669145.1 Hyphomicrobiales bacterium
GTCGAAGCTGGGTAGCACGCGTCTGCAGTCCTTTCAGGCTGGCGATCTGGATTTCGCTGTTGGCGAGATCGAGCATCACGGGAAGCGTGTTTTCGATCGCCATCAGATTGGTGACAGCTTCGCGCGCTGAAGCCGCCGAAAGCGATAGATAGTAGGAGTTGATTGCGACGAGGGCCGCCGAAAAGTTCTCGCGAGACTTTCTGAGACTCGGGCTCAGCAGCGAATTGCGACCATCGATCGTGCTCTCTATAATTGCATAGAGGCCGGTCATTTCCTTCGTAGGAGTCAGCACCTCGCCTTCGTAGATTTCGGCAATTTTGTCGCGCACCGCACGCAGCGCGTCGAATCCGCCGACCAGCTTGTTCGTGATGTCCGAGAGCGAGCGCGTCGCCGGCCGCAACACTGGATCTTCCGCGGCAAGAGGAATGAGGTTGCTTTGCAAGGCATTCCAACGGCTTTCCACTTCGGCCAGGAGCTCGGGGCTCGGCTGCGTGAAATAACGATGGATTAGGCTTTGGATGCGCCCCGATTCGGAGTCGATCTGCGAAACGACGCGCTCGGAGGCGCGCACCCTGACGAGGTCCGACCAGGTGTTGTTCACGATTCTCGCGCTGTCTCCGATCAGGAGGGCGAGGATCAGCACGGCCGCGGCATTGACGACCGCGATCGAGAGAATCCGCCATCGGATGGGTACGCGGCGCAAAAGCGCGGGCACCGCGCGTCCGTTGGCCCGCGTCGGCGTAAGGCCGACCGGCTCCAAACGCGGCGAAGCTCCGATAGTCGATCGGCTCATTGCACCTGGCGAATTCTATCGACCAGATCGCGCGAGGACCGGTCGGACAGGATGCGATCATAGATCGTTTTTGTCGCCTCGATGAATGGGGCGCGATCGAAGTCGCTCACCACGCTAACGCCGTTCGATTCCGCCACGTTGCGGGCCTGATCCTCCCAGGCCTCCCATTGCCGCCGCATGAACTTCGCCGACTCCCGCGCGACGTTCCTGAAGATCGCGCGGTCGTCGGGGCTGAGCCCGTCCCAAGCCTTTTTCGACATGATCAGCACTTCCGGCAACATCGTATGTTCCGTCGGCGTGTAGTACGGCGCGGCACGATAATGATCGGTCGTCACGTATGACGGCCAATTGTTCTCCGCACCATCGATCAAGCCCGTCGAGAGCCCGGTAAGGACCTGACCGTAAGCGAGAACCACCGGTTCCGCACCGAGCGCGCGCACGAGTTCGGCCGCGATCTCCGATTGCTGGATGCGAATTCTGAGGCCCTTAAGATCGACAAGCGTGCGCACCGGCCGCACTCTATTATAGAGCGATCGCGCACCGGAATCGTAATAGGTCAATCCGACGAAACCATTCGATTCAAAGCTCGCCAGAATTTGTTCTCCTATCTCGCCATCGAGGACCTTATGAAAGTGCTCGCTCGACCTGAAGAGAAACGGAAGACTGAGAACGCGTAAAGGCGGAATGAAGCTGGCAAGCGGTCCGATGCTTATCCGATCGATATCGATTGCGCCGGCTCGCGTCTGCTCGATCGTCGCTTCTTCCTCGCCGAGCTGCCTCGCGGGAAAGATGGCGATCCGGTGCCGACCATTTGTGCGTTCGATCAGCCGGTCGTTCATGAACTTGATTGCCTGGACGGTCGGATAGTTTTCGGCCTGAATGTCAGCGGCACGAAAAGTTTTCGCCTGCACCGCGCCCATCGAAAAGATGGCGAGGAGAGTGAGCACCGTCAGTATGCGGGCGCTTGCAGGCCACATCCGCGTGAGAATCCTATGCCGCAGGCGCGCGAATTGCTGCCTACATTCGCTGATCCGCGCGGCGCCAATGCCTCCGCGCAGAGTTCGGCCCGCTGTGTTTATTGGAAACGGACGCTTCCGCGGTGTGCTTTATCACAAATCAGCCGCGGTGAAGGCAGCGAAAACAATTTGCGTGTCGCCGTAGACACGGCGCTCTTCGAACGTAAAGCCCGCCGGCAGCTCGAGAACCGCATCGACACTTTCCTCCACGATCGCGAGCGCGCAGGGGCCGAGCCAGGCGCCATCGCGGAGCGCGCAAAGTGCGGGAAGAGCGAGCCCCTGCCCGTAGGGCGGATCGAGGAAGGCGAGCCGAAACCGGGCGGGTTCTGGCGCTTCGCCGAGCCGCGTGGCGTCGCGCCGGAAGATGCGGGTGACCCCACCGACGCCCAGCGCCTCGACATTGGCCCGCAGCAGCGCCCGCGCCTCCGCGCCGTTGTCGACAAAGAGAGCGTGGCTCGCGCCGCGCGACAGCGCCTCGAAGCCGAGCGCCCCGGTACCGGCGAAGAGATCGATCACGTCGGCGCCCTCGATCGGGTCGTCGGCGCGATGCGTGAGCACGTTGAACAGGCTCTCCCGCAGCCGATCGGCGCTCGGCCTGATAGCGCGGCTCGCCGGCGCCTTGAGGACGCGGCCGCCGAGCTGGCCGCCGGTGATCCGCATCGCTCAGCGCCTCGGGCGCGGCGTCCTGCCAAGTCCGCCTTCGCGTTCGGCGCCGAAGCGGCGCGCATTGCGGCTCGCTTTTTGGGGCCCCCGGCTCGGGCGCGTCGGCACGACCCGCTCGACGGCGACCTCGCGGCCCTGTCGGTCCTCGGTGGCGCTCCGGATGATGCGCCGGCGCGGCGTTTTCTGCGTCTCCTTCT
>JAXDNY010000169.1:0-7075 GCA_034669145.1 Hyphomicrobiales bacterium
GAATAGAGCATCGAGGCGTCGGGCGGCGTTTGCAGATAGCTCATGTCGGTGTGCCACACGGCCTCGCCCGCGCCGAGCGCGCCGATCGGCGCGCCCTTGTCGTCGAGCACGTTCGAGACGACGTAGACGTCCGGATAGCCTTCGGGCGACTGGCGGCCGTGTTCTTGAATGGGCGGCGGATCGAGTTCGCCGAAGCGGCGCGAAAACGCAAGCAGATCGTCGTCGGTCAGTTTCTGATCGCGAAAGAGGAGCGCCGAGTGCCTGTTCCAGACCTGTTCGATCTGCGCGTACTCGGCATCGCTCAACTGCGCCAAATTGACGCCGGAGATCTCGGCGCCAACCGCCGGTGTAACAGGCTTGATCGTCATGGACATGATAGGCTTTCCTCGATCGTCTATTGTCTTTGTCGTTAAATTGCGCCCCCCTTCGAGCAAGGTCAACCGCGATGAAACATGTCTGCCGTCGCCTCCTCGCATGTGGCGTGATGGTCTTTGCGCTGTGCGGCGCGGCGCACGCGGAAGCCAATCAGGTGCGCTTCGCGCGTCAGCTCGGGCTCGGCTACCTGCAATTCTACGTGATGCAGGAGAAGCAGATGCTCGAGAAGCAGGCCGAGCGCGCGGGTCTCGGCAAGGTTACGGCGACCTATGCCGGCATGGGCACGCCGACCGCGATCACCGATGCGCTGCTCTCCGGCAATGTCGATGTCGTCGGCATCGGCCTGCCGGCGTTTCTCACCATGTGGGACAAGACGCGCGGCAACATGAATGTGCGCGGCATCGTGGCGATGAACCGCCAGCCGGCCTACCTCAACACGCGCAATCCCAACATCAAGTCGATCCGCGATTTCACCGACAACGACCGCATCGCGCTGCCCGCGCCGAAGGTGTCGGTGCAGGCGATCATGCTGCAGATGATCGCGGAGAAGGTGCTCGGCAAGTTCGACGCGCTCGATCATCTCACCGTCGGCATGAGCCATCCGGACGGCACCGCCGCGATGCTGTCGGGGAAGCTGGAGATTTCCTCGCACTTCACCTCGGCGCCGTTCCAGTATCAGCAGCTGGAGAATTCGGCGATCCGGAAAGTTCTGTCGTCTTACGATGCGACCGATGGGCCGAACACGTTCAGCGCGGTCGCGACCACCGCGCGCTGGCGCGAGGCCAATCCGCAGCTCTACAAGGCGGTGCAGGCCGCGATTCTTGAGGCGGACGACTTCATCGCGAAAAATCCGCGCGAGTCGGCGGAGATTTTCGTGAGGATCGAGAATTCAAAGCTGCCGGTCGAGTTCATCGCGAAGATGATCAGCGATCCGGAATTCTCCTACGCGCCGGAGCCCGAGAACGTGATGAAGATCTACGCGTTCATGCACAAGGTCGGCGCGCTGAAGAACATGCCGGCGGCGTGGCAGGAGTTGTTCTTCCCCGAGGCGCACGGGCTGAAGGGGAATTGAGCTAAAGAAGTGAAAGAAACCGGGGTCCCGGGTCTGCACAGCGGCACCATAAGGCCGCTACGCGGCCGTCTAGGACGCCGACGCTTTGCGTCGGCTATGGCGCCGCAGTGCGCCCGGGACACGGTGAGAGTTGCGCTCCTCGCGCAGCACTCAAAACGGCGCGGGCTTCTCGTTCTGCGGCGCCCGCTCGAACGGCCGGTAGATCATGCCGAGACGGCCATAGGCGCCGCTGCGCTTGTCGGTGTCGGTGGCCCAGCCGGCGCCGACGGAGAGTTCGTACGACGAGAACCGAAAACTTGTGACATGCGCGCCGAAGCGCAACTGGCGATAGCTATCGTCGCCGCAGCTAAGGAATTCAGGGCCGAGCCAGATCATGTCGAAGACGCGCCAGCCGGCCGCCGCGCGGGTCCAGTAGCTCTTGCCGACTGTGGATAACGAGGCTGACGCCGTGACCATCCCGTCGCGGAACGGCTCGTACCAGACATCGAAACCGCCGCGTGCGCCGAGGTGCGTGCCGCGCAGGCGGTTGCCCGGGTCGTCCGGGGTGGTGCGGTGATCCTGCACGTCGAGCCCGCCAAACACCGTCAACTCAAAGCCCGGTCGGTTCCAGCGCCAGCCGGGCAGCGCCGCGCCCATCGCCAGGCGGCCGGTGATCTCGGTGGTGCCGGAACGGTAGCGGTAGAGCCCGCCGTTGAGGAGCAGCTTGAAGACCGGGCCGTCCTGGTTAAGGCCTTGATACGACCAGAGAAAGCCGCCGTGCGCGAATGCGCCGTTGCGCCAGATGTCGGCCCCGCTGAAGAACAGGATGTGCGCAACGGCCTCGGCATCGCCCGCCGCTTCGGCGCGTGCCGGCTGGACGCTGCAACAGCCGAGACCCGCGGCCAAAGCCGCCGCAACGCATGCAACTATGCCACGCATGACGACGCCCCCGCGTCATTTCTGCAGCTTTTCTAACGTTCTGCAACCTACGGTAACGAGAAGGTTGTTCTGGAGTCCACCCTGATTTGCAAAAAACCGAATGGGAGAAGCAGCAGCGCCGCGCTATAGCTCGGGGCGCGTCCGGAGCGGGCGCGCGCATGCCGGGACTGACATGAACGAAGAACAGGCGGCCCAGACGGCCGAAAGCGCGCGGCGCCGCTCGATCGGCTTTCTCAACTGGGCGCATTTTCTCGATCACTACGTGATCCTGATCTTCCCGACCGTCGTGATCGGGCTGGAGGCCGTGTACGGCCGCTCCTACGGCGAGTTGCTGGTGCTCTCGACCGCGGCGTTCACGGCGTTCGGCCTGTTCGCGCTGCCGTCCGGCTGGCTCGCCGACCACTGGAGCCGGCGCAACATGATCGCGCTCTACTTCTTCGGCACCGGCGTCTGCTGCGTGCTGGTCGGCATGTCGGAGAGTTTCGAGACGCTCGCCATCGCGCTGTTCGGTGTCGGCGTGTTCGCGGCGATCTACCACCCGGTCGGGACGCCGATGGTGGTCGATGCCGCGGTGGTGCGCGGGCGCACGATGGCGTTCAACGGAATCTGCGGCAATATCGGCGTGTCGATCGCGAGCGGATGCACCGCCGTGATCGCCGCCTGGCTCGGCTGGCGCTTCGCGTTCTTCATCCCCGCGGTCTTCTTCGTCCTGACGGGTTTTGCCTATCTGGCGTTCGTACCCGACGACGGCGGCAAGCGCGTGGTGCAGGCGCCCGACCAGGATGTGGCACTCAGCAAAGGCATCACCATCGCGGTCGTCATCCTGTTCCTCACGCTCGCGTTCTGGGTCGGGCTGGTGTTCAACGCGATCACCATCATGCTGCCGAAGCTGGTGCAGCAGCGCATGGCGTCCGGCATGCCGCTGGCGCAGGTCGGGGCGCTGGCGACCGCGGTGTTCCTGTGCGGCGGCATGGCGCAGTTCACCATGGGGCGCGCGGTAGAGCGCATGACGCCGCATCTGGTCATGTCGTATATCGCCGGCATCCAGGTGATCGGCATTCTGCTCGCGATCTACACCTCGGGCTGGTGGCTGCTGCCGAGCCTCGCGCTCGCGGTCGCGGCGATCTACGGGCAGGTGACGGTCAATGATTTCGTGCTCGCGCGCTACGCGCCGCCCGCGTGGCGCGGGCGCATCTATGCGATCCGCTTCTTTCTCATCTTCACCATGGCGGGGCCGGCCGCGTGGGGCATCGGGCGGCTCTACGAGCAGGGCGGCTTCAACACGGTGCTCGGCGTCGGCGCCGCGATCGCGGTGCTCGGCGCGCTCAACACGTTCGCCATCAGTGCGCTTGTCGTTGGCGCGGAGAGCAGGCGCGCGCAGGCCCGTCCGGCGGTGCAGCCGGCGGAGTGACGCAACGCTTGCGTTTCGGCGCACGGCTCAATACGCATTCAATCCTCGTTCAAACGCATGGGAGCCAACATGCGCCGTCTCGTTCTGTTGTGTTCAGCTCTTGCTTTTCTCTGTGCCGGCGGCGTGGCCGATGCGCAGACGCAACCGGCTAACGCGGCAAAGCGCGCGGGTGCGGCCAAGAAAGGCGCAGCCGCACCGGCGGCGCCGGTCGATACGCGGCCGCGCTACAAGCGCGACGATACGCCCGCGTCCGTGGTTGCGGCGCCGCCGGCAGCCGCGCCGAAAAGGCGGACCGTTCGCCGGCCCACGGGTTATTCCGCTGAACGCGAAACGGCCGCGCAAGGCGACAAGGCTGGTCCGCGCGACGTCGCGGCCTGCGCGCAGGTCAAGGACCACGATGCCGCCATTGCGGGCTGCACGCGGGTGATCGGCGACGGCAAGCAGAAACCGAAGGCCCGCGCCGCCGCCTACTACAATCGCGGCAACGCGCACGCCGCCAATGGCGATCAGGCCGGCGCCATTGCCGACTACGACGCGGCGATCAAGCTCGAGCCAAAGAATGCGCGTGCCTTCAACAACCGCGGCACCGCGCACAGCGACAAGGGCGAGTTCGACGCTGCGATCGAGGACTTCGGCGCAGCGATCAAGCACGATGCGCGCTTTGCCTCCGCGTATTTCAACCGTGCCAATGCGTATGCGGCGAAAGGCGCGGCGGACCGCGCGATCGCCGACTACACGACGGCGATCAAGTATAACCGGCGCAACGTGAACGCCTACATCGCGCGCGGCGCGCTGCACCTTGCGGGCGGCGCCGCCGCCAAGGCCCAAGCCGACATGAAGCTCGCGGCGCGGCTGGAGCGGCGCAACGCCTATGCGTTGCTGTGGCAGGACATCGCGGAGCGGCGCGGCAAGCAGAAGGGTGTGCTCGCGGGCGGCAAGGTATTGAAGGATGTCGAGATGACGGGCTGGCCCGCGCCGCTGCTCGCAATGTTTACCGGCGAGCTCAAGCCGGACGGTGCGCTGATCGCCGCGGACGATCCCAATCCGGCGCTGAAGGAAGCGCACACCTGCGAGGCCAATTTCTACGGCGGCCAGTATCTGCTGATCCAGAATAGCCGCGACGAAGCCGTGAAGCTGTTTGAGGCCGCCGCGAAGGATTGTCCGCGCGGCTTCCTCGAAGGCATCGCGGCGAGCGCCGAGCTGAAGGGAATGGGTCAGAAATTGTAGGCGGTAGGTTACGCGCTTCGCGCTAACCCACGCTCCGAAACTCGCTTGATCAACTCCATCGCGGCGGCGGGCGCGCGCACCTTGCCCTCATGGATCACGTAGGCGAACACGTCGCGGGGCGCTCCCTTCGGCGCAGTCTTCGCGTCGACCTGATCGAGATCCTTCGGAACGCCGCCTGACGCGAAGGTCTGGAAGCGCTTGGCCCAGGCATCCAGTTCCTTCGGCGGATAGCCGGTCGTAATCGTATCCTTGCCCTTCTGCAGGCGCAGATAGACGAAATCCGACGTCACATCCGCGATGCCGGGGTACGTTTCGTGCTCGGCGCACACGACCGCGACGTTGAACGTGCGGATCAGCGCGATGAATGCGGGGTCACGGAAACTGTCGTGACGCACCTCGACAACGTGGCGGAGCGCCAGGCCGTCCTGCTTGTTCGGCAGCAGCTCCAGGAATGAACGGAAGTCCGCCTCGTCGAACTTCTTGGTGGGGGCGAACTGCCAGAGCAGGGGGCCGAGGCGGTCGCCAAGCTCGGTCACGCCTGAGGTGAGAAACCGTTTCACCGAGTCCGCGCCTTCGGCGAGCACCTTGCGGTTCGTCGAAAAGCGCGAGGCCTTCACCGAGAACTTGAAGCCGTCCGGCGTCTGGGACGCCCATTTGCGGAACGTCTCAGGCTTCTGCGAGCCGTAGTAGGTCGAGTTGATCTCGATGGCGGTCAGCTTGCCGGCCGCGTATTCGAGTTCCTTCGCCTGCGGCAACTTGTCGGGATAGAACACGCCGCGCCACGGCTCGAAATTCCAGCCGCCGATGCCGATGTGAATCTTGCCGGAACCTTTCATTGCGCTAACCATTGATTAACCACTCTGGACTACCATATAGGTTCAGACGGCAATGTTGAGCCGAAAGGCTCCGTCGCCTGGACGACCACGGATAGAGCTGGTGACGCCGGATGTAAGCGCACCGTTCCTTCGTGGTCGTTAGCATTTTTGGGGCCTACATGCCTCTGTCACACGCCGCAGCTACTTTGAGAATACGCGGTGCGTTATTGCCGCGAAGCGGCCACGACGGGCGGCGCCGGATGGACGCGCCGCTGGTTCGTGGTCGTTGGCGTTTTTGGGGGCCAGTGCCTTAGTTTGTTTCGGGGGCAGGAAAGCCCTTGTAGATTGCCGCAAGCGGCAGTGCGACGGTGAGAGCCGGAATTCGAACGAGCCCATCGTGCCCCGCGGTCACCTCGGCGCCCGCCGGAAAGCCGGCTTCACCTCGCAGCCAAACCCACGCCTTCGCCTCATCCTGCGACAAGACCAGGTAGGCCAATAGGCTGGTAAGGTGGAAGTATTCCGCAGCCTTGTCGCCGAGATCGGCCGTCACCGAGGAAGGCGAGAGAACTTCCGCTATCAGCGAAGGCGCTGTCGCGGCCAAATCTCTCAGTGGACCGGAGGCGACGTCGACAATCACATCCGGATAACGCACGGTCTGCGGCGCAATCCTCGCTGCAAAATCCGATGTCAGGACGGTCCACTGCGCGCCATCGAGTCGTTGCTCAAGCGCGTTCGCAAGTCGGCGCACGACGACTGCGTGGCCGCGAGAGCCGCCCGTCATCATGACGACGTGCCCATTGACCAGTTCATAACGTCCCTCGCGTCCTTCGGCCCATGCGAGGAACGCCGAGCTATCCATCGATCGCGGAATCTGGACGTTCATGGGCGCCTCATGACTCATTGTACCATGCTGTGCGCATGGAAAAAGGCCCGGGATTTCTCCCGGGCCTTCCGCATTTCCTGAGTTCTGATCGTTGGATCAGAAATCCATTCCGCCGCCCGGGGGCATGCCGCCACCGCCGCCGCCCGCGCCCTGCTTCTTCGGCACTTCGGCGACCATCGCCTCGGTGGTGATCAGCAGGCCAGCGACCGACGCCGCGCCCTGGAGTGCCTGACGCACCACCTTGGCCGGGTCGATGATGCCCTTCTTGAGCATGTCGACGTATTCGCCGTTCTGCGCGTCGAAGCCGTAGCTGTACTGGTCCTTCTCGAGGATCTTGCCGACGATCACCGAGCCGTCCTCGCCCGCATTGATGG
>JAXDNY010000170.1:0-33599 GCA_034669145.1 Hyphomicrobiales bacterium
GTCATGATCGCAATGCAACAGTTGGTGTCGAGGAGAATCATCAATCGAAGCTGTCGCGCTCCGGATAGGGAGGCTGCGGCTCTCGCTCCGGAAAGTCCACGCCGTAGCTATCCAGCTTGGCAAACAGTGCATCCAGATCGACTTTCATCGGCCGCAGAAGGACTCCGTCACCGTGGCGGCTGACGCGCACCTCCTTGCCCTCGAAGCGGAATTCCTTCGGCAGGCGAACGGCCTGGCTGCGGCCGGATTTGAAGAGTTTCGCGGTGGCGGTCATGCTCGCATCCGAATGGTATCCACCAATGATATATACCAAATCGGAGCGAGCGACAACCGACAGGAAAACATCAACGTTGTCATCGCCTTGGACGCGGACAATTGGCCCGGGGCCGCGCTACTTCTTCAATCCCTTCGCCGGCGGCGCGGGCGGGCGCGGCGGGTCCATCGCGTTATCAGGCAAGCGCTTCCAAATTTGACTGCGGCCAGCAAACTCGAAACGGAGATAGCCGCGCACCTCAAGCTGCTTGCCGTCCGGGCTGAGTTGCATCAATGCGCGCCAGACGGTGCCATTACGGGGGTCCATGATCGTCCCGTCCTCGTACTTCAGGCCGTTTCGCTTCATTCCCTTGATCAGGGCGAGGCCGAGCACGGGCGCATCCTTTTCTGCGCCCTCGCACTTCGTGCAGCGCCATGACTCGGGCGGCGGGTCGCCAGGCTTCTGGAACATCTTGACGATGGTGCCGATGTAGACGCCGTCCTTTTCGACGATGTTGAACCAGCTTTCGGCTGCACCGGTTTTTTCGTCGACCTGCTCCCACAAGCCTGTGGCGCTGGGCTCGTTGACGGCGGGGGCCGCCCAAGCGGCGGTGTTGAGACAAATGATAGCAGCAACTACGCTGAGAAACTTCATCACGGCCTCACGAACTCTATGCGGGTCCTGACCCCATCTGACACGAAAACGGCGAGCACGACAGCGCTCGCCGTCTCTTTGGCTCAGCGGCCGACGCGTGGTCAAGCCACCAGCACGTTCTTGAACTGCCACGGATCGCTCGTGTCCACGTCCTCCGGGAACAATCCGGGCCGGCCATGCAGCGGCGTCCAGTCGGTGTACTTGCCGAACACGTCGCCGAGATACGGCATCTGGATTTCCAGGCAGCGGTGGAAATCCATCTCGTCGGCTTCCGTGACGCCGCGATCCGGGTTCTCCAGCATCCACACGATGCCGGCGAGCACGGCGCTCGTCACCTGCAGGCCGGTCGCATTCTGGTAGGGCGCGAGCGCGCGCGTCTGCTCGATCGAGAGCGAGGAGCCGTACCAGTAGGCGTTCTTGGCGTGGCCGTAGAGCAGCACGCCGAGTTCGTCGACGCCGTCGACGATCTCGTTCTCGTCGAGGATCTTCCACTCCGCCTGGCGCGCCCACGCAGCGCCAGCCATCTCGTGCAGCGACAGCACCGCGTCGTCGCACGGGTGGTAAGCATAGTGGCAGGTCGGGCGATACACCGCCTTGCCGCCCTCGCGCACCGTCAGGTAATCGGAGATCGAGATCGACTCGTTATGGGTCACCAGGAAGCCGTGCTGCGCCTGCGCGGTCGGGGTCCACGAGCGCACGCGGGTGCCGGCGCCCGGACGGGTCAGGTAGATCGCCGCATCGCAGCCGAAGTCGTGGCGGTGCCCGTTGGACGGCATGTGCTTCTCGTGCGTGCCCCAGCCGAGTTCGGATGGCTGCAGGCCTTCCGAGCAGAACCCTTCCACCGACCAAGTGTTGATGAAGCTGCCGCGCGGCTTCGGATCGCGTGCGCGCTGGGTGTCGCGTTCAGCAATATGGATGCCCTTGACGCCGAGGCGTTGCGCAAGCCGGCCCCAGTCCTCGCGGCTCTTCGGCTCGGCGACCGTGACGCCGGTATCCCGCGCGATGTCGAGCAACGCCTGCTTGACCATCCACGAGACCATGCCGGGATTGGCGCCGCAGCAGCTCACGGCCGTGACGCCGCCCGGGCGGCGCCGGCGCACGTCGAGCACGCCCTCGCGCAGCGCATAGTTCGAGCGCTGCGAGATCGACGCTTTGGCGTTGGTGTAGAGGCCGGGCCACGGCTCGCACACCGTGTCGATATAAAAGCAGTCGATGTCCTTGCAGAAGTCCATCAGATCGGCCGACGAGGTATCGACCGAGAGGTTGATGACCATGCCGCGGCCCGGCCCGCCGGTGAGCAGGGGCTTGAGGACTTCGCGATAGCTCTCGCGCGTGATCGCGACCTGCTCGAACTTGAGCTTGCGCTCATCGAGCAGTGCGCGGTCGGTATCGACCGGGTCGATGACGACGAATTTCGAGCGGTCGAAGCCGATGTGGCGTTCCAGCAGCGGCAGCACGCCGCGGCCGATCGAGCCGAAGCCGATCATCACGATCGGGCCGGCGAATTGCGCGTGGACGGGGTGGCTTTCGGTCATACGGGTCATGGCGTTCATATCAGGGACTCCGGAGCAAGGGGGATGCCGGACGCCTCGCATAGGCCTCCCCGATTCGGGGAGGGCCCGCAATGCGCCCGGCGGATTTCGCCGAAAACGAGCTGGCTAGATGTGGACCGTCTTCAGCGGCAAGAAGCCGTTGAAGGCCACGGACGAGTAGGTCGCCGTATAGGCGCCGGTGCCCTCGATCAGCACCTTGTCGCCGATTTCGAGGCTGACCGGCAGCTGATACGGCTCCCGCTCGTACAGCACGTCGGCCGAGTCGCAGGTCGGGCCGGCGATCACACAGGGCGCAAGCTCGTCGCCGTCGCGCGGCGTTTTGATCGGGTAGCGGATCGACTCGTCCATCGTCTCGGCGAGGCCGCCGAACTTGCCGATGTCGAGATAGACCCAGCGCACCTCGTCCTCATTGCTCTTCTTCGACACCAGCACGACCTCGGCCTCGATGACCCCGGCATTGCCGACCATGCCGCGTCCCGGCTCGATGATCGTCTCGGGGATCGCGTTGCCGAAGTGCTTGCGCAGCGCGCGGAAGATCGCCGCGCCGTAGGTTTTCACCGTCGGCACGTTCTTCAGGTACTTGGTCGGGAAGCCGCCGCCGAGGTTGACCATCGACAGGTTGATCCCGCGCTCGCCGCACTCGCGGAACACCGCCGCGGCGGATGCGAGCGCGCGGTCCCAGGCGTGCTGGTTGCGCTGCTGCGAACCGACATGGAACGACACGCCGTAGGCCTCAAGGCCGAGCCGGTGTGCGTGCTCCAGCACGTCCACCGCCATGGCGGGCTCGCAGCCGAACTTGCGCGACAGCGGCCACTCGGCCCCCGCGCAGTCGAACAGGAAGCGGCAGAACACGCGTGCGCCGGGCGCCGCGCGGGCGATCTTCTCCACCTCGGGGATGCAATCGACCGCGAACAGCCGCACGCCGAGCGCATGGGCGCGCGCGACGTCGCGTTCCTTCTTGATGGTGTTGCCGAAGCTGATGCGGTCCGCCGAAGCGCCTGCCGCGAGCACCATCTCGATCTCGGGTACCGAGGCGGCATCGAAGCACGAGCCGAGGCTCGCCAGCAGCGACAGCACTTCCGGCGCCGGGTTGGCCTTCACGGCGTAGAACACGCGCGTGTCCGGCAACGCCTTGGCGAAGGTGTTGTAGTTGTCGCGGACAACGTCCAGATCGACGACCAGGCAGGGCCCTTCGTCGGTACGGTTGCGCAGGAAGTCGCGAATGCGAGCTGTCATTCCGAAGAATTCCCTATCCGGTGCGCGCGGCGAACCGCGACTTAAGGTGAACCTGATGAGGTGATTCGCGCAGCCGCTGGACAAGCGGACGCGCTCTCACGACACCGATTGCTGCCTTAGTCCGGATAAGGGAAGAACCCGTTCCGCACTGTTGGCAAAGAAGGACAAGCCTTTTCAGTCAGACCGGCATTCACGCCGGTAGTGCCAAAAAAGCCCGCTCCGTCGTTGCTTTAAGCTGCGTCCCCCGTTGAGCGCGGGGTGCGCCGGTTTCGCCTCCGGCTGCCGGTTGCATGGTTGAGGAAGCGAGATCTCTTCCCCAGGCGGCTGTCCGGCCTCTTGTCCGGATGCCCACCAACCGACACGCGGCCACAGGCACGTGCGAAATTGGGCAATTCGCAAATAAGAAAAATGTTCGCGGGATGCAAGAAGTTTTTTTGCCCCGCGCGAGAAAACCGTTAGCAGTTTGTTGAGAAGGCGTCGGCGCGGTGCGTGAGCCGACTCAGTTTCGCGTGACGAAGGGCTCGACGCGCATGGCGGCGCGGATGAAGGCCACCATCACGGCGATGCCGACCACGAAGAACAGGACCTGCAGGATGTAGGTGCCGTATTCGCCGAGCGCGAACAGGTTGCCGAACGCCCAGCCGCCCGCGAACGCGGCGCCGAACACTTCCGCGGCGATCAAGATAGCGGCGGAAAGCACCGTCGAAACGTTGATCCAGTTGATGCGGCGGGCGCCGCGCTGGCTGTTGGTGGCGTCGAGCATGCGGCGCAATGAATACCAAACGGCGGGAGGGATCAAGCCCGCCGGTTCTGCTGGTTTGTCGCGGTCAAATGGCCCATTACATTGGCGAAATGGAGATTCTGCCCAGCATGAATACGTCAAACCCGCTGCTCGCCGACTGGACCGCGCCGTTCGGCGTGCCACCGCTCGACCGCATCAAGCCGGAGCATTTTCAGCCGGCGTTCGAGCAGGCGCTCGTGGCGCACCGCGCTGAGGTCGCCGCGATCGCGGATGACAAGGCGGCGCCGGATTTCGACAACACCGTCGCGGCGCTGGAGCGCTCAGGGCGCGCGCTCTCCCGGGTGAGCAGCGTCTTCTATGTGTCGGCTGGCGCGCATACCAGCGAGGCGATCCAAGCGATCGAGCGCGCGATGGCGCCGCTCCTCGCCCGCCACTGGAACGAGGTCCATCTCAACGCGGCGCTGTTTGCCCGCCTCGACGCGCTTCACAAATCCGCGAGCCCTGGACTCGCCGCCGAGCAGGCGCGGGTGCTGGAGCGCTACCACGCGCTGTTCCGCCGCGCGGGCGCGGGACTTGATTCGGCCGCCAAGGAGCGGCTGAAGGAGATCGGGGATCGCCTCGCCAGTCTCGGCACGACCTTCGGCCAGAACGTGCTGGCGGATGAACAGTCCTACGTGATGCCGCTTGGCGAGGACGATCTTGCCGGCCTGCCGGATTTCGCCCGGGCGGCGGCGCGCGGGGCCGCGGAGGAGCGCGGCCTGAAGGGCCAGTATGCGGTCACGCTCGGCCGCTCCAGCGTCGAGCCGTTCCTGCAGTTTTCGGCCCGGCGCGAGTTGCGCGAGAAGGCGTTCCGCGCCTGGATCGCGCGTGGAGACGGCGGGGGCAACACCGACAACAACAGCATCATCGCCGAGCTGACGGCGCTGCGCGACGAGAAGGCGCGGCTGCTCGGCTATCCGAGCTTTGCGCACTACAAGCTCGACGACACCATGGCCAAAACGCCGGACGCCGTGACCGGCCTGCTCGACGCCGTCTGGGCGCCGGCGCGCCGCCGGGTCGGTGAGGAGCGCGACGCTCTGCAGGAGGTGGTGACGGCCGAGGGCGGCAACTTCCGCCTCGCGCCGTGGGACTGGCGCTACTACGCCGAGAAGCTGCGCAAGGCGCGCTTCGATCTCGATGAGAGCGAGATCAAGCCGTATCTGCCGCTGGAGAGCATCATCGAGGCGGCGTTCTACGTGGCGAACGGGCTGTTCGGGCTCTCCTTCACGCCGCGCCACGACGTGCCGGTCTATCATCCCGACGTGCGCGTTTGGGAAGTGACCGGGCCGGATGGCCGGCACATCGGGGTGTTCTTCGGCGATTATTTCGCGCGGCCCTCCAAGCGCAGCGGCGCCTGGATGACGGGATTGCGCGAACAGGAGAAGCTCGACGGCGAGGTGCGCCCGCTGGTGCTCAACGTGATGAACTTCAACAAGGGCGCCGACGGCGAGCCGACGCTGCTTTCCTTCGACGATGCCCGCACGCTGTTTCACGAGTTCGGACACGGACTGCACGGGCTCCTGTCGGACGTGACCTATCCGATGATCTCCGGCACAGGCGTGCTGCAGGATTTCGTCGAGCTGCCCTCGCAGCTCTACGAGCACTGGCTCGACCGCCCGGAAATTCTCGAGAAGTTCGCGCGGCACTACAAGACCGGCGAGCCGATGCCGACGGCGCTGATGGACCGGCTGCTCAAATCGCGCACCTTCAATCAGGGCCACGCGACCACCGAATATCTCGGCTCGACCTATGTGGACCTCGACTTCCACCTCGGCGGCGCCAAGGACGCGCATGCGGTCGAGGCCGCGACCCGCGAGCGGATGCAAATGCCGGACGAAGTCGTGATGCGCCACCGCCCGCCGCACTTCCAGCACATCTTCTCGGGCGACGGTTATGCGGCCGGCTACTACAGCTATCTGTGGTCGGAGGTGCTCGACGCCGACGCGTTCAACGCCTTCGAGGAGACGGGCGACGTGTTCGATCCGGCGGTCGCCAAGCGCCTGCGCGACAATATCTACGCGGCCGGCGGCGCGCGCGACCCGGCCGAGGCCTACGAGGCGTTCCGCGGACGGATGCCCTCCGTAGACCCGCTGCTGCGCAAGCGCGGCCTCCTCGGCGACGCCGCATGAACCTGCACACCGCCGGCCACCGCCGCGGCGTCGTCGCGGCGCCGCATCACGCAGCCGCCGAGACCGGGCGTCTCATCCTGGAGGACGGCGGCAACGCGCTCGAAGCCATGGTCGCGATGGCGGCGACGATCGCTGCCGTCTATCCGCACATGAACCATATCGGCGGCGACGGCTTCTGGGTGGTGCGCGAGCCATCGGGCCGCGTGCGCGCCATCATGGGGGCGGGGCCGGCCGGCGCGAAGGCGACGCCGGAGCTCTATCGCGACCATGGCTACGACGAGATCCCGCCGCGCGGGCCGCTCGCCGCGCTCACCGTCCCGGCCGCGGTCGCCGGATGGATGCTGGCACTGCGCGCCGCCGAGGCGTTCGGCGGCAATCACCCGCTCGACGTGCTGTTCGGTCCGGCGATCGGCCATGCGCGCGAGGGCTACGTGGTGACGCGCAGCCAGGTGCGGCTCACCGCCGAGAAGCTCGCCGAGTGCCGCGATGCGCCGGGCTTCGCCGAGACGTTCCTGATCGACGGCAAGCCGCCGGCCGAAGGCGCGGTGATGAAACAGGGGGCGCTTGCCGCCACGCTCGACCAACTCGCAAACGCGGGCCTCGATGACTTCTATCGTGGCGATGTCGGGCGCGAGATCGCCGCCGATCTGGAGAACATCGGCTCACCGGTGACGCGCGCGGACCTTGAGGGATATGAGGCGGCCGTCAGGGAGCCGCTGTCGGTCGCGCTAAAAGCCGGCACGCTCTATAACACGCCGGCGCCAACGCAGGGGCTCGCCTCGCTCATCATCCCGGCGCTGTTCGAGCGGCTGCGCGTGACCGAGGCGGAGAGCTTCGATCACGTGCACGGGCTGATCGAGGCGACCAAGCGCGCGTTCCTGGTGCGTGACCGGTATGTGACCGACCCGGCGCACCTTCCGCATCCGCCCGCCCGTTATCTGGAAAAAGCCTTTCTCGATGCCGAGGCGGAGAAAATCGACCGCCGCAAGGCGGCTCGCTGGCCCGCGCGCAAGGGCGACGGCGACACGATCTGGATGGGGGCGGCGGATTCCTCCGGCCTCGTCGTCTCCTACATCCAGTCGCTCTATTGGGAGTTCGGCTCAGCCTGCGTGCTGCCGCGCACCGGCGTGCTGATGCAGAACCGCGGCGCGAGCTTTTCGCTGCACAAGGGCGCCGCGAACCCGCTGCAGCCCGGGCGCCAGCCGTTCCACACGCTCAATCCCGCGCTGGCAAGCTTGAGCGACGGACGGATCATGGCGTACGGCGCCATGGGCGGCGACGGCCAGCCGCAGACGCAGGCCGCGCTGTTCACCCGCCACGTGCTGTATCGCCAGCCGCTGGAAGCAGCCGTCGACCGGCCTCGCTGGCTCCTGGGGCGCACCTGGGGCGCGGCGCACACCAACCTGCGGCTCGAATCGCGCTTCGATGAAAGCTTGATCGACCGGCTGGTCTCAGCCGGTCACGACGTCGAGGTTCTGCCGGACGCCTATTCGGACACGATGGGCCACGCGGGCGCGGTCGTGCTGCATCCGGACGGCACACTGGAAGGCGCCCACGATCCGCGCGCCGATGGCGGTGCGGCGGGGGTTTAGGGACCTCGTCGAGGTTGCGTCCCGCTATACCGGATCGAGGCCGAGCGACTGCGCGCTCTCGATCCAGGTCGGCAATTCGCGCTGATAGAGCGCGTTGCTTTCCTTGAAGCCGAGGGCCGGCTCCAGCACGAAGGTGGCGAGAACTTCCTTCACCTTCGGATCGCTGTTGGCGGCTACCAAGAGTTCGGCGAGCCGGTCGACGATCGGCTGCGGCGTTGCCTTCGGCGCTGCCCAGCCCGTGAAGCCGCTGATCGTGAAGAATTTCGATGTCGCGCCCTGTTCAGGCAGGGTCTTGATGTCCGGGATCGCGGCGACCTTCTTCGAATGCACGGCGAACAACACGCCGCGATTGCTTTGAAGGACGGGCTGCGCGGCCGTATAGCTGCCCATCGCGGCATCGAGCGAGCCTTCCATCAGTCCTGTCCACATCGGCGCTTCGCCGCGGTAATGGATCGGCTCGATCTTGAGACCATATTGCTGGTTGAGCGCGACGACCGTCATGTGCGGCGACGAGCCTGCGCTGTAGGTGCCGAAGTTCACCTTGTCCTTCTTGCGCGCGAACGCGACGAAGTCGTCCAGCGTCTTGATGCCGGAATCCTTCTTCGCAATCAGCAGCAGCCCTTGGCCGGGAATGACGCTGAGAAGCGTCAGGTCCTTGTCCATGTCGTAGCCGGGATTCTTCAGCATCACCCGGTTCATGACGTACGTCGTCGCAATCGAGCACAGGACGGTGTGACCATCGGGCGCCGCACGCGCGACGTCCGCCGCGCCGATCGAGCCGGAGGCGCCGGCCTTGTTTTCGACCACGACCGTCTGCCCCACCTGCTTGGAGATGTACTCGCCGAAGGCGCGCGCAAGCAGATCCGTCTGCCCGCCCGCCGGGTAGCTGCAGACCATGCGGATAGTGTGCGACGGCCAATTGCTTTGCGCGGAAGCGCCTTGCGCGGAAGCGCCACGCACGAGGTGCGGCATCGTGGCGGCGGCCGTGCCGGCGGCGATGAAATGACGGCGATTGAATTTCACGGACATGTTTCCCCCCAGCCCAGCTTTATTTTCTTGTTTGCGTTGAGGGTACCGCATCGTCCGGCCTCTGCCACGTGCGAAATCGCGGGACAGATTGGCGCAGTCAGCGAAATTCGGGATTTCGGATCGATCCCGCCTTCCTCGATGCTCTCCACGGAGGTCGCGCGTCCGCTGGGGTTCAAAAGACAACGCGCGGCGGGTTGCTTGGGCCTTGTCCGCGTCACCCCCGAAAGCGGGTACGCATCAGCATTTGTGAGTGCACGCCCCCGTTCCACGCGGCTGGAGCATTGGCAGCTCCGCTTGTGGTCATGAATACCGGGCCCTCACTTTCGCTCGGCCCCGGAATGACGAGTGCTCACCACTTGGCGTAATCGCGCCAGCCTGGCTCCCTGGTCCGTGAAGACGCAAACAGCACGCCGAGCGCAAAGCCGATGCCGATCCCGAGCGCCACCATGGCCTTCGGGTGCCGGCCGACCTGCTCGCTCACCATCTCGTCGAGTTCGGCGGCGCCGTCCTGCACGCGGCTGACCGCATCCTCGGCGTACTCACTGGCGCTGTCATACGCGTCCGAGGCGGCACTTTTCGCCTGTTCGTAGACGCCTTCGGCCTGCTGGCCGGTCTTCTGGGCGGCCTCGTCGATTGCCTGGCCGCCTTGCTTGAATGTCTCGAAACTCGAATTCGCCATAAGTCCCTCCGGGGAGCGCTGTTCCGGGAGGAAACTCGCCGGGCCTGAAAGAGTTGCATGGCGCCCCTGCGCCGGTCCGGCTCACAAGGATGTGCCTCCATTCCGCCCCAGTCGATGCTATGGTCCCGCTGCGCCGCCATGGCGCTGCCCGGTTTGGCCCCATGACCCGAATTCTCCGCTGTCTCGCTCTCGCCGCGCTTTCGCTGTTCGTCGCCGGAAAAGCGCAGGCCCACCCGCATGTCTGGGTGACGATGAAGAGCGAGCTGGTCTACGGCGCCGACGGCAGCGCCGCCGGCGTGCGCCACGCCTGGACCTTCGACGACATGTTCTCGACCTTCGCCACGCAGGGGCTCGACAGCAAGGAGAAGGGCAAGTTCACCCGCGAGGAGCTGGCGCCGCTCGCCGAAGTCAATGTCAGCTCGCTCAAGGAGTTCGACTACTTCACGGTCGCGCGCGCTAACGGCAAGAAGGCCGAGCTCAATCCGCCGGTCGATTACTACCTTGTATTCGAGAACGGCCTGCTCACGCTGCACTTCACCCTGCCGTTCAAGGCACCGGCGAAGGCGCAGAGCCTCGACCTCGAGGTCTATGATGGCAGCTATTTCGTCGACTTCTCGTTCGCCGAGAAGGACCCCGTGTCGCTGGTCGGCGCGCCGCAGGCGTGCAAGCTCGCGATCGCGCGGCCGGGCGAGACGGGCGCTGCGGCGCCCGGCAAGCCGGGCGAAGCCTTCTTCAACAGCCTCGCGCCGGGCAGCAATTTCGGGGCGCAGTTCTCCAACAAGATATCGGTGAAATGCCCGTGACAACCTTGGCCGGGGGGCGCAAGGCGACATTCCTGTTTCTGCTGCTTGCCGCGAGCGTCGCGTTGCTGGCTCTCGGCACGGACGCGTTCGCGCAATTCGGCGTGCCGCGCCCGCAGGCGCCGCCTCCGCCGGCCCCCGACGGCATCGCGGGCTGGCTGATTGCCAAGCAGGCCGAATTCTATCGCATGCTCTCCGGTACGATCCGCGCCGCCAAGACCGACGGCAGCGCGGTCTGGCTGCTGCTTGGCATCTCGTTCGCCTACGGGGTGTTTCACGCTGCCGGACCGGGCCACGGCAAGGCGGTGATCTCGTCTTACCTCGTCGCCAACGAGGAAACCTGGAAGCGCGGCATCACGCTCTCGTTCGCTTCCGCGTTGCTGCAGGCGCTGGTGGCGGTCGCGGTGGTGGGGATCGCGGCGGCGCTGCTTGGCGCGACCGCCGGCACCATGAACCGTGCGGTGTGGTGGATCGAAATCGTCAGCTACGCGCTGATCGCCGCGATGGGCGCGCGGCTCCTGTGGGTGAAGGGCAGGGCCTTCCTGCGCGAGTGGGCCGCGATGCGCGCGCCGAAAAGCGTGGGCGCGGCAGCGACCTCGCACGGGCATCATCATCACGGCCACGATCACCGTCACCACGCGCACGATCATCACCACGATCACGCGCATGACCATCACGATCACGATCACGGCCATGACCACGACGACCATTCGGGCCATTCGCATGGGCCCACACCCGATCAGCTCGCCGGTCCCGGCGGCTGGACGCGCGGGCTCGCCGCGATCGTCGCGGTGGGACTGCGGCCGTGCTCGGGCGCCATCCTGGTGCTGGTGTTCGCGCTGGCGCAGGGCATCTTCTGGGCCGGTGTGGCGGCGACGTTGGTGATGGGGCTCGGCACCGCGATCACGGTCGCGGCGATTGCGACACTCACTGTCACCGCCACCGCTTTCGCGGCGCGGCTTGCCGCAACGCGCACCGGCTACGGCTCGCTCGCGCTGCGCGGCATCGAGGTCGCGGCCGCCGCATTGGTGCTCTGCTTCGGCGTCGGGCTGCTCGCCGGCTACATGGCGAGCGAGCGGCTGATCGGGGCGTGACCACCCACACCCGCTGCTGCATCGCCGGGGGTGGGCCGGCCGGGATGATGCTCGGCTTCCTGCTCGCGCGCGCCGGCGTCGATGTGGTGGTGCTGGAGAAGCACAAGGATTTCCTGCGCGATTTCCGCGGCGACACCATTCATCCGTCGACGCTCGAGATCATGGCCGAGCTCGGCCTGATCGATGAATTCCTCAAGCTGCCGCACGAGGAGGCACGCACGCTCGGCGGGGCGTTCGGTGGATTGCAGTTCAATTTCGCCGACTTCAGTCATCTGCCGACGCGCTGCAAATTCATCGCGATGATGCCGCAGTGGGACTTTCTCAACTTCCTCGCAGAGCACGGCAAGCGCTATCCGGGCTTTCACCTGCGCATGGAGGCGGCGGCGGTCGAATTGATCGAGGACGCCGGGCGCGTGACCGGCGTGCGCGCCGCAACGCCGGACGGCCTGCTCGATATCCGCGCCGACCTCGTCGTTGCCTGCGACGGCCGCCATTCGACGCTGCGCGCCAAGGCCGGCATGGAAGTCGAGGAGCTCGGCGCGCCGATGGATGTGCTCTGGTTCCGCTTGCCGCGGCTGCCGAGCGATCCGGATCAATCGATGGGGCGGTTCGATGCCGGGCGCATTTTCGTGCTGATCGACCGCGGCGACTATTGGCAATGCGCCTACGTGATTCCGAAGGGTTCGATCGAAGAGGTGCGCCGCGCCGGCTTGGAGGCCTTTCGGGCCGGCCTTGCGCAGAGCGTGCCGAAGTTCGCGGATCGCGTCGGCGAATTGCGCGATTGGGACCAGATCAAGCTGCTGACCGTCGCGGTGGACCGGCTCGCGGCCTGGCACAGGCCGGGCCTTCTATGCATCGGCGATGCCGCGCACGCGATGTCGCCGATCGGCGGCGTCGGCATCAATCTCGCCGTGCAGGACGCGGTCGCGGCGGCGAATATCCTGTGGGAGCCGTTAAGCCGCGGCCGCGTGAGCGACGACGATCTCGCGCGCGTGCAGCGGCGGCGCGAATTTCCGACGCGCGTCACGCAGGCGATCCAGGTGTTCCTGCAGAACCGCGTCATCAGCCGCGCGCTTGCCGCGAAAGGCTCGCTGGAGGTGCCGCTCGCGATCCGGCTGCTGGCGCGCTTTCCATTCTTGCGCCGCATCCCGGCGCGGCTGCTCGGCCTCGGCGTGCGGCCGGAGCATGTGCGGACGCCCGAAGTGACCGCATCTCGTGTATGATCGGGCGTGCGAATATGGGGACGACACGATGCGCAAACTCATTCCGCTCTTGATTTTCGCCGCTGCTTTCGCGGCCCCGGCGACGGCGCACGCGGCACGCGTCACCGAATGCACCGCGCTCAACATCTGCTATTGCGTCGAACAGGACCTCAAAGGCGCGATCGACACCAACATCAGCAAGATCCGTCAGGCTATTGCCGAACAGAAAAGCGCCGGAAAGGCGATCGGCTATATGAGCCTGCCGATCTCGACCGTCGGCGGAAGCTATTTCGGCGTCAATGTCGACGTGGCGGCGAAGACCAAGGACAGGGTCGAGAAGCGCTTTGGCGCGAAGTCGGCGTGGATTCTCAATCCCGGCGCAGCGGGATTCACGCTGCCGAGCGGCGCGAACGGTGCCGACTATATGCTGCAATGGACCCGTGTACTGGAAGGGCCTTCCGGCACCGGCGATGATTTCGATTTCTTCTACTTCGTCGGGCCCGCGGATTTTGCGAGCGCGCTCGAACTCACCGGCGAGGGCGACATGGAGAAGATCGACGCGCTGTTCGACCAGCGCTACGCGGCCGACGAAGGCCTGCGCAAGGCGGTGGAGCTGGGTCGGACGAGCAAGGTCATGTTCCGCAATTACTACGCGCTCAAGGCGTCCATCGCGTTCAGCTATGGCTCGCACGACGAATGGAACATTCTGCGCCTGATCAACGACAAGCGGCGCGGCGGCACGCAATTCGGCGTCGCCAATCAGATCGCGAGCTTCTACGACGGCCGCGCGACGCCGCCATCCGCCGCCGAGCAGGGCATTTCCACGGGGTATGTCGGCCGCTGCAATTTCTGAAAGTGCGCGTTACTTAAAGCGCGGCGTGAAACTGTCACCCTTCGCGTCGACGTGGCAGATGTGCGGCGCGCCGAAATGCTGCGGCATCAAGAGCGCGCCGGAGCCTGCGCATTTTTCAAGCGTCATCCGCCGCGATTGTCGTGCGGTTTCCTGATCCGCGCAGGCGAAGCTGTTCCACGCCGGATGATAGACCTGGATTACGTGATGGATGATGTCGCCGCTGAAGAAAGCCTGGCGGCCCTGCGAGGCGAGATTGATCAGCACGTGACCGGGCGAGTGGCCGGGCGCGGGCGTCAGCGAGAGGTGTTCGTCGATGCGCTCGGTCCCGTCGACCATCTGGCAAAGGCCGGCCTCCACGATCGGGAACACACTGTCGCGCATCGCGCCGCCGATGGCGGGCCCGGTCTGCGGATCGCGGTCGATTGCCGAGAAGTGATCGAAGTCCGTCTTGCTCCAGATGTATTTGGCGTTCGGGAAGGTCGGCACCCAGCGGCCGTTGTCGAGCCGCGTGTTCCAGCCGACGTGATCGACATGCAGGTGCGTGCACATCACCATGTCGATGTCTTCGGGCTTCACCCCGGCCGCGGCGAGGCGTTCGAGATAAGGTGTGTTGAGTTGATCCCAGAACGGCCGGTGCTTGCGCGACTTGTGATTTCCGACGCACGTGTCGATCAGGATCTTCCGCCCGCCGATCTCCAGCAGCCATGAGTGGATGCTGAGCTTGAGGTATCCGGTCGCCGGATCGAAATGGTCCGGCACCATCCAACTCATGTGCTCGGCGACGATCTCGTCGCGCCAGTCGGCGAAGAACTTCTTCGCTTCGAAGAAGTGCCCGTAGGTCTCTTCGATACGCGTGATTTTCGCCGCGCCGATGGTGGCCGTCGTCATGCTGGTCTCGCTAGTCGTGATCGTGGAAATCGTCGGGCCGCAATTCGATCGGCTGGCCGTGCGGTGTGCGGTCGGCGGCGCGGTCCCAGGCGTGTTGGTAGCGCGCGAGCGTCGCCGGATCGGTGACGCCCTTCTCGGCGACGAGGCGCTCGAGCGCATTGAGCCAGTGGCGATAGTAGGTCTCGCCGGTGTCGGGATCGCCCGCCTGTTGCGCGCGCTTGATCTCGTCGGCGAGGGTCGCTGCCCATTCGGGCCAAGTAAACATTTTTCGTTCATGCAGCGCGAGCGTCATCGCAAAGGCCTGCGCCTCCCATGGCTCGCGGAACACCGGACCTTCGGCGTCGCGGGGAATGCTGGGCACTTCCTGTGCGGCGCGGCGCGCGGCAGCCATGCTAAGCTGGTCATCCCGGCCGAGCGAGCGTTGCGAGCGAGAGCCGGGACCCATAACCACAAACCTCTAGATGAGCTCTGAATAAAGATCATCCCAACTGGGATTGTCACGTTCGATCAGCTCGATTTTCCAGTCCCGCTTCCAGCGTTTGAGGCGTTTCTCGCGAACAATTGCGGGCTCGGGATCGTCGAAGATTTCGTAGTAGACGAGTTTATCGACGTGATGGTCCTTGGTGAAGCCGGGAACGAGTTTTTCCTTGTGCTCGTAGACCCGCCTGATGAGATCGTTCGTCACGCCAATGTAAATTGTACCGTGTTTGCCGCTCGCGAGGATGTAGACGTAGAAATGTCTGCCCATGGAGAGTGTCGTGGTTATGGGTCCCGGCTCTCGCTTCGCTCGGCCGGGATGACCACCGAGCTAGGCCGTCTCCAGATACGGCTCGAACGCGTCGATGGAAATCTTCACCGTCGGGTCGGCATCCGCGCCCCACAGCTCGGCGCTCGTAAACACCACCGTGTAGAGCCACTGCGGGTCGTCACCCGCGCCGATAGCGGCCGAGTCGGGAAACACCTGACTGCCGTGATTGAGTTCGACCACGCCGACGTGGCCGCGCACATAGCGCGGCAGGCGCGTGTGGGTTGCCGGATGGATGTTCTTCGCGCGCACGCGGTCGCCCGGTTTGAACTTCGCCGGCGCTTGCGGCTCGCGGCTGAACTTTCCGCGCACCAGAATGCGCTCGACGTCATCGCGCCTGAACGTGCCGCGCGGCGGCGCTTTGGTGGGCTTCAAGGCGTGGCCCTTCTCCACCTCTTCGGGAGCCACATATCCCTTGTCGACCAACAGGTCCTCGAGCCCGAGCAGCCACTTCTTGTAATACGAGCTGGACAGATAAACGTGCGGCGGCAGGGCCTCGCGATAGAAGCGCGAGGTGTCGATGTTGAACGCCCCGGCCGCGCCCATCGCGCGCACCAGCGCCATCGTGCGCGCCTCCCAACGGCTGTGAAACACCGGCTCGTTCGGCTCGATCTCGATCTTGCCGAAACCGTCCATGCCGCCCATGTCGTGCACGCCGTTCATGACTCCTCTCCAATGTGATCCCGGACGGCGAGCAACGCGAGCCGATCCGGGATCCATCGCGCAACGGCGCATGCAATCGATTGTGGGTGTTTCATGGGTCCCGGCTCTCCCCCGGCTCGCGCTTCGCTTGGCCGGGGTCGGCCGGGATGACAACCGGGGAATTCATGACGGCGCCCCCGGCGTTTTCGGAAATCCCGTTCCGATCATCGAATCGCGTGTCACCAGTTCGGCGAGTTGCTCCTCGCTCCAGCCCTCGGTGCCTTTCGGGCGCATCGGCAGCACCAGGAAGCGCGTTTCGGCGGTCGAGTCCCACACCCGGATCTCGGTGTCTTTCGGCAGCGCGAGGCCGAGATCGGCGAGCACGCCGCGCGGATCCTTCACGGCGCGCGAGCGGTATGGCGCGGCCTTGTACCAGACCGGCGGCAGGCCGAGCATTTCCCACGGGTAGCAGGAGCAGAGCGTGCACACGACCATGTTGTGGCGTTGCGGCGTGTTCTCCACCGCGACCAGATGATCGCCGGTGCGCGCGACATGGCCGAGCGTACCGACCGCCTTGGTGGCATCCTCCAGCAATGCCTGCCGGAAAGCTGGATCGGTCCAGGCCTTGGCGACGACGCGCGCGCCGTTGTGCGGGCCGATCTTGGTCTCGTAGGCCTCGATGATGGCGTCGAGCGCGGCGGGCTCCACGTAGCCCTTTTCGGTCAGTACCGATTCGAGCGCGCGCACGCGAATCTGCATCTCGGACAATTCCGAGCCGTGGTCGTGGTCATGATGATCATGGTCGTCGTGATCGTGCGCCATGCGGAACCTCGTTTTGCGCTACACTATAGCAATGAACGCCGGGCAAATCATCCGGATCGCCGCCTTTATCGACCGCCTCAACGCGGGTGTCGGGCGCGCCGCCTCGTGGTGCGCGCTCGCCATCGTGCTGCTCGGCTTTGCGGTCGTCCTCTTACGCTATGTGCTCGGGCTCGGATCGATCTGGTTGCAGGAATCGATCGTGTACGCGCATGCGGCGCTGTTCCTGCTGGCCGCGGCCTGGGCGCTGAAAGAGGGCGGGCACGTGCGCGTCGACGTGTTCTATGCCGGCGCGTCGCCGCGGGCGAGGGCGTGGATCGACCTCATCGGCGCGCTGCTGTTGCTGGCGCCGTTTTGCATTGCGGTGATGTGGTTCTCGTGGCCTTACGTGATGCGCTCGTGGGCTATCTTCGAGCGCTCGCGCGAGACCTCGGGCCTGCCGCTGGTGTTTGTGCTCAAGACGCTGATCCCGCTGTTCGCGCTGACGCTGGCTTTGCAGGGGCTGTCGCAGGCGATCAAGTCGATCGCGGTGCTCACGATGTTGCGGATGGGGCGTCGCAGGGCGGCGAAGGCTGCAGGCTGATGCCGCTTCCCGAAATCCTCGCCGTCCTGATGGTGGTCGCCGTATGCGGCCTGCTGTTCGCCGGATATCCGGTCGCGCTGACGCTGGGCGGCGTGTCGCTCGCTTTCGCACTGTTGGGCCATGCAGCCGGCGCGATGGACATTGGGCTGCTCTACGCGCTGCCGCAGCGCATCTTCGGCGTGATGACCAACACGGTGCTGCTGGCGATCCCGCTGTTCATCTTCATGGGCGTGATGCTGGAGCGCTCGCGCATCGCCGAGGATCTGCTGGAAACGATGGGGCGGCTGTTCGGTTCACTGCCCGGCGGGTTGGGCATTTCGGTCGTGCTGGTCGGCGTGCTGCTCGCCGCCGCCAAGGGCGTGGTCGGCGCGACCGTGGTGACGATCGCGCTGATCACGCTGCCGACCATGCTGCGTCACGGCTACGACAAGCGCCTTGCGGCCGGAACCGTGGCGGCGACCGCGACGCTCGCGCAAATCCTGCCACCCGCGACGGTGCTGGTGCTGCTCGGCGACCAGCTCAACAACTCCTACCAGGCGGCGCAGCTTGCCAAGGGCATCTTCGCGCCGGAATCGGTCTCGGTCAGCGACCTGTTTGCCGGCGCCATCGTGCCGGGGCTCATGCTGGTGGCGCTCTATATTCTCTTTCTCGTCGCGGTCGCGTTTCTGCGCCCGGCCGCCATGCCGCCGATTCCGCCCGATCCGGCGGCGCTCAAGGGCGCGGCATTGCTGCGGCAGCTGATCAAGGCCCTGATGGCGCCGGTGCTGCTGATCGTCGTGGTGCTCGGCTCGATCCTGATCGGGCTCGCGACGCCGACCGAGGCTGCGGCGGTGGGGGCGGTGGGTGCGATCCTGCTGGCGGCGCTGCGCGCGGACGGCGTGCATTGGCCGGTCGCGCTCTGCCTCGCGGCGTTCGCCGCGCTGATGTTTGCGCGCACAATCTTCGACGCGCGCGACGGCGTCGGTTTCGCGCTCGCGCTAATCCTGATGGCGGCACTCGCCGCCGGCCTTGTCTTCGCGCTGCGTGCGGTCTGGCGCGCCTACTATCTGACGGCGACCGTCACCAAGACCGCGCAAATGACCTCGATGATTTTCACCATCCTGCTCGGCGCGACGCTGTTCAGCCTGGTGTTCCGCGGCCTCGGCGGCGACGACATGGTGCATCGTGCGCTCGCCGATCTGCCGGGCGGCGCCGCGGGCGCGATCCTCGCCGTGATGCTGGCGATGTTCCTGCTCGGTTTCGTGATGGACGCGTTCGAGATCATCTTCGTGGTGGTGCCGATCGTCGCGCCGCCGCTGCTCGCGATGCCGGGCGTCGAGCCCATCTGGCTCGGCATCATGATGGCAGTGAACCTGCAGACCTCCTACATGCACCCGCCGCTCGGGCCGACGCTGTTCTTCCTGCGCGGCGTAGCTCCCCCGGAGATCACGACGCGGCACATCTACGTCGGCATCATTCCGTTCGTTGTGATCCAGCTTTTCGCGCTGGGACTGCTGTGGTTCGCGCCGGGGCTTGCGACCGAATTGCCGCGAATGCTCTATGGCGGCTAACTCCGATGTCATTCCGGCCGAGCCATAAGCGCGTTTACGCGCGTCTGCGACGCGCTATGGCGAGGGCCGGAATCCATAACTACGATACTTTCAGCATCGCTCCGTCTGTGCGACATCGATAGGATTGTGGTTATGGATTCCGGGCTCGCGACTTCGTCGCGCCCCGGAATGACCCAGGATGGATACATGAAAGCGTCCGAACTATTCGATCTCACCGGCCGCGTCGCGCTGGTGACCGGCGCGTCGAGCGGACTGGGTGTGCACTTTGCGCAGGTGCTCGCCGAGAACGGCGCGAAGGTCGTGCTGGTCGCGCGCCGCGCGGACCGGCTTGAGGCATTGAAACAGAGGATCGAAGCCGCGGGCGGGCAGGCGCTCGCGGTCCAGGCCGATGTGCTGGATCGCGCCGCGATGGTGCGCGCCTTCGATGCGGCCGAAAAAGCGTTCGGCACCGTGACGATCCTGATCAACAATGCCGGCATTCCTCACGCCGACCGGGTCCATGAGATACCGGAAGAGACGTGGCGCCGCGTCCTCGGCACCAATCTCGACGCGGTGCTCTACTGGGCGCAGGAGGCCGCGCGGCGCATGATCGCGGCCAAGAAGCAGGGCGCGATCGTCAACATCGCCTCAATTCTGGGCTTTGCGGTCTCGAAGGGCGTTGCCGCCTATTCGGTTGCCAAGGCGGGTGTGGTGCAGCTCACCCGGGCGCTCGCGCTCGAACTTTCGTTCCGCGGCGTGCGCGTGAACGCCATTGCGCCCGGTTTCTTCGCGACCGAGATCAACGAAGAGTATTTGAAGGACAACCCTGCCATGACGCGCAGCATCCCGGCCGGCCGGATCGGCGAAATGCGCGACCTCGACGGCGTTCTGTTGTTGCTCACCTCCGACGCGGGACGCTTCATGGCCGGCACCACCGTTGTGGTCGATGGCGGACAGTCGGTCGCGCTGGCCGGGGCCTAGTTCAGTACTTTCTTCAGCGACGGGACGCAGAATGTCACCGTTCCGCCGACCTGCAGCACCGCCTTGCCGAACTGGTTGATGATTTCGACTCGCTTTCCGGCGTTCCTGCCGCCGGTCACCGAGTAGCAGACGAGGTGATCTTCCTTGTCCTTGACGGGCTCGCCGTTTTTTTCGACCGGTGCGCAGAGGAATTGCTCGCGCACGACGGTGGGCTGCAACCGGCCGAACTGGTCGACGAGTTTGACCCTCAGCGGCCGAAAGCGCGTGACCGGCGATACGCGATAGCAATGATAATGATCGAGCCTGATGCCGGGCGGGTTCGGCGATTGAGCCTGTGCGGTGCTGAAGGTCAACATGGCGGTCGTCGCGGCGGCCAGCAGTGTGATGATCGCGTTCATGGCGTCTCACTCCGGTGCTTCTTCCCGCGACGGGCGCGGGCACCCGATGACGCTCCAGCTTAGCACGGATCGTGTTTCGTATTAAGCCGCAGATTGTATTTTGCGGATCGGCGCGGGCTGGGTCATTGTTCCGGCACGAACCTCGCACGGGGAGAAGCGTATGAAATTCTATGATTGCGCGACCGCGCCCAGTCCGCGCCGGGTGCGTATCTTCGCGGCCGAGAAAGGCATCGCGTTGCCGACCGTGCAGGTGGACCTGCGCAACGGCGAGCAGTTCACGCCCGCCTTCCGTGCCATCAATCCGGACTGCACCGTGCCGGCGCTGGTGCTCGACGACGGCACCGTGATCGCCGATGCGGTCGCAATCTGCGGCTACCTAGAGGAAATCCACCCCCAGCCCCCGCTGATTGGCACGACGCCGCAGGAGCGCGCGGTCGTGACCGCACTCAATCGCCAGATCGAGCGCGATGGTTTCTTTGCCGCGATGGACGCGTTCCGCAATACCGCGAAAGGCCTCAAGGGCCGCGCGCTGCCGGGCCCGCACGATTACGAGCAGATTCCCGAATTGGCCGAACGCGGCCGCGTGCGCGTGGAAAACTTCTTCCGCGCGATGGATGCGCGGCTGGCCGACCGCGAATTCGTGGCGGGCGACCGCTACACGATCGCGGATATCTCGACGCAGGTGCTGATCGATCTTGCCGGCCGGGCGAAGCTCAACGTGCCGGACGACTGCGCCCATTTGCGCCGCTGGCACGCGGCGGTTTCGGCAAGGCCGAGCGCGCAGGCGTAGTTCGGCGCCTGCTGCGTTGCGCCAAATTTCTCCCCGCACGCCAACGCCGCAACTTCGTGCTGGCATCCCAGTGTCAAACGAAATTGACCCCCCGGTGCCGAAATGTCAGCATTGCTGACGCTTTTATTGTGCCGAGTCGGTGCCTAGATTGGGCGCGGCGGGCGTTGTCATTTGGGGTAACGTCGTGCCCTTGGCACACAATGCCTCGCGGAGGCTTGAATGACGCTGAAGAACGTCACCCTCGACGACAAGTACGACCTCAGGCAAAGCCGCGTGTTCGTCACCGGCTATCAGGCGCTGATCCGCGCGACCCTGATGCAGCAGGAGCGCGACCGCCTCGCTGGCCTCAATACCGCCGGCTATGTCTCGGGTTACCGCGGCTCCCCGCTCGGCGGGCTCGACCAGCAGTTCATGCGCGCCAAGTCCGCGCTCGACAAGCACAACATCCTGTTTCAGACCGGCTTGAACGAGGATCTCGCCGCGACCGCGATCTGGGGCACGCAGCAGGCCGAGCTGCGCGGGGAGGGCAAGTACGACGGCGTGTTCGGCATGTGGTACGGCAAGGGCCCGGGCGTCGATCGCACCGGCGACGTTTTCCGCCACGCCAACTTCGCCGGCTCTTCCAAGCACGGCGGCGTCGTTGCCCTGATGGGCGACGACCACACGGCGGAATCCTCTACCACCGCGCACCAGTCCGAATTCCATTTCGTCGACGTGATGATCCCGATCCTCAACCCGGCGGGCGTGCAGGAGTTCATCGACTACGCGCTCTACGGCTGGGCGATGTCGCGGTTCTGCGGCTCGTGGGTCGCCCTTAAGTGCATGCATGAGACAGTGGAGTCGACCGGCGTGGTCGAGGCCGGGCTCGACAGCCTGAAAATCGTCATTCCGGGTGACGACGAGTTCAAGATGCCGCCTGGCGGACTCAACATCCGCCTCGTCGACGGCATTCTCGACATGGAAGCGCGCCTGCACGACTACAAGCGCGACGCCATGCTCGCCTTCGTGCACGCGAACAAGCTCAACAAGATGGTCATCTCCGGCGGGCCGAACGCCAGGATCGGCATCATCACCGTCGGCAAGAGTTATCTCGACGTGCGCCAGGCGTTCGATCAGCTCGGCATCGACGAGGTGAAATGCAACGATCTCGGTATCCGGCTGTTCAAGATCGGCTGCCCATGGCCGATCTCGCGCGCGGAGCTGCGGGATTTCGCCAAGGGCCTCGAGCTCATCATCGTGGTCGAGGAGAAGCGCTCGCTGATCGAAGTCCAGGTGCGCGAGGAGCTGTACGGCACCGCGAACCAGCCGGTGGTGATCGGCAAGCGCGACGAGCAGGAGAACTGGCTGTTCCCCGTGAAGGGCGCGCTCGACCCGCACGAGATCGCGATCGCGGTCGGCGATCGCGTCCTCAAGCGCGGGCACAATGACGAGCTTGCGAATCGCGTGTCGCGCCTGAAACAGGGCCAGAGCGCCGTCGCCGCGATGACCGACGTGTCGGCGCGCACGCCGTATTTCTGTTCGGGCTGCCCGCACAATTCCTCCACCGTCGTCCCGCAGGGCATGCGCGCCTACGCGGGCATCGGCTGCCACTTCATGTCGCAGTGGATGGACCGCAACACGCTGGGCTGGACCCACATGGGCGGCGAGGGTGCGAACTGGATCGGCGAGGCGCCGTTCTCCAAGCGCAACCACGTGTTCCAGAATCTCGGCGACGGCACCTACAATCACTCCGGCTATCTGGCGATCCGCGCGGCGGCGGCGTCTGGCGTGAACGTCACCTACAAGATCCTGTTCAACGACGCGGTCGCGATGACCGGCGGCCAGCGCAACGACGGCGGGCTGAATGTGCCGCAGATCGCGCGCCAGGTTGCAGCCGAAGGCGCGAAGAAGATCGTCGTCGTCACCGACGAGCCCTGGAAATATCCCTCTGATGCGGATTTCCCAAAAGGCGTCACGATCCATCATCGCGATGAGCTGATGGCGGTGCAGACCGGCCTCGCCGACGTTCCCGGTCTCACGGTGCTGATCTACGACCAGACCTGCGCGGCCGAGAAGCGGCGCCGCCGCAAACGCGGCCAGTTTCCCGATCCGGACAAGCGCGTCGTCATCAACGAACTGGTGTGCGAAGGCTGCGGCGATTGCGGCGTGCAATCCAATTGCGTGTCGGTGCAGCCGCTCGACACCGAATGGGGCCGCAAGCGCACCATCGATCAGTCGAGCTGCAACAAGGACTTTTCCTGCCTGAAGGGTTTCTGCCCGTCCTTCGTCACCGTCGAAGGTGCGAAGCTCAAGCGCGGCAAGGGCGTCGAGGCGCCGGCGAATTTGCCCGCGCTGCCGGAGCCCGTGCAGCCCGCGATCGGCCAGACCTATTCGATCATTGTCACCGGCGTCGGCGGAACCGGCATCGTGACCATCGGCGGCGTGCTCGGCATGGCGGCGCACCTTGAAGGCAAGGGCGTCGGCATCATCGATCAGGCCGGCCTCGCGCAGAAGGGCGGCGCGGTCTACAGCCACATTCGCATCGCCAGGAAGCCGGAGGACATTCACGCCATCCGCGTCGCGGCCGGTGAGTGCGACCTGGTGCTCGGCGGCGACATGGTGGTGGTCGGCAACAAGAAGGTGCTCTCGACCGCGAAGCTCGGCGGCACCACGATGGTGATCAACACCGCCGAAATTCTGCCGGGCGACTTCACCCGCAACGCCGACTTCTCGCTGCCGACCGAGCGGCTCAAGCGCGCGATCCGCACCGCGGCGGGCGCCGAGAAGACCCACTTCGTCGACGGGACGCGGCTCGCAACCGCGCTGCTCGGCAATTCGATCGGCGCGAACATCTTCATGGTCGGCTACGCCTATCAATTGGGCGCGCTGCCGCTCTCGGCCGCGTCGATCGAGCGCGCGATCGAGCTCAACGGCGAGGCCGTGCCGATGAATCTGGCTGCGTTCCAGTTCGGGCGGCGTGCCGCATTCGATGCGGCCTCCGTCGAGGCGCTGGTGAAACCCGCGCCGGGGGCAGCCAGCGACGCGCGGCTGTTGTCGCAAGGCTTCGACGAAACGGTAGCGCGGCGGGTCGAATTCCTCACCGCCTACCAGAACGCCGACTATGCGGCGCGCTACAAGGCGCTGGTCGGCAAGGTGCAGGCCGCCGAGGCCGCAAAGGCCCCGGGCAAGACCGGCCTCGCGGACGCCGTCGCGCGCTACCTGTTCAAGCTGATTGCCTACAAGGACGAGTATGAGGTCGCGCGGCTTTACGCCGAGCCGTCATTCCTCGCGCAAGTGAAGAACGAGGTCGCGGGCGACAACCTTACGCTCAGGTTCCACCTCGCACCGCCGCTGCTCGCCCGCAAGGACAAGGTCACGGGGCTACCGAAGAAAATCACGCTCGGGCCCTGGATGCTGCCGGCGTTCCGCGTGCTCGCGAAGTTCAAGTTCCTGCGCGGCACACCGTTCGACATTTTCGGCTACTCGGAAGAGCGCCGGACCGAACGCAAGTTGATCGCCGACTACGAGGCGCTGCTCGGCGAAATCATCGACAAGCTCACCCCTGAGAACCACCACATCGCGGTCGGGCTTGCGGCGATCCCGGAGAAAATCCGCGGCTTCGGGCATGTGAAGGCGCGGCACCTTGTGGCGGCGAAGGCCGACGAGGCGGCGCTGCTCGACCAGCTCCGCTCCGGCACGGCGCCGGCGCTCAAGGCGGCGGAGTAAGCGAGGATGTCATCCTGGCCGAGCGTAGCGAGAGCCGGGATCCAGTAAACACGGTCGGTGCGATTTAGCTCGGTCGGTGTTTACTGGATCCCGGATAGCCGCTTCGCGGCTTCCGGGATGACAGCAGAGGACGTGGCGGGCTCGACGCCTACTATCGCTGCTTCTTCACCCAAGCTTCCAGCACCGCGATGGCGTCGCCGGAGAGCTTCGTCTCCGCCGGCAGCATGTCGCGTTCGCCGACCGGCCGCCCAACCTGCTCGCGCACCAGCGTGGTCGGCGGCGGCAGCGGCGGGCGCGGCACGACGGCGGCGGACTGCTCGAGCGAGGCGCCGTAATACATACGGCCGATGCCGGCCATGATCATGGTGGCGACGCACACCGAGCAGGGCTCGCACGACGTATAGAGTTCGGCGCCCGTCAGGTCCGTGGTCTTGAGACTGCGGCAGGCATCGCGCACCGCCTCGACTTCGCCATGCGAGGTCGGATCGAAATTCCTGGCCGATTGGTTCAGCCCCTCGCCGACGATCTTGCCGTCCTTGACGACGACCGCGCCGTAGGGCCGCACGCCGGGCGTGTCGAGCGCCTGCGCCGACAACTCGATCGCGCGGCGCATGAATTTTTCGTCGTACATCGGGTTCCTCGAAGGCGGTTCAAGCCGGGCGTAAAGCGTGCCATGCTCATGGCGCCAACGCAAAGGGAGGGCGCCATGCGTCCGTTCGAGGGAATCCGCGTGATCGATGTCACGCACGTGCTGGCGGGACCGTTCGCGGCCTATCAGCTCGCGGTGCTCGGCGCCGACGTCATCAAGGTCGACGATCCGAACGATCCGGACCAGAGCCGCTCATCGGGCACCGACAAGGAATTGAATTACCGCCAGATGGGCACGGGCTTTCTCACGCAAGCCTCGAACAAGCGCGCGATCACCCTCGATCTCAAGACCGAACGCGGCCGCGAGATTTTGAAGAAACTGGTTGCGACCGCCGACGTGTTCGTCGAGAACTACCGGCCCGGCGCATTCGACGCGCTGGGCCTCGGCTACGAGGATTTGGCGAAGATCAACCCGCGGCTGATCTATGCGTCGTTCTCGGCGTTCGGCCAGAAAGGTCCGCGCAGGCAGCAGACCGCCTACGATCACGTGATCCAGGCGACCTCCGGCATCATGGCGATGACCGGCACCAGGGACGTGCACCCGGTCAAGTTCGGATCGCCGGCGATCGATTACGCGACCGGCATGACCGGGGCGTTTGCGCTCTCCGCCGCGCTGTTCCAGCGCGAGCGCACCGGGAAGGGCCAGCGCATCGACATGGCGATGCTCGACGTCGCGATGATCCTGATGAGCTCGCATCTCACCGGCTATCTGCGCAACGGCGTGCATCCGAAGCCGAGCGGCAATCACCATAATCATGCCACCAACGGCGCGTTCGCCACCAAAGACGGCGCGCTGGTGATGCTCGGTGCGAGCAACGTGCGCCAGCAGAAGCGGCTATGGGCCGCGCTCGGGCGGCCCGAGATGGCGAAGAAGAACAACGACGAGCGCGACGCGGATCACGACCGCGAAATGAAAGTGCTGGCAGAGATCATGCTGACGCGCACCGCCGACGAGTGGGAGGAATTCCTGCAGGCGGGCCACGTGCCGGCCTGCCGCGTGCGCACCATGGGCGAGGCGGTCGCCGACCCGCATCTTTCAACGCGCGGGATCGTTCATAAGCACAAGGGCGCGACCGGCGTGCAGGGCGGGTTCGGCGTGCCGCTTGCGGCCTTCACGTTTGCGCATGGCGGCCCGAGCATCGAGACGCCGCCGCCCGCGCTCGGCGAGCACAACGAGGAGATTTTCGCGGAGCTTGGCTACGGGCCGAGGGCGACCGCGGCGGAGTAGTTACGCCCGCGCCCGCTCCACATTCCCGCTTCTTGCCGGCACGCCGAACTCCCGGCGGCACACGTCGGCGAGGATCGCGACACCTTCGCGGATTTGCTGGTGCGTCGGGCTCGCGAAACAGAGCCGCAGCCGCGAGCCGCTGTGCTGCTTGTCGGTCGACCATTCCGGCCCGGGATTGATCGCGACGCCTTCCTTCAGTGCGGCCTGATAGAGCTTCGTCGTGTCGACAGTGTCGGGCAGCTTCACCCAGAGAAAGATGCCGCCTTTGGGGTCTTCGAACTCCGCCGCCGTGCCGAACTGCTCATTCAGGGACTCCATCAGCGTCTCGACCTTCGCGCGCAGCGCCTTGCGCAGCACCGGCAAATGCGTGGCGAAGTGCGGCGCGCAATATTCGGCAAGCAGCATCTGCTCGACCGCGCCGGAGCCGGCATCGGTCTTGAGCGGCAGAATGCGCGACATGATCGTCCACGGCGCGACGAGGAATCCGACGCGCAGCGCGGGCGCGATCGACTTGGAGAACGACCCGATGTGGATCACGTTCTGCGCCTTGCTCATCGCGTAGAGCGCGGGCGGGCGCTTGCCGTCCCATATCAGGTCGGAATAGCAGTCGTCCTCGAACACCGCGACGCCGTATTCTTCCGAAAGCCGCAGCAGTTCGGCGCGCCGCGCCTCCGGCATGATCGTGGCGGTCGGGTTTTGCACCGTCGGGATGGTGTAGATCATCTTCGGCTGCACGCCGCGCGCCTTGCAGTCGGCGAGGGCGGCGGCGAGCGCATCCATGCGCATGCCGTCACTGTCGAGCGGAATGCCGACGACTTTCGCGCCGATCCGCGCGAAGCGCGTCAGCGTGCTCTGGTAGTTGTCCTTCTCGCAGATCACGGTATCGCCGCGCGTCACCAGCGCGGCGTTGACCAGATCGAGCGCCTGCGATGAGCCGGACAGCATCAGGATGTCGTCGGCGCTGCACGCGATCCCGGCGTCGCGCTGGAGCTTGGTTACGAGGAACTCGCGCAGCGGACGATAGCCATGCGGGCCGTGCGCCAGATTGTACGTCGCGAGATTGCGCCCCTCACGCTTGAGCGACGCGGCCGCCGCCGCGATCAAATCGTCGACCGGCACTTCATCGGCGTCGTTGTTGCCGCCGGTGAAATTGTATTTTGCGAGACCCGGCCAGCGCACGGCTGGCGGCGGCAGATTGGCGGGCAGCAAAGGCGCGAAGTCGAACGCGGTCATGAAGTCCTCTTATTGAACGAATAGTACGTGGGCGAGGCCACAGTCTCGGTGCGCCCTCTCCCCCGCTTGCGGGGGAGAGTTGGAGAGGGGGAATTGGAGGTTAGCGCGAATATGCCCCCCTCCCTAACCCTCCCCCGCAAGCGGGGAGGAAACAGACCGAGCGCGCGGTGCCCTTGCTTCTTCTCGGCGAACTCGATCCCCCGCGGCAATTTTCGCGATGCTAAACCGGCGCCGCGGCCTGCACCACTGTCGCATCTTGTGCTAGGCTCGTCGCCAACAAATCAAAATACAGGAGGAGGCCTCATGACCACGCGCAGGAATTTCCTGAAATCCGCGGGCTCGCTTGCCGGGCTCGTGTTCTGCGGCTGCGGGCTGCCGTTCGAGGCGCATGCGCAGAAGCCGGCCGCGCGGCTGCCCGTGATGGTGAAGGGCAAGCGCATCAAGACGATCGACAGCCACGCGCATTGTTTCTTCCAGGACGCGATCGACCTGATGGGCGAGGACGCCAAGAACGTCCCGCCGCCGGTGAAGGGCGTGAAGGAGCACTTCATCGTCGTCGAGCAGCGTCTCAAGGAAATGGATGCGATGGCGATCGACATGGAGATCCTGTCGATCAACCCGTTCTGGTACCGCAAGGACCGCGAGACCGCACAGAAGATCTGCCAGATCAACAACGACAAGCTTGCCGAGCTCTGCGCGCAGAAGCCGGACCGTTTCGGCGCCTTTGCGTCGCTGCCGATGCAGGCACCGGACCTCGCCGCGATCATGCTGGAAACCGCGGTCAAGAAGCAGGGCCTCAAGGGCGCCGCCATCGGCGGAAGCGTCGGTGGTGACGATTTCGCGCGCGACAAATATCACCCCGTCTTGGCGAAGGCCGAAGAGCTCGGCGCCGTGCTGTACATCCACCCGCAATCGACGCCGCAACTTGGCGAGCGCTTCAAGGGCAACGGCTGGCTCTCGAACACCATCGGCAATCCGCTCGACACCACCATCGCGCTGCAGCACCTTATTTTCGAAGGGACGCTCGACAAATTCCCCGGACTTAAAGTTCTGGCGGCGCACGGCGGCGGATACCTGCCGTCCTACAAGATGCGCGGGGACCATGCGTGCTTCGTGTCGCCGCAGAACTGCAGCACCGAGATCAAGCTGAAGAAGAAGCCGTCGGAGTACGTTAGCCAGCTCTATTTCGACGCGATGGTGTTCTCCGGCGAAGGCCTGCGCCACCTCGTCAGCCAGGTCGGCGCGAGCCAGCTGATGCTCGGCACCGATCACCCGATCCCGTGGGAGGTTGCTCCGGTCGATCACGTGCTGGGCGCGCCGATCTCCGACAAGGACAAGCTGGCGATCCTGGGCGGCAATGCCGCGAAGCTGTTCGGTGTGAAGACGAACGGCGCGGCGTAGGCCGCGCCGCTTTGGGAAGCGGCCGGATGATGCTATCGCGTTTGTCATGCTCCTGTATCCGACCGACCTCGCCTCGTTTCTCGAGCTTATCCGCCAGCACGGCGATGCGGCCTACAGCTTCATGTTTGCCTTCGCGGCGTCGCATAGCCTGCTGCTGACGCTGTTCGCCGGCTATGCGGCGTCGTCCGGCGTGCTCGGGTTCGGCACGCTGATCGCGGTCTGCTGGATCGGCAGCTTTGCGGGCGACGCGATCCGCTTCTGGGTCGGGCGGCGCTATGGCACGCGCTGGCTCGGCGGCTCTTCGCGCATCGTGCGCATGGTCAATATCGCGGCGCGGCTGGCGGACCGCCACTACGTCTGGATGATCATGACCCATCGCTATCCACACGGCCTGCGCGGCGTCGCGGGCTTTGCCTACGGCCTGTCGCGGCTGCCCTGGTCCACCTTTCTCGCCCTCAATTTCATCGCGGCGGGCATCTGGTCCTGCGCGGTGGTCTCGGCGGGTTACGCGTTCGGCCAGCTCTCCGAAAAGATGATGAACGACGCGTCCTCCGGCATCGGCGTGGTGATGCTGGTCGCGTTCCTCGGGCTGTCGTGGATCCTGAGCAAGAAGCTCGAACAGGTGGCGGAGCGAAGCTGAGCGCGAATTCGCTGCCCGCGATACGATCCCTGATTCGATTGTCAAACAGCCAACGCTCCGCCGCCCGGTTGTTTGAAGGCGTGGGCGCCGCCTTGTCCCTTTTTCCTCGCCCTCGAAAGAGGGAATGGAGCGCCGGGAGGCGCCAGGACGCTGCGCTACGGCGCCCCTGGGAGGCTTGCGAGGCCTCCCGGGCGCCCCTTGCGATCGGGGCGCCCACGCGCCTTGCAAGGACGGGGGTGCGAATCCCGTCCCGAGGCGCGCGCGTGCGGTGATCTTTCAGGCTTGCGAGGCCTCGCCACCGAAACGCTGCGCCTCCCGGCGCTCCACCGGCGGTTGCGGTTCCCCGCGTCCGGCCCCGGGTGCGGCTGGCCTGATCTCCGGCCCCGCTGCCCGGCCCGCTCACCGAAGGACGCCTCGCGCGAGGCGGCCTTCAAGCGAGCAGGGTGAGCGACATAAGCATACGATCCTGTCCTAGGTCAAGAAGAAAATCAGAAAAATGTCGCGCTTTGACCCGCGCTCTCGCTCTGGCGCGGCGGCAGGATCACGCAGCGCGGCAGCGGCGCCCAGCCGAGGTGCGAGTTGGTGAAATACCGCCCGCCACACCAGTGCGCCCGCCCGTCGGGCGAACGCTCGGCCACCACAGTGGTGCGCGGCACGTCGATCCAGTGCCCGTCGATCAGCAGACGAGCCGGTTCGCGCTCCGTCGCGTCGACGAAATCATCCGCCGGCCGGCAATCGGTGTGATCGCAGCATGGCGCGCCGCGGTGGTCACGGTAGCGGGTGTAATCCATGCCCTCGTTGACGTGCGCCAGCGCGGGCAGGGCGCCGAGGGCGAGGAAGATCGCGAGGGGCTTGGTCCGCATGGCAGGCGCCTCACTGAAGGTGCGGCTGGCGCGATGCGCGATGATATCATTGAACCGCGCAGTTTTGCGAGCGCGCGGCGATCCGGTAGCCCGCATGAAGCGGAGCGAAATGCGGGAGCGATCGAGCCGCAATGCCTATCCCGGCTTTCGCTACGCTCCATCCGGGCTACGATTGCTGGGGAAGTGGTATTTGCCAAGGAGCCAATGTTTGCCCATGTCCTAGGATTGATCTGCACGAATCCGCCGAGATTCGGAAAGGACAATGACGTTTTCGGTCTGTTCGGACAGAGAAGCTTGCCTCTCGTGGGTGTTTGATGCACGAACATATCCAAATCTGATCATACCCCAAACTCTCTCCTGACCTCCTCCTTGAACCTCAGCCCATGCCCCGGCCGCTCCGGCGCCGTGATGAACCCGTCGGCGATCTGCAACGGATCGACCCACAGGTCATCCAGCAGCCCCATGTTCTCGGCCCAGATGCCGTTCGGGATCGAGGCCAATAAATGCACGTTGAGCTCGGGGAAAAGATGCGGCGCGATGGTGATGCCCCAGGTGTCGGCGAGCGTCGCGATCTTGCGCAGGTCCGTCATGCCGCCGCGCATCGGGTCGGGCTGCAGGATCGGCAGGCAGGGGTTGATGAAGAACGGCCGCAGGTCGTAGCGCGTGAAATGCGTCTCGCCGCCGACCACGCGCATGTCGAGCGCGGCAGCGATGCGCTGATAGCCCGCGAAGTCGTCGGCCGGCACCGGCTCCTCCAGCCAGTAGATGTCGTAGGCCTCGAACTTGCGCCCCATCTCGATCGAGGTCGGCGCGTCCCAACCCATGTTGACGTCGATCATGATGTCGATATCGGGACCGACCGCCTCGCGCATGCGCCGCACGTTCTCCAGATCTTCGCTGAGCGTGTGCACGTGCGCGACCTGCATCTTGATCGCCTTGTAACCCTGGCTCACGTAGGTCAGCGCCTTCTCGATCATGCCGTCGCCGCCCGCGCCGCGGAAGCAGCCCGAGCCGTAGATCGGAATCTTGGAGCGGTAGTGGCCCCACAGGCGATGCAGCGGCAGATTCGCGCGCTTGCCGACCGCGTCCCACAGCGCGATGTCGAGCGCGGACATCGCCATGCAGGCAATGCCGCCGCGCCCGTAAGTCATCGTGAAATTCCACAGGTCGCGCCAGATCGCCTCGACGGCGGTCGCGTCCTTGCCGATGACGCGCGGGATCACGCACTCGTCGATGAATGTCGCGATGGATTTCAGCCCCGGCCGGAAGTGGAACAGGTAGCCCATGCCGGTGATGCCGCCGGCGGTTTCGACATCGACGATGAGAACGCCGCGATCCGGCCCGAGCGCGTGCCCCTTGATCCACGCGGGGTCCGCCCAGGGCATGCGCAGGATCGTCACGCGCACATCGCGGATGGTCATGTCGGTCATTCGGCGGCCTCCCGTTTGTGGGCCGACTATACCGGGCCCGCTTGGCCGCGGCAGTCCCCGCCCTGCATGGCGGCCGGCCGCATCGTCATGTGACGAAAGGCCAATTCGCCGCGTCCCGCAAAGGCTTGACCCTGCCCAAGCCGTCATTTCATATGCCGCAACGACACAAATGACCGCCGGACAACGGCGGCGAGGGTGAACAGCAGCGCGGTTTCGGCTTAAATCGGCCCGCCGCGCGGCGTCGAAGGAGGGGACTCGTGGGCATAGATCGCGCCGGCGAGGCGGACACGTTTCCGAAGCTCCTGATTCACAACGCGCAGGTGCGCGGCAGCCGCATTTCCATGCGCCACAAGGACCTCGGCATCTGGCAGGCGTGGACCTGGCGCCAAGTGCTCGAGGAGGTGCGGGCGTTCTCGGTCGGCTTGCAGGAGCTTGGGCTCAAGCGCGGCGACAAGTTCGCCGTCGTCGGGTCGAACCGCCCGCGCCTTTATTGGGCGATGTGCGCCGGCCAGGCGCTCGGCGCCGTGCCGGTGCCGATCTATGCGGACTCGGTCGCCGACGAGATGGCCTATGTGCTGGAGCACGCCGGCTCCACCTTCGCGATCGTGGAAAATCAGGAGCAGGTCGACAAGCTGATCTCGATCGTCGAGCGCCTCTCCACGCTGCGCCACATGGTCTACGACGAGCCGCGCGGCCTGCGCGATTACGAGCGCGGCAAGCTCTCGTGGATCGACGACGTGCAGAAGCTCGGGCGCGAGAAGCTGGCCGCCGATCCGTCGCGGCTGGCGCAGTGGGAAGCCTCAGTTGCCGAAGGAAAGGGCTCTGACCTCGCGGTGATCCTCTACACGTCGGGCACGACCGGGCGGCCGAAGGGCGTGATGCTGACCTACGACAATGCCATCATCTCGGCGCGCAACGGCAACGTGTTCGACGGCCTCGACGAAAACGAGGAGACGATCGCCTACCTGCCGCTCGCCTGGGTCGGCGATCACCTGTTCTCCTACGCGCAGCATTACGTCGCGGGTTACTGCGTGAATTGCCCGGAGGCGGGCGAGACCGTGGTGGAGGACCGGCGCGAGATCGGCACGACCTATGCGTTCGCGCCGCCGCGCGTCTACGAGAACCTGCTGACGCTCACCATGGTGCGCATGGAGGATGCGA